>JBBRMD010000063.1:0-37648 GCA_038231015.1 Candidatus Obscuribacterales bacterium
AACTACTGTCTGTAATATCGGCATTGCCGTTGCCGTCGAAATGTGATGGGTCTTGAGCGTCTGCACAATTGCCAGTGAAGTCAGCGGCAAATGCAGGAACAGACAGTAGACATGAGAGAGCTAAGGCTAGCCCAGTCAGTCCGTATCTTATTGTTCGTTTCATGTTGTGTTTCCTTGGTTTGTTGAAAGGCCCTATCCATCCCGAAATATTGCAAGCGAAACCAATCCATAATGCTGAATTGCATTGATGGAAAGTCACAGGTTGGTTCACTGGTAAAGGTTTTGGGGTTGCTCGGTTTATTTGGGAGAAAGGATAGGAATCAACAATCTCGGCTTTCACAGGCTCTGGTAGCCAGTTGTGTGACTAAATGACAGATGCAAATGATTGCTGTAATGCCCGTAAGCGTCCCAGCTCAGCAATCAGTTCATTTTTCAACGGTTTCAAAGATGTGACAAAGCTAGCGCTACCCTGCTTTTCGTAGCTTTTCGCAATATTGTAAAGAGTATTACTAAAAACACCCAAAAGCCCCACCAGGCGGAGTGTCTGATACCGTTTACTATGTTTCATTCCCAATTTAATAACGAAAGCCCCGAGATCAAGCTTGCCGCAGGCTCTCAGGGCTTTCGCATTTTCTAGGACCTTCCTACCTTACCACTCACCAGTTGTCATTTATTTCTAAACCAGTATTTGGGGTACCCAATCCCCTCCATCTCGCCCGCTTTCCCCCTCGCTATACTTATTCAATGACTGAGAATAACAGCCGAAAATTTTTCATTACTAGCAGCCTGTTTTCGGCTTCCTCAGACGTCCAAAAAACTAATTCCTTTTTTTTGAAACGCTTACCTAGAAAAACTTTGCTGAATCGCTTCGCACCAGGTGACAGATTCGCTATCCCAGTGCCTTATACTTTCGTCTATGAATCAGTTTCTCTATCGCTGCACCCTTGTCGTTGTTTTTGTTGCAACAGGCTCTCTCACAGCCTGGCTCTTTGATGAATCACATATTCTTCAAGGTGTTACCGACGTTTCCGAAGCTCGTGCAATATTGAACAAAGAACATCTGGAGATGGCTATCGCTGGTCTTCTTGCTGGTGGTGCTTCAGTATTGCTGATCGATATAATAAAACAGAGAATCGCCAAGAAAAGCTCTAAATCTCAGGATACTTAGCTTTTATAAGTTTTATTTGCGTACTTACATTGTTTAAATGCTCTTTCCCGCCTGGGTTGTATAAGAGCAGCAGTGCTTGATTTGTTACCGGTTGTTTTTGTACTTCCAAAGTCCTAATACCATCGGCCAGATAAGCAGCAACAAGCCATGGCACCTTGTGCTTGTCCAGTACGGCCTTCACTGGGTCTGTGATTTCGCCCTCTTTGGCTAACTGTGGAAACTCTTTCATCAGTCTTGGCAAATGTCTTTGTTGTATTTGCCCGACGCCTAAAGAAGTTTCTGGCCGACTTGGAACACCTCCAAAAGCCCCGGCTATGCCATCTGCCGTTGAATCTTTCCACAAGCTATAGAAGTGCAACTCATTGCGAATAATCGCTGGTAAAAGTGTCGCCCTGGTCTTTCTGTTTGTCTAACATTGAGGCTTTCCATGGCCGGTACTGATTCATTATGCCCAATTGTCATTTTTAACTAGTGCCCGTGACAGTCTCGCTATCTTTTGACTACTTCGCGCTCCACTGACTCGGCATTAATTTCATGGCCACATCCGCCGATCGCTTCTTCTCTTGTGTCTCGCGATCGCTAATTATTTGCTTCTTGGTCTTTGCTGCCAGTGGCTCTTTGTTTGCCAAATAGCTCATTATTTCATCACTATTCTGCGTCCCCATCTCTGCCTGATACTTGGCTCAAACAGAGAAAGAATCAAACGGGACGAGTATTGCACGATACAAATGAAGGCTGTGCAAATATCGTGCAAGCTGCATTTATGTTGCAAAAATCTGTCGCATTTACCCGACAAAATCACAGGGGATGCCACAAGAATATCCCTTGACTTGGGCTTTTTAAGGGCGCTGCTTTTCTTGTGAGAAATAGGCAAAAGCTAGTCTGGCTTAGCTTGATGGGCTTTGAGCAAATCAGCTGCAGCCTTTTTGTCTTCATGCAAAATGCGGTAAATCTTCGCTCTGTTGCCATAGGCATCGCTGGCTTCGCTAGGCGATTTTTCTATTGCTATGGTGTAGTCTTTGATGGCTTCTTTGTATTGCTTCGTGGCGCTGTAGGCCTCCGCTCGTCCCATTCTTGACTTTACTGAATTGGGAAAGTTTTTCAGTACTTTGCTATAGTCGGCTATCGCTTCTTTGTATTGTTTGCCGCTCGCTAGGTAGATGGCGCCTCGCGTTTCGTAGGCGACTATTAAATCAGGATTCTGCTTAATCACTTGGTTGACGTCAGCCATGGCAAGATCAGGTTTTTTCGTTTCGAGGTAGCACTCTGCTCGCAGAGTGAGTGCCAGAGCGTGTTCGCCTTTCGCTTTGATTTTTAGGGCACTGACCGGTTCTGTTTTGTTGCTTAATTCGGCAGCTTCTGAGCAGTCTTTGATGGCCGCGTTAAAGTCTCTTTGCTTGCAGAGCAGCCGTGCTCGAAAAATTCTTGCAGAAATGGCAACTGATGTATCTTTGTCTTTGTCAGCTTTGCCTACTGCTTGGTTAGTAAATTTCATGCCGTTGGTCATGTCGCCAGACTGAGCGTAGAGCTTGCCCAAATGCAGTGGCAGGGAAGCCGGCGAGTCGTCTTGAACCTGATACTTTAGATAGTTGATGGCCCCCTTTATGTCGCCATCTTTCTCTTTGGTTAGTGCTGCGTTATGGTGCACGGAAGCCTCATTTCGCACTTCTCTAGCTGGTCGCAGAGTGAGGTAATGTTTCATATCGGCGTTTGCCAGTTTGAGCTTGCCTAGCTTGCGATAGGCGATTGCTCTATTGTGATATGGCATGGGTGAAAGGGGATTGAGTTTAATGGCGGTTGTGTAGTCAGCAATCGCCTTGTCTAACTGATTAGAGACTGTCCAGCAAAAAGCTCTGCGGTCGTAGGCGTCCGAAATCTTCGGGTCAAGCTTGATGGCCAAGTTGCAGTCTTTCATTGCTGCTGCATATTGGTCGAGCGCTACATAAACAGCGCCACGCTCAGCTAGAAAAGCAGCATTGTTGGTTGCCTGCTTTTCGACTGATTGAAGCACTGCTAGTGCCTCTCTCGAATTGTGATTGCGGCGATAGTTGTTGGCTTCTAATATGGCATTGTCGACCGTAGCATCGGCCCAGGCAGTCAGTTGCAGCCCGGCGCTAAGGGCCAGAGACAAAGTCAGTGCTATTTTTAGTGTGAAATGCATGAAGCCGCCAATGCTTACCCTTGATTTTGACCAGGGGGTATTTTAGCCTATTGCATTCAGATGTAGCAATCTGTCTAATTCGGCGATTCAGTCTCGGTAAAAGTTTGTTAGTCTGGCAGCGAGCGAGCGTCAAGACCCCATCCGACCACAATTTCTCTTTCTTCTTGAGCAGACTTGGCCTTTTTGAATTTCACGTTGGGCCGGCCCTTAACCTGGCGCTCGCACTCTGCCCAAGTGGCGAATCGTGATACCACGCCATTTTGATAACTCAGATATGTGGTCTTCACCGGGCCGGAAGATGACGAAGGTCTAAAGCCACCTGAAGACGAAGACGAAGATGACGATGAGCTGCGTTTGGCCGAGCCCGGAGCGCTAGCAGCAGAGCGTTCAGGCATAGGTTCATCTGCGGGTAGTTGAGTTAAATCGACGAAATAGCCATCGCGTGGGCCGACATATAGTTTCTCAGGCTTTTTCTTAGAGTACGACACTGCAATCTCGTCGCAGCGTTCGTTTCCTGGATAACCAGCGTGGCCGCGCACATATTTCCAGTCGATCACAACGGGCTTGAGGCGCATCACTTGCCGCAGAAGCTCTTCCCACATGTCGCGGTTGGCGACGTCTTTACCGTCTGAGCTTTTCCAGCCGCGGTTGCGCCATCCAAATATCCACTGGGTGATGCCTTTAATCACGTAGGTAGAATCAGTATATAGAGTGATGGGAAGCTCTTTGGCTGGATCTAGCATAGCGAGAGCGTGAATAGTAGCGGCCATTTCCATGCGGTTGTTAGTGGTTGCATCGTGGCCACCGGCTAGTTCGTGCACTGTGCCATCGGGTAAGGCGACAATGCTGGCCCAACCGCCCGGTCCTGGATTGCCGGAGCAAGCACCATCAGTAAAAATGACAACAGGATTTTGCGCCGAAACCATTGATAACTACTCGCTGAAATTGATAACTACTTGCTGTTTTAGAATATCGAGTGATTTTACTCCAGAATTATAGATAATTGGAAAGATCGGCTATTTGGCTTTTCTCTTCCAGGCAATGGCTAGCAAAATAGTCACTAGGGTCATCAAAACGGCCACCACAGCAAAAGCTTTCTGGATGCCGAGATGATCGCCGATTGCTCCGAGCAGCAGTGGCGTGATTAAAACTGCAGTGCCAGTGCTCAGTGACATTCTTGCTGCTGCCAGACCGGCTTTCTCTTCGGCGGCGCCCAATGCTTGTGAATAGCTGAGTGGGTAAATGTTGGCAGTGCCGAGACCGGTCAGGGCTAGTCCAACGAGTGAAACTAGATGGGTTGGAGCAAGCCAAAATATGAGAAAACCGCTGAGGGCGACCAGTGACACTGTTAGTAGTAGCGGGCCGACGTGATAGGTGCGGGCTAGTTTTAGCCCGATTATGCGACCGATAAGCATTGTCACTAAAAAGATGCTGATAGATTGAATAGCATCTTCTCGCGCTAAGCCTTTGGCCTTTTCTAGAAACTCTGATGTCCAGTAGATTATTGACCATTCACTAGCAACACTGAACCAAATGACAAACCAGAAAAACCAATAGCGCAGTGGCAATGATCCTGTGGCAAAGCCGCTTGTGGCTGCATTGAATGAGCTAAATACTTTGCGTGAGGAAGCGAAAAGTAAAATGAAGAATACAATTGGCACCACTAAAGCAATTCGCCAAGTTAGCCCCATACGCATACATTGGCCAACCAAGAGCGGGGCGCAGAGAGCAAAGAGACTTCCTGCGATATTTGCTTCAGTGATGGCAATTGTGCGCTTCTGACCGAAGCGTTTCGACATAATACTGGTGATCGAATGCCCCATCATGCTGCCGCAGGTGCCACCAATGTAGCCGGACAGAATCGTAAAGAATGGCAGCTTGGCTGTGATTAGGAGAAGGGTCGCTAATATCACCCCTGTGCAGCAAGTCCAGATGGCGCGCGAACAGCCCAGCTTGCTAATGACGCGATGGCCGAAGGTACCAGCGGTGATACCACCTAAAGCCCAAGCGCTGAAGTGAAAAGAACTGATTGTATAGTTGAGACTTTGCTCGTCGCGCAGGTAGGGCACGACAGGTCCCATAGAAGCCAGCACTAAGCAGTAGGTGCCAATTAGAAGATATCCAACCCACGTTGCTCTATCGCGAATGAAAACGTGTTGATCGGTTGTAGCAGGTATCAATTGGGTCGCCAGAAAGTAATTAATAGAAGCATATTGTATGCGATTGGGCTTTTAGGTCGCAGAAATACTGCGACAGTGTTACCCTAATTGGCGATATCAATTTCCTGGCATATTGATAATGTATCTAGCGATCGTGGAGACCATGATTCAGAAAAACTATGGCTTCGTAAGGCGCTCGTCATTTGTCGCAACTCTGGTGTGTGGATTGGTCTTCGCAGCAGCTTTGCCGCTTGCAATAGCCAAGGCGCCGACGAGGCAAGAAGTAAAAATCGCCAAGCAAAGTTCGTCGCAGCTTGAGTCTTCTCGCCTGGTAGAGCGTGCTCGGTACTGCAATAAAATTTTGGAAAGCGAAGAAGCTATAGAGCTAGCGAACAAGGCCCTCAAGCTAGATTCAAAAAATCAGTGGGCCTTGTTAGCCCGGGCTGAAGCTCAGCGGGCAATTGGCAACTTAGAGCAAGCTGTATCAGATTACAAATTAGTTAGTGTCAGTGCCGATAGCGCTGCTCATAGCGTCGCTTATCGTTCGATGGGAGAGATTTATTTTGACCTCAAACGCTTTGACGAAAGTGTTGAAAGTATAAATCGCTTGGAGAAAGAACATCATAGCCTCACCGACGGTATGCATGAGTGCCGGGCCAAAAGCTACATGGCGCAAGGGAAGTACGTTTTAGCTGCCGCAGATCTAACAACGGCAATTGAGAGTGTTCCGAACAATACAAGGTTGTACGTTACTCGGGCTAGGGCTTACAGCGGTGCGCGTCAGTGGGAAAAGGCGTTGGCTGACTACAACAAATTGATAGCGAGAGTAACACCTTCCATCACGCCTACTAATGCGCATAGTTGGTGCGGTGAAAAAAGAAAAATAACAAAAAAAAGATTAGCGGAGAAACCAAAGGAGGATGTCCTCACTTCAATTTCTCCGACTATTTCTTTCGTTATTGCTTCTTGTGGGTTCCTGCTGCAGTCGTGCTTTTGCTGGCCAACCGCTAGTTCAAGCTAATCGCAAGCCAGGGCTCATGCTTTTGCACAAGCTCGGTGATTAGGCCGCCGATAATTCCAGAGGCTGTCGCTTGAGCTGTGAACCACTGCTCCTTCGTTTCATCTTTGACCGGCAGCTTGCTGTTAAGCAGTTCGGTTGCGATATTGCCCAAAGCAACGAGCAGAGAAGAAGTGGTTAAGTCGCTAGCAGTTGAACAGACTGAGGCAATGGTCAATGGCTGAGCGCTTTCGTGCTCTAGGGCGTCTTTGTGAAAGACCTGAGCGATGCTTAGCCCTAAGCGACCAATGTCCTTCATGCGTTTGTTCTGCCTGGTGTTGGCTTCTTCTTCGATAGCATGAATGGTATCGGCTAAACCGGCTTTGTGAGCAGGTAGTGCAGACTTGCCGTTAGCTGACAGAGCGAGCAGCGAGGCTTTGTGCAAAGCCGTCTGAGTGTGCTCACGTAGTTGATTTTGCAGCGAGCCGATCTTATTCAAAGCCTCAGTCACTCCCAACGTGTAAGCGATGCGGTATTCCCACTGCTCGTCATCTGGCAAATCACGCATCCTCTGCATGTTGCTTTTTGCCTGATCGATTTCGCGAATGATTAGGTCTTCAAGCTGATTGGATGAGCTGATAAGCAACATGGCTAGATTGCCAAAGGTGACAGCAGCTTTGACTGAAGGCTCATGGTTGTAGCTGACCAAGGTATCCCCAAGGGCCTGAAATTGTTCGCGCCGAAGGCGGCTTGTCTCCTCACTCAGGGCTAGCTGATTGAGAGCATTTTTCTCGTTCATGTTTTTAAGTTTTAGAGTAAAAAAATAGACAATATTGTGCGCCGCCGGGTGTTCTGTGCGCTAGCAATAAAAGCCACCTTTGATGGCAGCGCTACGTTCGCGGTTGGCAGTCAGAATGCGGTCAGAAGGTGTGATGTAGTTGCGCTTGTCGAACTCTTGCCGCATGTTCCAGAACTTGCTGTCGTCCTTTTGCGGGGCAAAGTAGGTTCCGGTTTGTTTATTGAATACAGTGCCGTCTTCATACACTGCTACGTCGCCGCCAAGAGCTGGGATGTTTGCTACTTCAACAACCTGGGGAAAACCAATCTGATCAAACATTGATGCTGATTTCATAATATAAAAGTTTGTGATGCTGGAAGCCGTTGCTCCCAGCATCTTGTTATTGATTTGAAAATTTACGCGTTGACGCCACACGACAAAAGAGCATCTTTCGTCATGCTATTTGCCGCATCGGCTACCGTAGCAGCGGTGAGGCCGTAGGCAAGCAACCATTGCTTTTGTGTTTTGGCGTTATCGGCGCTGAGATTACCGAACATCGGCAAGCTGTTAACCGCCACTTCACCGAGGCTGGTAGCGCGATTGAGCAGTTTTTCTGCAAAGGCGAAAACCGCTGCAAGCGATTTGCTGCATACCAAAAATTCGTAGTTGTCTGAGGTAATGCCCGCATCTTGGTTAGCACTTGCTGGGAAAATTTGCTGGCCTGTATAAATGTTGGCAGCCAGTTTTTCTTGAGCGGCGCTTACCACCTCGCTCAAAGATTTGAGCTGGGGAGCAATGATGCTGTCATCAGGAAGGCCGTTTTCATCAGCGTCGGTGCTCTGTACCATCGTGTAGGTGATAGCCTGCAAGAGATACTCCTTAATACCTTCGCTAACGCGATTGGCCGCCTGGTCGATGCAGCTGAGCAATTTGGTATTCACCAAGACGTCGAGCATAAGCTGCTCTCTTTCAACCAGGTCTTTGCAGTTCTCAGTTTCATGAGCTGAAAAGAAGAGTTTACTTCTCAACTCCTGCAGTTCGATTTGCAACCAGGTGTGCTCATCTAAGCACTTGAGGGCGGCGTTGACAACGACGGTTGTGCGGTGGTCTTTGCCTTTGCGCGCCTGCAGGGTCTTGAGGCTCAGACGCAGTGCTGCGCCATCGTTTTGTGACTGGTGGGCGGCGTGGAAACGCATGATTTCCATCAGCATTTCAGAGATTTTGCTTTTGTTTTGCATTGCTTTGCGAGATTTAAAAAATGAAACATTTACTCTGCTTCTGCCACTCGGCCTAAGCTTGCGCTGGTTCGCCGTAAAGCAGCACCAACTGATTTAAAAGCTGAGATTCACTGATTGCCGATTCTTCGAAACAGCCAGCGTTTGGTTGGCTGCATACATGTTCGTTTTCTTCAGTGGCCGTGAATTGAGCTACAGTGGCCATGGCCCGTGCCACAGCTGTTTGCTTTAAACCGCTCTGTGACACCTCGTTGACCAGTTTGTCGTAGTCGCTTTCTGCTAACACTGTAAGAGTTAGCACCGCAGATAGTGCCAGCATATTGCTTGCCGAATTAGCCAGACGGTTTGCCTGATACGGAGTGATAAGGCAGTTGGCAGCAGCCAATATCTGCACGTCGCTGTACTTTGAGATTTTCGCAATCATCGTAAAAAAGTTTGTGCGCCATCAGATTTCCTGATGGCGCTGGTTAAAAATTAGATTAGTCAAAACACTAGTTTACTGAAAACACTAGTCTACTGAAACCAATAGCTTCGTGAGAACAATAAATGAATCAGCAAAGAGTTACTTCTTCGCTGCTTCTGCGATTTGTCTGCGGCCCAGAGCGATACGAGAACCGTTTTCGCCCAAGCTCAAGACAACCACCTGGGTGCGGTCGCCAATTTTGAATGACTCTCTCTTGCCATTCTCGCCGTTAGCCAAGTCGCTCACGTGCAATAAGCCTTCTACTCCACCGCCGATGTGGGCAAAGTAGCCGTAGTTTGTGCAGTTTACGATGTCAGCTTCGACAACGAATCCTGGTTCCAAGGCACTCAATGTGCGTTTCTTGCCCAAGGCTTTCATTGATAAAGAGATACGTTGTAACTCAGGTTGAACCCTGGTCACTTCCACTTCGATTTCTTCACCAACTTTTACTACGTCAGCTGCTTTTCTACGAGGATAGCCGCTGATTTCGGTGCGGTAGATAAGTCCTGTAACACCATTACCGATGTTCACCAACACGCTCATGTCTTTGTCGTTAGGCGAAGCTTTGATGAACTTCAACACTGTGGCAGAGACAATGTCACCAGGAGCAAGACTGGCAATGTGCTTAGTGGCAAGGTCTTTAACTACGTCTCTTTGGCTCAACACGACATAGCCGAACTCTCCCCCTTTATGAGGGTCTGCTCCCTGCACTTTGGCAGTGACAACAGTGTCGACTAAGCTGCGTGGGTCAACGCCAATGGCTAATTCGGTATTGGGGATGAATCCGCGGATACCTTTTAATGTGCCATCTTCGAAGACGATACGCACACCAGATACTCTCTGGCTGCGACGGTCCATGGCCAAGGCAAACACTTTGGCTTCAACATGGTCACCACTTTCGCTGATTTCTTTCAGCTTGTCCCAGGCCTGTGCTTGCAAGTGCGAAACAGTGACGATGCCTTCTTTTGTTTGGTTGGTCATCACCCAGAACTTTGCACGTTCGCCAATTGCTAAGTTACCTACTTCGCTGATTGGTGCAAATGCATCATACTTCTGGCCGATGCCGATGTAACTACCTTTCTTTGATTGACCGACGATTTCGCCTTCAATAAAATCTTTGCGGCTCGGAGTGGCAATCAGGTCTTTGCCGTTAAGCAAAGCTGTCATTTGTTCGTGCTGCATGCGAGCAGTCTCTAATTCGCCTTCTCCAAGGAAGAATGGATCGATGGTTTGCAGGCGGTCAAAGCCGAACAATTTTCTGTTTGCGTTTTTGATTTTCTTTGCTGCTTTTAAATTTACGTTTGACATTTTAGTGAAATTTGTGCCCGTTTCCGAGCGGTTAAAAATGAAAAGAAAGACCTCACTCATACTTGAGCGAGGGATTGGTTGGTAAAAGGGTAGGGGCTTTGTTGCTGTGTTTTTTGTCTGCTATTTGGCTGAGGTGTGGTGAAAGATTTACTGTCACCATACAACTCGCCCTTAAATAGAAACAATCTTTTCTCGAAGTTGCCCACAACGCTGCAGACTTTGATTGGCGGCCCTTGAACTAGGTTTCGCGCCTAAATAACGATGGGGAAAACACCACGGCAGAATTGCTTTGTAAAGTGACCAAGTTACTGCTCACCGTACTCAACTAAATAATTCAAGGCTGCGTTAATTGCTATGAAAGGTAGCGAGGTGCTTTTGCAATTTACGTTTGGCCCAATCAGGAATGTGGTGTGCACTGTTGCGGCCTGCTGCAAGAACTGAGTTGAGCACCGTGTTGTCGACAGGAGACTTTGCCGAGAGCAAATCGATGGCCTTTAATGGATGCTTGATGGCGTACTGCAGGTTTTCTTTTTCTTGTTGGCGTTTGCGGCTGGCATAGATGCTCTTAGCTGCGAAGATGGCAATGCCGAATACTGCTAACACTGAGATTACTTTGCTGACTTTCATGACTTAAATTTTTAAGGTGATTCCACGCTCTTCACTTCTGGAAGACTGAACAACTTGAGATTAGGCTTGCTGGGCTTTGTGAAAGGTTGAACAGTGGCCTCAGAAAATGAATTGCAAATGGAGATATGCCCTTACCATAGACGGCAAACTGGGCCGCAGCAAAGTTGTTTTGGGAATAGCACCATGGATTGGCACTTAAATATGGACTGAAAGCCGTTTGTAAAGTAACTCGGCTCTGCTTCTTGGCCAATTGCTTGTGCCTCCTCCGTCGACTAGGCCGAATGCTCTAATCGCCGTTTATAAGGCTTACAGGCGCTGCTATTCGTGTGATATGGCACTAATGTTAAGTAACTCGGTTCGGTCAATTATTGCGAGCAAAGCTATCTCTGCCTTCAGCTGATAACAGCTTGGTCAAGCGGTTATAATTGCACTATGCGTTGCCTTAGCTGTAGTTTCTAGATGCCATTCCCTCAACTTAAATTAGCTCATAAAGGCATATTGATGGTGGCCCTCCCCTTGGCTATTCAAGGCGGCGTCTATTTGAAGTTGAAGAGTGACTTGGCCGAGCTGCAGCGCGAGACCCAAGAGCTAGACGTTCGTCGTGAAGTCGTTAATCGCGTCAACCAAACCATGCTGTACAGTTTCTATGGCTTTCAGTCGCTTATGCAATTCAAGCTCTATGGCCAAGCTACTAAGCGCCACTATTTTGAAAAGTACGAAGAGAACTTGATTAAAGGCAATGACGAGCTAGCCGACATTATCGAGAAGAAAGAACACGACAAAGAGAAAGCCGACCGCATTCGCTTTCTTTCTCGCGATTACATCGTCGCCTTGAAAGAGTCGCAGTTCAATCCGAAGGAGAATAATCAGTTAGCCACAATAAGTGATGACTTGCTACGCAACATTCACTTTCGCGATGTGGCCCGCGAGATGTTCACCGCTTTAAAAGACTTGGGGCTTTCTGAACAAGAGAAGGTAACGGACGGCAGCGGGCGGGAAGAGTCATACCGCAAGAAAGTACAACAAGCCACCGATACCACTGTTCTCATCAATGCCATCGTAGCATTGCTTTTGGCCCTTGCCTTTGTGCGAGGTACCGTCTCAAAACTGAATATATTGAAAGAAAATACGAGGCGCTTTGCCTCAGGCAAGCCACTTCTAGAGAGTTTGGGCACAACCGATGAAATCGGTGAGCTCGATGCCTTCTTTCACTCGATGGCCGAGGATCTCACCAGTGCCCGCACCAAAGAAAAATATATGAATGCTTTGCTCAAAGATAGCAATGAGCGCCTCGAAGGATTGATCAATAACATTCCGGCAGCCCTTGTAGTTACTGATGCACAAGGTCGCATACAATCACTCAACCCCGCTGCCGATAAGCTTTTTGGCTACAGAGGCGAAGAGCTAGATCAGAAGTCAATTGAAAAGCTCTTTGCCAAATTACCTAAAGGTGAGTCACTCTTCGAGAAGCTTCAGTCTGGCACCGGTAGCCATCCTGTGGCTTTAGAGGCTCTCTCCTCAGAGCAGGAAATAATTGCTGTAGAAGTGGCCACCACTCAATTTGAAGGCCCTGACGGCAAGAGCATCTTAGCGACCATCGTTGACGTTACTGAACGCTATAAGCTTGAAGGCTTGAAGCGTGAGTTCTACGCCATGGTTAGCCACGATTTGCGCACACCGCTTACCACCATCAGCGGTGTCTTGCAGCTATCTCGGCGGGGCCGCTATGGTGCTGTTAGTGACGAACTGATCAATCGCCTGCAGATGGCTGAGGACAACACTTATCGCTTGTTAGAAATGGTTGGCAAATTGCTTGATCACGACAAACTCGAAGACGGTACAATCGAGCTAAAGCTTGAGCCTGTGCCGTTGCAGGTTGTAGTGAGCGGAGCTATTAACGCGACAGTGGCCCAGCGCGAAGAGAAACGCATTACTATTTCTGGCCGGGACGACGGTCTTGTGGTTAACTGCGATGCTCATTATTTGACACAAGTGCTGACCAATTTGGTCGCCAATGCCATACGTTATTCTCCTGTTGGCGGTGCCATCGCCATTGCCGCCGAGGCCCAAGGAGACGAAGTCGTGGTCAGTATTAGTGATCAAGGCCCAGGAGTAGCAGAGGCAGCGCGTAGCGCTATCTTTGAACGCTTTAAACAGGCCGATGCCGGGCGTGATCAACGATCTGGCTTTGGTTTAGGGCTTTCTATCTGCAAATCTATTATTACTTTGCATGGCGGACAGATTGGAGTGGACAGTGCACCCGGCGGTGGTGCCAAATTCTGGTTTAAAGTAGCAAAAGCCTAAGAAGTATGGGCCGCTTTAGCTCTTAAAGTAGCAAAATTCCTTGAATTCAGGGTTTTTAAAATGTCCGATTTCGGGACCGAAATCGGACATTTTTTGCTGACTGAATTGTGAATGTCAAAAGAAAGTGGACAGATTTTTCAAGAGAAAGATCTGTCCACTTTCTTTAGGCGCCCAATTGCTAGCGGCGGGGGAAGTAGAAACCTTCTTGTTCTTCGTGGCCTTCTTGGTCTTCGTGGCCTTCTTTAGCTTTTCCAGATTTTCCAACGCCTGGGTCGAGTGTCTGTCGCCGTGGTGCCAATTCTGCTCTAGCTCTGACTTCGAATGCTTCTGGCACAGTCGCTAGCCTCAAGCCTTCGATGATGCTGTTTTCGGTGGCTTGGATCTCATAGATTTGCGCCAAGAGTTCTAAGACTTCGGGAGTTTCCGCCTCTGTTCCATTGTCTTGCAATAGCTGTTCAAGGCGAGCCTGCAGCTCTTGGCGCAGTTTCTGGTGCGAACGAAACTGTATGGCTAGTGCCTTCAGCGAAGACAAGGTTGTCGTTGCTGTCCGCTGCAACTCCTGAATTTCTCTGTTTTCGTTGTTTCTCAGATTGTTTGTGCTCATTGTTTTGATTTTGGTTGATTTTAATGAAAAAGGAGAAAGTTCTTGCAGTTCAGCTTGATTAGGCGCTTGATGAACCGTTGTTCTTGTTGTTCTAGGCCTTTGAAGTTGTAGTTGGCTTCGTAGACTGCTACTTCAAGTTTGCGCTGGCGGGCATGCAAAGCGGCGCGATAACGCATTTTGTAGGCCGGTTCTAAGGCTTCAAACCAGGTCAGAAAGCGTGCCAGATTGAAAGCAGCGATGGTTTTTTGCTTGATTGCCTTGTCGGTAGCGGCACAGGCGCGCTCCCAGCATTCAAGTGAGTTCTTAACCTCAATGCGAAACTGGGCCATTGACCAAATTCCCACTGAAACTTTGCGGAAAAATTGCACTATTCCGGTCAGTAAACTCAACTTACTTGTTGGTCTGGTGGCTAGTTCTGTCGACTTGCCGGGCCGAGACTGATTGTTTTTTGCCATGGTCTTTTGTGTTTATAGTCGAGAAAAGTTCTACCTGCCGTTTTGGCCGATAAAGATAATTAGATTAGGGTTCTGATAGCTTTCTTTGGGTTCGTCTGGCTAATTTGAGATTGGTTTTGGTTATGATAGGTATCCAAATGCTAGCAATAAGCTTGGGTAGTAAGGAAGTAGATAGACTGCAATTCTGATACTTTTAAGTTCTTGATCTTACTCAGCTCACGTCATGCTCGAAAGGAGCAAAAATGAAACGCTCATTGTCACTATTTATGGCATCGTCTCTCTCGACCGCCGTGGCACTTTCTGCTGCTGTGGTGGTACCAACCACCTGCGCTATCTCGACCAATTGCGCTTTTGGTCTTCCCGTTAATGCTGCCACCGTAAGCGATCCGGCCCAATTTATTTTGCAATATTATGCCGCCAAGGCAAAGACCAAGTTTCCTTTAGAGGTCCACGGGTTCTTCTCTAAGCGCATCGTGGTCAAGCAGCTTGAGTTTGAGAAAGAGCGCAAAGAAAAGCCTGAAGAGTTTGCCATGATGTTACAGATGGCTGAAGCCCTTGGCGGCGATGAACCTAGCAAGATTAAGGTGGTAGGCAAAGACGCAGCTCAGAGTACTGCTGCTCGCGAAATTTATACTATTGAAGCTGTTGAGATTCCAAAGTCATACAAAGATATGATGAAGCCTAACGCTAAGTGCTCTCTTAAAGGTGAGGTCGCCTTGGTTAAAGAGAGTGGAGAGTGGAAGATTGACAAAGACACTTGGAAGTTTGAAAGTGTCGGCCCTGATGGCAAGTTTAGCCAATCTTCGGGGTTGAATCCTGATAGCGATGATAAAAAGCGCGGCAGCGAGACTGCTGATAGCTCAAGTCCGTCGAGTACAGCCGGTTCGCCGATTTCTTCTAGCGATGACGATGATCGCAACTTTGTGCCGAGTGACAGTGATGATTTACTCGATCGCATTATGAAGTTGTGGAAGAAAAATAAAATGGGCTCTGGCGCTGATGCAAAAGGCAAAGACATTTATGTGGCAATCAAAATTGATAAAACTGGTGATATAGTCGATTTGCAAATTGGTGGTGTAAAGGCTCAGCCTGAAGCTGAGGGGCAGTTGCGCGAGTTCTTCACTAAGGCGCAGCCATTCAAGCCACTTCCGGCTCATCATTCAGGACAGACTAATGCTTGGATGATGTTTGATTGGGCCAACGGTGGTGAAGCAATTTCCGGGCCTTACTTTAGTGATGGCCCTGTTGGTGACTGGGTCATCGACAAAATCAATCATAAAGCGGACAACTAGGAAATAACCACTAAGAAACAACCACTAGGAAACAACTAAGAGCAGATGCTATCTCTTCTTAAAACCATGCTTGCAGCCAAGATCGCATTGTTGATGGCTATTCCTTTGGTCGTTAACTTGCTGCTCTATGGTGAAATGCAGAGACAGCTGCTTTCTTTAGAACGCCTCACTGACGAGCTTTCGGTTCGCCGAAGCATTGTGCAGCACACCAATGATATTGTGATCGCCAATTATTTTGCCATCCAGGCCTTGATGCAATATAAAATGTTCAGTAAGGCCAGCGACCGGCAAAATTACAAAGATTATTTAACGAAGTATCGCTCTGAGCTTTCCACACTTAATGCACTATTGAGCACTCGGCCTGCCGATCGTGAGATGGGCATCAATTTGCAGAAAGTTGGCAAAGAGTATCTAGTGGCTCTCGATGGTTCGCAGTTTAGCCCGGATGAGCACAACCAAGTTGGCTCGTTCTTTGATGATCTAGAGCGTAACCGCAAACTAAAGGACGCCACCGTTGTCTTTCTCTACACGCTCAAAGATGTCGGTCGCAAGGCCCAGAGAGATGTAGAACAAGCTGGCATTCAAGAGAGTGAATCGCGTCTTTTGTTCAGGCAGTTTTGTCAGTTCGTCATTCTCGCTAATAGTCTGGTTGCTCTTGCGATAGCGATTTTGGTGGCAACAGTGATTGTTCGGCGCATCAACGTAGTGAAAGCGAATTCAGAGAGATTGGCTCGGGGACTACCTCTTCTTTCTCCTCTGAACTCGTCTGATGAAATTGGCGCTCTTGATAAAACATTTAGGCAAATGGCGGCCGCTTTAAGTTCTGCTCGCGAGAAAGAAAAAGAGATGCTGTCAACCATCGAAGAGTCTCGCGATGAGCTGACTATGGTAATCAATAAGATACCGGCCGCTTTGTTCGTTACCGATCGAAGTGGTAATGTCGAATCACTAAATACGGTGGCAGAACAGCTTTTTGGAATCGAAATCGACTACTTCGAGAATGCTAAAATTGACAAGATTTTTCGCATGAAAGCAGCCGAGAAAGAAGGGCTCTTCTCTCGTCTGGTGGCTGATTCTAAGAGCGTGCCTCTTTTTGCCTCCGGCCCTGATGGTGAAGTGGTTCCTGTTAATGTTTCAGTGATCGAATATCATGCTGCAGGCAGTGCTAAGTATTTGACTACTTTAGTTGATGAGACCCAGCGCCTAGTATTAGAACAAGCCAAAGGCGACTTTTTTAACATGGTTAGCCATGATATGCGTACACCGCTTACTAGTTTGAGTGGAGTATTGCAAATGACCTTGGCTGGCATGTATGGCCCACTTCCTGAGGTGGCTGCGGCCAAATTAGAAATTGCTAAATCTAGCTCTGCTCTTCTACTCGGCATGATTAATCGTCTGCTTGAAGTTGAGCGCATCGAGAGTGCTAGTCTTGAATTGAAAATCGAGCCTTTAGATTTTGCTGCCCTTGTGCGCCAGGCTGGAGATTTGATTAGCCCGCAGCTAGAGCCAAAATCATTGCGTTTAGAGCTTGTGGCAGAGCCTTGCACTATTTCTGCTGATAGCCATTATCTGCTTGAAGTTATCTTGAATCTACTGACTAACTCGATCAAGTATTCCCCACAGAATGGCATACTCTCTATGTCTTGCCGCATGACTAAGGTGGAGAGCTCTCAATTAAGTAGTAGAGGTGAAACACGACAGGTTTTGTTTGAGTTGGCTGACCAAGGTCCCGGTGTTCCGGCTGACAAAAAAGAACAGATATTTGAGCGCTTTTTACAAGCTGATAGCAGTCGTGATCGCTCTACTGGCTTTGGTCTCGGCCTTTCGATTTGTCGACGCATTGTTCTCCAGCATGGCGGAGCGATTGGCGTCAAAGATGGCCCCAGAGGTGGTGCTATTTTTTGGTTCTCTCTGAAAGCTTAGTCAACCATCGAGGCGATAGCCAAAGCCTTTGATGGTTGTAATTATTGGATTGTCGCTGTCAACGTCAATCACTTTGCGAATGCGAAGAATGACGGTGCGCACTGCTTCATTGGTGGCATCTGAATCGGTCGGCCAGGCTCTCGATAGCAATTCTTCCCCTGAAAAGACTCTGCCAGGGTTGCTCATAAGAAGTTCTAAAACCGTAAACTCTTGCGGATGCAGTTTTACAGCTTCGCCTTTGTGTTTAACTGTTTTGTTTCTTTGATCAAGTTCTAAGTCGCCCACTAAAAGGGGTTTGTATTGCAAGACTTGTGGTCGTCTAAGTAGAGCACGCACGCGGGCGAGCACCTCTGGCAAGGCGAAAGGTTTAGTCAGATAATCGTCGGCGCCACTATCGAGCCCAGCCATTTTGTTTACGACAGAATCCATTCCGGTGAGAAAGAGAACTGGGGTATTGATGCCCCGTGAGCGTGCCTCATTGCATAAATCTAGACCACTGGCTTTTGGCAGTTGCCAATCGAGAATAAGTAGATTGTAGGTATTCTGGGCAATCTTGGCACTACCAGCCTCAGCGCTGCCAACAACTTCGACCTCGTAGCCGGCGGCAACAAGACAGTCTTGCAAAACCTCAGAGATCTTTTCATCGTCTTCGACGACCAGAATATGGGCTGTCATGTATTGGTTTTCGCTTCGGCTATATCAGCTCCCAAATTTTGGAGAACCGATTGAGGGTTTCGTTAGAAACACTATGCCTCATAATCAAACAAATGCATCAATTTTGCTAGCGCCGGAGTTGGAGATTTTCTATTGGCGCAACGCCACTTCAAATAAAATGGCAGTTTGTGAGTATAGTGCTCGTTTAACATCTCTATAATGGCGGTTTGGTGCGGTCCGTTTGTTAGTTCATAGGCTTCCACTAAAGGCTCGATTGCTTTTTCGTGCTTGAGCCAACCGAGCAGGTGAATGGCTGCCATGCGCCTAGCTCCCCCTGGCAGTTTAATCTCTTCCACCAGACTTGCAAATGGCGCCCGCTTAGCAATTTCTTTGAGAACCTGTTTGGCTCGATTGATGCTCAAGTGCCCTGAGCCGCTGCTGACATTGTCGATCATCATCTGCACGATTAGAGCTCGCCATTCTGGGCTTTTACTGGCAAATTCGAGCGATAGATTGAGAATCGGAGTTTCGCAGGTCTTTAGTTTGGCTGCTGTAGGCATGGTGCTTGAGATTCCGGCATTTTGAATAGAGCGAATGGTGCGCAAGGCAAGGCCAAAGGCTGTTTCCATGACATGCAAATCAGTGGCGCGAGCTGCTACCGAGATGTACATATCTAGGCGTGCTTGAGGCGAGAGTTCTTGGGCCTCGATTATCAGCGGTGGAGTGCTGAGGGCGCTCCGGTCAATCACGGCTGTGCGATTGGTTGCGCTAGTGACTTCGTGGGTGACAGGGCGATTGGTTGCGCCGGTGACTTCAGGGGCGACCGTGTCTGCCTGCTCTTCGCCGAAGCCGTTGTCGGCGTAGTTCTCTATGTAATTGGCGATAGCGGCCAGTGTCGTTGCCGGGGCCACAGTGCTTTCTGAAAAATCGTTGATTGACATGTAGTGCTACCCTTCGAGGTCTGTATCACGAATGTAGTGGGGCTAAATGACAATGACGTTACAGTGGCCCAACATCGCTATAATCTCTCTGTGGGCTTGGGAGTTTCTGGCTTGTCAAAGGTTCTGGTAGTCGAAGACGACTTATCTATCGCTCAAGTGGTCAAAGACGCTTTGACTGAAGCGAAATATATGGTTGATGCGGTGCACAACGGTGCCGATGCACGCGCTTATTTAAACTCGGTCAATTACGATCTAATTGTCATGGACTGGCAATTGCCTGATACCACGGGTATTGCTCTAGTGACGGAGTTTCGCGGCAAGGGCGGAGCTACTCCGGTATTGTTCTTGACCGGGCGAAATAGCGTGCCTGACCGCATTACCGGCCTAGACTCTGGTGGCGACGATTATCTTACTAAGCCCTTTGATATCCGCGAATTGTTATCGCGCATTCGCGCTTTATTGCGAAGGCCAACTCCTGTTACCTATAAAGCTTTGAAAGTGCGCGAGTTAGAGCTTGATCCGGTACAGCATGTGGTCAATCTCAATGGCTCTGAGATTAAGCTCTATCCAAAAGAGTTTTCATTGCTGGAATTATTTATGCGCCACCCGCAGCGAGTATTTTCAGGTGACGATTTGCTTAGTAAGGTTTGGCCAACAGATTCTGATGCTTCAATTGAAACTGTGCGCACCACAATTTTGCGTTTGCGTCAGAAAATAGAAACAGACCCGGATAATCCTCTAGTGAGGACTATCCGGGGCGTCGGCTATCGGCTTGAGCCGTAGGCTCGTGGGGTTTTAGAGAGCGTTTGAGTATTGAGAACGTTTGGCTCTAGAGAATAGCTAATGTCTATTCTTCAGTTCTGGGCACGCATTTGTTCCATGCGAGCTTTGAAGGCTGGATTGATCTCCTCTAGCTTTTCGATATTATTCGAAACTGGCATAATGAAGCCATCGTAGAGGCGGTGGGTGTTGTGTCCGGTGGTGATATTCTTCAGCTGGCCAGCCAGAATATTCATTTCGCGAGTTTCGTCAGCAGTATAGTGGTGATCGATTTTGATACCGAGCAAGCGGCAAGCGACGTGGCTATAACCTTCATTAGGTCTGACTGTTGCTAGGTCATCGATGCGATTTTTTAAGTCGCTATCGCAGACGTCAGATTTTGTGTTTTTCGCTTTTTCGCTAGCAATGCGGTCAATTTCGTCTTGTCTTTGTTGTGATTCGAATTTGCTTTGGGTATCTGAAATGTCGTCCTTAGCTACATCTTGGTGTGGAGTGAAATCATCTTGTGGGCTGTAGCCAGCTTTGCGATCAATCTTATCTATGTTAATTCCTCTGAACGGGCCATTTTTGATGTATGGTTGATCGCCTTTCAGTAGGCTGTGGACGAAGCGGGCATTGCGCTCATTGTAGACTTCATCTTCTTGACCGCTAGCGGCGCGGTCTTTGTAGTCACGTAAGAAAGCTTTGTAGTCACTGCGGCTCAGGCGGCCATTTTCTTTGTGTGATGCATCAAGGGCATGCATCAAGGCACCATCGTTTTCATAGAGTGGTGAAGCGGCATCAGCTGTCATATCGTGCTTTAGTTCGCGCTTTAACTGACGGTTGTTTTGTCTGTCCCATCTGTTTAAGTCGACATCTTCGATGGAGTCTCTGTCTAGTTCCCATGCTTTGACTGTATGGGAAAGTTGATCGTAGAAGCTTTGATTGCCTTTTGGTGATGGAATTGTGCTTCTGAGATTGTCGGCGAAGATTGACTCGAAGGTCATGCCTTGGCCATTTGCTTGGCGTTGACGAGAGTCGCTGATTACATCGAGTACTTCATGTTTGCCGACGACGCCATTGCCGTCTAGGTCGAATGCACCTTTGTTGTCTCTGATGAAAGCGACGGTCATGCTAGGAAGATGTCCTGTGCGCTCAAGTTCCCCGGCGACGTTTTTCCAGTAGCTGTCGTGCTGTTGAATCGATTTGAAGGTGCCATCATCTTTGGTAGATTCAAATTCATTTCGCATGTTCTGCACAGCGGATTCAGGGCCGCCTGCCAGTGCGTGGTGATAAAGTGTTTCAGCGTTCTTTACCGGATCTGGCTGATCGTGTGACATGTGAGATTCCTCCAGTGGAATTAGTTCGGGGGAGTGATGAGGTGCTTGCCTCTCAGTGATGTCAATATAGGTAGCGAATATAACAATCACATTGCAGTAATTGTTTTTTTTGAATTTCTTTTCCCAGGTTCGTTTCTGAATTTGTTTTCCGAATCTCTTTTGCGAAATTTGCCGGTCGGACCTATATATAGGATTGCCAAGCAATTAAAGCGGGCACTGTCACGTCAATGTTATTTAGCGACAGCATTATGGCAATGTGAATCGCTGGCGTTTGAAGTCTTTCCAATTGAAAGACGCGATCGAAACAATTTAAAAGTTTCATCGGGGGATGGAAGTGGGGGAGACAGGTAAAACTGTCTCTCTCTCATTTCTGGGGCTTTTGCTGCCGCAAAGGCGCTTGTTTTCTTGGACTGGACGCGATCAAAGCTTACTTTAGAAGGTTTTTTGCAGCGATTTCATTCAAAATATCTACCAAAGGCCTATATCCAGGTGGCCATGAATTAGGCTGAAATAGTTGTTCTCCAAGATACTTTTTGATGCGGTGCCGCAATTCCTCAAAGTCTTTCTCATTGTCTCGACTGTCCTGGATAGATGCAGTTAGTTGAAGCATAACTAAATCCTCAGTGAGCCACTGAACCTTGTGCACTGGGCAACCGGAAAGCTTAGCTCTTCCGATTTCTTCGATTCGTTCTTTTCCTAAAATAGTGCACCAATAAAGATCAGGTATGCCGAGATTCAAATGCTTTCCATGAACCCCAACAATCGGGTATTTATCGTGAATACCACATTTATAGACAGAGGCGATTCGCTCGGCAAAATCCCTGTCAAACTCTGTATTATTGGCTATTTGCGCGTAGGCAAAGTCGGCCGATGCGGCTATGGCAGCCGTCCCCATAAAGGCAAGCAGCTCTGATTCCAGTCCCCTGATATTTTCTGCAGTAATCGAAAGATATGAATACTTTTGGCTTTGCTCGTAAGGAGCTGCTATTGAGCAACTCGCCTCTAGCCATGGCGATTTTGTACGTTTGAAAAAGACAATCATGTCCCAAATTTCTTTCGTCGCTTCAAGATTACCAAAGGACAACGGTCTTCTGATTGGTTCAATTTGGTCAAATCGATTGGGAAAGTAGCTTGGGGCATGTTTATGCCACAAAGTGAAAAGCTCGTTTACTGTGCTCCATTCTTTGAAGCTTTGCTTAGTCAATAAGCCGCATGAAATATTCGGATAGTCTTGCGGCGTCATTTGTGGTCCCCCAATTAGGCATAGATCATACCAGTCCGATTACTAGAGTATAAGCAGGCATAGTCAAAATTACCGGCGTCAGTTTATATGTATATGCATGTATTCCGAGCCCCACCAGTTCAGGGTCCGTTTATATGTATATGCATGTATTCTCACTCGTGTTTTTTCGAATAGGTCAAAAGAATGTTAGCCCTTAAGAACTTTCCGCTTGTCTTTGACGAAATCCCAAATTGTATCTGTAGCATTGATAGCGGCTGACTCTGCACCTTTGCCACCGAACCATTTATGGCCACAGTTCGCAACTGTTATATAGCGAAATTCTGTTCCAGTTGTTTTGCAGCGCGAAATTTCGATTTTAATATCGCTTCCATCGGCGGCTTTCTTTGTGATTATCTGCGCCTCTTCTTCTATGCCATCGGCAGAGCGATAGAACTTTTTCAAATCCTCTTGTGGCTTCATTTTCAGCCACCATACTCGGCCGTCGACTGGCACAGTTGGGTCACTTGCAGAGTGAATTTCAAGGCATGAGTAAGGGCTGCCGGTGGGCTTCTTCTCTTTGCCGGTGATCCATCCACCAACCGAAGCCAAGGCAGCGATTCTCTCAGGGAAAGTTGTGGCATAGCGGTGAGCAAAGCTAGCGCCTTGTGAGTAACCAACTAGGTAAAGTCTTTCTCTGTCTATGCGAAACCGCTCTCTCAGCGAATCTAGTACGCGATTGGTAAATTCAAAGTCGTCTTGTTTGCTGAAAAACCATTGACCATTGTTCCAAGAATATTCATTCTTTTGGTAGCCGTCTAGGTAGACAACAATGAAGTTTTCTTTGTCTGCTTTTTCGCTCAGGCCAGTAAATTGTTCTGTTCCCGCCGCACCTGGCTTGGTGTTTCCTTGGCCTGGAACGTCGCCCCAGCCATTAAATACAAGCATCACTGGAGTTCGCTTTGTGCCGTCATAGTTTAATGGAATGTGCTGAAAATATTGTCTTTGGCGGCCGTCAATCGTTACTGTTTCACGGGTTGTTTTACCCACTACAAATGGCACTCTCAGTGTGCGTTCATCTGTTTTATTCTTTGCCCTTGTTTGGTGACTGCCTGCCGAGTTCATCAATGCTACTTTTCTATTGTCTTTTAGTTCTGCAGATGTCTCTGTAGATTGCTCTGTGGATGCCGCCGCAGAGCTCTCGGTAGATTTGGCTGTAGATGGTTTCGCCAATGCTTTGAATTCACTAGTAATGAAGATGCCAAAAGCGATAAACGTTGCCATTAATCCAGTTGAAAGATAAGGTGAGCAGGCGATTGCAAATCTTAGAGTGACGGTTGATAGATTGTTGACCATGATACTGTTCGACTTTCTAATGATTAGGGCTTTGGGCAGGAGGTGTACGGTTAACGGCTCCTTCTAGGATATTTTAGCAATGGATCACTGTAGCTGTTTAGCGGGGCCTTAATAAGAGACTGAAAAATGGCGCTGAGGTTCCCGCTCCTGACAAGGTCGGTTTCTCTATGGCCATTCCATGGGTTAGAATCAGGCAATATTACTTAACTGTGAAAAATTAGCATGGCGCAAGAAGATGGCACCGCAGATAGTGACTCAGGCTCTAGCTCTAGCTCTAGTTCTAGCTCTAGCTCTAGTTCAGGCTCTAGCTTCGCGTCTATTGGCACCTGCGTAATGCAAGACGACGGGGCGCTCGTATTGAGCTTGCGAGCCACTGGCGGCCCTGGTGGAGCTATGGGGACGGCTGTCGTTACCTACAAATGCGGCGATGAGAATTATGCCGAGATACTCGCACATATGCAACCAATAAAACCGGGAGAGACTAAGTCTGTAGCCCCTTGGCCAGATTAGCTAAAGAGGTTCAACTATTGCTTGATGAAATCTCTTATCAAATTGTGAAACTGAAAGACTCCCGCTTCCCAGGTTGGTGAATAGCGGCCAGTATCGTAAAGTCTTGAGCGGATGCCCTTTTGCACAAGCTCAACCACTGCTTCGTCTTCCATTTCAGTTTGATTGATGTCTTTGGTTGAATAATTACCAAAACGTTCTTCGCGCCAAACATAAGTGAGAAAGCGAATTGTCGTGGTGGTGTGGCTTTGCGGCATGACGATATTGACCGACAGGCCCCATGGGTAGAAGTTGAACATCATGTTTGGGAACAGCCAGTAGTAGAACGCCGCAATTAATTGGCCGTGATCTGGCGATGATTCTGGCAAATCAAAGGCGTCTTCTACTTTAGCGGCCACTCCAATTTGAACATTGCAATATGGATGAAGGTCGGTATGGTAGGCCTTTGTATCAAGCAAACTCACCAGTGATGGATGTATGAACGGCACATGCAAGCCTTCCAAATAGTTTTCGACATAAAGTGCCCAGTTTGCATGAACGAAATAATCCCGCGACAATTCGGGGGCGAATTTGAATTCTTCCAAGGGCAAGAAGGCTAAGCGCTCCTTCATTTCTCCAATTAATTGGTCAAGCTCAATGGCAGGTTTGATGCCGGCGAACAATAAATTTTTCCATGAGCCAAGGGCTGCGGTGGGCAAGCTATCTGAAGGTGCGGGAAAATCTTCTGCCCCTTCAAACCCCGGAGCTGACTGGTATGTGCCATCTGTGGCAAAACGGCGACCGTGATAGCGACAGCGAATTGAACTATGCTGGCAATTGTCTTCTATTAAGATGCTACCGCGGTGAGTGCACACATTAGATAGGCAGTGTAATTTTTCGTTGTCTTGAGTGAGCAAGAGCGGCTCGTTGAGACTGCCTTCAAGCAAGGTAAAGGGTGCCATTGAGCCTGGCGGAATCGGCGCATTATTGTCAGTTGTGCCGAAAATAGTTTGGGGCGTTCCGATAAATTGCCATGAGCGCGCGAAAATTTGCTCAAGGCTCAATTCGTATTGGGCCGGGTCGAGGTAAAACTTCGAAGCCATTGTTCTGGCTCGCTCAACGGATTCTTGGCGCATTTTTTGGCTGGTCATCGTTTAACCTAAGCGACGGGCCAGCTATTTTACAACGAAAGGCAATGGGTTTTCAGTGTGGGCTTTGCCCCCGTAAAGAGCCGTGGCCTATTTTGGTCATCTGTTTACTTGCTTACTTCAATTCGCTATAGTCCTGAAGGTTTCGATGGCAACCGTTTCCTTGTGCCGCAGGAAGTTTTCAAAGCGGCGCTCTTGTCTAACTCTTACGCCATCATTGACGCCGCCCTATCAGTCTATTTTTTTGTTTGTGTTTCACAGGGTTTTGATGGACTGCAATCGCATTTTTTCCCTTCTTCGTAAGTCTTGCAGCAACAGCAGCAACAGTCGCAACCTTTACAGGGTGTGCATTCTTTGCTATCACAGCAAGCCGGTGGACAACATGCTTCTGCCATTTTCTTACTCCTTATGTTTTGTTTTACTTACGCTCTTGCTGTCGTCCAGCAAGCACATGGCCTTTTGAAGCAACCCAACTACGCATTGATCGATAATTCGGTAGTAAATCATGTTGCCGCCACGCCTGGTGGCAACGATACCGCGATCTGAAACACACATCTCCTCAACCCGAGCCAGCGTATGCAAAAGCCTCAGTAATTTATTGGAGTCGTATGAAAAATGGTCTTGCCAATACTGACGACTTTGGCATTACAGCATGCCGCTACAATTACTTAATGAATTTGCACTGATACTCAGCCATCTCTTGAATCTTATCAATTTTCTGATCGTAGTCTTTCTTGATCGCAGCCCGGGTTTCTGGGTCTAAGTCATAGAAGACTGAGCCATCTGCCCTGGTGTATCTGTGAGTTGTTTCGCCGCTGCCGTTGCCTTTTTCCATTCTCTCTTTGCATTCGGCATTGAGTTCGGCGATTTCTTGCTTGGCTTTGTCCATGATTAGTTTTTTGCGGCGGGCCACTTCGCCGCTGTTGTCGCCGCTAGAGGCTGCTGATGCACTAGGTATTGCTGCTGGAGAAGCTTCTGCCGAGCTCGAAGAAGCGCCGCTAGCCGAGCCACTGCGAGCTGAGCCGAGCTTGCCTAAAATTGTCTGACAGTAGCCTGCCGTGGTGACGTCTGGTTTAGAGTCGAGGCAGGCTTGATATTCTTGTTTGGCTTGAGCCGATTGACCAGAGCTCATGAGAATGTTGCCAAGGTAGTAGTGCGCTAAGGCGAATTTGGGATAGGCCTGAATAACTTTTTCGAAGCTAGCTTTTGCTCCTTTGTAGTCTTTTGCCGCATAGAGTTTGCACCCCACTTCAAAATCGCCGGCGAGCGCCGCCGGAGCAGCTGATAGTGACACTAGGGTAAGGGCCGCTACGAGTGCTGGGGTGAAAAGTTTTTTGCTGTTCATTGTTCTCTTGGTGTTGCCTGTGAGGTATTGCTATTTAAATTTTGCCCGTAGACTTTTAATTCTATCGTTCCCAATTTTGTAATGCACGTTGCTAATGACTTTGTTAAATTGCTCTCGCGCGGGCATCAATCTTGTCATTTTACCGGCTGTTTGGCGCCGTGTACAATGGTGAAGGTGCAGTCGTTATAGAGGTCAATTGCCCAAGTGTCAGAAGGCGAATCTGTGCAAGTGAACCCAGCCCCAATGCCTAAGTTGGCAGCGCCGGGCGCCGGTTTACCTTTGATTGAAAGGTTTTTGCAAAAGTTCGTCATTTTTCCGATGCTTTGCAAAATTACGACTTTTGACAGTGCGATAAGAATTTTTGAAAAAGAGTCAAAGCTCTTATTACGCGAAGTTGCGCTCATTCCCACTCCCCTTCGGGATAGACGCATATTGGTGCCGCGGCTTCCTGCCATTGAGGACAGTTCGCGCTTCTGGTCTGCTGCTATGGTTTTAGAGCATCTAATTATTGTCGGCGGCAATATAAAAATTGTAGCTCAGCATTTGGTGCGCGGCGAAACACCTCCGGGGTTGGCCGATGTTGCTGCTGTTAAGCCACCAGGCGATTTGCCTGGCCCTGAGTGCATTGAGAAGTTTAAAATTTATAGTGATGATTTTCTCAAAACTATTCGCTCGATGCGCGGTGATCAGTGGGCCACCACCACCTTCAATCATCCCTGGTTCGGCCCTTTGACTGTTCATAAATGGATATGCTTAGCAGCCATCCACCAGCGTATTCACCGCCGTCAAATTGAAGCGATTATTAAGTTGCTCTAGGCTAGATAGCAGTGGTTTCTACGCTGGTTTGCTGCGTGATACTTACAAAAAGAAGTCTTTCATCAGCTTGCTGCCGGGGCTCACTGCGTACTGCTCTATGTCGGTCACACCGGCCTTTCTCAGTACTTCGCTGTCGATGAAGAAGTTACCCGTGCATTGATCGGCCGGCTGTGTGAAAATCCAATGAGCGGCATCTGCCACTATATCTGGTGTGCGCGAGCATTTGAGAGCTTCCTCTCCACCCAGTAGGTTTTTCACTGCAGCTGTGGCTATGGCTGTTTCTGGCCAGAGCGAATTGACGGCAATACCTTGGCCTTTGAGTTCTTGGGCCATACCTAATGTGCACATGCTCATGCCGTATTTGGCCATGGTGTAGGCAACGTGAGGGGCGAACCAACGCTTATCCATATTGAGCGGCGGTGACATATTGAGAATATGACCGTTACTCGCTTTCGCTAAGTGCGGAATGGCAATTTTTGAGCATAAGAAAGTGCCGCGTGCATTGACTTGGTTCATCAAATCAAAGCGTTTCATTTCGGTTTCGAGCGTGCCTGTCAGGCTGATAGCGCTAGCATTATTGACTAAAATATCTAGTCCGCCGAAATGCTCAACAGTTTGAGCTATGGCTGCTTTTACTTGTTCTTCTTCGCGCACATCGCATTGAATAGCTAAAGCCTTTCCGCCCGCCGCTTCAATTTCGACGGCGGCAGTGTGAATGGTGCCTGGTAGTTTTGGGTGTGTCACTACAGTCTTCGCTGCAATAGCGACGCATGCGCCATCACGGGCGGCTCTCAGTGCAATGGCTAGGCCAATACCTCTTGATGCTCCAGTGATGAAGAGAACTTTTCCGGCAAGGCTCATTTTTTCTTCCTGCTTTTTGCGCTGGGGGTGACTTTGATTTCGAAATCTTCGATGTATTGGTTAATGTATTCTGGTGGCTGTTTATTGGCTTCTAGTCTAGGATCGTTTATAACCGGATGGGCCACCATTGTAAAAGGCACCACTCCGGCCCAATAAGGCAGTGTGAGATCGCCTTCGTCATCATCTGGCGGCCCCTTGCGAATTTTAGCTGTCGCCTCGTCTATTTTTATAGCTAAAACTGAGGTGGCTGCTAGCTCTCCACCCGTTGGCTTTCTAGTATCTTCAAAGCGCTTCAGTATGATTTGATCTGATATGGCTTTGAGAGCGCGCACTTTTTCTACTTTTTCAACAATGGGCATAGCGGTGCCAAACAAGACCACTGAGCGGTAGTTGATTGAATGATTGAATGACGAGCGCGCTAAGACTAAACCGTCTAAGAGCGTGACTGCTAGTGACATTGTCAGCCCCTCGCCAAGCTTGTTCATCATGCGGCTAGCAGCGGCACCATGAATGAAGACTGTGTCACCATCGCGGCCGTAGCAAGTAGGAAGTACAATCGGCTGTTCTTTGTGCACAAAGGCAATGTGGCAAAGAAAGGCGCAATCAAGAATTTCGTAGATCGTCTCGCGGTCATAGTGCGCCTGGTCGCGCATACGCAAGACGCGGTTGCGGTCTGTCTGAGTAAACTTGTCGCTCATAAGTGCTGCCTATTAATCGTCCACGATGACCATATTCTCGCTGATACTAATCGCCGAGAATATGTAAGTCTACATGGCTGGTAATTGAGTTGCGCCCTCTTATTATTTGGTAGACGCGCTGAGCCATTCTATAACTGGTATTTTCAGTGTCGCCTTTGGGTAGGCGGCCGTTCTTGGCAAACCAATCAGCGCGCCCGACTACGCCTTCAACTTGCTGCGGGGTCAAGCCTAGGCCTTGCAACTCAGCTTTGCCGCTAGGAGTGTTGTAAGTGTCTACAAAATTTTGAATCTTGGCCACGGTTTCAGGAGCCAGTGGAACTCTGGCTGCTTCGTTGTATAGATATTGATTGAGGTTCTCATATCCACGTCGCATCCCTGGTCGAGGAATGAGATCGCTTTGAGAGGCAGCCGGCCTGAGGCCGTCGCCTAGATCGATGTTTTTGACTGTGGCGCCGTTGGGAGACTTTTCACCAACAAAATTGAGTATGTGGTTATCCCACTCGCCCATTATTTGGCGCTGAGCCCAGGCTTCTTGGTAAGCTCTAAGCAGAGGTTCGTTTTGACGGAATTCGCTGAGAACCTTACTTGATGGCGCAGTGAATATTTTGCGCGCTCCGTGAGGATCGACAACCTCAAGCAAGCTTTTGCCCGAGATTTCTTGAACGTAGCCGTTATGGGTTTTTCCGCCAATTTCGACAGAGCGTACTACCGAGACAGGTAGTCCGTTATTGAAACCGAGTTTAGTGGCCAGACCATAGCCGGCTATTTCAGACTGCTGGCGGAAGGCAAAGGCTTCGGCATTGGTCTCTGGCCTAAAGATCACAGGAGTACTCTTGCCTTCGGGAGTAGTGATAGTGCCCTTCCAGGTGGGGGTTTGGAAATGACTATATTCTTGAGCTGGCATGAAGACACCATCGCGTAGTGCGATTTGACTGGCGTCACCGATTTTTCCTAACTGAAATGGTGTCTGCCGCGCCTCATGCATGGCTGTTGGTGAGTCATTGACACCAAGTCGGTCGAATCTTGCTGTTTGAAGACCACCGAGGCGGCCAGCTGCGCCACCTACAAGACCATCGCCGAATCCGCGGCCCATGATTAGAGAGAAGTTGAACTTCTCGTCAGACTGCATCTGGCGTACGAACTCGTTGCCAGCACCAGCTGCTGTGCCCATCACTCCACCCTGAATGGTTCGGTTGAGCACAGTGTCGAAGCGAACTGCGCCCCGTGATGCTTGGTACATGCGGCCCCAGACCACGTCGGCCGCTCCAAAGGTGAGAGCGTCAACTGCTAGAGAGCCGGGGTTTAAAGCTGTTTTTAGTGTTGTCGACAGGCCACCGCCAAAATCGAGTTTGCCGTCCTTGTCTAAGTAGTTTGAGCGGGTCAAACCGGCTTCGGCGGTGCGCGAGACAATACCCAGTTGCATACCGGTCAGGGCTGGCGAAAGGGCCCGTGATTCCATTAAGGCAAAGCTGCCTTTTAATGCTGCTACTTTGCCGAGGCCGAGAGTAGCGTCAGTTGCCTGCTCTTGCCAGCTATCGCCCATTTTTGCTTCGTCTGCTACATAGCTCAGAGCGAGGCCACCTAGGGCCAACTTGCCCTTCATAAATAGAGGAGCCGTTTTAATAAAGGCTTTGGTGTAGTGGGCCGCCTCGTCTTCGACTATTTTTGCCGTCGGTGGGCTGAAAATTTCGCGGGCAATTGGGTCAATCGCCGAATGCACAGCCGCGTCAAGATAGCTCTGGTGCGGATGCTCCGAGTTCTTGTCTGAAGGGCTGTGGGAGTCGAAGATTGGCACTGTTGACCTATCTAAACTGCAGACTAATCTATGGCGAAGACTTGTCTATTCTGAAGTCTTATCTATACCGATTCGCCAATTTTTTGCCAGATTTTCTTGAGACTTTTAGGCCAAGAGAAATCGGGCAGAATCTTCAGTTTTTATGCCCAAAAAGCCAACTACCAAACCTGCGGACTGCCGCTTGACAATGGTCTAGCCCATATTTTCGATGGTTGCCATTTCGTCGGCTGTGAGCGTGAGGCCCTCGGCCGTCAGATCTTCTTGCATGTGGCGCTGATTGGATGTACCGGTCAGTGGCAGCATGCCAATTTGCATGGCAAAGCGAAAGACAATTTGCGCCACACCGGTATTGAGGCGACGGGCTATGGCATTGACCGCTCCACTTTCAAGCACATGAGGATTAGCAGTCAGCAGCGAAAAACCCTGATAGATGATGCCTTCTTTTTGGCAAATTTCGCGCACAGCGCTATCCCATCCCCGCATGGCATAACAGCGGTTTTGCACAACCATGGGCTTGGTGACGGCAACAGAGCAAAGAGCAGACAACTGGTCGGCGCTGACATTGCTAACGCCAAGCATGCGAGCCTTGCCGTCGCTAAAATGTTGTTCCATGGCCGCCCACACTTCCAAATCTTGTGGCGTCAGCCCCTGTCTTGAGTAGGGACCATGCAAGACATACGAATCAACATAGTCGGTGTGCAGATGCTTTAGCGAGCTTGCTATCGATTGATTGACCTGGGTAGTAAGATTGGCCTTGGCGTCGTAGGGTGTGCGCGCATCTTGGCCATTTACCGAAGTGAATTTAGTTTGCAAAAACAAACTTTCACGTTCAATGCCTTTTTGTTTAAGGGCCAAGAGAGCCTCACCGACAAGAGCCTCATCATAGTGAATTAATTGATTGGCGGTATCGATGCTGCGAAAACCGCAATCAACAGCCGTTTCAACTAATTTTGTGGTGGCATCTTTCTTCCAGGCCGTGCCATACATGAAGGCTGGCATGGAGATTCCGTTGTAGGTTGTGAACGGCATTTCTATTGTCCCGGTTTTCTTGTCTAGCTTACTGGTCTGGTTTACGGCTCTTATTTACTGGTCTGGTTTTTTATTCTTGCTAACTATTCTGGTTTACCAATTGGCGCGCTGAATAGCCCTTGCTTCTTGCGCAAGGCATTAACCACTTCTTTACTGACACCAAGATTAGTCTGAAGAAGAGTGGTGGAATTGCTGCCAAGCCACTGTGAGAGTGATATTTCTTGGTAGTCACCGGTGTTGAAGACCGCAAGAATTTCGCTTTCTTCAGTGCCGATTGATTCGATATAGTGGCCGTAACCCATAGGCACATAGCCAACATCGCCAGGCCCAAATTCACGAGTGATTTTGCGGCCTTTGCTGCCGAAGACGGTCATGCGGGCCCGGCCTTTGATGTAGTACTGCCATTCATCAGCGTTTGGATGCCAATGCATCTCGCGAATTGAAAGTGGTGCTAATTTTAGAATGGCACCAGACATGGTGGCGGAGATTGGAAAGTCTTTTTGCGTTACTACATTGAATGTTCCACCAGGAACCACTTCAGGCACCTTGGCACCAAGGCGGAACCTGTGTGTCAATGGTGGTGGGTTTTCGCTGGCAGGTGGTGGGTCGAGAGGCAGAGCGGCTGGCACTGGGCCTTGGGCGATATAAACTTCTTTTTTAGGGAAATTGTTGAAAGTGTCAACAGGCAAGTTAAATTGCTTGGCGAGTACTTCTTTAGGGGTCTGAGCCAACCAATCGGTCATACTAAATGTAGCGAACTCTGAAAAATAACCGCTATCGAAAACAAGAATGAAGTGACATTCTTCATCGCCCATGCCTTGAATTGAGTGTCCATGGCCGCGCGGGAAGTACCAGACATCGCCAGGTCCGAAGTCTTTCACTTCAGAACGACCTTCAGGGTCAATTACTGTGATGCGGCAGTGCCCAGAAATTACATAAGACCATTCAGCGGCATTGGCGTGCCAGTGCAGTTCGCGCAAACCGCCTGGCTTGAGGAACATTGATACTCCGGCAAGCCCTTTTGAAATTGGAAAATTCAAGGCTGTTGCTTCGTGCGATGAGCCACCTTGGTAGGAGGTCATTGGCTGCTTTTCTAGCTCATATTTAATTTCTGGCATGGCTTCTTTAGCCATTTCGATGGCGTCGGCCACAGTGGCAATTGTCTTGCTTGCCCCAGGTGCTGGAGCATCGTTACTAACAGCCAAAGCTGGCTGAACTAGCATGGCTAGCAGGGATAAATTAATAGCCAGAGTTGAGAGAACCTGCCAGCGCGCTTTCATGTAACGTCCTTTTGATTTTTCCAGAGGCTTAATGCCGAGTATCAGATAGCATCAAAAGTGTACCTGGCTGGCGCAGCCACAACTTCTTGCTATCTCTCATTGTGAGATTCCTTAACTGCGGCACACATTATTGGTAAAATTTGGCAGAAGTGGCAAGTAGTAATTAGTTAGTAGTAAATGTGGCTCTTAGAAACTGTTTGCGAGGGTGCGATGTCTGCAGATGAGAAGGGAAAACTCATAGTCAAAGGCCAGATTAAACGGGCCAAGTTTGCCCAGAAAGATTACACGCACCCGGCCGCAGCTTGGGGCGCCGCTTTTAGTGTTGGTCGCATTTTGCTTGAACAACGCCAAGTTGTGGAGGGGGTGCGCGCCATCTTCACCATGAACCAAGAGAACGGCGGCTTCGACTGTCCCGGTTGTGCCTGGCCTGACGATCGCAAAGGCCTAAAAATGGACATTTGCGAGAACGGCATTAAGCATGTCACTTGGGAAATGACCGCCAAACGAACCGACCGCAAGTTTTTTGCTGAGCACACTGTGACTGAACTTCTTGAGTGGAGCGATTTTGCTTTAGAGAACGAAGGGCGATTGACCGAGCCGATGAAATATAACCGGCAAACCGATCACTATGAGCCTCTTAGTTGGGAAGATGCCTTTGCACTCTTTGCCAAGCATGTGAAAGGGCTGCCTAGCCCAAATGCCGCTAGCTTCTATACCTCTGGCCGGCTCTCTAATGAAGCGACTTTCCTCTATCAACTTTTTGCACGCGAGCTGGGCACCAATAATTTGCCAGACTGTTCAAATATGTGTCATGAAGCCAGTGGGCGAGCGATGTCTGCCTCACTTGGAACTGGCAAGGGAACAGTCGATTTAGTTGACTGGCAGCATGCCGAAGTTGTTTTTGTTATTGGTGTTAACGTTGCCACTAACGCTCCACGCATGCTGAGCGCCTTGGCTGATGGCGTTAAAGAGCATGGTATGAAAATTGTACACATCAACCCGTTGGTTGAAGTAGCGGCCACCAGTGCCATCACGCCGCACGAAATTTTAGACATGCTTACTTTTAAAGAAACTAAAACTAGCACACTCAACTTACAACCGCGTATAGGCGGCGACTTTGCCATCATGCGCGGCATCGGCAAATATTTGTTTGAGTTGGCCAAAGATGATGCAACTGTTATTGATAGCGTCTTTATTGAAAAGTATACCGCTGGCATAGACGAGTATAAAGCTGCCTGTGAAGCCACTTCATGGGCCGATATTGAAAAGCAGTCGGCCCTAACTAAAGCGCAGATTTGCCAAGCTGCCGATATTTATAGACAGACTAAAAAAGCAATCTTTAGCTGGTGCCTTGGTATCAGTCAGCAAGAATACGGTGTTGATACCATTCGCGAAATAGTCAATGTGCTCTTGCTCAGAGGCAATATCGGCCATGTTGGAGCTGGCCCTTGCCCTATTCGCGGCCATAGCAATGTGCAGGGAAATCGCACTTGTGGCATTCACCACTCGCCGTCTGAAGCCTGGTTAGCTAAGATGGACGCTGCCTGTGGTATCACTTCGCCGCGTGCCAAAGGCTACGATACCGTGCGCACAATTCGGGCAATGCATGATGGCGACTGCAAAGTTTTTGTAGGAATGGGTGGCAATTTTGCTATCGCTACTCCTGATACTGAGCTAACTTTTGCCGCTCTACGTAATTGCGATTTAACTGTTCAAGTTAGTACCAAGCTCAATCGCAGCCACCTTGTGGTTGGCAAAGATGCTCTCATATTGCCATGCTTGGGACGCACAGAAGTCGACATGCAAGAAGGCGGGCCGCAACAAATTACTGTTGAAGACTCAATGAGTATGGTGCATTTGTCGAAAGGAATGAAAGAACCAGCTTCTCCGCACCTGCGTTCAGAGCTGGCAATCATTGCTGGGATGGCTCTGGCGACTCTGGAGAATACAAAGACTCCCTGGGCAAAATATATCGGCAACTATGATTTGATTCGCGACAAAATGAGCGAAGCGATTGTTGGCTTTGATGATTTCAACAAGCGTGTGCGTGAGCCTCTCGGCTTTCGTATTAAACAACCTGCTCGTGAACTTATTTTCAATACTGCCACAAGTCGCGCTAACTTTTCTGCTGCTGCACTGCCAGATACACTCTTGCCGCCAGGCCGCTTAATGCTCGGTACCATGCGCTCTCACGACCAGTTCAATACCACCGTTTATTCAGACAATGATCGCTATCGCGGAGTCAAGAATCTGCGCACATTGCTTTTACTCAACAAAGAAGATATGAACGAGCGCGGCCTAAATGAGTTTGATTTGATTGATATAACTAGTTTTGGTAAAGATGGTTCGCAGCGACACTTAAACGGATTTCGTGCTGTGGCTTACAACATTCCGCGCGGCTGTGCTTCAGGCTATATGCCTGAATGCAATGTGCTCTGCCCCTTGGGCGATTACAGCCCGCAGAGCGACCAGCCGATGATGAAGCAGGTTGTTATTGAAATTAAAGCCGCTGCCAAGACTGAAGCTGGCACCACAAGCGGTGCCTCTTGAAGTCTCAGCGTTGCGCCACGAATTCTCAGGCCGAAGCTCAAGCTTCTGCTGAAAGTGGAACTCTGCAAGTTTCAGCTAAGCGTGTTGCAGGCCAAGTAGTAAACGATTTTGATGATGTATTGGCCATTGAAGAACCGTTAGAGATTCATGTATCGCTGCCTGTAATTACTTGCCAAGCTGGTGACATTCAATCTAGTGACATTCAATCTAGTGACATTCAATCAGTCGCCGTCACCATGCGCACCCCTGGAGCTGACAAAGAACTTGCTGCTGGCTTCTTATTTACCGAAGGCATAATTTCGCAACCCAATCAAATTGAAGAGATTGTCAACGACAAGTGCAACATTGCTATCGTTGCTCTGAAGCCAGGTGTGGTTTTGGATCCTAAACTTTTTGAGCGCCATTCATTTGTTGCATCTAGCTGTGGCGTTTGCGGCAAAAAATCAATTGCTGCTGTGAAAGTGAAGCGCCATTATCAAACGCTTACCAGTCAGCCATTAGTTTCGAGCGAAATTATCAACACTCTTTCTGCTTCGATGCGTGAAGCTCAGGCGAATTTTAATTCGACCGGTGGCATTCATGCCTCGGCGCTTTTTTCTAGTAGCGGCGAATTGCTTGTATTGCGTGAAGATGTCGGTCGCCACAATGCTCTAGATAAAGTGATTGGTTCGCAGTTCTTAGCAGAACAATTGCCGCTTAATCAGACTATTCTGATGGTCAGCGGCCGCGCCAGCTTCGAATTAGTGCAGAAAGCATCACATGCTGGTATTCCAATTATTGTAGCCGTGGGCGCCCCCTCTAGTTTAGCGGTGAGCTTGGCTCAAGAGTGTGGCATGACACTAATAGGATTTGCCCGTGACGGCCGCTTTAATATATACAGTTGCGCCGAGCGCATTTTGAATAGAGAGGCTGAGTAGCACAACAAAGCTGTTAACGAGCGCTAGAAAAGCAGGAATAACAAAAAGCGGGAAGAGAGGGCGACTGATGCAAAAAGGGCAAGCTGAAGTGAAGAAGAGAAAGATTGGTAGTACACAGCTAGAGGTTGCTCCGCTGGCCTTCGGAGGCAACGTATTTGGTTGGACGATTGATCAACCAACGTCATACGAGTTGCTTGATGCCTTTGTTGACGCCGGTCTCAACTTGGTAGATACGGCCGATGTCTATTCTGCCTGGAAAGAAGGCAACGTGGGCGGCGAATCAGAAACTATCATTGGCAATTGGTTCAAGCGCAGCGGTAAACGCAATAAGGTTGTGCTCGCTACAAAATGCGGGTTTGACGGAAGCACCGATAAGAAAAATCTTTCAGCGGCGCATATTCACAAAGCTGTTGATGCTTCTTTGAAGCGCCTTCAAACCGACCACATCGACCTGTATCAAGCGCACGTCGACGACGACAAAGTTCCACTAGATGAAAGTCTGGAAGCCTTCGACCAATTGATAAAGTCGGGGAAGGTTGGTGCAATAGGTGCTTCTAACTATTCGGCCGCTAGGCTTAAAGAGTCACTCAAAGTTAGTGACCAGCATAGCTTCGCTCGCTTTCAATGCCTGCAGCCAGAATACAATTTGTACGAGCGTTCTGGCTACGAGAACGGTCTAGAAGAGCTTTGCCTGAAAGAAAATATCGCTGTGATCTCTTACTTCTCCCTCGCTCGCGGATTTCTCTCTGGCAAGTATCGCTCGGAGGAAGATTTAGCTCAGAGTGCTAGAGGCGCTGGGGTAAAGGCTTACTTAAATGAAAGAGGTTTCCGCATTCTCGATGCTCTCGATAAGTTGGCGAAAGAATATTCTTCCACCCCCGCTCGCATCGCTCTTGCCTGGCTGATTGCCAGACCGAGTATCACTGCACCGATTGCCAGTGCTACAAACTTGACTCAGCTTGAAGACCTGATTGCTTCCA
>JBBRMD010000064.1:0-36936 GCA_038231015.1 Candidatus Obscuribacterales bacterium
CAAAGCTTGAAGTTTGGTCTGGTGGTCAGCGTAGGCTTTCTCTTCTTCGATTTCTTCTTCGGACAGCTCGACTTTTTTCTCTTTCTTCTCTTTTTTCTCTTTCTTTTCGCCAGTTTCAGGCTTTTCAGCTTTTTCTGACTTATCGGCTTTTGCGACTTTGACAGATTTCTCAGCTTTCTCAGCTTTTGCGGGCTTGTCGAAAGCTTTCTCTTCTTGGCTGCGCTTGCCAAAGGCATAAGCACTCGGCACGGCCAAGTCGACACTGACCAGTGGGCAAATTAGGGCCATTTGGCTTATAACAATAGATAGAACAAAAGTTCTAGAGGCGCTTGCCATTGTGTATATCCGGCGCGTATCAGGTAATATGGCACATAGTAGCACCATCGATTTAATTAGTGAAATTCGACCTTTTAACTGACACTATATCCGCTTGGCTTAACGATCAGGCTACCCTTTTTCAGGCCTTTTTTGTGGCTTTAAGTTTGCACGTCGTCCTCTTCCCGATTATGTGGATTATTGGCTGGGCTTTACCGTGGCCAAAATTTCCAATTGTTACCACAATCATTGAATACGATTTGAGGGGTTGGCCCAACATGCCCAAGCCCAAAAAAGTCATTAATGTCATGGACCCTGACCTTAATAAGTAGTAGTTTTTCTCGTCGTATATCTAATTGAACTAATTTGGGCTTTCGATCGTATAAGTAATAGGTCGACTTTCGCTCTCTGCTAATCCCCTTGCACACTGGGTTTGGGCAGGGTTTCGTGTTAGCATAGCGAAAGATTGGATATAACAAAGAAAAGCATCATTAGTGGTGCCCGTTTAGATACCGAATATATATAAACATTCGCTATCTCTGGGCATACTTTAACGGGGTGGTCTATGCTCGAGCCTAATGAAGGGCAACCTGAACCAAGTATTGTGAAGTTGCCAGCCAAGCTCTGGGTCTTTCCCGAAGATGCTGAACCGGCTGCCGATATGCTTGCTGCCTGCGCTGGTTCTGCCACTCTAGCCAAGGTCTTGATGCGCCGCGGTCTAACCACAGCTGCTCTAGTGCGTCAATTTCTTGATGAGAGCGAATATGTTGCTACCTCACCCTATGAACTTCCTGGCGTTGAGAAGGCTGTTGAGCGTATCATGGCCGCCATCGCAAAAGGCGAGCGTATCACCGTATATGGTGACTATGACGTTGATGGCATAACTGGTACTTCTGTTCTGTTGTCTGTATTGCGTGACCTAAAAGCCAATGTCGATTTTTACATTCCCAATCGCTCATCTGAAGGCTATGGTCTTAATCTAAAAGCTGTTAGTGTCTTGGCGAGTAAGCATCGCACTAAGCTTCTGATCACCTGCGATTGCGGCGTATCTAATTTCTCTGAGATCAATTTAGCTAAATCTTTGGGTGTTGACACCTTAGTGCTCGATCACCACACCATGCCAGAACTTATGCCTCCGGCCGTAGCTGTTGTGCATCCTAAGTTATTGCAAGAAGGCCATCCGTTGTTCCACCTGCCTGGTGTGGGTGTTGCTTATAAAGTCTGTGAAGCTCTGCTCGCTAAGTACGATCGCTCGGCTGAAGTTGAGGCTTTGCAAGACTATGTCACCCTCGGAATGATTGCTGACTTGGTGCCATTAGTAGACGAGAACCGCTATTTGGTCAAAATTGGTTTGCCTAAATTGGTTGCTTCGCCGCGGCCCGGCATCAGAGCATTGCTTGCTCAAGTGGGCGGAAAAGAAGACACTGATTTGGTGGGCTTTGGTTTAGCACCGCGCATTAATGCTGTTGGTCGTTTGGCCGATGCTAATGTGGCAGTAGAGTTGCTCACCACAGCAGACGGCGTTCGCGCTGAAGAATTGGCACTGCAATTGCAGCGCGATAATGCTCGTCGCCAAGAACTATGCGAGCGTATTTATTTAGAAGCCGAAGCCAAAGTTCTCACGACTTGTGATTTGAACAACGATAAAGGTATCGCCATCTACAATGAAGGATGGCACCACGGTGTGGTCGGTATTGTTGCATCGCGTTTGGTTGAGCGCTTCCAGCGTCCAGTATTTATTGGTGAGTTCGACCCTGAAGATAATATGGTGCGGGGATCTGCTCGCGGTGTTGAGCAAATTGATTTGTACGAAGTTCTAAAAGCCAATGAGCATCTCTTGGTTAAATGGGGCGGGCACAAGATGGCCGCTGGCTTCTCGATTGAAGCAGAGAAAGCTGAAGCTGCTACTCGTGGCATAGTGGCAAGTTGCAACAAGTTCTTGGCTGAAAAGAATATGCGTGTGCGTTTAGAAATAGATAGCATGGTCGAGCCAGAAATATTGTCACTAGATTTAGTGCGCGAATTAAATGCCATGGCTCCTTTCGGTATGTCTAACCGCAAGCCAGTTTTGTCGATGAGCAAAGTGGTGGTTACTTCTACTCGGCCGTTAGGCAAAGAAGCAAAACATAGTCGCATTTTATTTAAAGACTATGGCTCCGGTAAAGAGTTTGAGTCAGTGATGTGGTCTACTCGCGGACGTGTGCCAGCCGAAGGCGATGAAATAGATGTTGTTTTCAATCCTGATATCAATAACTTCAATGGCCGTGAGCGCTTGCAGCTAATTCTCTGCGATTGGCGTCAAGCTGGTGAGGCTGCTCGTGCACAAGAGGCTGAAGACGAAGCGAAGCTGCAAGCCACAATGGGCAAGCAAGCTGTGCAAGAAAAGCCTAAAGCCAATGTCACTCGCAGCGTTGCAAGCGAGTACAGCGCTGAGCCAGCGGCCAGTGTTTCGGCTAACCATCCTGGTCTTTCGGCAGCTGTTTCTAAATTCACTTTCAAAGATTTGCGCTCGTTCAATGCTAATCCTGAAGTAGTGAAGAAAGCCCAGGCAAAATTGGGCAAAGAACTTTCAGTCTTCGGTGAATCTTGCACTAAGCTGACAGGAATTAGTCTTGTCGACCGTCAAGAAGCAGCAGCTAAAAAGACCGATCACCTTTTGATATGGCAATTCCCGCCATCGCTCAAAGCTTTCCAAGAGTTGTTACGCGACACTGGCGCTAGCAACATCTACTTAGTTGGCTGTGAAGACGATGAACTCGAAGAACCATCGAGCTTCCTCAAGCGTTTACTTGGTCTTGTGCGCTACACCATCAATCAAAAAGATGGCCAGGTGGAAGGCGATAAGCTCACCAATGTCATGGGAGCTAGTAAGATGTCAGTGGCTCTTGCCCTAGCTGCTTTCAAGAAAGTGCACTGGGTTGACTGGTTCTCTGAAAACGGCATGATATATCTTGACTTGCTCGGTGAGCCAGCCTCTCGCGTAGAAGATACCCCTGAATACAAGCAACTAGCCCAAACTCTAGACCAGGTAAGGAAATTCAGACTCTGGTGTAAAGAAAGCTCTATTAAAGAGCTACAATTAGCACTCATTCCCAATCAGTTGGGTCTGCCAGGGCAGTCTGAAGCTTCTGAAGAAGTTGTCTCTCCGGCTATTCGTGCAGTAACAGTTGTTTCAGAGCAACCATATTAACTAGCTTCTCGTTAGAGTTTGAGGACCAAAGATTTTTATGACCATCAGTGAAAAAACGCACCAGGTGTTGGCATTGCCATTACCTGAGGCTCAACAAGAATGGCTCAAGAGTACTATTCGCGATGTGCCAGATTTTCCTAAGGCCGGAATAGTATTTAAAGATCTCACCACTCTTATGAAAGATCCTATTGCTTTCAAGCTGGTGCTCAATGCTTTGACATTCCACTGTGCGGCTCTCAAACCGACCATGATCGTTGGTATTGAAGCGCGCGGATTTATATTGGCGCCAGCAATTGCGCACCACTTAGAGGTTGGCTTTGTGCCAATTCGCAAGCCAGGTAAATTGCCATGGCAAACTGAGAAAATTTCATACGCTCTTGAGTATGGTGAAGACTCTATGGAGATTCACAAAGACGCTGTCGGGCCAGAAGATCGCGTAGTTATCATTGACGACTTGCTTGCCACCGGTGGCACCGCTCTGGCTGCTAAGCATCTTTTGAAGAAGCTTGGTGCCAATGTTGTTGGCGCTGGTTTTGTCGTCGAACTCGATTTTCTCGACGGTCGCAAAAAGTTGATGGAAGACAAAGAGCTTGATTGCTACTCGGTGATTCACTACTAAGTCTGTCTCTACCAATTCTTAAATTCGTAACCTATCTTGAATCAGGTGCTGTAGACCAGGTGTTCTTTCGCATGCAAAAAATGTCCGATTTCGGGACGTAAATCGGACATTTTAGAAAACAGAATTGTTCAATGGTTCGGTTATTTTAAAATTGCCGATTGGCAGCAGACTAATTGTAGATTAGCAGTAGCTGCCATTCTGCAAGCGTAGGGAGATTTCACCGGCGACGAGTTCGCTGCGAGTGCCATCTTCGGCTTCGACAATTAGGGCGCCACTATTAGCGATATCAATTGCTTTGCCAGTAATTATTTGGTTGGCGCTGCGCGCCTCTACCATTTGTCCAAGAGTGACTGAATAAGCCTTCCAGAGTGCCAGTATCTCGTCAGACTTTCCGGCTTTCAATAGTTCATATTGCGCTTCTAGTTTGCTCGCTAGTTCAACCACAACTAAATTGGGATCTACAGGCCCACCGGCAGCTCGCTCTAACCATTCGACTTTGTCTTTCAAATCGTCGGGCAGTTCTTCAGCTTTTAGTCTGACATTGATACCAATGCCGATTATTAACGCTTGCCCTGGCATTTCTGCCAATATGCCGCCAAGTTTGCGCCCCGATAAAGTGAGATCGTTGACCCATTTGAGACCGGGTCTTACACCCACGCTAGCTTCAATCGCTTGGGCTACGGCCACACCTGTAGCTAGTGTTATTAAAGGCAAGCGAGATAATTCTATTTTCGGTCTGAGTACCACCGAAAAAGATATGCCACCATCTGGTGGTGATATCCAAGCTCTACCGAGACGGCCGCGCCCTGCGGTTTGCTGCCGGGCGATAACTATCACCCCTTCTCCGCAACCTTGGGCCGCAAGGGCAGCCGCTCTCGTATTTGTCGAACCGATTTCGTACCAGAGTTCGTTTTTGCTTAAATCAGAATCTAAAGGCTGCGCTCGGCCAATTGTTTTGGTCGATAACGAGGCTTCGATTACCTCTAGCGAAAGAATCTCTGAGCCTTCCATCGAGTTTTTATTAGTCTCAGTTACTTGTGAGTAACTTCGGTTTTAATTTGCTTTGGTCCTTCCAACAATTTGTGGATGGGGCACTTGTCAGCAATTACTCTAAGGCCTTCGATTTGTTCGTCAGTTAGATTGCCTTCGATGTCGATGTGGCGAGTAATCAAGCTTGATTTCTTGCCTTCGTTTTCAACTTGTTGTTCTTCGCATTTGACGTTAACGGCGGTCAAATCCCAGCCTTTGCGTTTGGCATACATTTGCATAGTGATTGCTGTGCAAGCGCCTAGTGAGCCTAAAAGAAGTTCGTGTGGGTTTGGCGCAGAGTCGCCGCCGCCGAACTCTTTGGTCGCATCAGAGGCGAATGAGTGAGCGCTGGATGTGATTTCTTGGCGATATCCTTGCTCGGCGCGGGCCTTTACTTCTACAACTGCCATTAGTGAGTCCTCCAAATGCAAAATTATCAATCTAGTTAGATATAGAGTGAATCTAACAGGAAATCATGGGGCTTCGCTGTTTGCTTCTGATCTATTAATAGTGATTGTTACCCAGGCTTATTGCCGGGAACTGCCCGCTTTGGCACCTCTGTTTCTAAAGGGTATAGCTAGGAGAGGTTTGTGCTTTCATTATCTATAGGCTTAATTGGGAGAGCCAATTTATGAAACTGAGTAGTAGCCTCCAGATCATCGCTGATTGGATAGTGAATTGCCGCAGCCTAACGGTCTTGACTGGGGCTGGCATTTCAGCTGAGAGCGGCGTGCCTACTTTTCGCCGCAGTCCAGAAGCTGAGCGCACGCAAGATGCGCCCACCGCAACACCGCTCTGGGAAAAGTATGACCCGAGCGAATTGGCATGCGCTCAGGGCTTCCTCAAAGACCCTCAATTGGTTTGGCAATGGTACGACTGGCGACGCCGCCTGGTCGAATCAGTAGAGCCCAATGCCGGGCACTTAGCTTTGGCAGACTTAGAGAAACTCCTAGCACCTTGCAAACTTACAGTAATCACTCAAAATGTTGACCGCCTGCATCAGCGGGCTGGTTCTCAAAACATCGTTGAAGTGCACGGCAATATTCTTACTTTCCGTTGCTTTGATCACGGGCATCAGGCTTCTGAAGTTGCTTACAATTTAAATGAGCCACCGCTGTGCAATGCCGATTCTAAACGCGGATGTTCTTCTAAACTACGCCCAAACGTGGTTTGGTTCGGTGAGTCTTTAGATCCAGATGCTTTAGAAGCGGCGATGGAAGCGGCGAGAAGGTGCGATCTCTTTATAGCGATTGGTACTTCGGCCTTAGTGCAGCCGGCTGCTTCTCTGCCATACGTTGCTCAAAGCAATGGTGCAAAGTTGGTGGAAATCAATTTGGAAAGAACATCGCTTTCTGATAGTGCCGATCTTTTCTTGCCAGGTAAAAGTGGCAGTATTCTACCTTCAATAGTTGATCTCGCAAAGGCTCATGGTGGCGCACTTTGAGAGGGCTTTAATCAAGTCTATATATGCTTGATCGCGGCTCTATATTTACTGTGAATCTCCTGTGAATTTAGATGAGAGAATACCCAGAAAACGTCCGAATTATCGGAAATTATCTAAGAGTTATCTGCGCAGTGCAAAATTAATTGGCACTCTTGAACTGTTTTAGATCTCTAGTGCATATTCGCCATGCGCAAATGTATATACCTGGTGGTATCACAAACGGTGAGATGTAATAGGTGGTCATACTTTGTTGCAATTGCTCCAAGCGTTATGGGCACGCTGATTTCGGCCGTTTCAAAAATCGTTTTGGGGTAGGCTTGTATTGATCTTTTGCAAGTGTTACCTTGCTGTCAATGCGAATCGACTAAAGGAGATTTATCGCACAATTTAACTGAGTGCCCTGAAGAAAAGGGATCAGTTTTGAGGCTCCTCTTAAGTCGGTTGAACAAATACAAATCTAATAGTCCTGAAGAGAAGCAAGCGATTGCTAACCTGAGAGGTGCGATTTTGCGTCGCCCAGCTTTTGTTTTGTATTGGTTTAACTGACCGATGAGAAACCCAAAAAACTGATCTGGTGGGGGAAGAATGGTGAGATTCCATCGCTGTCCCGCAACTGTAATAGGATGAAAATTCTGAGTCAGGCTACCCACCAGGGCACTTTGGACACCATCTTCGTGGAGTAAGAGGGTACGTCTTGCAAGCAGATAATTGCTTTGCATTACCGACCCTCTTGGTTTGAAAACCACTAAGAGGGTCTTATTTTCGGAAAGCACTACCCCTAAGTTCCGAGTATCAAGTTCACTACGCTATCTAAGGTCATCACCAGGAGAACAAGAAGAATGAGCCAAGTCCTTTCAGCTGCCCCTACACATGCTGATCCATCAGCTAGCACTGGTGCCAACTTTGGTTTGAGCGATACTCTAGTTAGTCAGTTTGTGCTCTATAAAGTGCTCAGACGTAACGGCAACGTGATGGAATTCAACCCATCAAAAATCGCTGTGGCACTGACTAAGGCTTTTCTTGCTGTTGAAGGAACCCACGGTTCTGATAGCTCTAAAGTAAGAGACTTGGTCAACAAATTGACTGGTCAAGTTACTGAAACTTTGATGCGTCGTTTGCCTGAAGGCGGAGTGCTTCACATCGAGCATGTGCAAGACCAAGTTGAATTGTCTCTCATGCGTGCTGGTGAACAAGAAGTTGCTCGCGGTTATGTTCTTTATCGTGAAGCTCGTTCCAAAGAACGTGCCGAGCGCGACGCTGCTCTTCCAGCAGCTGTGCAAGCCGATAGCAAAGGGCCAACTGTTACTCGCGTAGATGGCACCACAGTTTCTTTCTCTGATTTGGCACTCGATGTCATCATCAAAGAAGCCTGTGCTGGTCACGGTGATGTCGTTGACTTCCGCAAAATTATGGAAGCCACTCTTGAAAGTCTTTATGAAGGCGTGCCAGAAGGCGAAGTAATTCGCTCGGCAATCATGAGTTCCCGCGCTTTGATCGAAACTGATCCAGCATACAGCTATGTCACTTCGCACTTGCTCTTGCACCAAATGCGCTTAGAAATTCTTGGCGAAGCTCTTAGCCAATCAGCTATGAAAGATCGCTATTCATCTTACTTTGGCGAGTATGTTTCTAAAGGCATCAATGCTGGTTTACTTGACCCGCGTTTGGCCACATTTGATCTAGACAAAATCGGTGCTGCTCTTGATGGCGATCGCGATTTCAAATTCCAATATCTCGGTCTGCAAACTCTCTATGACCGTTATTTGCTTCACACTGAAGGCCAGCGCTTTGAAATGCCACAAGCTTTCTGGATGCGCGTGGCCATGGGCTTGTCACTAAACGAAATCGAACGCGAAAACAAAGCAATCGAATTCTATAACTTGCTTTCTAGCTTCGACTTTGTTTCTTCAACACCAACGCTATTCAATTCTGGTACTCACCGCCCACAACTTTCTTCTTGCTTCCTCACTACTGTTTCTGATGACCTTGGCTCAATTTATGATGCCATGAAAGAAAATGCTCTCTTGTCTAAATTCAGTGGCGGACTTGGAAACGACTGGACACCAGTGCGGGCGCTGGGCTCACACATCGCTGGCACCAACGGTAAGAGCCAAGGTGTTGTACCTTTCCTCAAAGTTGTTAACGACACTGCAGTGGCTGTTAACCAAGGTGGAAAACGCAAAGGTGCAGTTTGCTGCTATCTAGAAACTTGGCACATGGATATTGAAGAATTCTTGGAATTGCGCAAGAACACTGGCGATGATCGTCGTCGCACCCATGACATGAATTCGGCCAACTGGATTCCTGACCTGTTCATGCAACGTGTTCTGGAAAATGGCCAATGGACACTATTTAGCCCTGAAGAGACCCCTGACTTGCACGACTTGTTCGGCATTCCCTTCAAAAATGCTTACGTGCGTTATGAGCAAATGGCCGACAATGGTCAAATCAAACTCTTCAAGCGCATTCCTGCTGTTTCTCTCTGGAGAAAAATGTTGACCATGCTCTTTGAGACTGGCCATCCCTGGATGACTTTCAAAGATCCATGCAACTTGAGAAGCCCGCAGCAACACGTTGGCGTTGTGCTCAGCTCCAACCTCTGTACTGAAATCACCCTCAATACATCTGAAACTGAAACTGCTGTTTGCAATCTTGGTTCAATCAACTTAGTTGCTCACATCATCGACGGTGCTCTCAACCTAGAAAAATTGAGCAAGACTTGTAAGACCGCCATGCGCATGCTCGATAACGTAGTTGATATCAACTATTACAGCGTGCCGAAAGCAAGACAATCTAACGTGCGTCACCGTCCAGTTGGTCTAGGCGTGATGGGCTTCCAAGATACTTTGCTTAAGTTGCGTATTCCTTATGCTAGCCAACAAGCCGTTGAATTTGCCGATTACTGCCAAGAAGCCGTGAGCATGAATGCAATTTATGCTTCAAGCGAATTAGCTCGTGAGCGCGGCACCTACCATTCATACAAAGGCTCACTATGGGATAAGGGCATCTTCCCTCAAGATTCTCTCGCTCTCGTTGATGAAGCCCGTGTCGCTGCTGGTGGACAAATCTTAGACCTAGAGCGCGGCGGCAGACTTGACTGGACATTCGTTCGTGAGAACGTTGCCAAATACGGTATGCGTAACAGCAACTGCTTGGCCATCGCCCCTACTGCCACCATATCTAATATCGTTGGCGTCAGCCAATCGATTGAACCAACCTTCCAAAACCTCTACGTTAAGTCAAATCTCTCTGGTGAATTCACCGTGGTGAACACTTACCTCGTTGATGAACTGAAAGAGCTAGGTCTTTGGGACGAAGTTATGGTGCATGACCTCAAGTACTTCGATGGCACTCTACAGCCAATCGACCGTATTCCTGATCATGTCAAAGAACTTTATGCCACTGCTTTTGAAGTTGATACTCGTTGGCTTATCGAAGCTGCTAGCCGCCGCCAAAAATGGATTGACCAAGCACAAAGTTTGAACCTTTACATGGCTGAGCCAAGTGGTAAGAAAATGGACGAAATTTACAAAATGGCTTGGACCAAAGGTCTAAAAACTACGTATTATTTAAGAACGGCTGCTGCAACTGCCCCTGAAAAATCAACAACACAAATTGGTGTTCTGAATGCAGTCACCAGCTCTGGTGCCAAATCAGTACAAGTGAAAGGAACAACTTCTGCCCCAGTGCCAAAAGTATGTTCGATTATCGACCCTGAATGTGAGGCCTGCCAATAGTTTGGCGATTAGTCGACATCGTACTTATATTCTTAGCCTTAGAAAAGGAAACAAATAATGCTTAGTTTTGACGACGTTCCAGTATCAAATACAGCTTCTACTGAAGCAAAAGGTGAGACTGCCACTCTTAATTTCGCTCCTGGCCAAGTAGCTGCTGCCTCGGTTGCTTCACCTAGTGTTCAGGCAAATACTCAGGCTGTTCCTCAGACGGTAACTAGTGTTTCTGTTGTGCCGTCTGCTTCGACTGCCCCAGTTGCTCAGTTTGCCCCTGCAACTGGCCATGAGAGCGGCGCTGGTGCTACCGGTGTTGAGGCAATCGAAAAGACCGATAAGCGTATTACTGTTGACGAAAAGAAAATCATCAATTGCCGCGCCGACCTCAATCAACTGGTGCCATTCAAATATGAATGGGCTTGGCAGAAATATTTGGACGGTTGCGCCAATCACTGGATGCCGCAAGAAATTAGCATGAGCCGCGATATTGCTCTTTGGAAAGATCCAAATGGTCTTAGTGACGACGAACGCACCATCATCAAACGAAATTTGGGCTTCTTCTCAACAGCCGATTCACTGGTAGCAAACAATTTGGTGTTGGCAATTTATCGCCATATCACCAATCCTGAGTGCCGTCAGTATCTTCTTCGCCAAGCCTTTGAAGAAGCTGTTCACACTCATGCTTATCAGTATGTGGTTGAGAGCCTCGGTCTTGATGAAGGCGAAATCTTCAACATGTACCGCGAAGTTCCTTCAATCTACGCTAAAGATGTTTTCCAACTTCAGTTCACTCAAGAATTGGCTAATGCTGATTTCCATACTGGTACTGAAGCTACTGACCGTCGCTTCTTGCGCAACTTGATTGGCTACTACGTCATTATGGAAGGCTTGTTCTTCTATGTTGGCTTCGTGCAAATGCTTAGCTTCGGCCGTCAGAACAAGATGACTGGTGCTTCTGAGCAATTCCAGTACATCATGCGCGACGAGTCAATGCACCTCAACTTTGGCGTTGACATGATCAACTCTATCAAGCTAGAAAATCCACATCTCTGGACCGCTGACTTCCAACAAGAAATCATCGACCTCGTGAAAGAGGGTGTTGAACTTGAATACAACTATGCTGTCGACACCATGCCGCGCGGCGTACTTGGTCTCAACTCGCAGATGTTCTCTGAATATCTACGCTTCGTTGCTAACCGTCGCCTCAAGCAAATTGGTTTGCCTGAGCAATACGTTGGCGCTAAGAACCCCTTCCCTTGGATGAGCGAGATGATCGACTTGAAGAAAGAGAAGAATTTCTTTGAGACACGCGTAATCGACTACCAAACTGGTGGTGCACTAAGCTGGGACTAATTCTGGACCATCTAGAGACTTCTTGAAAAGCGAGGGTCGGCTGAAAAGTCGGCTCTCTTTTTTTTGATTTTCTTTTTTAACTGATACTATGAAAGCTGTTAAGTGAGAAAGTCATGGCCAAGCTATTAATCGTAGACGATGACGAAGAATTGAGTTCTATATTATCTGAGTGGCTAGCCACTGAAGGTAATATCGTTGAAGTGGCCAATTGCGGTGAAGACGGCCTCTCACGGCTGAAGTTGTATCAATATGACTTGGTTATTCTCGATGTTGGTATGCCCGACATCGATGGCTTTGAAGTCTGTAGGCGCTATCGCCAAGCCGGCGGCATGTTGCCGATAATAATGCTCACTGGTAAAGGCAATATCAACGATAAAACTGCTGGCTTCGATGCCGGGGTTGATGACTATTTGACCAAGCCATTCCACCCAAAAGAATTGAACGTACGCATCAAAGCGTTGTTGCGGCGACCGGCTCAGATTGTCGCTGAATTAATGACAGTCAAACACCTTACTATCGATAGCGGTTCGCGCCGGGTCTTAATCGAAGGGGCTGAGGTCAAATTGTTGCCTCAAGAGTTTGCCTTGCTTGAGTTTTTCATGCGTCACCCTAACCGCGTATTTAGTTCAGACGAGATTCTGGATAAAGTCTGGTCTAATGAGAAAGACACGGCTAACGATACTGTGCGCGTACATATTAATAAGTTGCGCAAGAAAATCGACCGCGAAGGCTTGCCAGTCTTGATTCGAACTATTCACGGCTCAGGCTATATTCTCGACCTCTAGCACTTAGGGTTCTACTGCAGCCGGTTCTTTTAGCTCTGAAAATGGAATAGAGCGGGCTTTGACTGGGTCGAGCAGGGTCGAGTCTTTTAATCGTTGGCGGGCGTTGATGTTGAGCAGGAAAGGCCGGGGCTGGATTTTCCACTCTCCTTCAAAGGGTTTGCTCAGTAGGTAAATTAGGGCCAAGTTGCCGCCCAAGGCGATTGCCACAAAAGCAATCACCACCGTGTGAAATAGCGAATTTTGTTTGACATAAAAGAAGGCAAAGACAAAGACTATTAGGGCGCCAACCAGAAGCACCGGGCCAAGTAGTTGTTGCCTGGTATTGGTGAGCGAGAGCATGCGTTCGCGGCGCCCTTCGCCTACTGAGTTTATGGTTTCAAGCATGTACGATTGAATGTTACTCTCGCCATCGTTGTTTGGTCGAAAGAGGACACTTTCGTCATTGAGCATGCAGAAAGTCTCGAATACCTCTGGGCTGGCTTTTCCTTTGGCCATAGCTGGCCATTCGTGGCTGACCACCAGCTGGCAATAACGCTGGCAAAGGTTCTGAATCTGAGTTCGGCTAGGTTCGGGCAAGCCGCGGGAGAGACGATAGACCTCGGCGACACTCGAGGCTTCAGAGTCAATTGAACGTTCGAGGTCTTGATATTGCTCAAGGGAAGCTGCCACGAGGAGGCCCAAAATTAAAGAAACGAGGGTGCCAACAATATTAAACATGGCATCGAGGAAGGTCTGATGCTCACCGATATCGATGGGTTTAATCAGCTTACGGGTTAAGGCAAAGCCGCCCATGGCTATGATTGCCGAGCCTAGGCAAACAATGAAAATGATCGGCAGTCCTGTCATTGACGCACTTTTCCTATATAGATTATGGCGAAGCATAAGTATTGGCGGTTTTGGGCATTCTTTCAACCCTGAAGTTTTCACCCCAAAGTTTCAACGCCAAAGTTTCAAACAAGATTGGAAAAAAGTTTGTCCCGTTTACAACTCGATAACAAATAATCGCTATTAATAGAGATGAAGCAAGTGCTTCCCCTTACCAATTATCTCCGGTTTCTTAAAACCACTTTCTTAACCTTGTCAGAGAGGTCACTGTAATGCTCAACAGATTCTTATCGACTGTCATTTTTGTAGCTGTCTTGGTCATAGGCTTTATCTACGCCAGCCCAGCCCAAGCTCAAATGATTGATGAAGTGCAGCAAGCCGAGGGGGCACCCGCTGTTGTCCAAGAGCATCGCAGTCGCTCTGGTTGGGAGCAGCCATTGGTTGCCAAAGACAACAACCTCAAGCATTTCTATTGGACCGAAATTGACCGCAACAAAGCTGCTTACAAAGTCGTAAACCGTGCCGCCACTGGCTATAGTGTATTGCCCCGAACTGCCAGCGAGAGCAAACCTAAAGTATTGCCTCCTATCGCCAATAAAAACATCTGGGGCGATATTCACGGCGCCAACAATGAGGTTAGCGCCACTGTCCGCCCAGCCTATGTCGCTCAAGCCCGGACCCAGCCAGCTGTTTATTCTTACGGCGGCTCCGGTAGCAGCTATGGAAACGCCTACGGAAAAGTATCCCCGTCTTATTCTAATAGCTCTTCTGCAAGCGCCATTAAGAACGTCAACGGTCGTGTGATGACTTACTAGAAATAACTTACTAGACGTGACTTACTAGAAATAACTGGCTGATTTTACTGACCGAACCTCTTAGATACTGAGGACAATCTTGCCAAAGTGCTGACCGCTTTCCATGTATTGCAGTGCTGGCACGATTTCATCAGAGCTAAAGACCTTATCTATAACCGGTTTGAGTTTGTGGGCAGTGATAGCGCGGTTCATGTCGTCAAACATGCTGCGTGAGCCGACGAAGACGCCGTGCACCTTGATCGACTTCATCAAAATCGGTACAGGATTGACCTGCCCTGAAGCTAATACACCAATCAAGCTGACATGACCGCCCATGCGAACAGCGTTAAGCGAGCGATCAAGAGTACCAGAGCCCCCAACTTCAATAACGTGGTCAACGCCTCTGCCACCAGTGTATTCGAGTACTGCCTCGTCCCATTTTTCGTTTTGTTTGTAGTTGATTGTGTGGCTAGCGCCCATCTCTTTGAGTCTGGCTAGTTTTTGCTCTGAGCTGGAAGTAGCAATAACTTTGGCTCCTGCCAGGCGCGCAAATTGCATGGCAAAGATAGAAACTCCGCCGGTGCCCATTACAAGAACCGTGTCGCCCGCTTTGACTTTACCGTTCACCACTAAACCGTGCCAAGCTGTCACGGCGGCACACGGCAGTGTGGCACCTTCTTCGTAGCTTAGATGGTCGGGGATGTGAGTGAGAGCGTCTTGATCAATTAGGCGATATTCTTGCAACATGCCATCAACAAACCCACCGAGAGCGGTTTTGGCAATGTTGTTATCGACTTCACCACTAATCCAATCGGTCATGAAGTTTGGAGAGACTCTATCGCCTACTTTTACACGAGTGACAGAGCCACCAATTTCTACTACTTCACCGGCGCCATCAGAAAGAGGCACTATTGGTAGTGGCAAGGCTTTGCTGTAATAACCCTTGTATACAAGAATATCTCTGTAGTTGAGTGAGGCGGCCTTGATTCGCACCAATACTTGCGTTCCGTGTGGGCGTTTGACTGGTTTTTCGATTGCCTTGATGTCGTTGATATCAAAGCTGTTTAATTGATAGGCTTTGAAATTTGTAGTAGCAATATTTGACACTTTTACTCACCTTTGAATGGCTAGAATTTTGAATCGCAAAAATCTTAAATTGCGAGAATTTTAAATTGCCAGAAACTTAAATTGCATAAGAATAATTAGCCGGCAATACTGATTTTGCTTTGAGGCCGAGTTCGTCTTCTAATGCTTGCGCCGCATGGAATGGCCAATAGGGATCGCGCATTAGTTCGCGTGCAAGCAGAACGATATCGGCTTGGCCAGAGCTAATTATTTCATTGGCTTGTTTGGCATCGGTAATCATACCTACTGCCGAAGTAGCGATGTTGGCTTGCGCGCGCACTTTCTCTGCTAGTGGAACCTGCCAGCCTGGGCCGTAGGCGTAGTGATCACCGGCGCGAACATAAGCACTGCTGCAGTCAATTAAATCAACACCAAGATTCTTCAAAATTTTGGCAAGCTCGACCGAATCATCTACTGTCCAGCCGCCTTCTACCCAGTCAGAGGCTGAAAGTCTGACTGACAAAGGTAAGTTCTCAGGCCAGACTTCGCGTACGAGTTTTGTGGTTTCAACCAGCATGCGAATGCGGTTTTCAAATGAACCGCCGTATTCATCTTTGCGGAAATTTGCTAAAGGCGAATAGAAGCTATTGAGCAAATAGCCATGAGCAGCGTGTATTTCTAGCCATTTAAAACCAGCCTCTACTGCGCGTTTTGCTGCACTTTGGAAGGCTAATTGAATTTCTTTGATTTCACTAATGCTTAGTTCGTGGGGTTCTCTAGAACCAGGTGTAAAGGGAACGGCTGAGGGAGCCACTGGCAGCCAGCCGCCATCAGCATCGGCAATTTCTTGTTTCTCGTGACGATTGCCAACTTTCCATGGGTTTTTAGTAGAGGCTTTGCGCCCAGCATGGGCGATTTGGATGCCTGGTACGGCGCCGTAAGTTTCTATGAACGTTGTGATTTTTTTGAGCATCTCGACATGTTCATCTTTGTAGAGACCAAGGTCATCAGGTGAAATGCGGCCACGGGCTTCGACACCGCTGGCTTCAAGGATGACTAAAGCAGCTCCACCAATTGCTCTCGAGCCGAGGTGAACTAGATGCCAATCACTGGCGAATCCATCTACACTGGCGTATTGGCACATTGGAGAGACGCCGATACGGTTGCGTAGGGTGACACTGCGCACTGTGTAAGGGCTGAATAAATTTGGGGCAGTTTTTTCTTTTACAACTTGAGGTGAGTTTGCCGTATCGGTACTATTTGTCATGGTTGCCTCTGATTGTCGTGTGTCATTGCTTCTACTTGCTTGCGGATGCTCGGTAGTGATATTAGACCGGTCGTCTAAGACGCCAATCTATCATGAGTGATCTTGCAATTGAGGTCAAATTCTATATGATCGCTGCCTTCACGATCTTAATTAAGGTCACTAAGGGGAGCTTTTCATGTTATTTAGGGCCCTTGGCTTTCAACTAATACTTGTCTGTGCTGCTTTATCGCTTTTTCCGGCTGCCTTGGCGAAGGGGCCCGTTCCTATTCCTAGCCAGCGTTCTGTCGGTGAAATATCGCCTGTGGCTCTCTTTAACGGACCCATGCCAACTGGCGTGACTGTCTCAGACAGCGGGCGTATATTTGTCAATTTTCCCCGCTGGGGTGATGACGTGCCTTTTACCGTAGCTGAGATGGTTAACGGTCAGCCTTTAGCCTTTCCCAACGCCAAGATTAATTCGCGCGACGAACCTGACGTAGACAAAGCTTTGTTGTCAGTGCAATCGGTGGTCATCGATGCTAAAGATCGGCTCTGGATACTTGATACAGGCAGCCCAAACTTCAAACCGGTGGTGCGAGGAGCGGCCAAACTTGTTTGTGTTGATCTGAAAACGGATAAAGTAGTTCAGACCATTTCTTTTCCAACGAGCACGGCGTTGTCTACCTCGTATCTTAACGATGTGCGCTTTGATCTCAGTCGTGGCAAGCAGGGAATGGCTTTCATTACTGATTCATCAAGTACTGGCCCCAATGCCATTGTGGTAGTCGATTTGGCAAGCGGTGAGAGCTGGCGGCGTTTGAGCGATCATAGTTCGGTCAAACCAGTTAGTGGTTTTTTGCCAATGGTTGAGGGGCAACCATTGCGCGATCTGCATGTGGGCAGCGATGGTATCGCTATTGGTGCCGATGGTAAGCAGTTATATTATTGTCCGCTGTCTAGTCGCAAACTTTACAGCGTTAGTGTTGACGCGCTTTGTGACCGTAGTATCAGTGACGACGATGTCTGTCGCACGGTTTGCGAGGTTGTCACCAAAGGGGCTTCCGATGGCTTAGAAAGCGATTCGTTGGGGCGCATCTATGCTGGCGACTACGAACATAACGCCATTCACCGCATCTCTCTAAGTGGCAAGGATGAAACTCTCGTTTGTGATCCCCGCGTTTTGTGGCCTGACACACTTTGCTTGGCCAATAATGGCTACTTGTACTTCATTGCCAATCAATTGCACCGTCAGGCCCGCTTTCACGATGGCCAAGATCAACGGCAAAAGCCCTATGTTTTGTTTCGCGTTAAAGTCGATGCTAAGCCGGTTGCGCTAAAATAGGGGAACATAGAGCTTGGCTCTAGCGTCCTCATCCTTATCTGTATGCTTCCTAGCTAATTTGTGAATGTATGGTCATTATGACGGCAAGAGTGCGAGCGCTAATAACTTTCAGTTTGCTGCCTCTTTCATTAGCAAGTTGTGTTCTTGCTGCTTCGGCAGAGAATACAGCTCCGCCAGTAGCACCATCGCGCTTGGTACGCAGCTCGGTACTTCCTTCGAGTTTCAACTCATCGGTTTTGAACGGTTCGGTAGTTAATAATAGCACCATTGGTGGTGCCTCTAGATTGCTTCGCCCAGCTTCTGCACCGGTGGTCGGTGGATTAGCAGGGCAAGATGTGGTCCCAAGTACTTTAAATACTAACAATAGTTCTCCATCTCTATTTTCTGCCGATGAGCAAGCGGCGTTCTCTCAGGTACGCCAACCGCCTGCTCTCTTGCCTGCTTCTAACCAAGCGGTTAATGCTGGAAAGTTTAATGCAAATTCTAGTTTTAGCTTTAGCGCCAGTTCAAGCTCAAATACGAGTGCGAGTGCAAGTTCTGCAGCTATTCAAAGCCAGTTTGATATTGGTCAGGCTCTGCGTTTGGGTGCTCAAGTAGTTAACGCATTGAATGCTGGCGGCAGCAGAAATAATTCTATGCCAAGTTCTTTATCAGCCGGCAGCTTGAAAAATGCCATTGGTAGACCAGCCTTTGTGAGCAAGTTTGCGCGGCCACTCACTAGTGCTGAGCTGACTGTTCTTTCGAAGTACGATGTCGTAATAGTACTCGACAAATCTGGTTCGATGGATGAAAGAGATTGCCCTGGAGGCATGAGCCGTTGGGACTGGTGCCGCGATCAAATGATGTCACTAACTGCACAAATTAGCTCAGTGTTTAAGAACGGTATTACTGTGGCTCTTTACTCGTCCGACTACGATATTTTCAGAAACGTCGATCTCGGTTATGTCACTAGGATTTTTGGTGAGAATGGTCCCTCTGGGGGGACCTACACGGGCAAAGTTATGGACGCTGTTTTTACTGATTACTTCGCTCGTAAAGCAAGCAACCCGGCCACTCGCAAGCTTTTGGTTCAAGTTGTCACTGACGGTGACCCAAGTGATAAAGGGGCCCTTATTGCAGCAATTTCTCGAGCTTCGCAAATGATTAATTCTCCCGGAGAAATTACCGTAAATTTCCTGCAAATTGGTCATGAAGAAGCCGGTGCTCGTACCCTAGCGAAGCTAGACAACAACATGGCTAGCGAGGGGGCAAAGTTCGATATAGTTCGTGTGGAGCCGTTTTCGGTGGTTGAACACGAAGGCTTGCCGCGTGCTTTAGCTGATGCCATTAATTAAGCACTATTAGCGATATACTGGTAGTTTTTTCGCCAATATTGCTGAATACGGGGCATAGATCTTTATAGCTAGAGGAAGTTAGCTTGAAGATTGAACGAATAATTTTAGTAGATGACGATCCAAATATCAGGCGAATCGCTGAGATAAGCCTGAAGAAATTGGGTCCGTGGCAGGTTGAACTGGCTGCTTCTGGTAAGCAGCTTTTAGAAATTTTGAGTGACCGTAAACCTGATTTACTTATCCTTGATGTGATGATGCCAGAAATGGATGGTCCGACTACTTTTCGAGCGGTCAAGGAACGGTTTCCTGAGTTTCATCAGCCAGTAATTTTCATGACCGCTAAGGTTATGTCCCACGAGGTGGATGAATACTTAAACATGGGTGCGGCAGGAGTAATTTGTAAGCCGTTTAATCCGAAAGATCTGGCTGATGATGTTAGGCGCATATGTACCCAGTGGGAAGCTAGCAATGTCGTCTGCTGACACTAGCGACGACGCAGGCCAATTTTCTACTACAAAATTTGCAATCCTGTGGGCTTTTTTGGTAGTTCTTGGTTATTGCGCCATGGTCTCCTACTCTTTTGATGGCTTAGTGGGTCCAGCTGTGAGTGTTCGCTCTCCGGCTGCCACCAATTGTTCTGCTCTTGTTTCTTGCCGACCAAACGAACTTACCCTAATTACATTTTTGCATCCACAATGCCCCTGTTCAACGGCCACCGTCAGCGAATTAACAACACTACTTAGCAAAAAAAACCTTGCCTCAAATTTAAAGGCTTACGCGGTAATATCAAGGCCGAGCAGTTGTTCTGACGATTTTGTCCAAGGCGCTATCTACGACTCAGTTGCAAGCATTAAGGGTGTTGAGGTTGTGATTGACCGAGGAGATCTTGAATCTCAGCGTTTTGGGGCAAAAGTTTCGGGCCAAACTCTTTTGTTTGACGGTCAGGGAAAGTGCTTATTTAGTGGCGGCATAACTTCTGCGCGAGGCGAAGTTGGCGCTAATGCCGGTGCTTTGGCTCTAGGTCAGCAAGTAATTGGCAATCATGCTGAAATTACTACTGCTAATACTAATACCATTAACACTACTAACATTACTGCTACACCGGTTTTTGGCTGCTCACTGGAGTCAAGTCATTGAACACCGAAGAGCCTGAAGAAACAAAAGCTTTTGGCTGGGGTGACAAGCGCGCTTTGCTTCTGAATACACCCCTCGCCGAGACAATCTATCGGCGAGAGCGCCTTTTAGTTTATCGCCAGACAGACAGAATGTTTGGCTGGCTCATGATTATGCAATGGGTGGCGAGCATTTTGGTGGCAATGGTCGTTTCTCCATACAGCTGGGCTGGTCGTGAGTACTTCATCCATCCGCACATTTATTTCGTTACTTTGTTGGGCTCGGTTTTAACTGTATTTCCGGTCTACCTGGCTTTCCGTCATGCTGGTGAGCCTATTACCCGTTTTGTCATAGCCGTCAGTCAGATGTTGTATTCAGGAATGCTGATTCACCTTACTGGTGGCCGTATTGAAACGCATTTTCATATTTTTGGATCACTGGCATTTCTTTCTTTCTACCGCGACTGGCGTGTGCTTGTGGTGGCATCTTTAGTGACTATGCTGGACCACTTTATTCGGGGTTATTTCATTCCCGAGTCAATCTATGGAGTCGCTCTAGCCAGTCCTTGGCGCTCGGTGGAACATGTTTGGTGGGTGCTCTTTGAAGATGTCTTCTTAATCAGCGCTGGGATTCGAAGTTTGAGCGTGATGATCGCTAGCGCCAATAAACAAGCAGAACTAGAGTCATCTGGCAAGCGAGTCGAAAACTTGGTTAAGGAGAGAACTTGGCAGCTCGATGCCAGTGAAAATCGCTATCGCGTCCTCTGCGAAACTGCTCCGCTAGGCATTTTCCAAGCTGCTGCGGATGGCCGATGTATCTACATAAATCAACGATTTGCTGAAATCTTCGGCTTGACTTATAAAGATGCACTCGATAATGGCTGGAATCATGTAATAGCGCCAGAACATCTTGAGCTTGTTACATCAGCCTGGCTAAAGGCCGTAAGTGCTACAGGTATATTTGATTTACAGTTCAGGATTAGCACAAGAGAGCTTTGTTGGGTGCACAGTAAGGCTTCGCGGGTGGTGGCAGGCGACGGTGTTGAAACCTATGTTGGCACCATTGAAGATGTTACCGATATGGTCATGGCTGAGCAAGAGCGCATGGTGCGCGACCAAGTGCAGGCTCGCATGGCTGCTATTGTTGAACACTCTAACGATGCCATTGTGGGAACTTCTCTTCAGGGAACAATACTGTCATGGAACCCTGCAGCCGAAAGGTTATTCGGTTGGTCGAGTGCTGAGGTGCTAGAGCGCCCTAAAGCCGAGGTCTTGCCAGGGGTAAGACCAGAAGCAGAAATTGCCTTATTTAAAAGTATCTTGGCCGGTGAAAAGGTTGGTGAATTTGAAAGTACCAGGGTCTGCAAAGATGGCCGCGTTATAGATGTTGCTTTAACTTGTTCTCTTGTGCTTGATAGCCAAGGGCAGTCGGTCGGTCTATCTATCATTTATCGCGATATCTCGCAGCGAAAACAAGTAGAAAAACGTCTGAGTGAGTTTTACTCTACGATTTCTCATGAACTGCGCAGTCCACTAACATCAATCCGCGGTGCCCTTAGTCTAATTGATGACCAGATTATTGATATGGGCTCAGCCGAGTGCTACGAAATGATTGCTGTTGCGCGGACTAGTTCAGAACGCTTGGTGCGCCTAATAAATGACATTCTCGACATCAAGAAAATCGAAGCTGGAAAATTGGAGCTTAAGCTTGAAAAGGCAAGCACTATCCTTCTTGTAACACGAGCGATTGGTGATATGGAAGGCTTAGCTCGTGCCAGCAATATTCGCCTATTAGCCGACACTGATTTCGACTATACAGTCGAAGTAGATGTTGACCGCATTATTCAGGTATTGATCAATTTGATTTCTAATGCTGTCAAGTTTAGTGTTGAGGGTAGCTGTGTTGTTGTTGGTGTGCAGCCTCGACCAGACGGTGACGTGCGCTTTAGTGTTTCCGATCAAGGTGTCGGCATTCCTGCTCACTTGCAGTCAAGATTGTTCCAGCGCTTTCAGCAAATTGATTCATCTGACACTCGTCCTAAAGAAGGGACAGGCCTTGGTTTGGCTTTGTCAAAGGCAATTGTAGAAGAGCATAGAGGTATAATTGGTGTTTACAGCTCCAGCTCTACTGGTAGTACTTTCTGGTTCGATCTTCCCACCGTTGATTCTGATGGACAGCTCGCCTCGCTTCCTGCAGTTAGTGCCTCAAGCATTTTATTGGTGGAAGATGACGACATTATTGCTCAGTTCATGCGTCTTTCTTTTCTCAAGCAAGGTTATCGCATGGTTCGTGTCGCCAATCTGACTGATGCTTTTAAAATTCTCGATCAGTCACGGCCCGGTTTGATCTTGCTAGACCTCAACTTGCCCGATGGCAACGGCCTCGATATATTGGCCTATTTAAAAGAGAATTTCCCTAATGAAGATGTACCGGTAATTGTCACCACCGGAGTTGATCTCGACAAAGTTTCTTTAGCCTCTCCGGTAATACTTGATTGTTTCCTAAAACCATATGATATGGGTCTTTTGATCAAGGCTGTGGAGAAAGTTATTGTCAGCGCTCCCACAAGGCGCATCTTATTAATTGAGGATGATCAAGCCACTCGTTTGGTCATAGGCAAGCAGCTAACCGCTATTGGTGCCACATGCATGGAAGTCACCAATGGTCTGGAAGCTTTAAATGTAATCGATACATTTACCCCTGATTTGATTATTCTCGATGTTTGTTTACCCAAACTAGATGGCTTTGATGTCATCAATATTTTACAGAAAGGACCATTTGCTCTAGTGCCGCTGCTTGTTTATTCGGCCCAAGACCTCAATGAGACCGACAGACGCAAACTCAGTCTTGGCCTCACTCGTTACCTTGATAAAGGGCGAATTTCACCACAAGAATTTGTTAGTTGCGTGCAAGAACTATTAGGTCACTTCAAGGTCGGAGGCTAGCTGTTGTTAGTTGCCGCACAGGCAAAGGCACCATTGAGAGCGGCTTGCCAGCCCTTGTAGTCTTGGCTACGATCTGCTGCCGGTGTGAGTGCCTGATCGCTTTGCCAGCCAGAGAGAAACTCTTTTTTTGTCTTAATTAAGCCGGTTTTGAGAGCGGCCATGGCTGCCACGCCCCACGCTGTTGATTCTGATTGCGTCGCTCGTAAAACCGGAACTCCAATGATATCAGCTTGGAATTGCAGCATAAAATTGTTTTGTGTAGCACCACCATCGACTCGTAGTTCTTTGACAGTGATACCATTTTTCTTCATGTCTTCAACTACATCGCCGACCTGATATGCCATCGCTTCTAGTGCTGCTCTAACTAAGTGAGCTCGTTTTGTACCTCTAGTTAAGCCGACAATTGTTCCGCGTACATCAGAATTCCACCAGGGTGAGCCGAGACCTACTAGGGCTGGTACAAAATAGACGCCTTCGTTTGAATCAAGAGAGACTGCCATTTCTTCGGTATCACTGCTAGATTCTATGATGCCTAGGCCGTCACGAAGCCATTGAATTGCTGCACCGGCTACAAATATGGCTCCTTCGAAAGCATAGATGGGTGCTTTGCCTTCTTGTTGCCAGCCCACTGTGGTCAATAGACCGCCAGCAAATCTCGGTTTGCTACCGATATTTGCAAGCAAAAATCCGCCAGTGCCGTATGTGCATTTTGCCATACCCTCTTCAAGGCAGGCTTGACCAAAGAGAGCCGCTTGCTGGTCTCCCATGACCGCCGAGATTGGCGCGGCAAAGCCAAGCAAATCGGCTCTGGTGGTGCCAAAATTAGCATCTGAGGGCAACACTTTTGGTAGCACAGCTGATGGCACATTGACGAGCTTAAGAAGCTCGTCATCGAAAGTCATAGTGTTGATATCAAAGAGCATGGTGCGTGATGCATTACTGCCTTCAGTGGCATGGGTTTTTTCTTCTGTGAGGTTCCAGATCAGCCAACTGTCTATGGTGCCGAAGCAGAGCTTGCCGGCCTCAGCCCGGTCTCTTGCGCCTGGGACATGATCGAGTATCCAAGCTACCTTGGGGCCAGAAAAATATGCATCTGGCACTAAGCCGGTTTTGCTGCGGAAGATTTCTTTGTGCTCTTTCAATTGATCGGCAATTTCTTGGGTGCGGCGACACTGCCAGACAATGGCGTGGTGAATCGGTTTGCCAGTTTCTCTATCCCAAACAACTGTGGTTTCGCGTTGATTGGTGATGCTTACACAAGCTATTTCACTAGCTTCTATGCCGCTATTTGTGATGGCCAACTTGATACATTCAATTTGGGTAGAGAGAATCTCGCTGGCGTCATGCTCGACCCAGCTAGGACGAGGGAAGTATTGTTTGAATTCTTTCTGGCCTAAGCCGATAGTCTTTCCTTTATTATCAAAGACAATGGCGCGACAGCTGGTGGTGCCTTGATCGATACTGAGAATATAATTCTTCATTTGCTTGCTCCGCTTTTTGTCTGGTGTCGTCTGTCTTGTCTTTGGTAGTTTGCTAATTGGTAGTTGCGCCAGAAAATTATCGAAGCTCTTTCTATCAATTCGTTCAAATGTTTAGGATAGTAGCCGCTCATGGTCGCTCGCATCTTTAGTGTGTATAGTGGTTTAGCCGCGGTTTTCTTGATTGCTCTCACTGACAAAACTAGTTGATAATCATGTTTAGCCAGCTGTGAAAGTGTGAGCAAAAGAAGATGTGTCGCTCCTGCTGGCTCGATTTCTACATGGCATGATTGGGCTCGTTCACTAAGAATGTCGCAGAGGCTCTCAGCGCTAATCGACTTGTCAGAACTGCTAGTTATGGCGGTGGGTAAAGGGCTGACGCCGATAGCCATTTTTTTTATGCCGTGCAAATTGAGTATTTCTCTGTGCGAAGCTAAATGAGTGGCCGCTATGATTTCTTCTGATACTGCCGGAAGTGTGGCAATATTGAACAAAGATGCTAGCAAAAGTGTGCTTAAAGCCGCTCTGGTTATTTTGCTAGTCTTGCACATCAGGCATGCCCGTTGGGCTATCTTTCTTTAGCGGGTGCTTTCTACCGTGGCCGATGTCGGCGCTGTTGGCTAGGGCAAAATCACGTCTGAAGTGTTTCACCACCTCTTTTAATTGATTGTCTATTTCAGATTGCATGTTGCTCTGAGTGTTTCCGCTAGCGTCTTTTGACCAAACAGCCACCATTAGTTCTTGTTTGTTACGCGATACTCTCACCTTTTCTACTAGTGACATGTTAATAGAAAAACTGGCGGTGTTAGAACTGGCACTCTCTGGCACTGTTTTCAGTTTTAGGTAAAGAATTGGAGTAGCAGCAGGCTCGCAGCCTTTGCCAGAGCAGCAGTCACCGTCATCACATATGGTGGTATGCGTCGGTACTAATTCGTCGACTATGAGGTGTCTGATTTTTTCTTTGGTAATGCCGTGGTCAATAGAGAACTGATCTAATTCTCCAATTACTAGTTTCATTTGCTTGAGGCCAGAGAGAATCAGCGGTTGGTTGAAGCCTTCTCTGCTCTTGCCAGCTGATGGCTTATTTTTAGTAGATTGTGCGTCAGTGCCCGATTGAGAAATTAGGTCAGATTTTGACGGCACAGCAGTCTTGCTGTCACTTGTTTGGCTCTTTGTCTTGATCTGTGTTTGGTTATCTGTTTGACTGCCTGCATGCTGCGGGCACGAATTGACTGAGAGTGGTAGAGAGAATGAAAGTAAAGCGGCAAGAGCACTAACTTTGAAAAGAGATAATTGGGCTTGCTGCACTTTGATTCTCCGCTAAGTATTGAAATCTGGAAATATAGAAATCTAAAAATCTGACTATATGAGTTTACAGGCTGTCTCGACTATTTCAGCGATTGCCTGACCGAGAAATTGAATTTGTTTTTTGCTGGTGGTTGCCGCCAGAGCAGCTCTTGAGATTGCCTTCTTTTTCGATTTAGCCGCAGCAAGGGCGAAATCTTTTTCATTAGGAACGTGCACAAAAACTATCGATTTAATTTTGGGCTGCTGGGTTGCGTAGTGTAGTGCCTGAAAGTAAAGCTCATTGCAGATGAAGGTGCCTGCGTGGTTTGAAATATTTGAAGGATAGCCCAAGTCGGTTACAGCTTTGTTGAGAGCAGCGAGGTCGACTTTTGTTCGCAGTAAATCAGGGGCATTTTTGCTAATTGGTTTATCAAGAGGTTGGTGGCCGCTGTTGTCTGCCAGGCCGTAGTCTTTGATGTTAATTGCAAAGCGCTCAAGACTAATCCAATTGCGCTTGTTGGCAAGCCCGGTCATCACTACATAGATTGGCCCGCTGCTATTCTCAACCACGTGGTCAAGAGCTGCTTTGAGGGCCTTCCAGCCTTTGATGCCGGCCGTCGGTAATATACGTTTCTCTATGTGAATCTCTTTTGCGCGCCTTAAAGGTCCACTGGGCTTAGTTTTTACTAAATCAGGGAAGGCCTCGACAATAATTTCAGTGGGATTTACTTTGTTCTTGCCAAAGGCGTCAAAGCCTGTAAGGAGGCAGGTAATGGCTTTTGCTGACAAGTTTGTCACCTGTAAAGTAGTTGTAGGCAGTTCTTCTTGCGGTCGCTCAATTGTGTTAATAGTGTAGAATGTTTATTCTGCTGTAATGCCGGAGTGGCGAAATGGTAGACGCAATTGACTCAAAATCAATCGCAGGCAACTGTGTGTCGGTTCGAGTCCGACCTCCGGCAAGTTTTTGAAAGCCCGCCCTTTTGGGGTGGGCTTTTGATTTTTTGTTGGCCATATTTTATTGGTCTTTTTTTAGTGGTCATTCTTTCACCAGTCTTTCAAATCAGCAGTCGATTGGCTTGTGTAACGTCTTCGCTGTAATGACGCAGAGCTGCACTCTGCGTGATAGTATTTTTTTTAGAGCTTGATTTCTTTGATTTTGCTTTTGGAGCTGAGACCTACCCATACTTTGAATTTTACTAAACGACTAGTTCTGGCCCTCTGTACCGCCGCATTTTTGTTTGCCCAGTTTTGGTCATTTGCGGCGGCGGCTACCTTGCTTGAGTCAATTGATACTGACCCTTGCAATGATATTTGTCTTGAAGACGTGATTTCAGTTGATCCCTTTGTGGGCGGCTCTTGCGGCGCTTTCGGTTCTGAGCGCGCAGACAGCACTGCTGATGTCACTTTAGCTGGTTTTGGTTTTGTCACTCCTGAGCAGGCCGTATTCTCAGCAATGTTTCTATTTGCTCTTTTGGCTGACTATAAGAGTCTAGAGATGAGTCTCTTGAGCACGGTCGATGGCCGCCTAGAGCAGCCCAAAACCGTTGCCTTACGTGAGTTTATAGGCAAACTGCAAGTTTGATTTGTACTTGAAATTATGACGATTGCTTACCTGACTTACAGTTGAAGAATCGTCAATTTTGTACATCTCGCATAAATTTGCAGGAAGCTCCAATGATCGACAGATTGATAAATTTTGCCATGAACCAAAGGCTGCTAACCGTTGCGGCTGCTTTTGGCTTGGCCTGCTTCGGCATCTGGTCAATGCTTAGTCTGCCAGTAGATTCTTTTCCGGACGTTAGTAACGTTCAGGTTCAGATCATTACTGAACCAGAGAGCATGGCTACCGAAGAAGTCGAGGCCCTAGTTACTTATCCAATTGAAAACATTCTCAATGGTCTGCCCAAAGTAAAGAAAATTCGCTCAAGTTCGAGCTTCGGTCTGTCAGTTGTGACTGCTATTTTTGACGACGATATGGACGTCTATTTTGCTCGCAACCTGATTATGCAGAGGCTCTTTCAGACCGACAAACTGTTGCCTGAGGGCTGCCCTAAGCCTATTCTTGGCCCCGTTGTTTCAAGCTTCTCGAACGTTTATATGTACTATTTGCAGAAGCCAAATAATGACCAAACTGAGCTGAGAACTCTGCAAGATTGGACTATTGCCCGGCGCCTCAAGTCAGTCTCTGGGGTCGCCAATGTTTCGACCTATGGTGGCTTCGTTAAGCAATATCAAGTGCAGGTCGACCCTTATAAGCTGCACAGCTACAAGCTCAAATTGAATGATGTGGCAACGGCTTTAGCAACAAACAATTCTAATGCCGGAGCTAACTTTATTGAAAATGCCGGCGAAGAAGTAATTATTCGCGGCATGGGAAGAATCGACAGCATCAATGACATCAACAATATTTTGCTCAAATCAATTGATGGTGTGCCAGTCACCATCGAACGTGTTGCCCATGTCACCTTAGGGCCTGCTTTTCGCCGCGGTTCAGCCTCGCGCAATGGCGAGGGCGAATGTGTCACCGGTATTGTTTTGACCCGCAAAGGTGTAAACACAAAGGCCGTGGTCGAGCGTGTCAAAGAAAAAGTGGCAGAGATTCAAGCCGAGTTGCCACATGGCGTCAAGCTTGTGCCCTACTATGACCAAACCGAATTGGTTGAGAAAACTATTGAAACGGTTAAAGAGATTCTTGGCTTCAGCGGTGCCTTGGTAATTATCGTTCTGTTCGCCGTGCTCTTACATATTCCAAGTGCCCTGATTGTTTCAGTGATTATTCCCCTCTCACTGCTTTTCAGTTTTATCTTGATGAAGTACACCGGGCTGACAGCCAACTTGATGACTTTAGGCGCAGTCGATTTTGGCATCATCGTCGATGCTGGTGTGGTTATGGTAGAGAACATCTTTAGACACCTGGCAGAGCGCAAAAAAAATGAAGTCAATGATGAGTCGAGCTTGCGTTGCATTATCAACGCTGCCTGTGAAGTTGGTCGACCTATTGTCTTTGCTGTGGCCATCATCATCGCTGTGTATCTTCCTCTCTTCACCCTTGAAGGGGTGGAAGGAAAGATGTTCCATCCACTAGCTTTGACATTCATTTATGCCTTAGTCGGGTCGCTCATTTGTGCTCTCACTGTCATTCCGGTGCTCTGTTATTGGACTATGCGCAAACCCTTAGTTGAGCGCGAGAATAAGGTTCTAACGGCAATTACGCGAGTCTATCACCCGGCCCTGGTCACTGCGGTCGCTCATCCAAAGCAAATTATTACTTATGCTGTTGTTGCTCTTCTATTAACAATGGCTGTGGTGCCATTTCTGGGGTCAGAGTTTATTCCTTCTCTAGATGAAGGACCAATATTGCTTAGAACTAAGCTGGCAGCCAGTATTGCCCATACTGACTCAAGAGGAATTGCCGCTGCTATCGAAAAGACGATTCTAGAGTTTCCTGAAGTAACCGATGTGGTATCACGCACGGGTCGCTCTGGCACCGGCCCAGGCTTAGATGGCGTTGAGTCATCTGACGTCTATATTGCCTTGAAGCCGCGCTCGCAATGGAAGACCACTCAAAGCAAAGAGAAACTGGTTGACCTGATGGCCGAGAAGCTCAAGGGTATTCCTGGTTTGATGTTTAGCTTCTCGCAACCAATTGCCGACATGATCGATGATTTGGTGGCCGGTATTCGAGCCGATCTCGGCGTTAAAATCTTTGGTGAAGATGTTGAGACTCTCAATACAATTGCCGAGAATATAAAACGAGAGATTCAAAAAGTACCGGGTTCTGCCGACTTACAGCGCGAGCAACTACTTGGTCTGCCTCAGCTTAAAATCAAGCTTAAGCGACCCCTTCTCGCTCGCCACGATCTCAATACCGATGATGTTCTTGATGTCGTTCAAATCGCCCTAGCAGGCCGCGAAGTTACTGAGGTGATTGAAGGCACTAAAAGATTTGGTGTCTTGGTGCGCTATCCCTTAGATTATCGCGACAGTCGCCACCAAATTGAGTCTATGCTGATTGATGCACCAGATGGTGGCAAGATTCCACTTAAGTCTATTGCTGATATTACCTTAGAGAGAGGCTTCGTCTCACTCAACAGAGAAGACGGATTGCGCAGAACGGCTGTACTCTCTAACGTTCGCGGTCGCGACTTAGGTAGCTTTGTGGCAGAGGCGCAGAAGCGTGTGCAAGACAATGTGAAAATTCCAAAAGGCTACAAAGTTGTTTGGAGTGGTCAGTTTGAGAACCAGCAAAGAGCCATGGCTCGTTTGGCCGTAGTGGTACCAATTGTACTTTTGCTAATCTTCATTTTGCTGTTTGCTTCATTCGGTTCATTGCGCAATGCCGGATTGATTATGATGAACGTACCATTTGCCATGATTGGTGGCATTTTAGGTCTATTCCTCTCCCATCAAACCCTCTCTGTGCCTGCCATCATTGGCTTCATTGCTCTCTTTGGTGTAGCCGTGCAAAACGGTGTAATTTTGGTGAGCTACATCATGCAGATGGAGAAAGCGGGATCGCCTATCGAAGTAGCTGTGGTTAAGGGCGCCTTGATTCGCTTTCGGCCGGTGCTGATGACTGCCTTTGTTGCCACCGTAGGTCTCTTGCCCAAGATATTCTCAAGCGGCACCGGCGCTGAAGTGCAGCGACCGCTAGCTACAGTAGTGTTAGGCGGATTGATATCGTCGACGATACTAACGCTATTAGTGTTGCCTTCGGTCTACAAACTGATCAACGAGAAAGCTGCGGCCCGCGGCAAGAAGAAGCTGTCTGTTGATGCGGGCGAAACAGCGCAAGAGTCGGGCGAACAGACAGCAATAGAGCAGCGCGAGCCAGCAAAAGATCAAGGTGAAGATCAGGGTGAAGACCAATCAGCGAGCCACTAGTCGGCTTCGAGGGCCTTACCTGGTGTGTCGGTTAGCTCTGCTTCGGTTGCTGCTTGTTTATCTGCTGGCTTATCTGTTAGCTTGTCTGCTAACTTGCTATCGCTTGCGGGAGCGGCCTGTGTAACATTGCTCGTCGGCGCGTTACTGCTAAGCTTCGTGCCGGTATCGCCTTTGATAATCTTTGCAATAGTGGCTTGATCGGTCATCTGTTCCATCAAAGCTTTTGAATAGGCCGCTAAGAAAGGACGATTAGTGAGGGTGCCGATATTGTAGTTGCGAATAGAAGATGTGGCTAAATGATTAATGGTGCGCGAACGCACTTCTAAACGCTTGAAGAGAAAGACCTCTTTATAGAGTTTGTTCTCTTCAGAGCCGCCGGTTGAAAGAATGAAAGCTGTTTTGACAATCTGAGCAGCCGGGCCGACAAAGCTTGGTGCTAGACCAGCAACACCAAGGGCCCCTTGCACCACTCCTGATACAACTTCGGTACCCTTCTTCACTTGGTACTTGCTTAGCTTTTCAGCTACTTCAGCTAAGATTGGATCTTGCTTGAGCACGGCTTCTTGCAGCGCGTTGATTTGGCTTCTCTCTGTTGAAATACCAAACGACTTTGGCGACTGCGCTTTGATTGTGTCAGGCATTTCACTGCGCAGCTTGCGAAACTTTGCCATAAGTTTGTCGGCCTCTGCTTTGCCAACTAAATCGGTCAAAGTGTTGTTGGCTTCGTTCACAGACGACACGCCCTCACCTGACGCCTCTCTGTCGAGAGCATCAGCGGCTTCAGCACAGGCATTGACGATGTCTACATATTTTTCGTCAATCGCTTTTTCCCACTTAAGTTCAGTGGAAAGTTTAGAGCTTGTATTGATTTCTTTTTCCATCAAAGCGTTAGCACTAGCGCTAGAAGGGCCTACGCCGCGGTAGTTGACTAAGTAGTGCACAAAGTTGCGCGAAATTTCTTTGGTGTTTTGCAATTTGCCGAGGCTTTGCATTTTGAAGAGCTGTTCGTCGACTGCAACTACTTCAGGGTCGCGTGTCATCGCCAAAGTGGCGGTATCGTACACAGCTTGCTGAATAGGGTTGTCGGAATGCTCAAATTCAAGGCATTTTAGCTTTCCTGCCGTGTCAGCGGTTGGGGTTGGAGGCTTTTCGCTACCAACAACTTTGTTAACGGTGATGCCGGTATTGAGCTTACTGTCTTCAGTAAGAGGGGCGGCTGGGGCCTCAGTCGCAGCATTTTGTGCAGCTTCTTGCGCGCCTTCTTGTGCGGCAACTGGGCTCATTATAAGAGCGCTGTTGGCAAGGGCGATTGATAAAGTGAAAGCGAGAAGACTGTGGCGCACAGGCGAAATGTCCCTTGAAAACGGCCGAGAAATCGTAACACTAAGGCCTAAGCGATACCTTTCGGTTAGCTTTCAGTACCTGCTTTAGCGTCATCATTGCCGCCTCTGAGGGCTTAAATCTTGCCAATAATTGCTCTGATTGGGGTCTTGGCTGTGATTTGCAGCCCAGGGCACGGCGTATAATGTGGCCATGGAAATTGTCAACATTGCCGCGTATAAGTTCGTGGGCATCCCCGACGCTGCTTCCTGGCGCCTGATCGTGAAAGAGCGCTGCGAACAAATTGGCGTTATGGGTAATATTTTGCTATCGCAAGAAGGCATCAACCTTTTTGTGGCTGGCTTGCGCGGTCCAGTCGATCAATTTCTCAACTATTTGCGTCATGACGAGTTCTTTGGCGGGCGTTTCACTGATATTCCGGTGAAAGAGAGCATCTCTGACCACCAGCCGTTCAGGCGCATTGTGGTGCGGGTGAAAGACGAAATCATCACCATGAAGCATCCGATGATCGACCCCACTGCCACTCGTGCGCCAGCTGTAGACCCGCAGACGCTAAAGCGTTGGCTTGACCAAGGGCACGATGATAACGGTCGTGAAATAGTCTTGCTTGATACTCGCAACGACTATGAAGTGCAAATTGGCACCTTCGACGGCGCTTTGCATTTTGGTATCGATAAGTTTAGCGAATTTCCTGATGCTATTATGCGCACCGCTGGTGATGCTAAACATAGCCTTGAAAATAAGACCATAGTATCTTTCTGCACTGGTGGCATCCGCTGCGAAAAGGCTGCACTATTCCTGCAAGAGCCAGCCGTCGGCTATGCCAACGTCTTTCAATTAGATGGCGGAATTCTTCGCTACTTTGAAGAAGTTGGTGACGCTCACTATAAAGGTGAATGCTTTGTCTTTGATCGACGCGTTGCTCTTGATGCCAAACTACAAGAGACGACCCAAGAATATGAAGTTACAGCTCCGCCCGGCCGCAACGCTGATTATCTGCGTTGGAAAGCCGGACAACTAAGAAAGTAGAATTAGAGGTTGAGTAAATGAAAGACAGTTCGCCAGTTGAAACACCTGCCAAATCTTGGGCAGCAGTGGTGATTGAAGCCCACAGCGATCAAGAAGATTTAGCTTCATGGTTGCTTATGCAGTGCGGTGCCCAAGGCTGTGAGGTTGACCCTCTCAATGGTTCGCTGGTGCGCATCCGAGCTACTTTTGATTCTCCTCATTTACCCGATCAAGTTTGGGATAAAATCAAAAGCTCACTAGAAGAGTATGGTTTAGCCGAAAGCTTGAAGTCGCTCAGACGTAAAGATGTTATCGAAGAAGACTGGCTCGCTAAATGGAAAGAAGGCTTTGAGCCCTTCCGCGTTGGCACTAAGTTTCTCATTTGTCCTTCTTGGTACTTGGACGAAACTTTGATTCCCACACTTCCTCCTATTGAAAGCGAATTGTCTGAAGGTCGCTTCAAGATTTATATCGACCCCGGAATGGCTTTTGGTACGGGTCTTCACGCTACTACTCAGTTTTGCTTGCGGGCCATGGAGTCGTATCCGCCAAAGGGAAAAGTGCTCGATGTCGGCACTGGCAGCGGAATATTGGCAATTGCTGCCTTGATGTTGCAGCCTAGTAGCGAGATAGCCGCCTGCGATACCGATGCCGTGGCCTGCGAGTACGCTCAGAAAGACTTTGAATTGAACGGTGTTGATGGCCGTATCGAACTAATCGAAGGTAGCACCGATGCCGTTGTCGGTCGGCGCTTTGACGTGTTGCTATCAAACTTAACCTGTGAAGATATCGTTGCACTCTTGCCCGATTACAGCGCTATGCTCAACCCCGAAGGAATCGTGCTGTGCGCCGGTATCTTGGCAGAGCGTCTGGCTTTACTGGAGAAATCGCTTGTGGGCCATCCACTGCGCATTATTCAGTCTGAAACTGTTGGGCAGTGGGTTGGTCTGGTACTGCAGAAGTTTTAGGCTCTCTGGCGCGGCTGGTATTTTAGGCTATAATGACTTCAGTGGTCGCCAGTTCTGCTGGCGGTTACCTTTGAACCCTGAAAATTAGCTATCTGAGATGATTCAACACTGATTCTCAATTTTGTACTTCTGAATTTTTGTACATTTCATGTTTAGGCATGGGGGCGTTCAGATTCGACAGGGTTATAGGGTCATGAGTTGCAGGTCGGGGAGCTTGATCCTTCGTTAACAAGTAAGCAAAAACACAGATGCAAATAATGTCATCAAATTCCCTAGCCGCAGCCTAGCTGCGGTTGCCTAACTTAACTTAGGTCTCTAGGACTCGAAGGCGACTTGACTACCCGTTGCCTTAGGGTAAGACACGGTGGTTGCACTGAAGCAAAGTTAGTAGTTAGTAGCTTCAGCTAAGACATAATTACGATCCCGGTTGGCCGTTTGTGCCTTCTTCAGCGGGCCGCAAGGTGAAAACTGAGCGGTGACTGGGGGAATAGCAGACTAAGCTTGTAGATACTTATTTCTCGATGATTTTGGACGCGAGTGCAATTCTCGCCGCCTCCACCATTTTAAATTGAGTCAGCAATGAAACATCTCAAAAGAAGAGCCTCGACCCATTGGGTTGAGGCTCTTCTTGTTGGTGGCTCAACTGCTAGTTAACCAATTTTGTACGCCTACTAATGCTTGCTCTCTTCTCCGGCTCAGGCTGTGACCGGCGCCCCAAAGTTGGTTCGTTGCAGAGGTGACAATTGCCTTTAACCTAGGCTGTAGAAAAGTACAAGTCAATGCGCTGTTCAATATTGGCTCACCAGCCTGGCTAATGCAAAGCAAATAATTTCCACATGTAAGATTGACTATGACCTGCTTACATTTTCAAGACCAAACAACAAAAAAATGACCAATATTGGGTTGCCGTAATTAGACTAATATGGTCATTGAATACTGCACGAAGTCTGTAACAATAAATTATTTGATGCAAGTGATATCAGCACTGGTGTCGATTCATGCTCGAAATTTGTTTGCATGCTTCCGTAGGCGCTGCCACGGAAACTTAGGTTCTCTATCAGGATGTCGCCAATACCCGGCAATAGCTGCGGTTAGCAGGTCACCAACCAACAAATCAGTTTTTTTACCTTTGCCTGTAATGTACATTCCTAGCCATACTAATGGAGCAAGTGGCATAAGAGCAAAGTCAATGGAGACTTTAAATTCATCGTCGAAATATCGGTCGTCTATCTCAGATAAATCCACTTCAAATTCCCGGGAAATCTCTCTTATCAAGAAATGTAGATGACGATTCAAAAGCGCTGGTATTTGCCGCTTAGCTAAATCCCAGGTTAATATATCCACCAGTTTTGTGGTCGAGCGAATTGCGCTTGAGCTGGTGTTTTGAGAGACTTATTCAAGATTTAAACGGTGGGAACTCGGTTACAACGAGTTCCCAGAACTAAGACATCGTGCTGAAACACGGTGTCAAAGCCACTAGAGTGTCCTAGATTTGGTTGTTCTTGTCCAGCCGTTTTGCGGAATGGTTGGCAGAAGTAGACGAAAGTTATCGATTGTTCATCTGTCTTGCCTGTGGCCTTCAGGTGAAGCTGTGCTTGCGTTGCGACCGAGGCAATATTTATTGCTCGGCTAAATGCTCGTCCAGGAGAAGGCAGCTGTCTGTAAAGCGAGCAAAAAGAAAGTATCAAAAGGGTTTCCTGGGCGCATTTTGGCAAGGTCAAATTTGGCAATGCTGAGCGGCGTCTTTTAGCCTTCGTTATTGTTTTATCGTGGTCGCGGCATATCTTTGTGAGGTTTTACACAGGTGATGCCATGCCGAATTTTCTGCGTGGGCACGTTGATGCGTTTAATTTTTTCGATTCAGTGCCGCGTGAGATTTTGTATGACAATTTACGCAGTGCCGTGCTTGAGCGCTATGGTTCAGCGATTAGGTTCAATCCGCAGCTGTTGGAATTGGCGGCACACTATCACTTTCAGCCGAAGCCAACTGGGGTTCGTAAGCCCCAGCAAAAAGGGCGCGTGGAGCGTGCAATTCAGTATATTCGCCATTCGTTCTTTGCTGCAAGACAGTGGACTGATTTAGAAGATTTGAATGCTCAGGCACTGGAGTGGTGTCTAGAAGTGGCTGGTGAGCGCAATTGCCCGGGGCAAAAAGAATTGACTGTGGTGAAGGCTTTTGAGAGAGAGAAATCCTCGCTTTTGGTGCTGCCGGTCAATCCTTATCCATGTTTTGAGCGCAAGGAAGTGCAGATTGGCAAGACACCGTATGCGAGATTTGATCTTAATGATTACAGTGTGCCTCACAAGTATGTAAGGCGAAGCTTGACGGTTAGAGCAACACCAGATGCTGTGCGTATTTTTGATGGAAACGAAGAAGTTGCGCATCATATTCGCAGCTACGACAAAGGGCAACAAGTCGAAGACAAGGCGCATTTGTCGGAGTTGCAGGGCTACAAAGAAGCTGCATTCAAGCATCGTTCAATTGATATTCTGCGGCACGCAGCGCCATCTGCAGCAGAGCTGATGAAGCAGGCGGCAGAACGTGGGCACAATCTTGGTCGTCTAACACAACTGCTGACGCAGCTTTTAGAGCTGTACGGGCCAAGTGAATTGGAATCGGCGATTGTGGAAGCGCTGGCATCCGATTCGCCACATGCCGCAGCAGTTCAGCAGTCGCTAGAAAGTCGAAGAAGCAAAAAGGGCTTGTGGCCGCCGGTCGCCCTTAACTTTGGCACGAGCTCGCCAGCTAAAGACCTAATTGTGGTGCCGAAAACTCTAGATGCTTACGACAATCTTTTGTCGCGCCAGTCAGAGGAAGAGTAAGTGATGTTAGATCTAAA
>JBBRMD010000065.1:0-34241 GCA_038231015.1 Candidatus Obscuribacterales bacterium
CATGCGCAATTCAAGTTTCTTACCGTCGTCTTGATCTTTTACTACCGCTTTTTTCTCGACTAAATTCACTGCTTCTTTGTATTCGCGCTTCTGCGGATCAATATCAGCAGCTCGTTTGTAGCTTCCTAGAGCCTCAGTATAATTGTGCTGGGCTTCGTATATGACACCAAGGCTGAAATGAGCTTCGGCGTTATCAGGAGCTAATCGCACAACCTGCTCAAATTTCTCTAAAGCATCATTGCCTTTGCGTTCTTTCCAGAGGCGCACGGCATCAGCAAACATCTGGTTGATTTCTTCATCGCGGGCAGCCATAGCTCTCTGCCGAGCACGGTCGGCGGCATCTTCTTGGCTGGCCTGTTGCTCTTGCTGCTGTTGTTCTGGTGTTGGTTGGCGAGGAGTATTAGAGGCCGGTTGGTTGCGAGGCGTCTGCGGTTTGTCTAAGGGCTTTGCCACTTGCAGTATGTTTGCCATACGGGCGCTCAATGACCCTTCAGCGGGTTCACCAAAGACTCTTTTCTCAATTCGTGCGATGCGCGCTTCGGCGCTATCGTCATCGTAGTTTTTAAAGAAAAGGTTTTGTTCTATTAGATTCAGCTTGTTGGATTCTTCAGCATTTAAGCCTTGGGCGGAAGCTGGGCCGAGCGAAATCGTTGCAGACAACACAATGGCCAAGACCACTGCCTTAAAGGCCTCGGCGGAAGATTTTAAGTTTCTCGGTCGTTTTTGCACCATAGGGAATTGAACTTTTTTCCTGGAACTACTGTTGTTAATGCTAGCATCATTGGTCGAGGGCGAAAATGCAACGAGAGGGTTGGTATATCTGATTATGCATCTTATCGAAGATCCCATTAAAATGTGGGGCAAAGAGGAGCTGAAATATTGGCTCGCTCTTGATTTGTGCACAGGTTGTGGCTTCCGCGCCAGAAGCCTAATACAGCTCTATGACCGCTTTGAGACCATGAAGACTTTCTGGCTTGCCAGCCCTTCTGAGCTGAAAGATATGAGCCGCTCTCCTTATTACCTGGGTTGGATCAATGACGACCTCATTGCCAAGTTTGTTGCGAAGCGTCCATCGATAGATCCCGATAGCTTGCCAGATAGGCTGGAGAAGGCCAATGTGAGAGCCTATCCAATGGCTCATCCGCTCTATCCGCATACTCTAAGAGAGATACATGATCCTCCCTTTGTGCTCTATGTCAAAGGTGAAATGAACATGGATGATTTGGTCTATGGTGTCGGAGTCGTAGGAACCCGCACGCCTTCTACCTACGGCCAGAAGCAGGCGAAAGAATTTGGTCGTGAGTTAGCACAAGCAGGCGTCACGGTTATCAGCGGCATGGCTGTTGGGGTCGATTCATTTGCCCATTATGGTGCCATTGAGGCTGGTGGCAAGACGGCGGCTGTTTTGGCCTGCGGTCCTGATGTCTGCTATCCAAGCTCTAACAAGCCACTCTTTGCTAAGCTTTCAGAAGGTGAGAAAGGCTTGGTACTTTCCGAATATTTCCCTGGTACTACTCCAGAAAAGTGGCGTTTCCCGGCGCGCAATCGCATAATTTCTGGTATCGGCCAAGGCTTACTTGTTATTGAGGCAGGCAAGCAATCGGGCTCATTAATCACTGCCCGGCAAGCTTTTGAGCAAGATCGCCAAGTCTTTGCTATTCCTGGGCGAATCGATCAGCCTATGTCAGAAGGCACCAACCGCCTGATTGCTGATAATTTGGCACAGCTCGTCTCTAATGTTAGCGAAATCATGAAAGCTCTCAACTGGGCAACCAGTACTCGCCCTCGCAGCGAGCCGATTGTACTTGAGTTGTTTGGTCGAGAAAAAGACGTACATGAGCTACTGTCAAATGAACCAGTTCATTTTGATCAGATCGCAGAAAAGACCGGAATGGCAGCGGGAGAACTCTCAAGCACTCTGACCATGTTAGAGTTGGCTGGAATTGCTGAGCGTTTGCCCGGCGACTGGTATGTCAGGGGTTAAGGTAATAAATTAACCTTGCATTAGTGGCTGATAACTACAGTCATTGGTGGAGTGCCCGGGTGTGTGGGTAAGAAAAAGATAGGTAGTACCTCTTGGTATTACTTGATAGATAGATTTTCATGGAGTCACGGATCGAAATTGATTGGCAGTTCTAAATGAAGCTTTGTTTGCGGTGCAACAACTATTTCGGTGACGAGGTAACTACTTGTCCAAGAGATAAGGTCGCCCTTGAACCGGTGGGCAAAGACCCTCTAATCGGCGCACTTATCAACAAAAAGTACGCGGTTGAGACAGTTGTTGGTAAGGGTGCTAGCGGTATCGTCTATCGTGCAACTCGTTTGCTTATGGGTGGTGCTGTGGCTGTGAAGGTTGTCCACAGCTACCTCGGTGCTGATCCGAAGAGCATGGAGAAGTTTTCGCGCGAAGTGCGTGCCTTAGAGCAATTGCGACATCCTAATATCGTCAATCTATGGGAGTCTGGCATCACTGATGATGGTCAGCCTTACTTAGTAATGGACTATTTGCAAGGTACTCCGCTCTCAAATTTGATTGCGAGCGAAGAGCACCTGGCTCCGTTTCGTATGTTAGAAATCACTCGCCAGGTCTGTAACGGTTTGCAAGAGGCCCATAGCCAAGGCTTTGTTCACCGTGACATTAAGCCTGAGAATATTGTGCTTGATTCGACCAGCGAGCAAGACTTTGTCAAGGTCTGCGACTTTGGTATTGCTTACACCGTCTTTGAAAACGGTATGAACACCATGGCCAGGCCTACTACTGTGGCTGGCTCACCTGCCTACATGAGCCCTGAACAGTGCCGCGGATTGCCGTTAGATCATCGTACTGATATTTATTCTTTGGCCCTGGTTGTCTTTGAGATGGTCACTGGTAAGCGTCCTTTTGAAGCCACCACCTCAAAAGAGTTTATGGTTAAGACTGTAAACGACAAAATGCCATTAATGTCTACCGTCAGACCAGATTTAGGCATTCCTGAACCAGTAGATCTTGTTGTTGCCAAAGCTTTGCAGAAAAATCCGAAGGATAGGCATGCATCAGCCGTAGATTTTGCTAAAGATCTGACACTAGCTTGTCAGGCGACAGGATTCTCTTTGGTTAAGGGAAATGTGCAAAAGAATGATGGAAGGTTGCAAAATCAATCCCAGCGGGTAAATGAGCCTACGAGGGGTCCCCAATAGGAAATTTGGCCTAAATTTTGACGGTTGGGTCACCTAATCTGCGTGAAATCAAGGACAATTGAGCACTGTGCAGCCAAAGGCTTTGAGAGGAAGAATAGTTTGAAGGACGACTTGCCAGATTTGACCCCTTACTTAAGTAAGAAAGGTGGCAATAGCCAGGGTAAAGGTGCTGATAATCCTGCTGGTAAGGCAGACATTTCTTCAAAACTTTCGGCTTTAGTAAAGAAGACCGATACACCCTCAACTGCTAATGTCGACGCAGTGTCAGATAATTCTACAAGTGCTCTGGCTGATTCTTCTAGCGGTGCATCTGCTGGACAAGTTACTGCAACAAGCTCTTCTAGCTGGGAGCAAGTTGATTCGTTTTCTACTTCGGCTCGCTTTGAAGCTGAAGCAGAGGCTTTAGCGCAAGAAAAAGCTTTCACTGAAGCTGCTGCTGGTGTCAACGGTGATGCCGATTACACACCAGATTTCAATGAGTCTCAGGGATATTCTTCTTCTTCTTCGGCACCATCAGCGGTATCGCCTCCGGCGCAGTCTGATAATTCGAATAGTTCCAATTCTGGAACATTTTCTACCTCTGGCAATTTTTCTACTTCAGGCACATTCAGTACTAAGCCGGTGGCTAGCCGTCCAGTTGGACCGGCCCCATCTATAGATAAATTTAGAGCGCCTCAAGCGCGTCCGATGAATACTCTTTCTACAGGTAGCGCTCCAATCCAACTTAAGGTTCCAGACAAAGAACCAACCCGTGCTCCTGCACCTTATACATTCCATCCAAGCGATGCACCGCGTGAAGCTGTGGTGCCAAAGTCGATGCAACTACCCACTCCTACGGCATCAACTGCTTCAGCCCCTGGCTCGGCCGCTCAGGCCAAGCGGGTTGAGGTTTCTAAAGATCCACCTCCTTCTTCTTGGCCAGCTCAACCTACTGCTCCGCAGCGCATAGTCGAAAAAGTAGAGAAAGTAGATAAAATCGAGAAAATCGACCGCGTTGAAAAAATTGAAAGAGTCGAAAGATTCGAGTCAAGAACAGAACAACCAGCAGTTGTGACGCCTCAGCCAAAAGTCGAGACCACAGCTGAACTTTTAGCTAAGGCCTTCATGGAAGAAGCAAAAGCTTTAGAGCAAGGTGAGCAAGCCTCAGATGATTTGCTTGAATCGGCTCCATCTGAACCTGATTCAAAATATGATTCTCCTTACTTTGAATCTATACCAGCCGGTTCCCTCGGATTTGGCAATCTACTTTCTGCCGGAACGATCGCTCAAGAAGTAGATAGTGAGCCGCAGCAACACAGCAATTTGGCTGACCTGATGATTCCAACCGGTGAACATCAAGCTTTATTCGCCGCTGATCGTAGAGGTGAAGATGAGAACATCTCGCCTTTTGATGAAGTGCAACCAGCGCATTCTTTCGGTCAAGAAGATTCTTTCTCGATTCCGGCTTCTGCCCTTGCTGAATCGGTGCGAGTAGATGAAAAGCCAGCGCCGGCCTTCTCGTCTTTGTTTAGCACCGAAATTGTCACCTCTGGCCAAGACTTTGGTCCCGGTAGTGGTGCCCCTTCCAATTTTCTCGACGATATTAAAGAAGTGCATCCAGAGTCAGAATCACACGTTATCGAACAAGCGACTATGCCAAACTATGCGATACCAGAATCTAGTGCTCAACTAGCGGAAGACCAAGCATCGCCATACGCCGGAGTTTTGTCGCAGTCTGATGCCATTAGTAAATTACTTGCAGCCGTTAATAAAGAACATCAGACTGGTCAAAGTACAGATATTGCCAGCAGCTTCTCAGACCCAGCCTTCACCCAAAGCAATTTCAGCGATTCTAGTGACTCTAGCAATTCTAGTGACTCTAGCGATCTTAGCGCACCGAGCGACTTTAGCGATCCCGATGACATGCGCACTGCTGACACCATGTTTGGAAGTGGTGGTTCAAATAAAGGTAGTTCAGAAGAGTTATCCGCTGCCGATGCCGTATTTGGTGCTGTGCCAGAGCTTGGTGCTCCTAGCCTTGAAATGGTGCAAGCACCTGAGACGATTGAGGCGGCCTCTGCTGCTTCTGTCAGTGCCACTGCTGCAAACGCTTTCCTTGATCAGCCTGCTCTAGGCAAAGACTCATTGCCTATGGCCTTTGCTGACTCGCAGAACTTTGAGCAAGAAAGTCTTGAGAGTATCAAGGCTGGAATTAAAAAGGCTAAGGCCGAAGAGAAAGCTCGTAAGAAAGCTGAAGAAGAATCTAGGGCTCAAGAAGAATCTAAGGCTAAGGCTGAAGAAGAGGCCAAAGCGGCTTTAGTTGTTGAAGCAGCTCCAGAGGTAGTTAAGCCGGCTGAGCCACAGTCGCCAAAATCGACTGCTAAACTTTCGCTTACCGAGATGATCGAACTGGCCAACTCAGCCAAACTTGAGCAAGTAAATGAAGGCAGACCAACAACTACAAATTCTCCTATTTCTGCTCCTGCTCCCGCTGAGGCGGCAAAATCAAGTTTGTCATCGCTCTTGTCTGGTGCCAGTGATACTGCACTAGAAGAAGCCAAAGACGACGATGAAGACGAAGGCGACAGTTTGGGTGGAGCTATTTCAGATGCTCTAGACAAATTGTTGGCAGCCGGCCAAGAAGAGCTCTCACCTGCCGCTAGTAGTGACAGTGTGGCTGGCAGTGAGCCATTCGTTAGCTCGAGCTTTGCTAATTCAAGTTTTAATCCATCGTTTGCCGATGCTTCGCAAGTTGAAAGTACACCAGCGGCTAGTAATGCAAACCCGAGCAGTTCTCAGAACCGCTTCGAAGCTTTTGCCTCAACACCAAATCAAGTTGAAGAAGAACAGCCGCTCACCCAGACTCAGGCCAATAAAGTTGACGCTCTTTCACGCCTTTTAGAGGTAGCCAGTAAGGCTCCGAATAAATCTCCTGATGATAAGAGAACACCTAGCGATTCTGCTTCGAAGATGGCTGCTGAAGTGAACAAGCCTCAAGGTAAAATTAGTCGACAAGTTGACACCATTCCGGCTGACTACGGCCAGAGTGGTCAGGGTGCCGCTATGAGTTCACCGTTTGGTGGTTCCTCACCATTCTCGTCTCCGTTCAATTCGCCTTCAGCTTCGCAAACCAGACCAGCTAGCCAAGATCCTTCAGTCTCATCTGGCTCTGGATCAGGCATGGCTAATCCTTATGATGGTGTTTCGAGCATGCCTCAGGCGACTGTATCGAATGATGCAGTGAGTGCCAGGATCGCTGCACTTAATCGTAAACTCGAAGAGCAAAGCCGTCCGCCTTCTGCTTCTGCTGTTAATATGGAAGCCATGGCCCAAATTCAGCAACAGGCTGAAGCGCAGGCACTATCGCAATCACAAACTGGTGTAGGCACCAATACCGGTAGTTCGCCATCGGTCAATTCACTAAGTCAGCTTCCTTCTCAAGTTGATGATTCTCCATCTACACGAGCTGAATTGGTCAATCGTATTCTTGGCTCGGCAAAAATTTCTCAGCATGGCACCAAGATGCCAGAATTGCCAACGAGAACTGTGTCAGAGAACATTACACCAGAGCAGACGGCAGCTATTCGTGGCGGCAAGGGTAATTCGCAGACTCCCAATCGCACACGCACTCGCGTTCGCAAAATGCCTGGTTTTGATGCTGGACCAATCATCGCTATAGTAGTACTGCTGGCTGTTCTCGGCGGTGGCTATTACGCTTACACAAGCGGTATCATCAAAGTCAATTTGCCTGACATCAAGGGTGGGGCCGATTCAAAAGTTTCTATCGATCAATTGATCAAGAGCGGTGAACTTGATCGCGCGAGAGAAATTCTCGAAGCAAAAGTAAACTCTGGCAAAATCTCTGCCAGTGAAGGAGAGAAGCTTCATTCTCTCTATTATCAGATGGCTAATAAAGTCGACGATGAAGATCCAGCTGAAGCAATTAAATTGCTGGAGAAAATTCCTAGTCGATCCAAGAAGTTCAAGGATGCTCAAAAGCTTCTCCGGAAGCTCAAGAGGAAGGTGAAGAAGAACTGACATGAAGCTTTGTCTTCAATGTAACACTCACTTTCAAGGCGATTTTCAGCAGTGTCCTGATGACGGTGCTAAGCTCATTTCTGTGCCTGATGATCCGGTAATTGGCAAGGTTTTGGGTGAGAAATATCGTATCCTTTGTCCTGTAGGCAAGGGCTCGATGGGCGTGGTCTACAAGGCCATACAAGAGTCTACTGGAAGAGAAATGGCAGTTAAGTTGCTGCACCATTTTCTTGGTAGTAATTCTGACTCGGTTAAGCGCTTTCACCGTGAAGCCAAGGCTGTTAGCCGCTTAAGCCATCCCAATATTATTCGCCTTTATGACTTTGGGGTGGTTGATGAAGGTCAGCCGTACATTGTTACTGAGCTTCTCAACGGCGTGACCCTCTCTGATGTTCTTCGCAAACGTGGCTATGTTGATCTAAAACAAGCGCTGCCGCTTTTTTCGCAGGTTTGTGCCGCAGTAGGAGAAGCCCATCGTAGCCGGGTTATTCACCGTGACCTTAAACCAGAAAATATTGTGCTTGAAGAAGTTGATATAAACGGCAATCTCAATGCTCCTGATCTTATTAAAAAGAATGCAGTGAGGGTGCTCGATTTTGGTGTAGCAAAAATGTGGACTGATACTGGTGCCACGTCTGCTTCACTAACTATTGAAGGGAAAGTCTGCGGCTCGCCAGCTTATATGAGCCCTGAGCAATGTCGCGGTGTTGATGTTGACTATCGAACTGATATTTATTCGATGGGTGTGGTCTTCTTTGAGACACTGACTGGTCGAAGACCATTTGCTGCCGATGATCTGATGGCTCTAATGCTCATGCATGTAAACAATCAGGCACCGTCTATGGGGTCAGTCAATGAGCAAGTGACCTATCCCAAAGAAATCAATGACGTGATCATGAAGGCGATGGCTAAAAACCCCAATGATCGCCAACAAAGCTCAGAAGAGCTTTGGGAAGATATTCAGGCTGCCTGCAATGGCAGACAGAAGACCGTTAGTGTCGCCCCACCCGAAAACTGGATACCTTTTCAAGGCAAGGGTGGCTTGGTATTTAGAACTACTGATGACGGCATTTCGGCACCAGAAACCTCTGATAGCTATTCTGCTCTTACCGATCCTAATGCTGTGCTCGACTGGGAGCCACATAACAAACCAGTCAAGAATAAGAAGAGTCGGGGTTCTGCTGCTAAGACTATGATGGTGCTGCGTGCACTAGCCCTTGGTGGTCTGGTGGTTGTCGGTAGCTACCAATTTAGTGCCTACTACAAGGCAAATGACGAAGCTAAAAACGCCTCAATTCTTATTAAGAGCGGCCGCTGCGAAGAAGGTGTCACTGTTCTAGAGCGCCTTCAAAAAGAAAAGTCTTTGATGCCTGAGTATAACGAAACTCTTTCTGATGCTTACGTGCAGATGGCGATGCAATACGCCAAAATAGGCAACTATAGTCGCGCTGTTGAGCTTCTGAAGAAGGTGCCAACCAAAGCTAAAGCTTCGGCTCAAGCACAGCACCTACTTAGACGCTGGTCACCGCGAGTACGTAATTAATTCTAGTCAGGTGCAACGGTAGTCAGCTGTAGTGCTGGGTTAAGTATTTGCTGGATCTCTGAAATTGGCGGTCTCTCTTTTTGATCTTGGGCAGTCAGCCGTTCAATCAATTGGTTTAAGGCCACTGGTATATTATTGCGCCTTAGTGTGGCTGAAGATTGCGACAGCGGTTCTGGATCAACCCCGGTAACCATAAAGTAGAGCGTAGCACCTAGTGAGTACAGGTCGCTACCTGCGGTGGCATGACCAGCGAACTGTTCGGGAGAAATATAACTCTGTTTGCCAACTAGGGTGCCTGTAGCTGTTCCTAATAGTTCGTTGGCGGCACCAAAGTCGATAAGAATCAATCTGCCATCGTTATCTAGCATGAGGTTGTCGGGTGTGAGGTCTCTGTGTAAAACTGGTGGTTGTTGGCTGTGCAAGTAGGCGAGAATGTGGCAGATTGCTTGTGCGTGTTCAATTACATCTAGTGGGTGAAAAGGACCATTGAGATTGACTAGTTGGCGCATTGATTGGCCGCCAATATAGTCGAGCAGCAAATAGTGTCTGTCATCTTCATTGAAGTGTTTGTGCACTTTTACAATGTTTGGATGATCAAGTTTAAGTAAGAGCTGTGCCTCTCTTTCAAACATAACGCTTGCTTTTATTTTGAGTTCAGAGCTTACACCTGGCGGTATAACTGATTCTTTCAATACCCGCAACTTTGTGTTTATGTCGCGAACTAAATAAACTGCTGACCAACCACCAAAAGCTAACTGCCTTACTACTTTGAGTGAACTATCTTGCAGCATTTGATTTGGATTAAGAGGAATGTAAGCGGTAGCTGAGAAGCGCCCAGCAAGCTCGTCTTCCCACAGCTTTGTATAGCTGGCTGCTATCTCTTGCCCCAGGTTTTCTGAATTTTGGTTCCATAGAATCTCTTTTAATTCACCCAAACGGCTGTCTAAGGCGTTCGCCGGTGCCCAATTGCTCATACTTACAAGAATGAACTCGATATCGCTCAATGCCATATTCTTTAGATTGAGACTGACTGTGCCACCATCTTTGGTTAAAATAGTCAATTTGATTTTATTGAGCTTCTGTAAATCGCCGTCGCTCACAACTACCTTTTCTATATTTTGCCATTCGATAAAAGTATCAAATTTGTTAGTTATACTTTTGAAGATAGGCAGTGCTAGGCCCTGTTGGCTGACAACAAGGTGATTGTCGTTCATTATTCCTGTTAAAATCAGTCCGCTGACAAAGGAAATTATAAATGGCAATGCCATCCCTAATATTTTAAAACCGTTTATTCCATCAGCACTTGCGAGCCCTAAAGTCGGAGCGAGGACCATAAATAGTAAGCAAAACCATACTGCACATGGAGCTATAGCCCCCCAAAATGGCAGTGTTAAGTTGCATAATCCTAGCCCAAGTTTTGCTTTGAGTGAATCATAGGCTAATATTTTTCCTTCTGATGCCACTAGTTTTCTTTCCTAATGTTTTGCAGTGCGGCTTGAATTTCAGTGGTGCTTTTGAATCTTTTGGCAGCATCAGGTTCAGTGCAAGTTGCTACCAGTCTATCTATTTCTTCAGAGAGATAGCCTCTTATATTCTTAGGCTGGCTTACCTGCAATGCTTCTGGTTCTTGGCCGGTCAAAGCAAAAAACAGAGTGCCGCCCATGGCATAGATGTCGCTTTGAATGGTAGGCTTGCCACGAAATTGCTCTGGTGGTAAGTAATTTTGTTTGCCGACGATAGTTGCTTTGTTTTTTCTGCCTTCATCATCAATCATCGCTACATCAAAATCAATTAGTGTAATTTGATTTGCACTATTGATGAGCAAATTGTCCGGCGTGAAATCGCGATGTACTACTGGGGCTGCGCGGCCATGTAAGTAGCTGAGGATATCGAGCATTTGTTCTAATAGGTGAATTGCTTGCGCTTCATTTAAAGCACCGTGATCGCCTATTTTAGAAGCTAGAGTCATACCTTCTATATAGTCAAGCATAAGAAAGGCTCTGTGACCTTCTACAAAGTAGTCGTGCAGTTTTACAATTTGACTATGTTCAAGTGCTTGCAATAATTTGGCGTCACGTTCAAACTTTGCTAACACCGTTTCTCTGGCTGATTTTACATAAATCGGGAGTACGGTTTCTTTAAGCACGACTAGTTGCTCTTGCTGCGGCCATGTTGCTAGATACGCAACGGCTTGACCACCACTAGCCAGTCTGCTTACTATTTTTAATTGATGGTGCTGCAATACTGTTTCTGGGCTAAGCGGTGTCAACTCCTCAAGCCGAGGAGCCGAGCTGAAAGAGCTGAGCCACAGTTCTGTATACGAATCTGGTTCATTCGGTGCCAGGGCGTCTGAGATAGAGCCGTCAATTTCAATAGAAGGTACCCAGCGCTTCAATGTTTCTAGTAGCTGTTCTTTGCTTTTGTGCGATGCCAATGCTCTTAGTGGAATATCAATTGAAATGGTTTTCTTTATATTTCTACTCTGCGAAAAGCGAATGAAGTCTAACTTCTTGCCCAATATACTGGCTGATTTTTTAATGACGGTGACCGATTCTAGATTTTGCCAGCTGATTTGTTTACGGATCGCTGTACCTAACGGGGTCTGCCTAAGAAGATAAACTCCATTGCCTGATAACAAAGCTGAATCTGCTTCTCGCTCTGCTTTGAAAATAAATATGACAATGAGTGGTAAGAGAAAAGCGGTAATAGCAGCGGGCCAATATGTATAAAAAAATTGTTGGAAAGTGTAAATCACGCTTAGGGCTAATGCAGTCGGTAGTTCAAGTAACATCAATATCAATTGGTGTGCGATCTCACCGGCGAATTTGTGGATTGCTGGGAAAGCAGCAATGACAGCCGTTGAAAAAGCTAAACATACGACTAGTAGTGGAAATCCTAGCCAGAGAACACACCAGACCTTAACTCCATTTTGTTGATAGCGTTCGATATACTTTGCTATCTTTGTCCAGATTCTGTGAGCATTGAGATCTATAACCACATTGAAATCGTGATCTTGTTTGGTGCTTTCGACTTTAAGATAATTAGCCTTGTCATTTTTTACTGGTGGCGGTTGGTAGTCTGTCCAGTGCACTAGACAATAACGGACATCAGACCCTATATCTGCTGCTACCAATTTTGTGGCGAGAAGAGCCCAGAGCTGACTGGCAGATTCTTTGGTCAGATTTGAAATTGAAACTGTCTTTTGTTCGGAGCCATAACTTGTTGCTTTTTCAATTAACAAGCCTCTCCGCACTAGGCTTACTCTCTTGATTTCGTCGAACCTATAGGCACCGCCAAAAGCCCCTGGCAGTTTGAGGTCATGCTGAGTAAATACGAGACGGTTGCGACTGATAACAATCATGGCGCCGAAGCATACGACTACCGCCAGAATGGTAAACAGACATCTTGTGAGATTGCCACTGCAAAAAGCCGTAAGTGGCAGGATATAGAACCAGAATGGAATGCCGTAGCATAAACCACGAAGAGCATACTGCTGCGTCCAGCCGTTCAGCTCGATTCTTTGCGTTCTAACTTTCTTGAGCGAGCCAACCAATTGATATCTACTCCAATTCATTCAAGCTTTTTCTTACTTCTTCGGCTGTGCTAGGTCTGTCTGTGAGGTCTTGTGCCGTTAAATTTTGCACGATTTTGTCGAGCTTGACGCTGACGTTTGGTACTACTGCGCGGGGTGAAGCTTGAGTTAGTGGTTCGGGATCATGGCCGGTGAGCATAAAGTAGAGAGTGGCGCCTAGGGCATAGAGGTCGCTAGCTTCACATGGGTGACCGCGGAACTGCTCTGGCGCTATGTAACATTGCTTGCCTACTAGTGTGCCAGTGGCTGTACCTATCATTTCGTTGGCGGCTCCAAAATCAATTAATATTAGCTTGCCGTCTGCACCAACTACTAAATTGTCTGGCGTGAGATCGCGGTGCAAAATTTTGGGGTCTTGAGTATGCAAGAAATGCAGCACATCGCACAGCTGTTTGGCATAGTCAATTACATCAAGTTGATGAAAGGGGCCTTGAAGACTGACTATCTGTCTAACGTTCTGACCACTAATATAGTCAAGCAAAAGATAGTGGCGCTCGTCTTCTATAAAGTGCTCGTGCACACTAACTATTCTTGGATGTTCTAACTTGAGAAGCAGTCGAGCCTCTCTTAAGAACATCGCTTGGGCTTTTTCTTTTAGCTTGGCATTGACCTTAGGTGGAATGACTGACTCTTTCAGCACACGTAGTCTCGTGTTGGCTTCTTGCACTAAATAAATAGCAGACCACCCACCAAGTGCCATTTGTCTAATTACTTTGAGATTGCCTTCCTGCAATTTTTGGCCCGGATTGAGGGGCACATAAGCGCTGGCTGCAAAGCGACTGGTTAATTCGTCTTCCCACATGCTGGTAAAGCTGAGCATGGTGCCAGTTGATGAGTCTCCTTCCGAATTTGAATTCCACAATACTTCTTTGAGTTGCTCTAGGCGGCTATCGAGAATCTTTGAGGGTAGCCAGTTAGCCATACTGACCAAAATATATTCAACATCATTGGCCACCATGCCATCTAAACCAAGCACAGCATAGCCGCCACTTTGAACTTGTATATAAATTCTGAGAGTGTTCAAATCGGTTAGATTGTCACCGATAAGTTTCACCTTCGCAATTTCACTCCAGTCGATGAAGTTGTTCAATTTGTTGGTGATACTAGTAAGTGCTGGAAGGGTCAAACCTTCTTGGCTTACTACAATCTTGCTGTCACTAAACATGCCAGTTAAGAGCACACCGGTCAAGAAGAACAATGCCAAGCCAAGACAAGAGCCCATTGCTTGAACGGTTTCACCGGCGTGACCGTAGAAAACTGTAAAGATGCAACCAATTGTGATTACTGAGAGCGCTACAGGTGCTGCCACGCCCCAGAGTGGCAGTGTCAGCGTGCTGAGAATTAGCCCAGTTTTTGCTGGTACCGAGTCGTAGACAATAATTTTTTCGTGACTCATTAGTTTCTAAAACTCACTAATATTTCTTTCAAATCAGCACGCAAGTCTTCGATATTGCGAAATCTCCGCTTGAGCTCAGGCTCTGTGCAGCGGGCAATAAAGCTATCTAACCTGTCCGAGACATTGTCAGTGAGGTATTGAGGATGGCACGACTCTAGAGCATCTGGCTCTCTAGCAGTTAGTAAATAGTACAAGGTAGCACCAAAAGCATAAATATCGCTCTGTGGGCAAGGATGACCACGAAACTGCTCAGGTGGTAAGAAGTTTTGTTTGCCGACAATTGTTGCTTTGCTCTTTACTGCCTCATCGGCTTCTAGTGCCACATCGAAGTCTATGAGCTTAACTTCGCCATTTTCACTTACCATTAAGTTGTCTGGGGTGAAGTCGCGGTGCACCACTGGTGGTGTGCGGCTGTGTAGATAGTCTAAAATCTCAATCATCTGCTCGGCCAGGGTCAGTACTTCTTGCTCAGTCAGTGCATCATTTAACTCTACCTTCTCTTGCAGAGTGGTGCCTTCGATATATTCCAACATTAGAAAGGCGCGATGTTCTTCAATAAAATAGTCGTGCAGTTTGACAATTTTTGGATGATCCAAGCTCTTGAGCAATTTGGCGTCGCGCTCAAAGCGCTGCGCCACCCGCTGTCGTGCCTTTTCAATATAGATTGGAATAATAATCTCTTTTAGCACTACTCGTGGTGAATTCGGTTGTTCGCCCCAACGGGCAATATAAGTTACCCCTTGGCCTCCGCTCGCCAGAAGCTTTTCAATTTCGAGTCCGTGATGTGCCAGCTTGTCTTTGGCATTGAGTGGTGTCAATTGACTGAGCTGTGGAGCCGCTTCTAACGATGAGAGCCATAGCTCGGTGTAACTGCTTTCTGCCTGCACGGTCAAGGCTTCAAGTAGTTTTGGATCGATGGTTACTTTCATTCCCCATGAGTTTAAAGCTTCTAGAAAGTTTTCGCGATTTTCACCCGCAAATGCTCGCAATGGTATTTCGATTGGCAAACGGTCGCTGCGCGAGTTGAATTGTACAACCGCACTCGATTTAGCCTTACGTTTGTCATTTAAGAGTTTGACCGAAGCGATAGACTGCCAGCTTAAGTGTTCTTGGGGCACATTACCAGTTGGAGTCTTCAGTTGGGCCGTAATACCTAGGTGATCTATGAAGGCACTGTCTGGCTCTGACCAACTTTTAATAGAGTAATAGCAAGTTATGAGAATCAAGGCTACGTAGCCGCATGCCCCAAAGACATTAGCAAATACAACCTGTGTTAGCCATACTAATGGCTCCCACCAGAAGAATAGCCCTGTAACTATTGGTTCGACGACATTGTTCAGTATGGTGCCGCTGCCTTGAGGGAGTAATTTCATTACTGCGAGCCATCGGACCAAGCAACCGAATAAAAACAGTGCTGCTATGCCAAACCAGAATATTGTCCAAGTGCGGTAGCCAGTGGCCTCGTATACGCCCATATAAGAGAGCATCTGTTTTAAGCGGCTATGAGATTTAATATCTACAAGTATTTGCAGCTCACGACTTGCTTGATTATCTTTGGCGGTGATTGCCATCTCGGCACTTGCCGGCAAAGCTAGAGCTTGATTGGCTTTGGCTCCAATCCAGTTTTTGAAGCGCTCTCGCACATTGGCGCTTATTTCAGCCGAACGCATTCTCGTTGCCATAATTGCCCACAAGCTTGCGGCTGACTCACGAGAGAGCCCGCTTATCTCCACTTTCTTCTTGAATTCGCCAATTTCTGTGGTCGCCTCGATGCAAAGCTGACTTGCACTGTGGAGATATACTCGTTTTATCTCGGCGTATTTTAGTGTAGGGCCCCAAAAGCCTGGAAATTTCAATTCATCTTGGCGAAAGGTCAGCTGATTTTTCAGAAGGAAACCAAAACTCATCGCGCAAGCGAAGAACGTAATTATTATGCCGATGCTCCATAAACTGTCGTGAGCCACGAAGAGTATTGTGGGTAAAATAAGCAGCCATAGTGGAATGAGGACAGTCAAGACCCGCAGCTGAAACTGTTCGCCGCTGCCGCACAAGTCTATTTGTGTATCTCTAGTTTTCTTCTTCGCCGTGATTTTACACTCACCGATTGCTCTTTACTATAATGCCCTCGGTACTTTCGTTTAAAACTGCTGTCAGTCTTGCTAGAAGCTCATTGGCAGAGCGCGGTCTGCCTGTCTGGTCTTGAGCTGTTAGATCTGATATTAGGCTGTTCAATGCAGAAATCTGAGCGGAATTTGCAGCATTACCTGAAGTGAAAGTGTCTCTATCAGTAAACTCTAGCGACGACTGGCTCATGGGAATTGGGTCGCGGCCGGTGAGCATAAAATACATTGTGGCACCCAGGGCATAAAGGTCGCTGCGCTCGCTGGCGTGACCTTGAAACTGCTCGGGAGCAATATAACTCTGTTTGCCAACCATCGTGCCCGTAGCTGTACCGAGCATTTCGTTGGCAGCACCAAAGTCGATTAATGTTAAAGTCTGCCCATTGATTATTAGATTGTCTGGTGTGAGGTCTCTGTGCAACACCGGCGGGTTTTGGCTATGCAGGTAGTGCAATATTTCTGCTATTTGCCTGGCGTAGTCGAGAACATCAAGTCGGTGACAAGGGCCTTGCAACTTCACTGCTTGTTTTATGGTCTGACCGCTGAGGTAGTCGAGCAGAAGATAGTGCCGGTTGTCTTGAACAAAGTGTTGGTAGACTCGCACAATTTGCGGATGCTCTAGTTTTAATAGAAGTTGTGCTTCGCGCAGAAACATAGACTGCGCTTTTTCTAAAAGAATATCGTTTGTACCGGGAGGAACCACAGACTCTTTGAGAACTTTCAGTTTTGTGTTGGCCTCCTGCACTAGGTAAATAGCGCTCCAGCCGCCCAAGGCTAGCTGCCTCACCACTTTTAGAGAGTTATTTTGTAAGCGTTGGCCGGGGTTGAGTGGAATGTAGGCTGTGGCTGAATAGCGGCTGGTTAGTTCGTCTTCCCACATCTGTGTAAAGCTTATGGCCTTAGATTGACCGGCGCCGATGGCTAGGGCATCGGCGTTCCAAAGTTCTTCTTTGAGACTATGAATTTGTGGGTCGAGAATGCTGTCAGGAAGCCAATTAGTCATGCTTACCAAAATATACTCAATATCTGTGCCGCTCATGCCATCTAGACCTAGGGTGACACAACCGTTGGCTACCAATAGCCTCATTTTCATTTTGCTAATATCGCTTAAGTCGCCCTGTAATATTACTTTTTCAATATCACGCCATTCGATAAAGCGATCAAAGTGATTTGTAGCAGAGGCCAAAATCGTTATGAATAGACCATCTTGGCTGACAATTATTTTGTTTTCTTGAAGGAGGCCGGTGGCAATGGTGCCAGCCATAAACAAAACGGCCTCAAAGAGCAAGACATAGGCACCACAAGTAAACAATTTTAGATCTAAGTTATGACTCAATAGCAAAACAACTGCGGTAAGGATCAAAACTATGAACAGGCAAGCTGGTACAAGTGCCCAAAAGGGCATAGTTAGATGGCAAAAGAACAGACAACATTTTGTCGGGAGCGAATTATATTCAATGATCTTCTGGTTTGTCGACATCAATGAATGTGCTCCTAGCTAAATTTTAGCTTCTAACTCTGAACTTATTTGACTGAGGCTGTTAGCCAAATTGCTAGCGCTTTGATAGCGTCTCTCTAAGTCTGGCTCAGTGCATTTTGCTATAAATTGATCGAAACTATTTGTGATTTCAACCCCTACATCTGATGGTCTATTCACTTGCATTGGTTCTGGATTTCTAGCCGTTGTAAGGAAGAACAATGTAGCTCCTAGGGCATAAATGTCACTTTGAGGACAGGCTTGCCCTCGAAATTGCTCTGGCGGTAAATAATGTGTTTTGCCAGCGCTATTATTTTGCTGATTTAGCTGATCGGCTTCGAGTGCGACATCGAAGTCAATCAGTTTAAGCAGCTCACCTTCGCTCAATATCAAATTCTCTGGTGTAAAATCACGGTGCACTACTGGCGGTGAGCATTTGTGTAAATAAGCAAGAATGCTGGTCATCTGTTTTGCTAAGTTTATGGCAGCTCTTTCGCCTAATTTACCCTCCTTTTCGACCTTTTCTTTGAGGCTTAACCCTTCGATATACTCAAGCATAAGGAAGGCGCGGGACTCTTCAATGAAATAGTCATGTAGTATTACTATCTGCGGATGATCAAGGTTCTTTAGTAATTTGGCGTCGCGGTTAAAACGTTCAATTGTTTTCGTTCTCGCCGATTCAACAAACAGTGGTAAGAGAAACTCTTTTAGAATGACTTTCGACTGAGTCTCACTATTTTTATAGGCCAAATATGTGACTGCCTGACCACCGCTAGAAAATTGTTTTTCAATTGTCAAATTGTTATGCCCGATATGATCACCCGGTTTGAGCGGAAGAAGTTGATTGAGCTGTGGTGCTGCTTGAATTGCATTTAGCCAAAGATTTGTGTATGAATCTTCTGCGCGTGGAGTTAACCGCTCCAGCACCAGCTCGTCGATCTCTACATTCTTGTTCAGGCTATTTAGCAATTCCAGAAATTGCTTTCTCTTGTCTATGCTAGCAAAGGCCCCGACTGGTATTTTGATCGATTGAGTAGGAGACTCGCAGATACTTATTTCAAGAGCAGCTTTAGCTAGTTTCCCTGAAATACTCTGCGGCACACGCATTCTTACTGCTGTGATTTTTGATAGCTCGACACTGCGTAAGACGGTTTTGCCTAGTGGAGTTTCGCGTAAAAGCGTCATGGTGCCTTCATTGAATACTATTTTATTAGCTTCTCTTTCTTTTAAAACCATATAGGCAAAAAGGCCACTTGCTATCGCTCCAAGTGCGTAACTAGCCCAGATGTTGTTGAGGTGTGTACCCGCAAATAAAGTAAGTCTTCCCAAAGGTGCGAAAACCAACACGAACAACTGTATTGCTGGAGCTTCTGTAGTTTCAAAATAGTGAAGTATTGAGCGGTTTAGAATCAAGCTGAGAAAGTAATTGCTGTTATTTGAAACAATAAACCAAAGAATCGCCTGTACCAGTAATACTAGCCAGACACCTGTCCAGCAGTGTAAAGCGACTTTTCCGCAGGTGTGTAAGTAGCCGGTCAGCTGCGAATATCGACCGCGCTCGTCGAAGTTTAGGGTGAGTGCCTCCAAGTTTGCTGCGTCCAAGTTTGCTTGACTAAAGCTTTTCTGGTCTGCCGCAAGTGAGACCGTTGTTGCGGTGTCTTGCCAATTTATGAGGCTTTCTCGCACTGCACCATCGATCGCAGCATTCTTGGTTTTGGTAGCGAGTTGAGTCCATAAGGCAGCCGCTGATTCTTTGTTTAGTCCCGCGATAGCAATTTTGCAGTTAGCCTTGCTCTTACTAGCGTCTTCAATTTCAATTTTGAGAAATATACCGCGCCGCTCAAGGCCGATGCGTTTGATGTTTTCATACAGGCACGATTTTCCAAATGGTCCGGGTAATATCAGCCGATCCCGCTTAAATATCAGGCGGTTTCTGTAGAGGAATAGAATTTTGTAGAAGGCGAAAATTCCTACTGGCGATAGCAATGGCAACGCAAAAAAAGAAGCTAGCCATGCAGGCATGCAAATAAGCAGACCGACTAAGAAACTTCTTTCGCCAGGCCCGTTCAGTTCAATTTTTTTGCTGTCTGATTTCTTGGCCGTGGCTTAGCACCTGCGCTGTAAACGTTGCTATGCCAATTAAATTCCCTAGAGATGCTTGGTTTTAACTCGGGTATACCCTTGGCCTCGTTAAGGCAGTCGGAAAAGTGCTTTGGCGTTGGCGCTTACTTGAGCGGCCGTCTCGTCTAAACTGCTGCCGCGCAGAGCGGCAAGTTTATCGGCGGTCCACCAGACAAAGGCTGGCTCGTTGCGTTCACCACGCACTTTCTGGGGAGAAAGAAAAGGACAATCGGTTTCCACCAACATGCGGTTCTGCGGTACTAAGGCTGCGGCCTCTTGAATGTTTGTGGCTTTGGTATAGGTGAGAATGCCTGAGAATGAGACATAAAAATCAAGCTGCGCAATTGCTTCGAGGTGCTCAGGCCCGCCGGTAAAGCAGTGAAAGACTCCGCGCACTTGGCCTTTAGCTTCGCCTAATAGAGCAAAAGTATCTTCCCAAGCGTCTCTACAGTGCACGATAACTGGTTTGTCGAGTTCGACAGCTATGGCAATTTGCTCGCGAAAGGCCTTAAGCTGTTCGTCTCGGCTGCTATTGTTGTAGAAAAAGTCTAAGCCGCATTCGCCCACAGCCACCATCTTCTTGTGTTTGAGGGCCGACAATACTTTTTCTTTGTGCTCGTCGCACCAAAACTTTGCTTCGTGGGGGTGCTGACCCGCCGCTCCATATACTGTAGGGCGACGCTCGATCAATTCTAAAAGTTCGTCTATCCCTTCTACTGCTACGGCAGGATTAATGAGAGTGTGCACCCCACTGGCAAAGGCACGGTCGAGGGTCTGCTCTCGCTCATCGGGGAAGTATTCGTTGACTACATGGGCGTGGCTGTCGATGATGCCCACGGGAGACTGGGGGGCAATCGGCTTTTCTTTGGTTTTCTTAGCGGTTGACATCGTTCCTTTGTTGTTCCAGCGTGCAATTAGTTGAGGGGCCTAATATAATTGTGGTAATTGCGAATTGCCTTTTTGAATATAAGTAGTACATTAGCTTTAGGGAGCTATTGACAAGACTTAACCTTTTGAGTTAGCCATGATTTTTAAACAAAGTACTAAAGCCAACCAACTTACCAAATTTTTTTCACTGACATTAGCCTTAGGACTAATTTGTCTCGCTTCTTCACCGGCTATTGCTGGCAATGTGCTCCAGGGTGGGGTACTGCAAGAAGACCAGTACAAGAATAACAATCAGGGACTAAATCGCAAAGATATACAAGGCGACCCCTTTAGTGAAAGCGCGAGCAGCAACGGAAATCCAGTAGACGAAATGCTGCAGCTGCCACCCGGCAATATGGATATGGCCGCCTTGCGCCCGCCTGCACCGCCGAAGAAGCCCATGTCTGGCAGTGCTCAAGATTCTGGCAATGACTTTAACGGCAAAAATATGGCGCCGATTCCAGAAGAGATGCCTCAGCAGCAGCAACAACCGCCGCAACGGTTGAACGGTAACACCCAAAATAATCGTAATGACCCTGATAGTGGGTCTGCCGAAATGCAACTACTTTGGGATGCTTGGCACAAACGCGTGGCCGAGGCAATTTTCACTCGCTTCAACAGTTTGGCTCAAATGGCTTTCAAGCACAGCCCACCGCTTGCCTGTCAGGTCAGTTACATGGTGGCTCGTGACGGTCGAGTCGGTAATGTGCAGGTTTTGCAAAAGAGCAGCAATCCAATATTCAACACTATGCTGCTTGGCGTAATTAACTCAATGAACAATAATCCAGTTCTTGAATATCCACCCAATTCAAGGCGTCAATTTGTCGAGAAGACCGGTACCTTTACCTGGAATTATGGTCAGCAAGGTTTCAAATACACCACTGGCGACCAAGAGCGCATTCAACAACAGCGCGGCCAAGGCCAGAACAATAATATGCAGAATAATAATATGCAGCCGATGCAGAATCAGATGCGTCAGCCTAATCAAATGATGCAGCAGAACAACGGTAATCAGCAGATGAACAACGGCATGCAGCAGATGAGACAGCAAATGCAGCAGCCCATGCAAATGATGCAGCAGATGTTCAGATAGTTGTTCGTCATGGAAGCTCTTAAACAAATAGTCGAAAAACTGATTGCGATTGTCGGCAAAGACTATGTGCTTACCGATAAGACTGACATTGGTTTATATGACTGCGACGCTGAGACCTTAGACACTGCAGCTCCTGATATTGTCGTATTGCCTGCCACGACCGAGCAGGTGGCAGCCGTAGTTAAGCTGGCCGCTCAATATAAAGTGCCAATATCTCCAAGAGGTGCTGGCACTGGTTTATCGGGCGGCAGCACCTGTGTGCGTGGTGGTATCAGTTTGGTGCTCACCCGCATGAATCGGGTCTTGCATGTTGACCCCCATGAGCGTTTAGCTCTGGTTGAAGCCGGTGCTACCAATGTCTCGGTATCTCAGGCTGCGGCTAAGCACAACTTGTATTTTGCTCCCGATCCGTCTAGCCAAATCGCTTCTACCATTGGCGGCAACATTGCCGAGAATGCTGGCGGCCCTCATACTCTCAAATATGGCATGACCACCCACCATATTTCTGGTCTAAAAGTAGTTTTGGCCGACGGCAGTATTGTCACCTTGGGTGGTGCTGCTCGCACCAGCAATGAAATAGACTTCGCGGGCTTTTTCATAGGCTCAGAAGGTACTCTCGGCATTGCTTGCGAGGCTCTGGTTAAGCTTATCCCAAGACCCGAGAGAGTCGAGACCTTACTTGCCTATTTTCAAACTGTTGGAGAGGCTGGACAGGCAGTATCAGATATAGTGGCAGCCGGTGTTATTCCAGCAGCTATGGAGATGGTCGATAAACTTACTATTAACGCTGTCGAAGACTACCTGGCGATGGGTTTGAACCGCGAAGCGGCTGCCCTTCTCATAATCGAATTAGATGGCCCTTCTGCTGCCATTTCGGCTCAGCGCAAAGTGGTAGAAAATTGTTTGGGGAAGAACGGCGTAATTTCATTACGTTGGGCTCTTGATGCCAAAGAACGAGCGACCATCTGGAAAGCGAGAAAGACCGCCTTTGGTGCCCTCGGTCGCATCGCACCTCACGGATATGTTTTGGACGGTGTTATACCACGGTCAAGATTGGCAGAAGTAATCGCGGGCATTGATAAAATCGCTCAACGCTTAAATCTCACTATTGCCAATGTCTATCATGCTGGCGATGGCAACCTACATCCTTGTATGCTCTATCACCGCGAAAACGAAGACGAAGTAAGGCGTGTAATGCTTGCCGGCAAAGAGATTCTAGAACTTTGCGTCGAAATGGGTGGCACGCTGTCGGGCGAACACGGCATTGGCATTGAAAAAATGATGGAGATGCCTCTTGTCTTCAGCGCTCTTGATTTAGCGATGATGGGTAGATTAAAAGAAGCCTTCGACCCTCATGGCATTCTTAATCCTGGCAAAGTTATTCCCAATCTTAAAACCTGCGGCGAATCTGGTGCTAGACCGCTTTTGCGCCATAAAATAATGGCCGGCTGCTGACCGTTTATTCGACTTTTTTGCAATTTTGAAGCCGTCGGCGCAAGGTTGCTGAAGGCTCAAACGCAAACAATGATATTAGGCATTCTTTTACCAAGTAGAAGGCATTCTTGTAAGTCTGTCTTGTAAGACTGTCCTCTAAGTCTTGTTTCTACTAAAAAGTACAAGCGCTTTGCGCCCAATCAGCATGTGTGTATGGACAAAAACGAGAATCACAATGACAGCCTAGTCGAGACCGTCGTCGAGCCCGTAAAGGTGCCGGCGACGTCAAATCGTTTGTTTGGCAATTTTGGCAACGATTTTCTTGCTTCGGTAGTTGTCTTTATTGTCGCTTTGCCACTGTGCATGGGTATTGCCATTGCCTCGGGTGTTGATCCGGCCAAAGGCATTCTTACTGGTGTCATTGGCGGCCTTGTCGTTTCAGCCATTGGTGGTAGCCAGCTGCAAGTCAGCGGCCCTGCTGCCGGTCTTGCTGTATTGGTGCTTGAACTGATACGCGAGCATGGCATAGAAAAGATGGGCGTGATCATTTTTCTAGCCGGAATAATACAGGTCATGGCTGGGCTCAGCCGCTTTGCCCCTTGGTTCAGAGCTGTTCCACCGGCGGTTATTCATGGCATGCTGTCAGGCATTGGTCTGCTCATTTTGGCTGCCCAATTTCACGTGATGGTTGATGACACTCCGAAAGGAAGTGGTATCAATAATCTGCTTTCTATTCCGATGGCAATATATAAAGGTCTTAATTGGGCTGGCCATGATGGTGATTCAACTCACCACATCGCAGCTGCCATCGGTGTTTTGACTATACTTATTTTGGCACTCTGGCAGCGCTTTGCCATTGGTCGCATGAAAGTTTTGCCTGGATCTTTAGTCGCTGTAGTGGTGGCAACTGCGGTTGCTTCATTCTTACATTTAAATATGCATTACGTCACTATTCCAAATAATCTCTTTGCTGCTATCTCGCTGCCGAAGCCATCTTTGCTTATGTCAGTATTCAACTGGGAAATATTCTTCGATGCCTTGGCTATCGCTTTCATTGCTGCTGCAGAAACTCTTCTTACCTGCAGCGCGCTTGACAAAATGCATACAGGACAGCGCACCAACTACGATCGCGAACTAATTGGCCAAGGTATAGGCAACACTCTTTGTGGTTTGCTCGGGGGCCTACCGTTGACTGGTGTGATGGTGCGTAGCGGTGTCAACGTCAATGCTGGTGCACGTACTAGAGCCTCAGCTTTTATGCACGGCCTGTGGATTTTGACCTTCGTGGCACTATTCCCTAACGTGCTTGAGCTGATACCGACTTCGGTTTTAGCGGCTCTGCTGGTCTTCACTGGCTACAAAATGATCAACTGGAAAGTCTTCAAAGAAATCAAACAGTACGGACGCTCTGAAGCGGCCATCTACTTGATTACAATCATTTTGATTGTCTGTGTCGATTTGCTCACTGGTGTTATTGCTGGAGTAGTTCTCTCTATCGGTAAGCTGCTCTATATTTTCTCCAGACTTGATATTAAGATAACTGAGCAGCCTGAGCGCAACCGCACAGATGTGTCACTTAAAGGCGCTGCTACATTCTTGAGCTTGCCTCGCATTGCTGAAGCTATTGAGTCTGTTAAGCCGACTACCGAACTGCATGTTCACTTAGAAGACGTCGAATATATCGACCATGCGTGCTTAGATACCATGATGGATTGGGATAAACAGCACCGTGCCACCGGTGGAACTCTGGTGATGGATTGGGGAACTTTGGGGACTGTCTTCAAAGAACGGCGAGGCGGAAACCGAGAATTAGCCACTCTTGAGTTCAGGCCGGTACATTCTGACGAAGTAGTCGCTGACAAGTAAAACTAGAGGGCATATTCGAAGATCCTCATTATTGGGCCTTTGATATACATTAAATGTAAGTGAAATTAGGCTGATAAACGGGTATGATCCGGTTGTATAGCTTATGTTTTTACTTGTGTTTCTACTTGCGGTTCTGCTTTAGCTTCGGCTTGTAATGTATAGCTAGCTCTTGTAATGACCAATTTTTAGCCCCTGTCTGAGGTTTATTGATTGCACGGCAAAGTTGACTTAGGTAAGGCGAAAGGCCTGAAACAGTCTGAGATTAAGAAGCTCAATCGCTTGTTGCAACAGCGTATCCCAAAAGACAAGATCATCACTATTGAACTTGCTGACTCTGTAGCCGAGTTGTCTCACGAAACAGGCTATCCTCTATCGTTAGTTGTTAATCGCCGTGGCCAGGTGGTCAACGTTACTGTTGGTCAGCCTTTTGAAGTCAACATGCCCGAACTGCGCGGTGTGCGTGTTGGGCCTGGGCGACTTTGCGGTCATCGGATCATTCACACTCGCCTAGATGACCGCAAGCAGTCGGGCGAAGACAAAAAGACTGGTGAGCAAAAGCCCAGCGATGGTACTGAATCTGTTTCAAAAGAGAATTTACAATGTCTTGCTCGCAATCGATTAGATTTGCTGGCTCAAGTAGGCGTCAACCCATTAGGTACTTTCAGTCGCAGCAAAGGCGAACAGTCAAAAATTGCTGACGTTGTCCACATTGCCCATCTACTACCTGGTCGTGATGCTGAAGGCAAGCTGTGGAAAGTCATGCCTGGCTCTACTGCTAGACGAGCGCAAGATGAAGATTTTGAAGAGCTAATTAGCGCCTTAGAGCAAGAGTTTCGTACTCAAGCACCTGGTTTGGCTGTTGCCGAGGGTGAAGAGCGTGCTTATTTAATTGGTCTGGTCTGTGATGGCGCCAATGCCTGGCAGGTCGAAGATGATCTTGATGAATTGGCAAGGCTTGCTCGCACCGCTGGAGCCACAGTTAGTGGCAGACTAATGCAAACCAGGCAGCAACCTGACCCTAAGTATTTCTTTGGCTCTGGCAAGATGCAAGAAGTGGCTTTACACATGCAAGAGCTAGGTTCGACGTTGCTTGTGGTTGACCAAGAGTTAACTCCCAGTCAAAAACGCAATATAGAAGAAGTTGTGGGAGTCAAAGTAATTGACCGTACCGAATTGATTCTCGACATTTTTGCTCAACGAGCCCAGACTAAAGAGGGTAAGCTGCAAGTTGAACTGGCGCAAATGAAGTATCTTTTGCCTCGACTGATTGGCAAGGGTGACAATCTCTCTCGTTTAGGCGGCGGAATTGGCACAAGAGGCCCTGGTGAAACCAAACTAGAAATAGATCGCCGTCGCATTCGCGAAAAAATCACACAACTCGAAGCCGATGCTGAACGTATTGGTAACTACCGCGATGTCCAGCGCAAGAGACGTATCAATGAACATTTGCCAGTGGTGGCATTGACTGGCTATACAAACTCTGGCAAATCTACTTTGCTCAATGCCTTGACTAAGTCTGATGTATTTACTCAAGACAAGCTGTTTGCAACGCTTGACCCTACAACTAGACGCACCACTTTGCCTGACCATAGCCCGATTTTGATTTCGGACACGGTGGGCTTCATTAAGAAGTTGCCGACCTCACTGGTTACAGCATTTAGAGCGACTTTAGAAGAGGTGGCTGTGGCTGACGTTTTGGTTCACGTAGTCGATGCTTCACACCCTAATGTTCTTGAGCATATTAGTGCAGTTCATGATGTACTGAGTGATCTTGGTGCAGTTGATAAGCCCATGATTACTGTATTGAATAAAGCAGATATAGTAAGAAAAGAAGACCTTGCGTGGTTGATTGCTCAGGTGCCAAACCCAGTTATTGCTTCGGCAAAAATTCGTTTTGGTCTTGGTAGTATTCTCAGCAAAATTCAAGAAGTGATTTCTGAAGTGTGCCCAGAACGACAGAAGTACAGCGCTTAGCACCATGAGTGCTTTAAATTTCCGGCAATGACAAAAATGGTTAAACAATGGTTTCCAGCGAAAGTGGCAGTACGAGCAATGATAAATCGCTAGACGCAAAAGAATATTTGCGTAAGGCATATCTGATGCGCGAAGTGGCTGACTTTGAGGGAGCTCAGGCCTTGCTCAAGCAAGCCCAGGGGCAGGCAGAAGGTGAACAGGCTGATACTGAAGCAAGTTTGGTATTACTGGCGGTGAATGCTGAAATTGCTGTTGCGCATGGCGATAAAGATGCAATGCGCCAGGCCATAGAATCATTAGAAGAGAAGAGCAAAGAGATTAAGGCTAAGGCTTCTATTCCTACTATGCTCGTCTTTCGGGCCATGTGTGAGCTAGGCCGTGCCCGCCTTGCCGCCGGAGAGATCGGACGTGCTGGCCAGGCTTTTCGCATTGCCTTAGGTTTGGCTCAAGATGAGTATGGCAAGCATAGTCTTGAAATGATTTATCCATCATTGTGTCTGGCAATATTTCACGAATCGCAAGGAAGCAATCTTTTAGCTTCGGCATTGGCGCGTGATTCGGTTAACATACTGCGCGAGCGCTCTAAACAAGTAAATGACCCGTCACTACTGCTTGCCGGTTTGATTGTAATCAACAGCTGCTCGTTTAAAGAACGGCGCTTCAAGCAGTCATTAGCTGCCTCAGATGAACTACTATCGCTAGGCGCTAAACATTCACTGTCATTGGCCGCTTGTGACCATCTGCAAGAAGCTGCCGTTGTAAAAATGGCTTCTCTTGTTCAACTTGATCGTATGCAAGAAGCGAAAGATCAAGGTGAGGTTTTAGTCGAAGCCTTGGAGAAAGCTCAAGGGATACACTCTGCTCGATTGCTGGAGCCTCTCTGTCAGCTCGCCACAGTCTATACACGTATGGGGTCGAGGGACAAAGCCTCGAAGTGTCTTGATCAGGCTTTAGTAGTTGTTAGCCACATCGTCGAAGACACGCCATTTGCTAACAGCAACAACAGTGGCAGTCATACTGCCAGTAATGAAAAGGCAGCCTCGATGCCATTTAAAGAGTATCAAGTACTCAATAGTCTATCCGAGACCTATTTCTGGCAGGGCAAATTCGTCGATGCTCTCAAACTTTATCCATCGACAATGCGAGCTCGCCACGTAACGTACGTGGCATCGACTACTAATATGATCGATATGCTCACTAAACACCTGACTGAGTTTGTCGAAGATCAGAAGCGCAAACATAAATAGCGCAAATATAAGTAGCAATAGAAATTAGAACCGAATGGCGTTGACTCCACGGTAGAGCATTTGATTGACGCTGCGGTTTACAGCACGGTTTACTGTGCGGTTCACTTGCTTGCCGACTTGTTTGACAATGAGAGGTGTTTGGATTGGCCGACTTGGTGCCTTCTGAACTTGTTGCTGTGGAGCAAAGACTGCCCCGCTACCACTGTTCATTGGTACGGTGTTCATGTTTCCGTTATTCATGTTTCCGTTGCTCATGTTTCCGTTGCTCATGTTTGCGTTATTCATGGCGCCACCACCATTAGTGCCGACATTCGGATTGAAAGTAGCACCTTTCTGTGGCATCACATTTTGCATGAAGTTCATGATGCTAGGAAGTACTCCAGCGGCTGCGCTTTGGTTGAATGCAGGCATGCCGCCATTGCCCATGCCGCCATTACCCATGCCACTATTGCCCATGCCGCCGCCCATTGCCGAACCGTTTGAGTTAATTTGGGCACCGCCTTGTAGCTGCTCTTGCTCGAGCACCGCACCAAAGCTTGGTGCACCAGAACCACCTGAATTCCCTGATGTGGTGCCAAAGCTTCCGCCCGTACTTCCTGATTGGTTGTACGAACTCTGCGGGAAAGCTGGTAACTGGTTATTATTATTGCTGTCGTTGCCGCTGCTTGAGCCAGGATTGTTCCATCCCGATTGCCCTATGCCATTGCTTGTCTGGTTTATAGGTGGGAAGCCCGGTGATTGATTAGACTGATTAGACTGATTGGATTGATTTGAAAATCCACTATTCGCCTGAGGTTGTCTCTGCCCGCCGCCGTTGTTGTTGTTGTTGTTGTTGTTGTTGTTGTTGTTGTTGTTGTTGCCGCCAGGAGAGACCCATTCAGACTGGCCAATGCCAGCCGAGCTTTGCGGTTGGCTTTGGAAACCACCTTGCATTTGTCCACTGTTTTGCGAAGAGCTTTGCCCGGGATTATTCCAGCCTGATTGCCCTATTTGACCGCTTGAGCCGCCACTCTGGGTATTACTCTGTCCCGAGTTTTGACTTGAGTTCTGATTTGAGTCTTGATTTGAGTTTTGATTGGTTACCCAGCCTTGGCCATTTCCTTGATTATCTTGATTTGACTGAGATGATTGGGCCGAATCGTCATTAAAACCGTCGTTGGCTGGTGACACCCAGTCGGAGCTGCCCATCTGCGAATTGCTAGACCCATTAGAACCAGCCATTTGCTGCCAATCCGATTGGCCCATTTGTTGGGATTGCTGACCAGATTGCTGGTTCATCGGCTGGAACTGGCCAGAAGACTGGTTGCCACCGTTCTGAGAGAAAGTCTGCTTTCCTTGTACGTTTGGCTTCAGTGGTGCCGGCTTAGCTACCGGTTTTTTCGCAGCTGAGGTGGCGGCCGGTTTCTTTGCGGCTGCTTTGTTGTTGAGAAAAGCACCCGGTGGTTGGCTGGCCCAAGTCTGATTGTCATTGAATGGGTCTTGGCAATAGCCGGATGCGCAGTTAAGCAAGGCACTCAATAAGAGTGTGTTGGTTAGCGCCGCTTTGATGGCTGAGCCATTCATCTAAGTATTCCTCTCATTTGTTTTAGTGGTGAATAATCGAATTCATCAAAGAATTCATCATGCCACCGTTGTTGTTATAGCCATAGGGTGAGCCATAACCGCCCATGCCACCCATGCCGCCCATCATCGGGTTACCCATGCCGCCCATCATCGGGTTACCCATGCCACCCATCATCGGATTATAACTATTGCCGCCCATCATGCGACCAAGGGTGCTACCGAATCCACCACCGCCCGATGAACCGTAGGGCGAACCATACATGCTGTTGGCCGAACGTGCTGCCATGACTGCGCCAACTGTTTTGACAAGAGCTGAGCCAATCGAAGCTGCTGCACTTGGTTGCGCTGGTGCTTCTGGTTGCGCCAGTTCTGCACCGGTGCCTTGACTAGCACCACTCTTTGCTGAATTTGAAAAGTCTGTGGGCCAGTTCGGGTCGTTTGTTGTCGGCGTTTGACTCATCTCTTGCTCTAATTGACTTTCCTGGACAGCACCTTGGACTGGTGCTATTCCTTGATTCTGCTGCTGGGGTTGTTGGAAAGTTTGCTGCAGAGGTGGCTGATAGCCCTGCTGCGGCTGCTGGAAACTCTGCTGCGGTTGTTGAAACGGCTGCTGCGGCTGCTGGAAATTCTGTTGTGGTTGTTGGTAAGACGGCTGCGGCTGCTGGAAATTCTGTTGTGGTTGTTGAAACGACTGCTGCGGCTGCTGGAAACTCTGCTGTGGTTGTTGGTAAGTCTGCTGCGGCTGCTGGAAATTTTGATACTGCTGCGATGGCTGTTGATAAGGCTGGTTAGGTTGGAAGCCTTGATTTAAATTTTGAGTCTGACTTTGGTTCGAATTTAAATACTGACTCTCAGGTGAATTCTGAATGGCAGCTGCGCCAGAGCTGCTGTTTGTGCTTTGAACAAAACTCCCTGGTGGTGCGCTAAGAGCACCTTTCGAGGAGGTATTAGCTGAAACACTCGATTGGTTGCCAGCGAAGGCAGCCGCTGTAGTGAGAATTTGCAGCGAAGCGCCCGTCATAGAGACGAGCGCCAGGCAGGTGAATCGTTTGAGCATTAACATGAAGGCCTCATCAAGCGCCTCTTTCTATTATTATCTGCTGATCGACAAATTGCTTGTGCGTACTGGTTTGAGGCTGGCAATTTTTTCTTTCAAGCAAGAGAGGGCAACTTTCATTTGTTTTTCTTTGTCAGTCTCAGTGATGTCTGGAATGACACCGATTTTGTTGATGTCAGAGCCAGCGGCTGTGAGGTAGCGGCTCACTGTGATGTGGATAGCAGCTCCGCCAGGTAGACGGTTGATCTCTTGGACAAGGCCTTTGCCGTAGGTTTTGTTACCGACCACAACAGCTCGGCCATTGTCTTTGAGAGCACTAGCAAGAATTTCAGATGCGCTGGCCGACTCTTCATCAACTAAAAGTACGATTGGTTGGTGAGTAGCAGGTTCGCCAGAAGCGATATCGGTGTGACGTCCGTGGCGACTGACGGTGCTCACGATCGCGCCGCCTTCAAGAAGCATGTCAGAGATTTCGAGAGCGTTTGAGAGCAAGCCACCTGGGTTGTCGCGCAAGTCGATGATAAGACCATCAGCACGGGACAGTTTGCTCAAGGCTTGTTTGAATTCACGGGAAGCATCGTTAGAGATGAAAGTAGAGAGATTGATTAGACCGATGTTGCTGTCCTTGAGCATTTTCGAGTTGACAGCGTGGATAACGATTTCTTGGCGAACGATGTTAACTGCATGAACTGGGCCGTTGCCTTCAGACTTAAGGCTCAGTTGAACTGGGCTACCAGCCTTACCGCGGATTTTGTCAGCAGCTTGCTCAGGTGTCATGCCGATAGCGGAAGTGCCATCGATTCCAACAATTTCGTCTCTGGTTCTAACACCGGCTGTTTCAGCTGGGCCAGCTTCAATAGTGCGGGTAACAATCAGTTTTTGTAAGTCTCTGCTCTGTTGAAGATTGATGCCGATACCGACGATGCGAGCGTCAATGGCGTCGTTTTCGTCTTGGAATGCACGTGGGTCTAAGTAGCGGGTGTAAGGGTCGTTCAATGACTCAAGCATTACTTTGATGTATTTCTGAGCATCAGCTGGAGTTTTGATTTGATTGTCGAACTTGTGCTCGAAATCGTTCCAGTTTTTACCGTTGAAGTTGCCATCGTAGTAGTTGTCGTGCACTAACTGCCAAGCGCGGTGATAAGTGTCGGTTGGAGCGACACGATGACCGGATGCTGGCTGCTGGTAGACCGTTGTGAAGGTCATACAAGCGAGCACGACAAAAGTAGCTATGCGCTTCAACTGGCTCATAGAGAACACCTAAGTTATAAAGTAAAACCGAACCGTACTTCGCTTAGCTTTTTGAGCAGCGCCACTATGTTCGTATTTCTTTTATGCCCACCAACTCAAGTTTTCATCGCCCGAAGATTAAACGTTTCCGCTTGGCAACTTACTTTTTAGCCTTTTGTCCAAAACCATATTCTGCCCAACGGCTGCTGACCTGGCTTATGACCGGTTCAGACATTACAATCGGAGTTGGCCATTCTCTTTCAAAACCTTCCGATTTCCACTTTCTGGTGGCGTCAATTCCGACCTTTGAGCCATAACCCATCAGAGGTGAGGCGTGGTCGAGGATATCAACGGGACCTTCGACAAACATCATGTCGCGTTTAGGATCGGTGTTGCCAAAGACGTGCAGGGCTACTTCTGAGAGGTTGTGCACGTTTACATCTTTGTCTACAACGATGGCAAACTTGGTGAACATCATTTGGCCCAAGCCCCAAATTGCACTCATTACTTTGCGGGCGTGGCCAGGGAAACGCTTGTCGATAGCGACGATTACACAGTTATGAAAAACTCCTTCCCAGGGTAGATTCATGTCGGTAATTTCGGGCACGAGCATCTGCACCATGGGCATGAAGATGCGCTCTGTGGCTTTACCTAAGAAGCAATCTTCTTGCGGAGGTTTACCCACAATCGTGGTCTGATAAATAGGATTCTTTCTATGCGTGACCGCGGTGACGTGGTAGACCGGAAATAATCCAGCTAAGCTATAGAAGCCGGTGTGGTCGCCGAAAGGACCTTCCCTTCTCAGCTCTTTTTGGTCGACATACCCTTCAATAATAATCTCAGCGCTGGCAGGCACTTCCAAGTCAATGGTTTTGCATTTGACCAGTCGTACTGGGCTTTGACGTAAGAATCCAGCAAAAATTAGCTCATCGATTTCAGGTGGAAGTGGTGCGGTGGCTGCATAGGTAATTGATGGGTCGGCACCAAGAACTACCGCTACTTCTAAGCGGTTGCCTGGCTTCTCGTATTCTTCTTTATCGAAGAAAGTGCCATAGTTCGGAGGCTCTTTCGGCTGATTGGCTGGTGAATCTGGATGGTTTGGATCGGCTGAACTCATAGAGTCGCGGCGGGAATTCTCAAAGTTTTTGGCACCATCGTGGTGCTTATGCCAGTGCATGCCGGTGGTGTGGTTATCGAATTTTTGAAGGCGGTACATACCGACGTTGCGGTTGCCGTTATGCGGGTCTTTAGTGATGATGGCGCCCATAGTAATAAAAGGTCCACCATCTTCTGGCCAACAGGTGATGATTGGCAACTTGTCGAGCATCGGATCAGCTGGGTTTGTTATTACCACTTCCTGGCAGGGTGCTGGTCCAGACACTACTTTGGGCGGAAACTTGCCTACTTCGAGTATGGTCGGAACGAATGCCAGTTTGGCCATCAGGCTCTCTGGAACCTTGGGTTTTATGAAAACTCTGATGCGGTCAGCAATGGTGTTGAGGTCTTCCACTTCAAGCGACATGCACATGCGCTTCATCGAGCCTTGAGCATTGATGAGAACAGGCATGTCGTAGCCTATGACATTTTCAAACAAAAGCGCCTTGTTCTCTGAGCCAGGCAGCTTACTGACGCGGTCAGCGATCTCGGCAATTTCTAGATCTGCAGAAACTGGGGCTGTGATGCGCATTAGCTCGCCAGCTTTGTCGAGAGCTTCTATAAATTCGCGCAGGTCGTTATAAGCCATTTGGGTGCCTTTCTCGTCTAACAGATTTAATTCTAGAGGGTGCAGGCACTATCACCTCCAGTTTTTTCTTATATAGAAGTCATTCTCGAAACTTGCTTTAATGAGCATTCCCAGAGCACCGTTTCCAAGTGAGTGGTAAGCTTGAGTTACTTATTATTCAGAAGTTACCTACTATTAGGAATCTATCTATTATTAGATTGAGGGGCCTTATGAAACGCATGAATCGAGTCTTTGCCTGCTTCTGGTGCTTGCTTGCTGCATCGTGGCTGGGCTTTCAGTGTTTAACTACTGGCATGCTCAATGTGCCTGGCGCCTAAGCTGATATTTCTGAAGACATCTGCCAAGGTCACCGCTTGAGTAGTCTTTTTTCGTTTTCAACAAATGTCATATTTTCTGCAGAAAGTATGACATTTGTTAGTTCCGATTTGGCGTGGGTAAGTGCTGTGTGGTGTTTTCGCTTACTGCTCCCTAATACCGGCTGTGCATAACTGCATATACATATGAGATACGAATGAATTCGCTCATGGTGAAACTGTGGTTCACGCGCTTGGCTAGTGCGTGAGATATGCATAGCAGCTACCAAGGCTGTACATGGAATTACCAAGAGATATCGAAAGTATTTTCAGCGGGGGACTTCCAATAGATTTTTGCTCGGATATACTA
>JBBRMD010000066.1:0-33834 GCA_038231015.1 Candidatus Obscuribacterales bacterium
CAAACCACGTAACAAAAAACAAAACAACAAAAATAAATTCTAAAAAAACGAACTCAAGAAAACTAGCTGCATGATACACTCAATTCAAATCCGCACCACGACTAGGATTGCCAATTTCAACTAAATATGGGACAAGCCCTCAAAACGAGACCAAAGCAGCAGAATATCCTGACTGCTTGCTCGAGAGACTATTCACTGAAATTGAGGCAGAAACGGCGAGCTGACGGATAGTCTAGGTAGATTGAATTTGCCCATATAAAGCCAATATCAAGAAGAATGGTAGGTGAGGAAAGAGACCAAGGAGAAATATCGTGAGTTTGGATAACCCCACCAGCAAAGGCTCGCAAGAGAGCAGCGTAGATCTACCGCTAGGCCTATTCGCCGATGCATACAGCGGCAAGACATCTACAAAAGTTTCAACGAAAAACACAGTCGATACAGAATCCAGCATACTTCAGGCTATCAAAGATAACCCGACAGCAGCAGCAGCTACAGCAGCCATGGCACTTGGCGCTAATAATAATATGGAGTTTTTACTGTCCAAGGATTACCCTTATAGTTTTGATGGAGAATTTGAAATGCTTGTTTAGATAGAGCACTGGTCTTACTGTCTGTTGCGCCGAGTTTGCTAGCTTTGACAATCAAATGGAGGGCCTCTGGCACTCGTGAGTCAGATTGATGAGTGCGAGCATAATCAGTGACAACTTTGCCCAAATAATCTGACGCAGTGCCATAAGCATTGATAGCGGCCACTTCAGATTTAGCCTTAGCCAATTCTGTTGGTTTGAGAAACGCTTGACCGGCAAACTTAGACGCCTTGTCAGCACTAATAGCTGCCCACCAATTGTCTTGATAGTCATCCAATTGGCCAAATGCTGTCGTCCTGCCTACTCCAGCAGTTACGTAGGGTCTAGAGCCAGGGTTTTTCAGCATCAGATAGGCAGCTGAAAATTCTTTGCTATCATTACTAGCAGTATCGTAGCGGCTAATGAAAGCAGCAAGTGCTGGCATGTATTGCTTTAGTAGCGCACTGGCTTTGGCGGCACTGGCGGAGTCATGAAGCAAGATCGACCGGCAGAAAGCCGCTTGCACAATATCTTTACGCAAAGATACTGGAACTTGCGGCGACGATGCTGCTTGCACAAAAATATTTAGTGGCAATTTCTGGTTAATCGCCACGGCACCTTCTGGTCGCAACATTACCGGTAGTGTTATGTAGGCTTTTTTCTGATCGACTTTAGTCCAATCTTCAGTGAGAGATTGTTGCTCAGCTTCACCTACTATGATTGCTGGTGAACGGTAAGAGAGAGTAAGCATCTGCTCTAGATTTTTTGACAACATTAGTTTTTGTAGGTTCAGTGAATTCATTGCCGATGGTGACTTAGTAGCAGCAAGTGCATTGTCAATGGCAGCCAGAGCAAGATCACTATGACCCTGCTCAGCAAGAATTCTCCCTCGCTGCGCATTGGCCGTTACGTAAGCAGGGCTAGCCTTTTCAACCTTTGCCAGAGCTTCGAGAATCTCACCAGCATAGGGTTCCTTTCCCGTCAGCTTAGAGCCTACACAAAGTAGCCAGAGATCATTTTTCTTTTCTTTGTAGCGATTGTGAGCATGTTCAAGAGTGGCACTATCGCTGTTCGAGAATGTCCAAATCCAGTCTGTCATAGCATCGCCATGCATCGCAGCTGCAAGTTTTACATCATCAACAGTGTGCGAATTACTAGCATCTTCAGAGTCTTCCTTGAAGGCTCTGTCAAGAATATAGAGATAGCCGTCCATATCTTGGTACAAATTGCCATCGCCAGCAGCAATTCTCTTGCTCAGCTGCACAAGGGTTTCAGTAGGTTCGAGTCGTAAGCCAACAAAATTGAGTAAACCGGCAATTCCTTCTTTCATAGATGACATTGAAGGATCGGCTTGAAGTTCAATCAGCTTATTGTGAGCAGCAAGCAGTGCCACTTGGTCTAGCCCTTTATCTTTGCTGACTGTGGCTTTGCGAATTAGACAGCGGGCGACGAGATAAGCAGAAATCTTCTGATAAGGAGAACCGCCATCTAAAGCAATGACACCAAAAAGTTTAGCGGCCTCATCAAAGTTTTTAGCATAAAAGTTTGCAGCAGCAATTTGATAGGCCCGCTCTCTTTTTACTTCTTCACTGGCATTTGCTGGGGCCGCCACTGGCATGGCGGGTTCTTTTCCTTGAGACTTAGTCTTGTAGTCATATTCTGGTGCACTACAATGGCAGAATACGCTATCTTGGGCGGCCAACCATTCTTTGACAGCTGGGCTGCCAGCACCATATTTGGCCACTTTTTCTTGCAAAGTCTTTACGGCTTGCTTGAACGAATCATCATTGCAGTTTAAAAATGGGTTGTAATCATCGTTAGAACCAGCCGATCGGTATGGATAAATACGATCACTGTCGGCTTTTGCTTTTAGGCCCAAGGCCTTGCTGCGACTAGTTAGCCAGCGATCTACAGATCCATCATTATCAGCGCTACTTGAGTCGCCCAGGCGGAAGCGCCAGAAATTCAGCATCTGCTCTCGCTCGGCAGAGCTAAGAGGTTGATTGTTTAGATAGCGATATGCCACCACAAGATACGAGCGAGCAAAAGTAGGCTCGACCAAAGCGAGATTACCATCGGCAAATAAACGAAAAGGCAAATCTGGGTGCAAAGTTGAAGAGAAGACAGCTTCATCGTAGAAAGGCCCACATGCATACGAAGGTAGTCCGGCAGTACTAATTGTGCAAGCCAACAAAGTTACAATCGTGCTTTTGAAAAATAATGAAGCCTTTGAAGCCTTAAATGCCATTGTTTCTTTCCTTTAGTAAATTCTGCCCAACAAGGTTTCCTGCGGTCTTTAAGCGGTCATCTCTCCAACCCGGAGAGCAGAAGAGATAGATACGATCAAGGCTTCTGAGTTTGCCTGAAATTTGTTTGATTGTGCTTGACTCACTCAATGATAAGCCCAAGGCAGTGCGCCCATTGAACGGCCCAGGAAGGCTTTCTTGCAATAGATGCAGTGCTTTGTCTTTGCCGACGCCCATTGTGAAGAACATGGGCACGACAAAATCAATAGAAAGATTATCTTTAGCCATTGCTTGACGCAGCCACTGGTCACCTTGACTCCAAGAAGCTAAAGCAGTCATTGAAAGAGATAAATCAGGGGGCAATAGAGAACGCAAATTTTTGAGGAGTTTCACATAGAAAGGTCGCTCTAATTGTTTAGCATCAAAGTCAACTTGCAAACCATCAACCCGGCCGTGAGCAAGAGCAAGGTGCACAATTGCATCAGCTAATTTGCTACTTACACTGTCAATATCAGCTTCTTTCGGAAGCTGCTTCATTTCTACCCTTGCCACAGCTTCTCTGTAACAGCCAGATGGTAACTGTAGTTGGGCAAGACGCGGTTCAAGGGCAATTTTATTCGCGTCGACAGTAAAGCGGCCGACAAGTAATGCCACGCCCACTTTTCGTGAGTCTAACCGGCTCAGGTCTTCTATTTTCTGCCATGACCAAAGCATTATTTTTGGTGGCATCTGCTGCTCGCTCGAAACCTCGGCAGAAAGAACTGCAGTGCTAGAAATTAGCGCTAACAATGGTGCTGCAATCGAAACAAACTTGAACACTATTTACCAGCAAAGAACTGTGAGAGACGAGCACCTTGCTTAGCTTTAAAGTTGGTGCTTATTGTGGCAAGCTCTATGGTCTTAGCCGCGCTTCTGCGGCCAGAGGGCATCGGGTGAGCAGTAATTAGAGCCTTGAGAGCCTCAAGCTGTCCGGGCTTGTTAAAGTTATGGCAGGCCTCAACAAAGTCGGGCATTTTACGCTCGCCAACTTTGTCATAAATTTCTTGCCAATGATCTCCTAAGAACTTGAAGGCTGCTTCTTGGCTATCGCTGCTACCAATCAATCGAGCTAAAAAGTGCGGCGCATCTTGCGCTTTCACATCTTTATTGAAGACTAAATTGAGTGCTTTCTCCACACATTGTTTGTCTCTAAAAGTAGCTAAAGCATAAAGATTGCGGTTTCGTGCTTCAGGAGTAGTAGCGCTTCTCCAGGCTTCTTCGATACGCACGAATTCATCGCTATCACCGTTGTAGGCAACAACATTTACGATGGGAGAAAGCAAATCACCATCGATAGTTTTATTATCTGCCAAATACTGTTCAAACTTCTCACGACAAAATGCAATTACTTCTTTGTCATTGCCAATGGTGCCTAGGGTGCGAATTAAGCGTGCTCTCAGCTCAGCAGTTAAATCACTATCATCAGCTTTACGGGCATAGCCAAGGCGCTCAAGCTGTGGTTTTAGACACTTCACGACGAAGGCATGATAGGCATCTTTATCGTTTGCTTCAAGTAATTGTTCCAGCTCTGCAATTTGTTGAACTACAAGTCCAAGAACATATGAATCTTGATCTTTTGCAAAGGTCTCTAAAGTTTTTAAATAGCGATCGATTGGGGATAAGCCAGCTATCGAAATTGCAGACATATCACTTAGAAGCGAAACTCTTTCGCTGACGCTTAGCGCTTCGGACAAGTTCAGCTTTTGTAATTCCGCCCACTGAAACTCATTATAGTTTGTGCGGAAATAGCCATTGCCTGTGGCATTGGCAAATATTGGATCTTGGAGACCAACCCGGGGAATTCTTTCTGACGCAATTGTCAAAAGATAAGGCTTATTGCCCAAAGCTGAACCATCTTTGTATTTGAATGACAATGGAATTTGCCATGGAATATAAACAGCCTTTTTATCGGCTTTGGCAAGATATTTAGAACTATCAAGGAAAAATCGCTCTTGGCTTAACTCTAGCTTGAGATCTTGACCTTTATGAAAAGAGTCCAGTTTAATACCAAATTTCACAATTGGACAGCCAGGCTGGTGCACCCAGGCGTCCATCAATTTGGCAACATCGACCTGCTTCTTCTTGCCCTTTTCGCTGTTGGCACTTGATAGAGCGTCCCAAAGATCAGTTGTGGAGGCATTATTAAAGGCATGGGCTTTCATATAGCCCTGAATGCCTTTTTGAAAATTCTCTTCGCCCAAATAAGTCTCTAACATCCGGAGTAGGGCCGCACCTTTGCTATAGGTAATTTCGTCGAACATTTCTAAAGCATCGTTAGGCGAATTGACCGGAGACTGTACCGATCTGGTGGCAACGATGGCATCAGAATCAAGAGTACCAGCCCGCTCAACGGCGAAGTCATCCCAGATGCGCCATTCAGGCTTCAAGACATCTTCAGCCTTATCGGCCATCCAGGTGGCGAAGGCTTCGTTCAACCAAAGGTCATCCCACCACTTCATGGTCACGAGGTCACCAAACCAGAGGTGTGCCATTTCGTGGGCAACGATGTTAACTACTCTGGTGCGCGAACTAAGTGCTGAATTCTTCTCGTCTACTAAAAGTGCATTTTCGCGGAAGGTGATAGCACCAAGATTCTCCATTGCTCCGGCAGAAAAATCAGGGATAGCAATCAAGTCGAGCTTATCGAGCGGGTAGGGCTGGCCAAAGTAATTCTCGTAGTAAGGCAAAAGTTTAGCTGCGGCATTGAGTGCGTAGTTAGCAAGCTCGCCTTTGCCGTCGGTATACCACACTCTAATTTTCTTGCCGTTTACGACTACAGGCTCGGTTCCTTGTAACGGTCCGACAATCAAAGCAAATAGATAAGTAGACATGCGGGGGCTAGCCTTGAATGTCACTATTTTTTTGTTCTTGCGTTGATCCAGTTTTTCGAACTCAACGCCAGCGTTAGAAATGGCGACTAGCGCTGGGTCAATCGCTACGGTAACCTTAAAAACAGCTTTTGAAGCGGGTTCATCAAAACAGGGGAACATGCGACGGGCGTCAGTGGGCTCCATCTGCGTTGTAGCAAGCTTATGTTCTTTGCCGTCTTTACCTTTGAAAGTAGAGAGATAGAAACCTTCCATTTTGCTTGAGAGCTTGCCATTGAATTTGAGAGAGAGCTCGTACTGGCCAGGCTTGAGGGCTTTGGCTAGTTTAAGAGTGAGCTTTTCACCCTCTTTATCGCGCACGATGTCAGCTTTGACCCAGTCGCCATGGCTCGGTTTGAGCTGTGCGACAGTGGCTTCAAAAACACTCAAATCAACAGCGTTCAAAACAACTTCACTAGTGCTCTGGTTGACTGTAAAGAAAAGAGTCTCTGTGCCGTCAAACTCACCATTTTCTAGATCAGGCTCGAAGTAGAGGTCGTAGCGCTCTGGTAAACAGTTGCCAGGCAGCCTCTTATATTCCACTTGGCTCTTTTGGGAAGTCTTGGCTGCATCATCAGCCCATGCCGCTCCTTCAATGGCCCCGGTCGTTAACCCTAGATTTAAAGTGAGCGCCAAGGCAAGCAGCTTGTTCAAGCGAAAATTCAAAGCCATGTAGGGCTCCCCAAAGATAGTGAAGCCCTATTTTACTTTCTTGAAAAGCGGTAAGATCCGATCATAGACAAAAATGATGGAGTCAATTGTGTATTTCAAGCAGTTTTATCTTGCCTGCCTTGCCCATGCCTCTTACCTGATCGGCTCTGAAGGTGAAGCTTGTGTGGTCGACCCACAGCGAGACATAGAACAATATTTGACTGAAGCGAAGAGCAATGGTCTCGCGATCAAATACATTTTTGAAACCCATTTACATGCAGACTTTGTCAGTGGCCACAAAGAACTGGCTGAAGCCACAGGTGCCACGATAGTCTTTAGTGATCAAGCCAAAGCTAGGTTCAAGCATGAAGCAGTGGCTGACGGCGCACAGTTTAAACTTGGCGACATCACTCTAAAAGTTATAGCTACACCTGGTCATACCCCCGAGAGTATTTGCCTTCTAGTTGAAGATAAAGATAGAAAGCCGCTCAAACTATTAACTGGCGACACCCTATTTATTGGTGATGTCGGCCGACCTGACCTAGTTGGCAAGTGCGGATTCGACTCTAAACAAATGGCAGGCATGCTCTACGACAGTCTACATAACAAGATTATGACCTTGCCCGATGCCACTGAGGTCTACCCTGCTCACGGCGCTGGTTCACTCTGCGGCAAGAATATTTCAACAGAAAGCTCTTCAACCATTGGCAATCAGCGCAAGTTTAACTACGCCTTACAGCCGATGACAAAAGAACAGTTTATCGAAATGCTGACGGCGCAACTACCTGAGGTGCCAGCATATTTTCCACTTGCAGTTGAAGCCAATCGCAGCGGTGCCGTCTCACTGGTGAATCTCAAAAAAGCTGCCGAGATGCATCCTAAAGACGTGCAAGCCGCCTTAACTGAGGCGGCCAAGCAGTTACCTACTACAATTGTTTTAGATACTCGTGCGCCTGCTGATTTCGGCCTTGGTCACATTCCTGGGGCCTACAGTGTCGGTTTGGGCGGACAATTTGCTTCGTGGTGCGGCACAGTCATCGATGCCAAAAGCAAAATTATTTTGGTATTAGCCGATGACAATCAGGTTAACGAAGCAGTACTACGTTTGGCTAGAGCTGGTCTCGAAAATGTGGTGGCATACTTAGCTGGTGGCATGAACGCCTGGCAAAAAGCAGGTTTTAATGTCGAAACAGTTGAGCAAATTACAGTTGAAGAACTAGCACACAAACTAGCAGCTGACCCAGAGCTTCGCGTAATAGATGTGCGCCGAGCTGGCGAATATGCTTCTGGTCATGTCCCTCAAGCTAAAAATATTTCGCTTTCAGAATTAGAACAACGTCTAGAAGCAGTTGAGAGAGGCGTGAAGACGGCCGTAATCTGCGCTGGCGGTTACCGCTCAAGCATGGCCACAAGCCTGCTTAAAAGGCACGGCATCGACGAGCTGTACAATGTTATCGGTGGTACCACTGCCTGGGTAAACGCCAAATTGCCCGTCCTCACCGAAGCTGCAAAATGCTCGGCCGGCTAGAGAAGCAGCTATAACCCTAATTACAATATGGAAAAGTGTAGTTATGTATGATCAATCAGGCAAGTCTTTTTACGATCTAGCTACTGATATTGAGTTTTGGCGTGCCTTAAACCCTGAACTGACAGTGTCGGCAAAAGCTTCGCGCAATCCTCCTGCACCAGTAGTAGTTAGTAAAGAGATTATTCAAACGACAAAGAAGGTCTTGGTCGAAGAAGGCTATTTTAAAATAGAAAACTTCTTTCCCAAAGAAGACCTAACAAAACTTGCAAAATGTATTACTAAACTAAATGCCGAACATTGGCCAGAAACTTTTGCCTATGTCTATGACGAATTTTGGTATCTCTTACAAAGAACCACGGGTCTTATGTCTGCCTTACTTGGCGTCGATTTTAAACAAATGCCTAATATGTGGGTGTTCTATTTATCTTGCAATAGCCAAAGTGCTGGCTGGGGGCCTCATCGTGATCGGCCGCAAATACGCACTTTAGACGATAACGGCTATGCCCATTCAATTAATATTTGGCTGGCGCTTACTGATGCCACTCCAGAAAATGGTTGCATGTACATGCTGCCGGCCAATCTTGACGCCAACTACCACGGTGACCTAAACATCCAGGCTGCAAGAAACTACCAAGACATTCGGGCTGTACCAGCCAAAGCTGGCGATTTCTTAGGCTGGAATGAGGCCGTATTTCACTGGGGTGGTCGCAGCAGCCAGCTTGCTCAAGCGCCCCGAATTAGCGTCACTGGAGTCTACCAAGACACCAGAGTGGCAGCCATGGAAACGCCACTAATTGACCCGCTCACCCTACCTTCATTCAGCGACCGACTAGGAATGGTGGCACAGCAGTTCATTCGCTTCGGGCTGCAAAACTCTTACAACCCTCTACCGCCTGCAGCATACGAACTTGTATTAGAGCTGGCCAAGCTAAGCTCAGTAACAATAAGCGTAAAGTAAAAAACAAAGAATCAGAAACAAAAGGACGCTCTCTGAAATGAGCGTCCTTTTCTCTGCAATATTGAACGATTCTAAGTTCTTAGTATCTCCAGTTAAAGAGCTTTTTGTACCACGGACGCTTAAGCAAGGTATTTTCTGCTTGAGCGGCTTCTAGCCATGTTTCTAGTTCTATAACTTTAGCTTCGAGGTCTTTCATACGCTCTAAGCGAATCTCTTGATCCATAGCTGTTTGTTCCATCGCCAGCAATGAGTCGTGAGCTCTCTCTAGTTTAAAACTTGTTTCCATAACTAGGTCATTGACTAGCTCAACTTGCGTCATCAAATCAAGAATCAGACGAGTCTCAGATACCGGAGCTTCGACATAACTACCAGCTACCGGTGGTACCACTTCAACATGAGCACGCTCAAGCAATGGCTCAAGACCATCTAAGTCGAGTGGATCCCCAAGTAAATTCAATTGTCTAACTGATTCAGCCATATACTGCTCCTCGATCGGATATAGATATTATGGGCAGTATCAATACTAAGGGCAACTCTTGACTTCAAGAATTGCCCTCCACAGCCAACATTCGACAAGTTATCAGTCGGAATCGCCTTCTTTTTTAGCTTTACTGATTGGCCGACTGCTTGGTTGATCTCCACGGTAGAGATACCAAATAAAGCCACCAAATATAGTGAGCGATAAAAATACTAGAAGAGAAATGCAGCCAATCATAAGGTAGAAAGCTTGCGGATCTTTAGTCTGAAGCTCTAGAAACTCGCGAAACCAGTCGTTCATGATTTACCCTCAGTTTCTTCTGGTAGATTAAGTTCACGCCAACCGCGCATGCCACCAGCCATAGACAAAATATTGGTATAGCCCATTTTCTGCAGATTGTCGGCTGACATAGCAGAACGGTAGCCACCACCGCAATAGAGAACTATCTCTCTGGCTTTATTCGGTTCAAAAGCGATGATGTCGCGCTCTATAATGCCGCGTCCAAGGTGCACCGCCCCAGGTGCGTGACCTTCGTTCCATTCGTGATCTTCGCGCACATCTATTAAAAGAAAGTCTTTGCTCTGTTTTTGAAATTCGACCACTTGCTCAATCGAAACTTCTTTTATGCCTGGTTTAATTTGAGCCACCAGGTCTTCGAACTCTTGCGAATGCTTCATCACTAGAACCTACAGAAAACGCCACAGACTTAGTTTACCCCTTGCTTCCTTCAGCTGGGCAATTATCGCCTTTGTCTAATCTTTACCTGAGCCGGCGAGGCCATGCCCCTACTTGGCAGCCTCTTTTTATAAGGGCAAAATTGAGATTTCGGCCTTGTGCCAGAGAGCGTGACATAATCGCCAGATAATTGAACAAATTAAAGTCAATATCTGTCCACGACTGTCTGACTAAGAAAGAGGAATAGCGGAATGCTCTACAAAAATTCAGAGAATACAATCGAACTTTTCGGCGTCAAAGTTCCTGAACCCCGAGTATTGCTAGATTTTCTAGGCTTCGAAACTCACATTAGACAAATTCGCGCCAAACGCGGCGTTGAAGTGTCACCAGTATGGTACGACCACGCGGCCTATTACGTCGTCGATTTACCAGCTGACAAAGTCTTTGCCAGTGGCGAAGAAGTGAGTATTCCCTCTATAGTCAAAGCACCAGATTATGAGTTCGAAATTGGCTGTCTGACGACTAGCTCTGCCTTAATCAAAAGCGAAGCTGAGGCTTTGCAGTTCATCAAAGATCATTGCTACTTCACTATTCTGAACGACTGGTCGGCTCGCGACATACAGAAAAAAGACATGGAAGGCCTTGGACCGACCAATAGCAAATTTGTGATTGGTAAAAGTATCGGCCCAAAACTTGTCAAAGCTTCCGAACTAAAAATGGACGAGAATGGTGTCTTCGATATGGAGATGATTCTCACCGTTAACGGCGTAGAAAGAACACGCAGCAATTACCAGTCGCTTTATCATACTCATCCGGTATCGGGCGAGAAAAAGGCATGGAGCTTCGCAAGAATCTTTGCTTGGTTAGGCAGTCAAAATATTGCCATTCAACCAGGCTACTTCTTCGGCTCTGGCACCGTGGGTAATGGCTGCATTGCCGAGTTTATGGCGACCTACGATGCTAACGGCGCTGAGCTGACAGCAGCTGGCTATCCGTGGCTCAAAGACGGTGATGTCGTAAAAATGGAAGTGGCCGGAATCGGTGTGCTAGAAAACAAAGTAAGCATCAAGGCTCTGGCGCCAGTCAAGTAACTCTTCAAAGCAGTTATTTGGCTATAGCGGATGCCAACTACAATCGCATCGCGAGAGTGAGCCACGTCTAAAGCCAGTTTCTGAAAAAAATTGCCCTCGGAGGGAGTCGAACCCTCAATCCCTTACGGGCAACGCATTTTAAGTGCGTCTCGTATACCAGTTCCGACACAAGGGCAAATGGAGACATTTATTCTAGCATTAGAGTTTAGCGCCTAAGCCTGCCAACTTCTTGGTCACTTCTCTTGAGCTATCGCTGCTACGTCTTGACATTATTTTCAAGACGAATATAAAGCTAAGCGACCAAAGAATGCTATTGCTGAATAAATCCAGCGTTTGGCCCTTAGCGGGTCATAGATAAAGTCTCCACCGAAAGCAGATATCAACAGGCTGATTGGCTCTGGTTCGCTTAAAACTCACTGCTTAATCCAAGTCAACATTTGTATTGAAAGTACACTAAAGAAAAGCCAAGCCTCAATTACAATCGAACGAACAGTTATGTTCTAGCGCAAGAGCAATACTTCGTCGTTATCAGCCAAGATCTTGACCGGAAACAGCACGTAAAGTACGTAGAGTACGTAGAGTACGTAGATTGCAGCGGCATAGACGAGCTTAATCTAATCGTCGAGATACGAGTCGTCTTCGTTCTCATCTTTACCTTCCTTCTCACGCACCCAGTCTTTTACCAAATAGACCAGGTTATCTTCGAGCATAAAGAGCATAGGCACCACTTTTAGCCCGCGGAAAAGGTTACTCAAGCGCCGTGATTCTTTAATGGAGAAATCGATAGCATCACTAATCTCTCGGCTCGAGGCATGTTCGTCAAAGAAACTGAGGGCTTGGTCATCGCTCCATCCGTGCTTATTTGTCAAAGCCGAGACGAAAGCGCCGCGCTTGACGTGCGGATCTGACATAACACAGTGGTTGTGAGCGATTAAGGCCATATATTCGATGCCAGTAGAAAGAGCTAAAGCTAGCGAGAATTCAGAACCAGCCATATTTGCGCCCGTGCGCCTAATCACATAAGCGCAATTCTGTGGCAGTGATAGAGATTTGCGATAGTCAATGCACATACCAATAACAAGGTCAGGATCTTCAGTCTGGTTTGCATCTACTTGGCCCATATTTTGGCACTTGAGCAGTGTTTCTATCGGTGTATCACGTAAAAACTGAGGAATATCTTCAGGCTTAGTTACGCGCACCAAGCGCACAATATCGGGGCTGAGTGCGGTAAAAGTACCTGTTCTAATTTTCTGTGAGCGGTCCATGCGTGCTTTCAATGTCTTGGTCAAGCGACTGTTATCCATCAATAATGCACTGCGCAATTTGCAATCACGCGGTGCCGGAAACTTACCTTTTACTTCAGGATTTAGACCAGCAGAACATCCTTGGCACACCGTTGTTAAGAGTTTTTCGTTGACGTCTAGCTGCGCTTCTTTGTAATCAGAGAAGCAATTCTCGATACCAATCTTTTGCAGAGCACCTGACTTTTTCATCAGCTCTAATGGTTGACCGGGTAGTTCAGCAATAACTAAACGGACATTGTTGCGTTTAAGCTGAGAGTGAATGGCAAGAAGAGTCTCAACGCCAGTAATATCCATCATGTTGAGAGAACGCATATGCAAAATCAAAGCGCGCAAATCTTGCGTCAATAATATGTTCTCGGTGAAGCGCTCAGCGGCGCCAAAGAACAAAGGGCCATCGACAAGGTAGGTACGAACAAACTTACAGCTCGGAATTTGTTGAGTAGCTTCGATGCGCTCATCGTCTTCGCTCACTTCACTGACCAAGCTAAGCGAGCTCATTTTCTGGACAGTCAAAACACAGGTGAGAAGTAGGCCAGTCAATACCCCGGCTGTCAAGTCGACACAGACAGAAGCAACTGTAGTAGCGACTACTACCCAACCTTCAGTTCTCGAACCGCGCCAAATCTCGCGAACTTCATCCCACTCAATCAAGCGAAAGCCAGTTAGCACAAGCACACCGGCTAATGCTGCTAAGGGAATTTGTTCGGCTGCACTAGCAAAACACAACACTAACAGGAGTAAAACACCAGAATGAATAATTGCAGCGAGCCTTGTACGGGCACCGGCAGTGATGTTCACAGCAGTACGGGCGATTACACCGGTAACAGGAATGCCACCAAAGAAAGGCATAGCCAAATTGGCTAGGCCTTGACCAATAAGCTCTTGGTCAGGCCGGTGCTTAGAGCGCAATGACATACCATCGGCAACAGTCGCTGAAAGTAAAGATTCAATCGACCCGAGCATGAATACGGTTATGGCATAAAGAGTAAGTGCCTGATACTGCTGAAATGTGGTGATGCCGGTTGGAAAAGAAGGCCAGTGAGGCAGCAAGTTGAAGTTCGACAGAGGAGCCAAGTCAATCACTCGGGGAATGTCGAAATGCATGAGGTTGGCCGCCACAGATGCCACCACAATGGCTATCAATGAACCCGGAACCACTTTGGTAAAACGTGGTACCACAACAGCTAAAGCAATCACCAAAGAGCCAATTATCACGGCCTGGAAATTGCATTCGTTGTGTATAAAAATACGCTGAATCAGCTCATTTACATCTTTGATGAACTCAGGAATAAATGCTGAACCCACTACGCTCGAAACGTTGTGAAGATGTAGCGGCCGATTGAGAAGGCCGAAGAAGTCATCGACAGTGTTGAAAATGATCAATATGCCGATGGCATTGGCAAAGCCTACAATTACTGGCATAGGCAAGAAGGAGATTATGCGGCCTAATTTTAAAAGACCGGCAACGATCTGAAGCAGACCTCCCACCAAGCCGACAAAAAATATGCCTCCCATACCAAAGTTGTGGGCAACTTCGATAAGAACCACAGCCATAGCCGCTGCCGGGCCAGTAATGGCATAGCGCTGGCCACCAAAAAGAGCAGCAATCACGCCAGCGACGATACCAGAGATAATACCAAGAGCGGGATCAACACCAGAAGCGACAGCTAAAGCTAGATTGAGTGGCAATGCCACCATTGCCACTGTTATTCCGGCAAGGAAATCGCGCCCGACCGTAGCCGGATTGAACATTGCCGCCCATTCTTTGAGCAAAAATTTGGCATCGAAGGCTTTAATGCGGTTGTTTGTCTGGTTTAGAGGTGCTGATGTCATGGGTACCTTGATCTAAGGACTCTTTTGGGTGTTTTTCTTTGAAAGCCAATTGTAGTAATCGGAACTTCGAATAGTCGACTGGTCGTACCAATAATCATACGATAATACAATCATTGCTATTTACAAAAAGACGAAAATAGGACTGGTCAAGTCGTCGTATTGTCGACTCGCCAAAGTTGACCATCTATAGAATATTAGATGAACCTTTCATTGAACTTTTCAATTCAGAGCAAAACAAAAAATGACCAATTATTTTCACGCACTCAGACTAGATGCAAAGGCCAATTCTTCAGCACTTGACCAGAGCACTCTGCTATTAACAGAACGACTCTCTCAGCCCTTTAAAACAGCGAAAGCTACAGAGCAAGCACTTATTGCTTTACGAGCAGTTCGCCTTGCCCATGAGGCAATAGCTGATGCCAAGCAAAATAATAAAGACATAGCACTTGGCAGCAAGCAATTCAACTCTAAGCTCCGTTTAGGCCAGCTTTGTCTAGCCTCTGGCATGATTACCTTAGAGCAGCTAAAAGAAGCTGTTCAGGAGCAGCAGAAAGGCGATCGACAGTTAGGTGAGATTTTGCTCGACAAGCAATTTATTTCACAAGAAGAATTAGACGGTCTTCTCATTGGTCAAGAACTTATTGCACCAGACGAAGTAGTGAGCGACGACTTAGCGCTGCAATTAATGGCCCTAGGTCTTGTCGCAGAAGATCTCATGATCATCGCCTTGCTAGAGCAACGCTTTGCTACTGGTAGCATCGGCGATACCTTAATAAGACGTGGCTGGATCGAAGCTGAGGTTCTTGAGGCTTTGAAAATTGATTAGGTCAGATTATCCTGCTCAAGTCACTTTTTAGACTAAAAAAGCCATTAAAATTCAATCTCCGAAATGCAATACTGGCGGCCCTTTAGAGGCACTCGAATGCTCGATGAAACATAATATACATTATCAGACCCGAATAAGGCCGTTTTAACGTTCAAAAACCGAGCTGTTGTCTCCATATTTGGTGCCTGCAAAATCGAAAAATGAGGTCGAATTAGTCATGGAAATTAAAAGCAACTTGCCTGACCAATTTATGGAAGAGGCTATTAGGCAAGCCAAAAAGAGTTTCTCTGAAGAAGGAATTCCAATCGGTTCGGTCTTGGTTAGAGCAGGCCAAATTATTGGTCGAGGGCATAACCGTCGAGTGCAACAAGGCGACCCCACAGCTCACGGTGAGATAGACTGTCTGCGCAATGCCGGCAGACAGACCAGTTATAAAGATACAGTCATTTATTCAACGCTAATGCCTTGCGCCATGTGCGCTGGAGCGGTAGTGCAATTTGGCATTAGCAAAGTAATCGCTGGCGAGAACCGCACATTTAAAAGTTCTGCTCAATTTATGCGTGACAACGGTGTGGAAGTGATCGACCAAGACCTTGAGCAATGCTTTGATCTATTGAAAGAATTCCAGCTCAAATATCCAAAGACTTGGCATGAAGATATTGGCGTCGAGTAAAAAACAATTTTGGCTTTTACGAAGACAATTTGTCAATTCAACTTGTCGACAATATGAATAGTTGAAGATGCGAATATACGCATAGTAGACGGTATAAAAAGACGAAAAGACGAAGAGACGAACTGGCGTATTGCCGAAAATACAAACAGGCGACTATTCAAAAGTAAGGAAAGCTAATTTAACTCATCTACGTATTTTGAAATTGTTGAACTGTCTAAAATACGACTGCAGAATACCTTTTTACTTCTTTTCCAAAGTGGCATATTGCTCTTGATATAGATTCTAAGCTTGGTCTATCAATCAAAAAAATCACTTATTTGACATTGGAGAATTGAGCTGTTGTTGCCGCAACCAAAGAGAGCAAGAACGAACCTATTTCAAGTTAAGCAATTGCCGACTTTACTCTATGCTTTGATACTACTAATACTGGTTATCGCACCTGGTGGCGAACTTGTAAAAAAGGCATACAGCGGAGAGCTCGCTCTGCCGCACTCAGGCTCTAGCACATTTGTCCCTGACTTCGTTTTCTTTTACGTAGCCGGCAAAATGGCAATATCTGAAGATCGTTTTCAGTGCTATGAACCAGAACTACAGAAGCCATGGTTTCAGCAGGTGATGGGCGCAGAGGCCGCTGTGCCGGCTTCAATATTCAATGTTCACATAACTCCACTGGCCTTTCCGCTGCTCGTACCATTTGCAATGCTTCCTATAAACAGCGGTGAAATCTCCTGGCTATTGTTTTCGTTAGCGGTGGCAGGTGTTGGTGGCTTCTTGCTGAGTAAGAGCACCTCTCAATTTAATGGCAATGTTTGCTGGATTTGGCTCTTATGGACATTGGCATCTTTCAGCTCGTGGCAATCGTTATTGACGGGACAATTCAGTTTTCTAGAACTTGGCTTAGTCGAGCTATTTATCTGGTCATGGCTCACCCGGCGCGAGAATTTGGCAGGAGCTTTTCTAGCGCTGGCTACCTTAAAACCGCACTATGCAATTTTTCTGCTCGCGCCAGCCCTCAGCTCAAAACGCGTGGTCATTTCCTTTGCTCTTTGTGAGCTATTTTTGCTGGTAGTGACAGCTAGTTTCGTCGGTATCGAAAACGTTATCAACTATCCCAAAATCGTCACGCATATGGATGCCACCATGCAAGCAAATACCGCTACCATGGTCTGCTTAAGAGGCTTGCTTTCACACTTACCATTGAACCAGCACACGATTCTTTCAATCAATTTAGTCTGCTTGGCAATAGCATTTTTAGCTATCGTTTATCTCTCAAAAAAAATGAAAACTGAAAGTTTGCAAAGTCAGAGCTGGATATTTGTTCTAGCAATTCTTACAGCGCTGCTCTTCAGCCCGCATACATTCTTTTACGATTACGTGCTTATGGCTCCAGCGGCTCTATTTATACCAAGTTGGAATATTCTAGAAATTCCCCTGAAGAAGTCTCCATCTCTCTGGCTATGGTCTGTCATTCTGCTTTGCTATCCACTGCTAAGCTGGGTGCTTGTGCTTTGCTCGAACATTAGTATTCTTATGCCGCTAGCTTCAACTACTACATTAGCTATATTGATAGCCTGTGGCCTAAAACAAATACATCAGATCAAGCAAGAAAACCCTACTGTCCTCCTGGCAGACTAGAGCCCTCACTCACTATCTAGTAGCTGGCTTGCGCTTAGAAGAAGAAGAAGAAGAAGAAGAACGAGAAGTCTCGCCAAGTCCGATACTATCGACGGTATCATCCATCATCGAACTTACACTTTTTCATAAGAAATTATGCTTGAAAGCACCAAAAGCAGTTTCGATCTTGAGCTTCCAGCCACTGAGGTTTTCAGTAGATCGAGATCGAACTGCTTGAGGCCAGAAAAAGGTTGCAAGTTAAAATAGAAAAATAAATGCTCGAGACTGAGAAGTGCTCAATTAGCCCTTCTTCACGACTGCATGAGCTTCTAGCTGTTCTAAACTAACAATTTTTAGGGTGGCTTGATGAGTAGCAGCCAGCACTACCTGCGGTGCCATACCATCACGTAGAGCATCACGCCACCGAGCGGCACATAAGCACCACGAATCACCAGCTTTGAGCCCCGGAAATCCATAGCGCGGATTGGGTGTAGATAGATCATTTCCTTGAGCCTTAGAATACTCAAGAAACTCGTCAGTAATCACGGCGCAGACAGTGTGAACACCATGATCTTCAGGACTGGTTGAGCAATAGCCATCACGAAAAAAGCCAGTTACTGGGCTGTGACAGCAGGGCTCTAAATTTGTGCCTAGGACATTTTTAACAACACTCATTCGGCCTTCTCTTTATTTTCTACTTCGCTCTCTTTTACTTCTACTTTTACTTCTAGTTCTGGCGCTGGTGTTACCACTTCAGCGGGCTTCAAATCAGGATCGGGTGCAGTTAGACCTTGGCTGACCAAGAGGCTGCGAACCGGATCAAGAACTAAGAGTGGCATACGAAATTGATGGACACTTTGATCTCTAGTCAAGATCGATACAGTGCCACCGCCAACGGTGCTTAAATAATTAATTGACTCAATCTGCATGCGTTGAATACTGACTCTTGTAGCACCAAACCAAGCAGAAAATGCTTCGGGTACAAACACTATGCGAGTATCAGTGACGACAAAGCGACCTGGTTTATCTTTATAAAATGTCAGAAAGAATGACTTAAGAACAATTTCGCCTTCTTGTGGTTTAAAGCGTGAACCAGCAAAGAGGGCAGCGAAAATTGCAGCAAAGACAAGAAAGACTGATGCCCAAGCAGTAAGAAACATGCCGAGAAATTCATTCCACGACTCGTGCACTCGCAGCAAATTGGCTTTCATACCTTCAGCCATACCACCAGCAACGTCACCACTTTGAGAAAGAGCAAAGCCTAAGCGACCGTGAGCTACCGAGCTTGTGGGAGCCACGCGCACTGCACTGCGACAAGCTTCAAGCTGCCCTTTTGTGTCCTTCAGCTTGCCGTAAGCAACGGCCTTACCCAAATATGCTTGTGTATATTTAGGATCGACTCTAATAGCGTTGTCATAGGCATCTAAGGCGCCTTTGTAATCGCCCTGCATGCCTTTAACTGCGGCTAGGTTGACATAGCTAATCGGACTACCTGGGTCTAAACGGATAGCTTCTTTTAACTCGACCACTGCAGCGTCAAAGTTTTGCTTGCCTGCCAGTGACCTGCCTAAGACAGAATGAGCCGAGGCATAATTAGGCATCAGTTTTAAGCACTTACGCTCATGATCAATTGATTCGTTAAACTTGCCCTGGCGGCCTTGCATCAGGCCTAGTAGATAGTGAGCCTCTGCGTTCTTCGGATTGGCACTAATGGCATTTGAGAGATAGTCACAGGCAGCTTCATAGTTGCTTTCAGAAATAGCACGTCTAGCCTTACCCATGATAGACAATTCAAGGGTTTTGGCATCAGCCACTTTATTTGGTGCTGCCGCAGGAGCTTTAGGTTGACTGAAAGCAGCTTGCGCAGAAGATAGCAAAACTACCCCCGCTAAGATATTTAAGAGATAGACACCTTTAGTTTTCTTACTCATTAACTGCCTACAAGTGCTACTACTGACTGTAGAGTATACGCAAGTACTGGCCAATAGCCAAGTTTTTTCTCTCAATTGATGCGCCGGGTATGACCTAACCAAAACTTATCGCGCAACTCTTTCTTCTTGATTTTGCCACTGCCGGTCTTCGGCAATTCTTGCAATATTTCCCAATGCCTAGGTACTTTATAACGGGCTAATCGCTCGCGAATGAACTCAGTAAGCTCTTCTTGTTCGACATTCTGGCCTGTGCGAAAAACCACAGCAGCATGAACTAACTCTCCCCACTTCTCATCTGGTATGCCAAATACTGCACACTCAAGAATGGCTGGATGCTCGTGCAAAACATATTCAACTTCTGTAGAGTAGACATTCTCGCCACCGCTAATGATCATGTCTTTTGAGCGGTCGACCACATTTATATAGCCGTCGCTGTCCATCACCGCTAAGTCCCCGGTATAAATCCAACCATCGCGAATAGCTGAGGCTGTAGCCTCAGGATTTTTCCAATAGCCTTTTGTGACATTAGGTCCACGAGCAATGATCTCCCCGACCTCAATGCCATCGCGAGCAACATCGCGCCCGTCCTCGTTCACTATTCTCAAATCGACACCAATAAAGGGCCGGCCAGTCTTGCTGCGTATGGCTAGTACCTCGGCCTTTGAGCGCTCTAGGTGTTGACTCTTGGGCAAGCTAATACTGAGAAAGGGGCTGGTTTCTGTCATGCCATAGAATTGCACATATGTGCAAGAAAAAATCTCTTGAATTTGTTTGACTATTTCTGGAGCGATCGGCGAACCGGCCGTCATTATTGTGTTTAAAGTCGGGTAAGTGTGCTTTGAAACAGCTTGGCAGTTCAAGAGGGCATTCACCATAGTAGGCACTAGTGCTGTATGGCTCACACTTTCAGCCTCAAGCAAGGGCAAAAGAGCTTCAGCGTCAAAGTATGGAAGAAAAGCATGTTTGCCCCCCACCCAGGTTAAGGCAAAGACGGCCCAAGCATCGACCAAATGGAACATGGGAGCAGCATGAAACCAACAGTGACTGTCGTTTAGGCTCAATTCGGCGATGGCGCCAAGGGCGTTGTATGTAACATTCTCATGGGTGAGCATTACCCCTTTTGCTTGGCCCGTCGTGCCACTGGTGTAATAAATTTGAGCTAGATCACTGCCTACGGCCTGATTATCGATAAGCTCTTTGTTCAGCTGACTTTCAAAAAGGTCTTCATAAGCAACGCTCTTAACCTTAGTATCGGCCTCCGGGGCGACTCCCAGCCAAGCGAGCAACCTTATAGCGTGTCTGTTTTCGAGTGCGCGAACTGCCTGCTCGGCAAAATCTCCATGACAAAAAAGCAACTGAGACTCACTATGTTCCAAAATTTCGGCGATTTCGCTACTGGCCAGCCGGTAGTTAATTGGGCACAAAACAGCACCAAAGCAGGCTGCAGCGTAGTAAAGCTCGCAAAATTCGATACAATTAGGGGCCAAAATGGCGATGCTGGCGCCTTTGGTCAGACCGAGGTCGGCAAAAGCATTAGTGAGAGCCGCCACCTTTTTGCCAAATTCGCTGTAGGTTAGACGCTTTTGACCGTCAACAAAAGCCTCTTTGTTCGGCCATTGGCTGATGGCACGCTTCAATGAAATGGCAAGATTCACGTTTAGCCCTCAAATTTGAGTATAAAAGTATATGGCCAAGCGTTGCCGCCAGCCTCCTGACTACTCTGTATTTCTGACAATTAAGTACGACAATTAGTATTTGTTGATCATCTAAGGGCTCAAGCTGACTCTGCTGTTAATCTTTTAAGTCGAGCACCTGGTAAACGGCGAAGGAGAGACATGGGACAAGTGATAGACAAGACCTACAACGGCGTAACAGTTCCGCAAGGCGAAAAAATTACCTTCAAAGACGGCAAGCCGGTAGTGCCTAACAAACCAATCATCCCTTTCATTGAAGGCGATGGTACAGGTCGTGACATCTGGAAAGCCAGCAAGCGCGTGATCGACGCTGCTGTTGAGAAAGCTTATGGCGGCAAGAGAGAAATTGCTTGGTTCGAAGTTTTCGCTGGACAAAAAGCAAAAGACAATTTTGATGAATGGTTGACTGAAGATACGATCAGCGCATTGCGAGAGTTCGGAGTAGCCATCAAAGGCCCTCTAACCACTCCAGTTGGCGGTGGTATTCGCAGCTTGAACGTTGCTCTTCGTCAAATCTTCGACCTCTATTGCTGTATTCGCCCAGTTAAGCACTTTGCTGGCGTGCCATCACCAGTAGTGTCACCTGAAAAGCTAGACGTTGTGATCTTCCGTGAAAATACAGAAGACGTATACGCTGGTATCGAATTCGTCTCAGGATCTCCTGAAGCTCAAGAGTTCATCGACCTCTGCGCCAAATACGGCAAAGAAGTTCGTCCTGGTTCAGGAATAGGCATCAAGCCGATTTCTAAATTCGGTTCAGACCGCTTGGTCAAAAGAGCAATCGAGTATGCAATCGCTCGTGGCAAAAAATCAGTAACCATGGTTCACAAAGGCAATATTCAGAAGTTCACTGAAGGCGCTTTCAGAGACTGGGGCTATCAAGTTGGCGAAAAAGAATTCGCCAAAGAAGTAATCTCAGAAGAGAAAATGTGGGCCGAGCATGATGGCAAATTGCCAGCTGGCAAAATTCTCTTGCAAGATAGAATTGCAGACTCAATGTTCCAGCAAGTATTGCTCAGACCAGATGAATACTCTGTTCTAGCTACTACAAACTTGAACGGCGACTACCTCTCTGACGCTTGCGCTGCTCAAGTTGGTGGCCTTGGTCTAGCACCAGGCGCTAACATCGGCGACAACTGCGCTATCTTCGAAGCTACTCACGGAACAGCTCCTAAGTATGCTGACAAAGACGTCATCAACCCAGGTTCAGTAATTCTCTCTGGCGCCATGATGCTTGAATACATGGGCTGGAACGAAGCTGCTGACTTGATCACCGCATCAGTAAGTAAGACAATCCAACAAAAGAAAGTCACTTACGATCTTGAGCGTTTGATGAAAGGCGCAACAAAACTGAAAACCAGTGAGTTCGCAACTGCTCTGATCGAGAACATGAACTAAATAGTTCTTGTGACCGGCAACTAGAACAAAGGAGGGCACCTGTTTTCAGGTCCCTCCTTTCTTTTTTCTTTACTGCTTGAGGTTTTATGTCGTTCGCTAAACTAAAAGTACTAGACTTCACTCACCTTCTTCCTGGTGAGATTGCTTCTACACTGATGAGCGATCTCGGTGCTCAGGTTTTGCGCATTGAGCGACTAGAGCCCACTCTCAATGAGCGTCTACCGCCAGTTTTATCGACAGCTGACGGTACTAAAGACAGCCTCTATTTCTGGAGTCTGCACCGCAACAAAGAAAGGCTCAAAATTGACCTTAAGAGCCCAGAAGGTCTGGAGATTATCAAGACGTTGGTGGCTCAAGCAGACATTGTTATTGAAAATTTTCGCCCAGGCGTGATGGAGCGCCTAGGCCTTGGTTGTGAGCATTTAAGAGCAATTAATAAGCGCTTGATTTATTGCTCAGTAAACGGCTATGGTTCTGCATCAAAATGGGGAACTAAGCCAGGCCATGACCTTAACTTTGTCGCTGAAACTGGCATCTTGTACGAAGCGCAAGACCAGCTCGGCAAGCCAACAATGCCCTCTATTTTCGTTTCTGACTATATGTCTGGTACTTACGCCGCTTTAGCAATTGCAGCAGCCTTGTACGAAAGAGAAAAAACAGGGGAAGGCCGTCGCCTCGAAATTAGCATGTTTGAAAGTGCCCTCTCTGCTTTAGCAGTAGTAGGCACCATTAGTCTCTACCTCAATCTTGAGCCCAGCGAAATTCATGGAAAATACCCTGATGAGTTGCCCAATCACCGCGTATACCGCTGCAAAGACGGTCGCTATCTTGCCGCCGCTCCAATCGAGCCAGAATTTTGGCAAAAGTTTCTCAAGATAATTGGCCGCAGCGATCTTTTGACTATAGACGTAGTAAAAGAGCGAGATAGCTTGAGCGCCATCATTGGCGAGATTATAGAAAGCAAAACGCTGGCCCAGTGGATGCTGCTTTTCGCCGACAGCAATTGTTGTGTGTCTCCAGTGAATACGGTCAAAGAAGCAGTCAATTACCTTCCTGAGGGTAGCGGTCGCGTTTTAACTCATATGTCTCATGCTCGTCTGGGCGAAGTGCCTCAAATAGTCAATCCGATCAAGCAGCTTTTTAACAAGAGCGAGACTGAATGGTCATGCTGCGATACGGCTACAGCAACCGAAAAGCAGCTCAAGGCCATAGGAATCACAGAAATTCAAATAGCGGCAATGAAAGCAGCTAAAATCATCTGAAAGGAACTTTCATAGCAGCCTTGAGTCTTTTCTTTCGTTAACAGAAAAGGTATGGGAAATGTCATGATCGAAATTAAGCCAAACGGCGAAATAGAATCAAATAAAGAAGACAAAGACAAAGTCGACTACATGCATCCAGAGGGAAAGCCAGTCACATCTCCTGAGCAAAAGGCTGAGGATATCAAAGAGCGCGAAAAACCAGTTTCGCAAACAGCATTAGCAGAAGCAGACGGGCACCATATGTGCAGCGAAGAGTGCCTAGGCAAGCACTAGTTAATAGACTTACCATCCCAACCGTAGGGCAGGCGTTTTTCACCGCTTGTACGGTTAACATCTTTAAGCAAAGAGGTATCAGTTCTAAATTGATGGCTCAAATCAAGCAACAAACCAGCTCCAGCCAAGCCATAACCGAGGCTGCGAGTGCGCGGCACCAGTGACATTACTGCGCCAGCAAAGCTTACGAGCTGCTCACCGGCAGCGGCAAGATAGTGAGCGCGACCTGCATAAGTATCGGGTTTGACAGCCATCCGCAAATTCTCTATCGATTGATATCCAGCATAGCCACCCAAAACAGGTGCAGCTACGCGTCTCAACAGACCAGCTAAAACAACCTCCCCACTGCTCTCATAAAGAACTTTTTTAGGATCTCGGTCAAAAGCACTCTGATCTTCGTAAACGAATTCAAATTTGTGATTTTGGGCGGCGCCGATTCTGCTCAAAAGGGCTTGCACATTGTTGGCCGGCTGAGCCATGGACATATAAGGATTAATAGGATCTATAGCGGTGGCCACTCCGACGACGCGATTGAATTCATTAACAACCGGCCCTCCAGAATTTCCATGCCAAATTGGAGTATCCATGCCCACCAAAGGTGTAAATAAGCTCTTCTCGGCATCGGCCGCAAAGCTTGGCTCTCTGACCTGGAAGTTGGCTGTAGCTCTCACCATGTTGTCGACGATCGGAGGCTGCAACAACAGTACTTGGGGCAACTTGGCGATAAACGAACCATCGGAGACTACGGCATCGTGTACTCCGCTGGGGAAGCCCACCGCCAAAGTTGGATCGCCGCTTTTTAGCTCATTTTCGTTGGCAAATTCGACTGCTCGCTTAGGGTCTTTTTTAATGCCTTCGATTTTTAGTACAGCCAAATCGTTGGTATCGTCGACATCGACAATTTTGGCTCTAAAGATTTCACCACTTTTTGTTTCAATGGTGGTGTACTTGCTATCAGCAACCACATGGACATTGGTGACTACTAAATCGCCGTCTTTGCCAGTAAAAAAGCCAGAACCGCGCATAACTCCCCCGGACACAGGCGAAGATACTCGCACTGTCTTGGGGCCTATTTCTTCTAAGGCGCGACGGGCAAGAGTATTGCCACACTCAATTTTAGTTTCGATTTTCAGTGGAGAACCAAGCTGAGCGTCGAACACAGCCGAATTATCGATAGTCCTTAAACTAGCGCAGGCTTTTTCAATTTCCATAAAAAAGTGAAGTTCCGTGGGGCCCCTATCGTATGGCCACAGAGGGCAGTTGTCAGCGGGGGAATTACGAACTTCTAAATTGCGAGTTATTTGATGATATTTTGCACAAGTCGATCGAGGTTGGTGCTGTGAGAGCCTTTAACCATGACACAAGAATCGCGACCGAGGCGAGGCATGATGTGAGAAAGGGCATCTTCTTGGCTGTCCACTGAAGCAATTTCAAAGCTGGCACCCTTCGCACCACTGGCAATACCACTAGCTACCGGACCAACTGTGACAAGCAAAGTGATTGGCTTATCTTTTAGCCAATTACCTAAATCTAGGTGCAATGACTCAGTAAAATCGCCAAGCTCGGCCATGGCACCTAGCACCACGATTTTGTCTTTCTGAGGATATGCATGTGAAAGAATTGCCTCAACGGCACAACGCACAGAATCAGGATTAGCGTTGTAAGACTCATCAACAACGGTGGCTCCGTGAGTAGTTTGCAGAGCGTTGCCACGGCCTTCTACAGCGGCAAACTTCGCCAAACCAAGGGTAATCTCCTGGTCTGTCAACAACGCCGCTCTGGCAGCGCTAACTGCGCACCAAGCGTCTTCTAAGAGAACTCGTCCGTGAGCCTTAACAAAAAACTCTGTATCACTACTAGCATTATGGCCTTCAGAGTTTAGAATTTTAAAGGCTGTCCCTTGGCTATCTACACGAACAATTTCAAGAGTAGGACAAACTTCAATACTGCCAGAAAAGACTCTCCGGGCTTCAGTCAACAAATAATCAACGCCATCACCAATGATGGCACGACCTCGCTCAGCGTCTAATGCTGCCAGCAATTCACATTTAGCTTTTGCAATGTTTTCACGAGAGCCAAGAAGCTCTATGTGAGCCGTTCCTGCACAAGTGATCACGGCTATATCAGGGCCACCACAGGCTGCTAGTTCGGCAATTTGACCGAGGCCACGCATGCCCATTTCTAAAATCAAGATTTGGCAATCAGCAGGCATCGAAAGAATTGTTTTGGGCACGCCAATTTCGTTATTTTCATTCGCTTGAGATTTATGTACACGCCGTGCAGAGGTAGCAGCAGCTGTCATTTCTTTAGTTGTCGTCTTACCAGATGAGCCAGTGATAGCAATTACTTTGGCACTGGTCTTATGTAAGTAGAGACGGGCAAGACCCTGATAAGCAGCCAAAGTATTGGGAACAGTAAGCAAAGGCAAAATTAAATCAGGCGGCAAACTAGCCTGCACTTTAGCCAAGCTATCGCTATCAATAATGGCCAGCCCGGCCCCTTTCTGACCAGCGGCAGCGACAAAATTGTGACCGTCAAAGCGATCACCTTTTAAGGCTAAATACAAGTCGCGTCCGGCATTAACAGTACGAGTGTCAGTACTGACACCTAATTCAAGATTACTAGCAAGACCATGCAAAACGGCTCCATCAAGAGTGAGAATTTCGTCGATGGTGAAAGTCGCTGACATCTTTACCCTGTCTAAATATTAGTCTTTCTTTGTGACTTTATTCCAGATATTGCCAATCCAGCCTTTCTTCTCGCTCTCGTCTTTGACAGCCTGAGAAGGAGCAGTGACACTAGGCGCATCGGGCGGCAAGTCTTTCAAAACTTCGTGCAGCTCTAAGCCTGTTTGCTGGCACATTTTCACGGCGGTGGCGCACTGAACCGGTTTGAGAATACCTTCAGAGACTAACGACTGCGCCTGTATTGCAGCATTGATCAAGCGCTTATCAATCATATCTTTGGTGACAATGATTTCGGCCATTGAAACATTGAGCTGACGAGCAAGCGACTGAGCACGGTTGAAGTTGTCACCGCTCAAAGCACCAGACTGTAAAAGAATTTCCATGACAGTATTTACTTTGGCAATATCATCTTGTCTTGAGACACGTTCTTCAATAATGGTATCAATCGAGACACTGCGAGCGGAAGCTTGGCGCAAAATATCCGCAGCCTGCAGGCCACTAAGAGCACCACTTGTAACCATTTCTTGCAGACGCAAGCTATCATCTACGATTTCAGAAGAGATCATGCCGGTCTGCACAAACACTTCACCAATCTTCTGATTTTCAGAAAGACCAATCTCGATCGCTGATATTTTATCGCCTTCGGTAACCAAACCGGCCTGGGTGACTAAATCTCCAAGCTTGATAGAGTCTTTGCCAGGTATACGGAAAGCACCAGTGTCAACCAACGATTGCTCAAATGACTGATGCTTAGCGACTGCCTTCTTCAAGCCAGCAATGGCTTGCTCTTCAGTAATCTTGCCGTCACGAATCAAGACTTGGGCAGTGAGCGCTGACTGCAGAAGTACTGAGGTAATCATACGATTAAGAACCAGACAGCGACCAAGTGGCAGGTTGTTCTCTTGCCCTTGCCATTGCGCTTGCTCAAGCATTGAGCGATCAAGTAAACCTGACTGAACTAAAAGTTCACCGAGTTCTCCAGCCGATGCTTTTTGCTCATCAGTGGTTTCGGGTGGTGTCCAGCCTAAGCGCTTAAATGCATCATCAAGCGGAATGCGACCCTTGATGCAGACATTGATGGCCTTGACGCCAAACTCTGCTGAAATGGTATTGAGACGAATGAGAGACTGCACATATAGTGCAACTTCTACGTCGTATTCAGAAAGCTCGCCGATGCTCATTAGGACTCGTCCCAATGGCGTCTGAGAAGTCTTAGAGACCTTAAGAGCCTCAAGCAAAACTTCTTGCCGAATGATATTGGCTGCTACCAGTAGCTCGCCGATTCTTTTGGGCGATGAACGCCTGCCAGTAATTTCCAATTTACGCCCTAAAGTGCCAGCCCAAAGCTGTCAGTAACTGAAGTACAAGTAGTAATTCTCAAGATAGTAATAGTCTATCAAGAGCGCGGCCCTAGAGGGGCCGTTGATAAGAGCATCCGTCACAGTCAGACAAATATTTTTTCAAAATGGGCGCGAAAGAAGATTAACTAAATTACATGTACATAAGCAAAAGGCAAACACCCGACATTTCTGACGGGTGTTTGCTCTTGAAGCCAAGTATTTCCAGGTCAGCGCCTAATTACAAAGACACTAGAAACGAGGATGACAATCAGTTAGTAGTTATCGTCGTAAGGAACAACGAAACCTTTGCCCTGGAAGATCATGCTGTGGCTGCCGCTGTGGGGGCTCGGATATCCGATGAAGCCATGCTTGATACCATAACCTGCGCCGTGGAGAACGCCATAAGCGCTACCAGCAACTAGGCCAACAGGACCACCGGTCATAGCACCGGCGACCATTTCATAAACGCCATCTTCTTTACCAAGGTTGCGAGCAACCATTTTGGTTCCACCGATAGCACCTTTGATGCCATCAGACAAAGCGGCGGTTGGAACATCCCAAGCAGTTGTAACGGCCATAGAGACCAGTCTGCATGGGAAGTACCACATTTCATAGATTACCCGAGCCGATTCTGGACGCTCTGGGTAAGCCATACTAGGAGCTGAAAGACTCATTGCGAGTCCTAGTGCTGCTAGCAAAGACGAAAGAATTTTCTTTTGCATTATCCTCAACCTTTTCTACTGGGAGTACATCCCTCAGTCAAATAGAATTTATTTCTCTTCCATGGTGATGAAAGACCAGCGGCTGAATGGATGTTCCCAACCTTTCTTCCAGCCATGACCCATGCCGTGGTAGCCACCATAGACACCACCAGCAACCATACCGACAGAACCGCCAATTGGAACTGCAGCTAAACGCTGACCAGTACCATTTTCGTCGCCGAATTTCTCAGCTACGTGATTAGTACCTTTAATACCGCCATGGTATCCACCAGCCATTGGGCCGGATACAAGACCGGTAAACAAGGCACCACTTGCAGCTCCAACAGTACGAAAAGGAGCTTGAAGTACCCACTGAACCGGCTTCGCTTCATAATCTAGAGCCATCGCAGGAGCGACAGCGGAGACCATAAGAGCGGCCGACATAAGAACTTGACCTAGTATTTTGTTTGTCATCTTATCCACCGTTTCTAATTCAGAGCTACCCGACATCACTTGGCTAGGGTGCCGGGTAGCAATTACTACTTACTATTTTTCTTCAGTGACAATATAGGAATCAGTACTAAATGGTTTTTCCCAACCACTAGTCATACCATGCTTAGCACCGATGATAGCGCCATAAGGAACGCCCCAAACCATACCAACAGGCCATCCGAGTGCGAATGCTGCGAGGTTTTGTCCGAGACCCTTCTCATCGCCAAAATGCTTGGCGAGTTGACGCTGCAATGTGTGAGGTGTACGCCATAGTGAGCTGACGATAATACCCTCTGGAGTATCAACAATTACTGCTGTTGTGGCACCAGCCATTGAAGCCATGCTGTGAAGAGGACCGTCTCCGGCCATCGAAGGCATTGCAACACCAAGACTGATAGCGCCTGCAGCTATTAAGGCTAAAGCTTTGTTTTTCATTTCTTCCTTACCACCCGGTCTACATCATTTAGATTCTGAAGTTTAGATTTTGAGGGTGACTCTAAGAGAGCCACCCTCTCATTCTTTTACCCGACAATTTTCGAACATTTCACTGTTTTAGCGAAACTATTGTTGATTGCTCAACAGATTAGTCTTCTTTGAAAGTGAAAGCTTCTTTGGTGAATGGCTTTTCGAAGCCAGTTTTCATACCGTGCCAACCGCCATCGAAGCAACCATAAGCTGCACCGCCAACGATACCGAACGGAGCGCCTACGATCGCTCCTGTCCACTTCTGGTATCCACCATCTTCATTACCAAGCTTTCCGGCAACCCAGGTAGTGGATTTTATGGCGCCTTTAGTTCCGTCTTTGACGGCACCTAGAGGTACGCCTACTACAGCTCCAACACCTGAACCAACCACTTTGACAGGGAACAGACAAATGTTCTTGAATGTGTCGTCATCGGCATACGACGGAGCGACCATTGTGCCAACCAAAGCTGAGGCTAGTATGAAAGAGGACGCTATCTTTTTAAGCATGCAAATCTCCAACTCTTAGCAATCGTAATTTAGGAAATCATTTTTCGAATGATTCGACCAATCCTGGACCAACGGCCCGAGACAAGCTCCATTTTACTCAATTATTCGTAGAGGTCCATATTTAATGACAGACTTATTTCGACCTCGGTAAGCGTATCGCAGCAATATACCTAGTTTCGGGCTTTGAAATGAGTTGTAAAAAGTTTGTTGGAATAGCACCACTTTTCAAGTGGTATATACAATCTAAGCAGTGTTGGCACACCCTGAATATAAGAATATTGCTGAGTCTTGAGCACTTGTGAAATCAAGATGGTATCAAATATGATGCCAAGCGGAAAATCGCTAGTAATAACAAGACGGGAACAAAAATTATTTGCCCCCGTCCGAAAAATTCGAAAAAAATAGACGTTTTCTACTGTGCTTTGATCACTGGAGCAACGCCTGCGTGCTCTGTGCGGTGCCATGTAGATACTTGTTTGCCAAAAAGTATCTGGCAGAACGAAACGACAATAACCGGCACCCAATGTCCATACACATAAGCTGTAACGTAGAAGCTTCGTCCTAATGCTTTCATAAATGACATGGGAGCACGATAAATCCGCATGGCAATCAAGAAGTTGACCTGACTAATACCAAATATTGCCATCACTATTAGTGCCAAGAATTTCCCATAAGTGGGCACGCCTGTAGCGATATGGACAATTTCAGAAGCAATTTCTAAAGTCATCAAAGCAGGAACGACGAAATAAACGGTAAAGACTAGGGTATCAAGACGCTCAACCAGTGAGAGACGGGTTGGTGAATTGAGTGGGAAGATATAATCGAGATAACGACGAATGCTGCCTTCAGCCCAACGTCTACGCTGTCTGATCAGTGCCTTAAAGGTAGTTACTGCTTCTTCCCAGACAATCGCCTCAGGACAGAAGTTGATGTCCCAATTACTAACCAACAAGCGCATGCTCAGATCAAGGTCATCAGTAATTGCTTTGTTGTTCCAGCCGCCTACGTCGATTAGTGCTTGACGTTTCACTAATTGACCATCGCCGCGCAGTTCAACAGCACCACCGATAAGGTCACGTGAAACTTGGAAATAAGTGTCAACGGCGTATTCAGAAGCCTGGCATTCAACCAAAAGACCTTTCTGATTTTCATACATTTTCTTCTGTGCTTGCACGGCACCTACATTGGCTGGTTCTAGCGAAGGCAGAATGATGTTGAGAAATTCGGGATCGACGTTGGCATCAGCGTCGAATACAGCAATTACCTCGCCCTTGCAAAGGGGCAAGAATTCGTTGAGAGCTGCCGATTTGCCAGGACAAGACCCTGGAACACGATTGAGCACTTGCAAGCGAGGAAACTCCACTTGCAAATTTTGCAAAATCTCGGGCATTTTGTCGGTCGAGCAATCGTCTATAACCCAAACAGAGTAAGAGTCGTAGTTGATTTGAAAGAGGTTGCGAACAGTGGTTTCGATTACTCGTGATTCATTTTTTGCTGAAATAACGACATCGACATAGGGATGCCAAACCTGACCAGCCTCAGGGCTAGTCAGGCCAAGAGAGCGACGCGCCAGCACTTTTTTGTGATGTCTTTGTTGGGCAGAGAAGAGCCAAATGGTATGGCCAATCATCATGCTGAGCACTCCACATAAGATGAAGAGCACTTCGGGGCCTGTAAAAAACTGGTCGATAGCCTTTAGGGCCATCCAGACGCCGACAACAAGCAAAACTAAAACTATTCGGTTACGCATGCTTCCTACTGATAACGGTTGCAATTCATATTCTATAAGAATGCAGCCACATGGCAACCAGCAACCGCTCACCTAATCAAATGTTTAGAATGGCGCCCGCCCATTTTTTTTAGTTAAAGGGTCGTCAAGCCCCACCCGCTTACACTTTGCAACTTTACTATAGGGTATTGCCCGCTTCATCAAGCTTCGCACCCGAGGCGATTTCTTTACTGGTTTGGCTGTGATGATGCAAACCGACCAAGAGTGTGGGCAAACCGATAATAAATAGGGTAGTAAACACCCCACCGGGTAATTTGTCGGCAGAAACGCCAATCAAAACGGCTGGAATGGTTGAAGCAGCCGACATTGCAGTATTTTGCGCAGCAAAAACCTTGCCGCGCAGCTCCTCGGGTACAGCCGCCTGGAGCAAAGATTGAGTGGGAACGGCGATAAAGGCACAAGAAGCGCCAACCAGAGAGACTATGAGCAAAGGAATGGCCATCAGCGAACCGTGAAAATTGACATTGGTCAAGCCCATTGTGGGGAACACTGAATCTTGCAAAAAGCCCAAAGAACCCAACAGAGTAAGGAAAAGGCCCAACAGGACAAAGCCTTTGTAAGCCAAAAGAGCGGCTGAGACCTTAGAGAAATAATGGCCCACAACAAAGTTACCGATACCCATGCCAATTCCGGCTGCGGCGATCACATAGCCGAACTGTACAGCTTGAAGATTGAGCAGTTGCTCGGTCAGACCCACCGATATTGGAGTGAGGGCAATAATGGTCGAGAAGAGGAATGTGATCTTCATGATTGCCCGGAAGACCATCTTGTTATTGGCGATGTAGGCAATACCGAAGCGCAGTTCTTCCCACCAAACTTCATTGGTTTTCACTGCCGGTTTGTTGTCGGTTATTTGGCAACAAAAAACTGCAGCTAAGACGAAAGCACCAGCTACTGCAAATGGTGCCTTGCCTATACCAGTGTGAGCAATAATCGGCTCACCGATGGCAAAGCCAAAGCCAAGAGCGATCATCATCGTGGTGAAAAATAGCGAGTTAGCTTGAAATAGCTCATCTTTTTTCACCAGCCGCGGTATCGAAGAAGCTTCGGCCGGGGCAAAGAACTGCGAGCCAATTGAAACCACAAATGCTAGCGAGAATGCGGCTATGGGTGAGGCTTTAGCGTACGGGGTGGCGACAAGACAAATACAGGCAGCGCGAAATAAATTGGAGAGCACCAAAACTGCCTTGTTAGACCAACGGTCAACATAGACACCAGCCATCGGACTGAGCAGGACAGCCGGAATCGTGAAGGCAACATAAAGAAGGCTGGTCAGTTGTGCCGACTCAAAATGCTTGCCAGCAATTGTTGCTTGCTCATTGGCCGTGAGTACGGCAACAAATAAGACAAAGACAACCCGATCGGCAAACTGAGAAAATACCTGGGCAATCCACAAGCTCATAAATTGCCGATTGGCAAATAGACTTCGGTATCCAGATTTAGATTCTTCGGTGACCTTTTCAGTCAATTTTTCAGTCACGAGATGCCTTTATTCCTCATCAACTGACGAAGCAATGCCACCATCGGCAGTAAAGGCTCCGCGAATGACACCACGCTTTGTAGTGCGGAAGAATTCGACAATCTCTTTAATTTCAGTGGTTTGATTGATTTCTTCTTCAATTTTGGCCAATGCTTGAGTGGTATTGAGCCCCGAGCGATATATCAACTTGTAGGCTTGTTTGATGGCATTGCGTATTTCTGGTCCAACTTTTCCTCGTCTTAGACCGACTAAGTTAAGACCAGTTACTGCCAAAGGTCGCTTGTCACACATCGTGAATGGCGGAATATCCATACGAGTGCCAGTGGCACCAGAGATCATCACATAGCGCCCGATACGAACAAACTGGTGCACCACAACTGAGCCAGCAATAACTACCCGTTCGCCGACCACAACGTGACCAGCTAAGGTGGCACCATTAGCAAAGATAGCACCATTGCCAATCTG
>JBBRMD010000067.1:0-32822 GCA_038231015.1 Candidatus Obscuribacterales bacterium
CCCCGGCCATGGCCAGCTTGATTGCCGTGTCCTTGAACTCTTGTGTATATGTTATTTTCTTAGCCATCAGTCCCTCCAGTTAACATTCTAAGTTATGGAGCGACTTGTCGGATTATTGTCCGCTAAATGGGGGGAAGGTCATTGCCTACAGAATCGCCCAATGGGGGACGAATTCTTGCGGGACGAATTGGAGAACAACCTTTTAAAAGATTCCCCACAACAATTTCCAAACACAGTGGTAAAACTAGGCCTTAGAAGTATATGGTGCTCTAATGAAGAAGAAAATAGAAGACCAAGTTAACAGCATGCAAGAGCAGCTCTTAAAGTAGGCTGGAGCGTGCTCATATTCTGACGGCCAAAGTCTCAAAAACTGATCAATTTTGGATTGCCATTATCACTACTAAAAGGCAATTTGGGGACCTCAACTATTCATATATGAAAAACTAGCTCGACTCTGTTGCGAAACGACTGAGTTGAGCTAGTTGTTGACGGCGGTCTAAATGCGCAGGTAATGGAACGGCAAAAAATTTCAATACTAGAAATGAAAGGTATATCGTACTATTTTCGAGACTCGAGGCCAGGCGCAGATAGCCCGCTTCGACTACATCGAAATCTTTTACAACAGGAGGCGTCTAAATTCAGTGTTAGGATACGTTTCATCTGAGGAATTTCTCCTTAAAGGTGCAACAGCGGCCTAGAGCGATTTTTCTAAGACCGCTGTCCACTGTTTTTGGTACAGGTCAGTCTAATTTGGCAGGCTGCATAAAGTCACCGCGGAAGAATCTCTGTCAATCTACTACGACTGTATCACAGAGGAATGTGGACAGAAAATACCAGAGAGGACGGGCTCGCCGCAGAACACTCCCGTCCAATCTTGTTCTATCACTTCGCAGCTAAACCAGCCATCAATAAATCAAGAGTCATTTTCGCTTGCTTCAAAAGTTGAGGCTTTTTTATTGAAGTTTCAGACTCGGTGTAGTTGTTCAAATAAGGCGGATACAAAGTCGAAGTAGCCATCAAAATAGTGATAGCCATTTCTTCAGTTGCTTTGTCTTCTGATATTTCACCAGCGCTGCTAGCCATTTTCAAAAGCTCTAATACCGTTGTGCGTTTGAAAACGTGGTAGTGAGCAAAGCGATGCTTCATATTGATAGAAGTATGAAGCATCGCTTCAGGAGTATGAATGTCACGAGTGACATTGTCATAAATCGTCGAGATGCTCTGCTCAAGAATTTCTTTCAATGTGGTAAGTGGTGAATTGCCAATATTGTCGACCTTGTGCTGCATCAACTTTTTCATGCTGTCAGCATGCTTAGAAATGACAGTAACAAGAATGTCGTCTTTCGTGCGAAAATCGAGATAAATAGAGCCTTTGCCAATACCTAAATGGCGAGCGATATCGTCAATGCTAGTGCGTTCGTAACCATAGCGCGCGAACAATTCTTCGGCGGCACCGACGATTAATTCTGCTCTATTCGGAATCGCTTTTGTTCTAGCCATTAAATCCTCTCTGTCTCGCTATTATTGACCAATCCACTCAGCTAGTCAACAATTGCGCCGCTGCATGCGGACATTTTTCTCTAAATTTTGACGCCTTTTGTCAAACCTGTCGACGAAATTAAACCAACATCATGCAGCAATTGTGATTGAGCTACGTTGAAGTCGACGATCGCTTTTGCCTTGTTGATACCGGCCTGAGTCAAGTCCCGTTGGGCGTTTAGCACGTCGATGTTGAGTCCAATTCCGGCCTTCATACGCTTGATGGCGATGCGCAATTCTTCTTCAGCAGCAACTATTTGTGCGCTAGCGTGTTCGATTCTTTTGTCGGCCGCAAGGCTTTGGTCATAAGCTATGCGCACTTGCTGAAAGACATCGAGAAACGAGCGCTTCGCCTGAATGGCAGCCTGTCTTGACTGCCAGCGAGCGGTCTGAATATTGGCAAGATCGGTTGTGCCTAATGAACCAAGTTTCCAGTTAACACCAAAATTCAAAACGTAAATTGGGTCCAAACTTTTGCTTCCGGTACCGACTCCATATACCGAGCCAGCCAGTGTAACAGTCGGCTGCAGCGGAGCAGAAGCAACCACTATAGCGCGTTTGGCAGCCAATCTAAGCTCTTCGTACTGTTTCAATTCAGGGCGCTTGTCAATGGCGATTTGCAAAAGCGTCTCGATAGGAATGGTTCTATCAATCAAACGTTTTTTGTGCAGAGTCCTTTCGGCGCAAGTTAAGTCTTGAGAGAAGCTTGAGTTCATCACCGATGCTAATTGAATTGCTGACTGCCTTCTAGTGCTCTGCTGATCAACCAGGTTCTGCTGGTCGCTGGCGAGTTGTGCCTGCGATTGAAGCACATCTAAACCAGTGGCGGTGCCAGCTTTTTCTTGCGAAGCATTAATACGAACCTGTTCCTCTGAAATTTCAACGGCACGAACTCTGATGTCGAGAAGTGCTTCGTTGTAGAGCAAATTGTAATAACGCTGGGCCGTGCTCAGCAATACGTCATTGACACTGCCCTTGAGAGCAGAACGCGAGGCGCGATAGCGATGTCTTTGCTCTAGGCTGCTGAACATTACTCGGCCGCCCTGATAGGCCTTATACGTGAAGCCGGCGGTGAGCAGTTGCACACTACCAGGTAATTTGGTTGCTGCCGCACTACCACTGCCACCAAAGAGCGAAGCCGGAATACTTCCGTTGATGCCTGCCAGTGTATAACCGCCAGACAGGTCAGGAAGAAATTGCGAAACTGCAGAAAGATATTTGTACTTCTGCGCCCTTAACGAAGCAAAATTTGTATCGATATCAAGGTTCTGGCCTAAGGTAGCATCGAGGGCATCTTGCAGGGTTATGCGCTCCCAGTAGCGAGCATCGAGGGCAATTGGGTTGAGATTATCTTGCACCGTAATTAGTGCCTTCAATGGTGGCAGAGAAAGTTTGACACCTTTGTTTTCATTGTCAGCGTCAGATTCGATGCCTGCCGAAGTATTAGAAGCAGTGTCACCGATGGCTGGAATGTCTGCGGGATTGATTCTTAGAGCGGGAATCTCCACAGCTTGTACGGCGCTCTTGCCTATTGTTCTTACTTTCTGCGAGTCTTCCAACTCTCTAATGTAAGGTGCTGGCTTCTTATCTGTTATTGCCGGCAGCCTTGTTTTCGATACTTTCTCAGTATCAGTGAGCGCTTCGCGATTCTCTTTTATCTGCGCCGTCACCGCCAAAGCAGGGGCGCACGAAGTAAGTAAAGTGACGAGCAAAGATATTGATTTTGCTGCGCGTATGCGAGTTTCCATGGCTTCCTTTGTTTCGGACTGGCGTTGGCGTGGCGCTAACATGTGGTTTGTAGTTCAGATTTTGCGTTTTTGCTAGCGGTCAATACGTACTTCTGGTTTGACAGACATGCCTGGTGCGAGGCGGTCTTCATAGCCTTTGATGCTTTCTGGTTCGAAGACAATTTTTACAGGCACCCGTTGCACCACTTTGGTGAAGTTGCCGGTAGCATTGTCTGGTGGCAATAAAGCAAACTGTGCACCAGAAGCTGGAGCCATCGAATCGACGTGCCCTTTGAATTTCTTCTCAGGGAAAGCATCGATGCTGATTTCGACTTCCTGACCAGGATGCATTTTGCTTAACTGTGTTTCTTTGAAATTAGCGACAACCCATTTCTCATCCGAAACCACACTCATGAGAGCCTGTCCGCGCTCGATTTGCTGACCGACTTCAACTGTTTTGTGACCGACGCGACCATTTATTGGGGCCACAACATTGGTGTACGAAAGCTGGTTGGCGGCGTTTTGAGTTTCAGTTTGAGCCTGAAGAAAAGCGGCTTCTTGCATCGACAGTGCGTGCTTACTGCTTTCGGTTTCGGCTTTGGCCGCGAGCGCACTTTGCGCTGCACCTTTGGCGCGCTCAACATTCGACTGCGAGTCGAGCAAGGCCTGCTTAGCCTGTTCTACTCTAAGCTTGGCTTGCTTGAAATTCTCTTGGGCGCCCTGCAAGTTGGTTTCGGCAACTTCTTTGTCTTGCCGTGCCTTCTCGTATGCCTGAGTAGTAGCGGCTCTGTCTTCTACCAGTGACTGATAGCGAGCATAGTCGCTGGCAGCACGAGTGAGCTCGGCCTGCCGCTGCTTAATTTGCACACCGGCCATGGTCACGCCCAAATTTGTTTCAGAAAGAATAGAGCGGGCCCGATCAACTTGGGCGTTGGCGCTGGCGATTTCAGAGTTAGCTTGATACTGCTGACTCTCAGCAGTGCGCGAGTTTTTGACTATGCTTGTCTCTGCTTCTAGTGCTTGCCAGCGCGCTTTGATTGCGGCAGCTTTGGCAGTGTCGAGGCTGTTTTGATAGTCGCGTGGATCAATCTTGACCAGCATCTCGCCAGCTGTAACATGCTGGTTATCTTGCACCGGCACCGCAATCACTGTGCCTGAAATACGCGCACTGAGCTGGTGAATGTGACCAGTGATGAACGAATCATCGGTCTCTTCGCTTGGTGTGTGAGTGAACCACCAATATGCTCCCGCGGCGCCTATGACGCCGACTGTGACCGCCATAATCAACGGGCGAAGGCTTTTGCCGGGCTTTTTCTTGACGGGTTCGAGTTCAGGATGGATTTTGGGAGGGGTTTCCTGTTGCATTGTTGACGTAGTTTCCATGAATCGTGACCTCGGTACCGACGGGCAAAAGCCGACTTAGTTTCTTGAACATAATTACATTGTTGACCAAAATTGCAATCAAGTCAACAATTAGTAAACGACATTAATGCATTTCAACCTTGGCATCGGTCTTACCGGAGGTCAAAAGCAGGCAGAATGGCAGACTCACGACGCAAAAGGCGGCCAGCAACCAAGCGATATCGGCATAAGAGAGAACGGCGGCCTGGCTATTAACCTGGTTACTGAGCAGCTGATAGGCGTGGGTGCGGGCGTCCGACAGCGACTGGCCTGATTGCTGAAACATTCCGGTAAATTGATTGATGCGGCTCATGGCTTCGGTCGAGTACGGAGTGATTTTCTCCACCAGAACGGCCCTGTGGAAGTCTTGGCGGCGTATCAGAACCGTGGCGAGTATAGCGATACCAATACTTCCGCCCAGGGTGCGCATCAGGCTCAGAAGCGACGATGCTGTCTGAATGTCTTCGGTGGGGCAGTCGCCAACGGCGGCCAGTGTCAACGGCAAGAAGACGAGAGTGACGCCAAAGCCGCGCAGCATGCTCGATATGAGGAAATTGTCCCAGCCCCAGGCGAGAGTCATGGGCACGAGGAAGGCGTTGGAGATGCCGAGAATGACGATGCCGATGGTGACGAGCAGGCGGGCGTCCCATTTGCCGGAGTTTGCGCCGATGATGGGGAACATGAAAGCGGTAACTAGAGCGCTAGGAATTTGCAGCATTCCGGCCTGGAATGCTGTGTAGCCCAGCATCACCTGGGCGAAGTTGGGCAGCACATAGTTGATGCCGAAGAGCACAAAGCCGATCATTGTTTGGAAGAAAAGGCCAATAGATACCGAGCGAAAACGAGTCACCCTAAGGTTCACAGCTGGATACTTAGTGCGCAATTCGTGGGTGAGGAAGACGATAAGGCTGATCACCGCAACAATTGAGCAGTAGACGATGATGTCAGACGAAAACCAATCTTCGTCTTGGCCCTTTTCTAACACATACTGAAAGCAGCCTAGCATCGAGCTCAAAGCACAGATACCAAGCCAGTCGATATTGGCTTTGGCGCGCGCGACAGCGGCGTCGGCCTCAGCAGTTTCAGGGCCACCGCCGGTTGGCTTATCTTTAGGAAGGAAGAGCAAGCAGAGAATTGTAGCGACGATGCCTACCGGAATATTGATAAAGAAAATCCAGCGCCAATCATAATTATCGGTGAGCCAACCGCCCAGAGTAGGCCCCAGCACCGGGCCCACGAGAACACAAACACCGAAGATGCCTTGCACTATACCTTGTTGCTCTTTGGGAAAACCTTCAAAGAGAAAGGCCTGAGCCTTGGCCAACAGACCACCACCAAACAATCCTTGCACCACTCTGGCAATTACTAAAGTGAGCAGGTTGGGAGCCATGCCACAAGCAATCGAGGCAAAAGTAAAGCCGACGACGGAGAAAACGAAATAACCTTTTTTGCCATACATGTCGCCAAGCATTACGGCAAGCGGCATGGTGATGACGTTAGCGATTGAGTAAGATGTGACAACCCAGGCGGCTTCGCTTGTGGTCGCTCCGAGATTGCCTTGAATATGGGGAAGAGCAACGTTGGTGATGCTGCTGTCGATAACTTCCATCAAGGCTGCGATTGCCACGCCCAGAAGAAACATCCATCGAACGTACTCGCCATCTTTGTCGACTCGTCTCTGGAGTTCTTCCTGAAAATAGGTTGCCATAATTCCTCTAATACTTATAACTGACCAAATTAGCATATTGGTCAATTATCTGGCAACCTTTTTAGCGAAAGGTAACAGACTAAGCTGGAAGCAACTTCCCGATCTTCAGTGCTGAGGCAGGCGCATACTTACTTTTTGGTAAGTGAAAAGCGAGCAACGCAATCCAATGGTTGCCCAAGCCATTTCTCAAACAAATCTTGAAATTTTCACCTCAGTTCGTCCGCTTGGTCGAACACGATTTTTCATTATGGTGCCTTGCTAACAGTAGATTTATTACATCGGCAACTTACGAGAGTTTACTAAAAAAACAACCTTATACGTAGTTTTGCCGGTATAGTGGAAAGAGCCACCCAACTACACAAAAGGGCTATCTGTGACCGATTCAATGTCCAGAAATCTACTTATACTGCTGCAAAACTTGCATAAGTCCGCTACTGAGCATATCGAGAGCAGCGCTTCGCAAAAACTCGAATTCTCAATCCCGCCTTCACTGGGAGTAATTCAGAACGAGATCGTAGAAAGCCGCCTTCTACCTGGGTTCAACGCCGAAGTTGAGAAAGTTAAGCTTGACCAGCACGAACTCATTGTTATGGAACATGCCGCCAAGCTCGCTCAGGCTATGTCGGTTTTGACTGGACAAGCTCTGGAGATTGAGGCCGCGAGGCTACTTTCCAGACAGCGTCAAGACTTCGTGGCAACATTGACACACGACCTAAAAACGCCTCTGGTTGGGGTGAATAACATGCTCAACATGGTGGCCAAGGGCAAATTTGGCGCTGTAAACCCACAGCAAATTGACATTCTCACCGAAATCGGAAAAAGCAATACAGAGCTTCTAACGCTGATTAACACTCTCAACGATGTCTATCTCTACGAAGTCAATCCTAATTCGATTTGCTTAGCTGACGTCGATCTTGTGGCGCTATGCCGTGATGCTTTATATGGCATGGAGATCAATACCCTCGACCGGGATATTTCAACGGGCTGGGATTTGCGCTCAGAGTCTCAACAATTGCTTTCAATGCAGCTAGATAGCATTGGTATTCGTAGGCTTCTGGATAATTTGCTCAGCAATGCTGCTAAGTTTGCCGACCAAGGTGGAAACGTTTCACTCAGCTTAGATGCAAATCAAGACCAGGCCATTTTAGAAGTTGGCAATTCGGGTCAGTCGATCTCTGACCAAGAGCGAGCGCGACTCTTCCAGCGTTTTTCGCAGGGGGCTTCTGGACAAAGACACACTGGTGGCAGTGGCCTAGGCCTATTTCTTTGCCGTCAGATTGCAGAATTGCATGGTGGCACGATTGAGTGCGTCAATATAGACGAAGGCGCCTTATTTCGAGTGACTCTGCCAATTGTGAAAAAGTAACAGCACTAGGATGACTTTGCAGGCTGGCAATGTCGAAAACAGTAGCGGAATTATTGGTAGCATTCTGCGCTTTGATAGTAAGATGGGCCGGAAAAAATATTAGTTAGGCGCCTACGGGTTACCGATTACCAAGACTAAATTTCTTAAGTGTCACCATGACTATTTTTAGTAAACTAGCAAGAACACTGGCTAGGCCATTAAGCTTAGAAAACTTTGGGAACCGAACCTTTCACCGATAGTCTAGGCTGCCAGAAGTAGAAAGGAAACTCGCATGCCCAAAATTGGACAAATTTTCGAAGCGCTTTCAATGAAGTGTACACAATTCGCTGGCAGTTCAGCCGGATTCGCAAAGCAGTGACAACCGTCGTTATATGGGCCGCCTGCGGCCCGGCCTTTAAGTACTCCGAAACCTGGCAGATAGTTATAAACACAGCCACTACCATCATAACTTTTTTGATGGTGTTTCTGATTCAGCGCACGCAGAACAAAGATGTAACCGCTCTGCATGCAAAGTTAAACGAACTGATTGCCTCTCAAGCGGGGGCAAGTAATCGCCTTGTTAACGTCGAAGATTTGAACGAAGAACAGCTAGAAGAGATTCGCAAAGATTATCACCAACTAAGCGATGAAACAGACAGCGGCCAACAGAAGAAAAGCATTGAGGATGTACTGAGCAAGCCGAATACGGTCAGAGGCGCTTGAAAGAACGACAGAATTACGCGATGCTCAGAACTCAGAGAAACTTTCGTTGTTATTACTTCCACAATATTTGGTGGCTAGCGCGTCCTCTGAGTTCAACATGGTACGATCGGCAGCCTTGAAGTGCCACAAGGTGCTTTGACGTCAACTTAGGAGACTTTACATGGGCATGTTCATGACCTTGCAAGCCGCAAGCGACAAGAAGATCGAGGAGCTGGCGAGAGACGCAAACGCCTTAGATAGTTTCATTAGAATTGGTGGCATAGAAGACTCGGCAAATGGCGCAGCCCTCCAAGCCATTCTAGAGAACGCCAGTGCACTGAATCCACAAATGAGCGGATTGATAGATATGTTCGGTTGGCGAAAAAAAGGCGAGCAGGCAACCGGGCCATCAGTTGATCTCGACAAGAGCTTCCAGGCCTTGCACTATCTATTCACAGGTTCAACCTATCAAGGTCGTGAACCTCACTGCTTCTTGTTACATGGTGGACGTGTCATTGGGCAGTACAAAAGAGAGTTCCAAGTACGGGCCATTACGAGTACACAACTTGCTGAATTCGAGCAGACTTTGCAGCCAATCGACAATGAGGAGTTACTGCGCAGATACAACGGTAAAGCCATGACTGCTGCCGACATCTATCCGGCCGTGATGTGGGACAGACCAGATAATGAAGCACGAAATTATCTCTGCGAAAGACTTGAGATGTTGAAGGTTTTCCTCAAGCGTACCAACGACATAAAAGAAGGAATGGTCATGTGCACTCGATAGCTGCAATCGCTAATCGCCTAGCTGAGAAATTTCTACTACGCGCTCATTCAGATTACTAGTAAATTTTGCTTACTATCAACTCTTACAAAGCCCAAACAAGCGACCCAAGCGGAAATGAATGACAGCCGCCACTCCAGTACCAAAGAATAAAATATAGACAGGAAATGCGTAACAAGCAAAAGTCCAGTTGACTATCGTCAGCAGAGTGATACCAGCACTGATGGCACTAAGCAAGTATGGTGCGTAATGTTCTGTCGCTGGCTCCTTCAACGACTTAATTAGCGTAGGCAGCCCAGCAAGAGCATCGGCGAGCACAGAAAAGCCAATAGCTACATCTCCGTGGCCAGAAACCTTCCAGGCGACTAAAGCGACAACCGATAGAGCGCCGCAGACCATGTCAAGTTTTGATATTTGCCAGTAAGATTGCTTGTTGAGAAACGACGCGATTAAAACAATAAGCGGGCCGAAGCCAATCATGAAAGTCATCAATGATTGCAAGCCTACGCCTTCTTGCAACTCGGCAAAGAAAGCAATCATTGGCACGAGCATCCACAAGAGCCAGGTAACCAGATTTGGTTTGGTCTCTCCCTTGATGGTCTTGTAAGCGTAAACACCAGAGCCAACAAGATTAAAGAGCGAGCCAAAAATGACGAAGCGCGGGTCGAGCATTTACACGGCCAATTGAGAAGATAATCGCTTGAGCACAGGCAGCAATTGTGACACATTCTGATAGCGGTCACTTGCTTCTAACTGAGTGCATGATTCTATTAGTTCACAAAGTTCGTCAGAGACTGGCGTGATGCGCAGTTCAGGGTTAGCAGCTTGCGCTTCGGCTTGAGCAGTTTGTACATTTGAAGTGGCAAAAGCTTCAGGTTCGCTGCCAACCAGTAGGAAGTAAAGTGTACAACCGAATGCATAGATGTCACTATGAATGGTGGCCTTACCACGTAATTGTTCGGGAGCAATGAAAGAATGCTTGCCAACGAAAGTGCCTGTGGCAGTGCCGATAAATTCATTGGCAGCACCAAAATCAACTAAGACAACTTTGCCATCATTGCGCAAAATAATATTGTCAGGCGTAACATCGCGGTGAATAATCGGCTGTTCGCGGTCGTGCAGCACCTTCAAGGTTGTGGCAAGTTGCACCGCCCACTCTAATACATCGGCTTCACGCTGCGGCCCATTCTGGCGCACTAGCTGCCAGAGATCGGTACCATTTACATATTCGAGAATCATGTAGTTGCGATCCAATTCAACAAAGCAATCGAGCACATGTACAATGCCAGGATGATCGACTTTCATTAACAACTGGGCTTCGCGATCAAACATTTCGCGGGCCTTTGCTTTCAATTCATCTGAACCGTGAGAGGGTATCGATGCCTCTTTCAGCACAACCAAGCGACCGCCGTCTATCTGGCAAAGATAGAGCGCCGACAAACCACCGGTGGCAAGCTGTCGCACTATTTTGAGCGTGCTGTTGCGCAGCACACGACCAGGCTCAAGCGGAACGTACTGAGTTGGACAGAAGCGGCGACTGAGCTCATCTTCCCAAAGGTCAGTGTAACTTGGTTGCGAACTCTCTCTTGCACCAATGCGCAAAATCGTCTGCAGCTGATCCAAATTTGGTGCGCATTTATCTGGTGCCCACATGCGCATGGCTAGCAGTAGCTGCTCAACAAACTCTGGTGGCAAATCTTTGATTGGCACAGACTCAATTTTGCCATTTTCTTTGAAGATATTTAAGCGCGAGCGTTGCGCCTCATCTTTAATAATAGAAGCATCTATCGAGCGCACGATTCGCCACGGTAAATGCCGCTTCAAGCCCACTCTTCCGCCCATAAACGCAGGCAGAGTGATGCCATTTTTGTTGACTACAAGAAAATCATTGGCCATCGCGCGCTTGAGCAGTAAAGCGCCCAAGCTAGCCCCCAAAAATAGACCTATAGCAGGCAGGTCTTTAGTAAGCATGGCGATCTCGTTACTCTGCAATAATACAAACAGAGCCATAAATATGACTAAAAAAACGACAGGCGCAACTAGTCCCCAAAGAGGGAAAGTGACATTGAGAAAGGTGTCAGTCGATTGACGCAGCCAGCTCTTACACTGAGTTTTAATCACAAGATCAGCCATGAGTGGAAGCCTCCACCGTGGTGTTAGACTCAATCAGGTGAGTACCTGGAGCCTCAGACAAAGCGTCCAGATCAGCAGCAATTTCTTTGGTTGATTGATAACGTTGACTCAGCTGTAGAGCCGTGCAACGCTTTACTATCTTATTCAACTCTGGGCTGACAGAACTATTGACTGCCACCGCTGATGATTGCGTAATAGCTTCAGGATCTTGACCAGTTAGCAAGAAAAACAGTGTCGCACCTAAAGCGTAAATGTCACTCTGAGCGGAAGCTTTGCCTCGAAACTGCTCTGGTGGCATGTAGGCAGGCTTTCCAACAATTGCGCCCTGGGAGCCGCCCTGAGTCTGTTGAGCAACGTTGAAATCAATAAGCTTGATTTTGTCATTAGCATCAAGAATAAGATTGTCTGGTGAGAAATCGCGATGCACCACACCACGCTCGTGCAAGAAGCTCAATATCTCACACATCTGACTAGCATAGTATTGCAATTTAGCCTCTGGCACTGGCCCTTCTTTCATTACGTGCTCTCGCATGTTACTGCCCGTCAAATGCTCAAGAACTAAGTAGGCCCGATGATCTTCTACAAAGAAATCACGCAATTGCACAATGCCACCATTCTCAAGAGACTGCAAAAGTTTAGCCTCTCTCTCAAAGCCTTCTAAGGCCTTCCTGCGCACAATCGGATCAACAAATACAGGCAATATGGTTTCTTTAAGCACAACAAACTTTTTATCGTTAGGGCGCGAGCTCGAAGCACTTAAATCGCTATTTTGGGAAACAATGGTCTTCGAGCTGGGCGATATCGCTTCGACTGCCGTTAGCTCGCGGCATAAGTAAGCTGTGCCCTGGCCGCCAACCCCAAGGCTATTCAAGACCTCATAGCGACATTCACCCACCATCTGGCCGGGTTCAAGAGGGTCAAGGGTACTGCGTTCAGGTGCTTGTGTTAGCGACTGCAACCACAACTCGGTATAGCTGCGATCAGATTGTGGCAAGAGCGATTGCACAGCCTCATGCTCGATTTGACAGTTGGGCACTCGTTCTTCAATTCGCTTCAATAGAAGCGTTCTCTCGTTCTCATTGATTGCAGCAAGGTTAAAATCAACTGCCTTTCCATTACTACGCTCGATATGAATTTTCGCTGCATTCTGCGAACCTTCCTGCAATTGCAAGCGTTGCATATCTTGCCACTGAATACTACGAAAAGGAATAGATAAAAAGCCAAGTCGAAGGATAAAACTGAGACCCTTACTATCAGCGATTAATTGGTTCGGCTTCCAAAGCATACGCAACATCTGAAACAGCATAGCGAAAGAACAAAGCGCTATGGCAGCACTGGCAATCGGATTACGGGCGACCGATGCCACCGTCATTGAAGTACCTTGGCCTATGCCAAAAAGCCAAAGCGACAACGCTCTAGAGCATTGGGTGAAAAACTGCTCAATGCCAATTTGCGAAACGGCGTTGTACGAATGAGACTGAAGCATAAAGAATAGACTAGTGAGAATACCTATCCACATTGGTGCCGCAATTAGCGATACCAAAATGGGGCCCATTCTCATCCATTTAGCAGCTGTAGTGCGAAAAACAACGACTGATTCACCAACAAAGGGTCTGTCATTGTAAGCCAACTCTAGGCGGTCAGGGACAACAACTGGCAATTGCGGAGCACGGTGTGCTTTTAGTAAAACATTTAAAACCGGCGAGACTTTAATTGCCGAATTACGTGATTGCAGATGTGAAATCAAAGATTCTAAATTGGCATCGCTTAAGCCATCAAGCTTGAGCTTAAGCTGTTTGCCATTGCTCTGTGTTAAGGCAATGCATGCCGGCAAAAGTTTATTGCGCCGATTGGGAGAATCTAGACTAATGATGTCTTTAATTGGCACCACTCTAAAACCGAAAAACAGATTTTGATCATCAATACGAATTTTTCTCTTCAGTGAATCTTCGAGAAAATAGAGCACGAACAAGCACATAAGCAGCCCGTAGCCAATCTCTACAGCCATGGTTCCCATATATCTTGTAGCCAAGCCAAAGAGAGGAACCAAAGGAAGAGCCCAAAGCGGAATCAATAGAATTGCTTTTTGCCAAAGCAAACCAAGGGCGACAGGATCGCCATATGTTAAAACAACTGATGACTGAGCTTTATTGTTCATTAGCCTTGCTTACACTGTCTTCTGTATCGCCGTCATCATCTGCTTTGCGACCAGCTATCACATTGTGCCACTCCTTGATACGGTGCTCTATTTCATAGCCTTCTGTAAGCTTTAAAAACGGGAAAAGCGGCCCGGGGACAGACACCGAAGACCGGCCATTCACAAGCGCATTAGCTGCTACAAAATCTGGAGATACTTGCTTGCCAGAAGAATTTATATAGTGCCAAAAACCATTTGTATAAACGGGAGCGATGCCATTTGCAAACGCAAAAGCCCATTCAAATTGCGGCTTCAGAGCAAACTGCCCGGCGGCATTTAAGAAACCAACCTTATTGCCTTTTACAACTTGACCCAAACCATCAGAAAGCCACACACCTCGGCCTGAGTGAACGATGCCATCGATTGGGGGTGTAGTTATGGGCTTGCCAGTCGAATCAATGAATGACCAAACCTTCCCTTTTTTCACAGCTATAATTTTGTCAAAAGCTGTGACAAAGTCATACTCTGGTTTGATAACAATATTACCTTTTGCATCAGCAAAGCCATACTTGTCACCCACCATCACAGCTGCATGGTCATTTTGATATGAAAGAATTCGCCCAAACATGGGCGGGAAGAGCTCTTTACCTGATGGATCAAGAGCGCCCCATTTACCGTCTTTAAGTACAAGAAATGCCGAACTAGTTTGGCTGTTTTCAGTGTTTCTCGGAACTAGATTTAGGTGGCCAAGGTTAACATCATCGGAGGCCAAGAAAATCCTATTGTAAATAGGTTGAGCGACAACTCGCCCTGCCGTGTCAAGCAAGCCATGCTGACTGTTGCTCAATGAAAATGGAATAAGGTCTCCGACGAAAGAGGCCTCGTTCGAGTTGAAATAGTTAATCATCAGTTGACCATCTACCAATAGCTCATTTTCATCGAAATCAGACAGGGCCGCTGCTTCTGACGGAACTTCTTTATTCTTTGGCACCACTAGGCTTGCGGTAGAAAATAAGACTTTCCCTGTTTTATCAATTAAGAAAGTCTCGTCGTCCAATGCAGCAAGGGCAACACCTTTATTGAAAGGATGAATAATCGAATACTTTGGCTTGACCACTTCTTTTCCAGTCTTATCGATAACACCGTAAAGGTATCCAGGTTCGGCTTCCTTCTTTGTTTTTGTTTCAACCTTGGCAGCGACTGCTGTGTCCTCTTTAGATTCAATCCAAACAATAGCGAGGCCATCATCAAAATCTGAAGCATTGAAGAACTGTGGTGCGATTGCAATTTTGCCTTTAGCGTCAACGAACCCACATTTGGAAGAACCCCACTTATTCTCAGTAACGCGAATCATGCCATCTTTCAAAACTGCGTCAGAAGGGTATACCAAATCGGGGCTAAGCTTTGGCTTTTCAAATTCTTTTGTCACCCGCAGGTTAGAGTCGATAGTACCCGTGGTTTTGATTAGTGGTTTGAGATTAGTTGTGCTCAGCGCCAGTATGCTCAAGGCCAGCAAAGCGCAACTGGCTACAACCAGCCTGTGGCGTTTCAGACCTTTGTAAGGCGGAGGCACAAAGGTACCGCGACTCTCCGCGTCATGCCAGAGAGATGCTTGGGCCAATTGTACATCCGACTCGCCGCTACCGTTAGAACCAGAATCCGAAGTATGAGTGAAATTGGCATCACCGCTAGAGCTAGCGCTCGCAGAAGAAGCAGAGTCTTTGTCGGACGGTGCTTTTGCGTCTTTTCCGCTTGCGCTTACCACGGCCATTGCCGTGCAAGCCTCGGGTTCTGCCGTCTCGACAATCTTGGTCGATTCAGCTAACTTAAAGTCTTGAAAAGGCTTGTCACCTTTAGGTTCAGCCATTCACACAACCCTACAGATTCTATTGACTCCCCTCATTATTCCCAAAACAGAAGGCCGAGCATACAGGGTGTTTACTAGGGTTTAATTAAGGTGCTAGTTCGCATGATTCTAAGAAAACTCAGCGACCAAAGTACTAACTAGCTCTGCCGCTGGCATTTCGCGCAGCAAGGGCGCGCCTTGCCCGGCCCAATGAGCGCCAAATTCATTGGCCTAGCTCTTCTTCTCTTCGTGATATTCCATTTCGGTATTCACATCCCAAATGTTTGTTTTGGTTTTGATACCATCCACGATATTATCAACTGCCACCATAGCTGTTAGCATTGAGTGATCTTGGTTGTTGTACTTGTGCATACCGTTGCGACCGACCAAGAATAAATTCTCGAAAGTATCGATGTATTTAGTCAAATCATCAAAGCGATCGTATGAACCAAAGTAGCCTGGGTAGGTCTTCGGCATCCGAATAACCATCGAGTCAACCACGTCGGCTTTATCGATGATACCAATCTTGTCTAACTCATCGGCGCCGAGTTGCTTCAGTTTCTCGTCGGACCAAGTCCAAATATCATCAGTTTCATTGCAGAAGTATTCTAGGCCCAGCCACACTTTGGTCGGGTCAGCCACCATGTAGTTGCCCCAGTTATTGTAAATCTGCAAGCGTCCAATCATGACGTCGTTTTCTTGGACGTAAATCCAGTTGTCGGCAATTAGTTTCTTGCCCGTCGGCGAATCTTCGTAGACCTTGAGCTTGTTGACGAGCATGCCTACTTCGATGAAGTCGCGGTAGATAAGCCCTGCTGCAATCTCTTTAGCATCGGCAGGCACCGGCGCGTCGAGCTTAGCGACCAATTCTTTGACAGGAATAGTCGAGAAGAAGTAATCGCCTTTCAGTATCTCGGTTTCACCGGTGACACTATTTTTGATTTCGACTCCAGTGATTTGATTGCCTTCAGTAATGAAGCGCTCTACTTCAGAATCTTTGCGAATCTCCCCACCTTTAGCGAGCACGCGGTCGGCCACTTCTTGCCACATCGAACCAGTACCCTTTTTGGGATACATGAACTGTTCGACTAGTGAGGTTTCAGTTTGCTTTTGACGCAAGTCGGTTACTGAGCCAAGCATTTTCTTAGCAGCGTGCATCACAACTTTAACAATCGAAAGGCCTTTGACGCGCTGAGCGCCCCAGTCTGCGCTAATTTTCGAACAAGCGATACCCCAAACTTTCTCTGTGTAATCTTTGAAGAAAGTGAGATACAACTCTTTGCCGAAGCGGTTGGTGAAGAACTCTTCTAAATTTGATTCAGGCTTGATCGGCATAGCCATTGCTTTCATGTAGCTCAGGCCGATGCGAATTGTGCGAGCCATGCCGAGGTTTGTGAATGTGACAAGCTTAAGGCTGATTGGATAGTCAAAAAATTTGCGCAGATAATAAATGCGCGTCTGTCTTTGTAGTGTAATCAAAACGTTCTCGACATCATCTGGAGCTGGGCCATCGGGGCTCACCGGAATGGTGCGCTTTTGATTGTGATAGGTGATTTCTACTTCTTGCCCTGGCAGACCTTGCACAGGCATCATGGTCATCCACCAGTCCATCACGCGGTCTGATTTCGAGAAGAAGCGGTGCGGCCCGATATCTAGACGATTGCCCTTGTACTCGATGGTGCGTGAAAGACCGCCGATTACATCGCATTTCTCGATGATGATTGGTTTAACATCGCTCCGTTGTAAGAGCTCATAGGCAGCTGTCAAACCAGCAGGACCAGCACCAACTATGATGGCAACTCGGGACATTGCGATGGAATCCTTATCTATTTTGGGCAACCACTTTTCAAGCCAGAAACGGTCGTCAGCCGACTGGTTACCCATTATCGTAGTAGCAAGAAGACGATTACTACATTAAATGACAAAATGCCCCTTGAAAGGGGCCGAAGTAAAACCCGAAAAGACAGTCAGGCAAACTGATACGAGTCAAACGGGAGAGACTTAACCGTTGCGCTACAATTTCGCCAATTTCGAGCCTGCATACTTACAACTGTTACTCTATCAGTCGCCAATAGCGCAGTGAATAGTCGTTGCTGCCAGTTATGGCATTTTCTCCGCTTGGGGTGAAAGCTAAACCAAACATGCCGTAAGCATTCAAGCTGAAAGAAGAGGTTTCTGTGCCTTGCTCGGCATCCCAAACGCGGAAGGTTTTATCAAGACTGCCACTGGCGATTTTGCTATCACCCTTGATGAAGCGAGCGTTGACGACCCAATCACCGTGGCCAATAAATTGCTTCAACTCGCTACCGCTGCCGACATCCCAGGTGCGGATTGTGAGGTCGCGACTGGCTGACAAAAGCTTGCTGCCGTCGCTCGAGAAACCGACTGTAGTGACGTCGCCTCGGTGTCCAGTGAAGCGGCGAATCAGTGACCCATCGCGCACACGCCAAAGGCTTATCACTTTGTCGCTGCCACCACAGGCGACATGTTCGCCGTCGGGGCTGAAAGCCACACAGCGCATGGTGCCTTGACTTTGACATTCTTGCAGTTGAGTACCAACAAGCACATCCCAAACGCGCACCGTGCCGTCGTACCCACAAGAAGCTGCTCTGTTGCCAGAAGGAGAGTAGGTACATGCTAGTACGATGTTGCCATGTCCCACTAATTTCTTCAGTTGTGTCCCTGAATCTAAATCCCAGATGCGAACAGATGAATCGCCGCTAGCCGAAATGGCAGTATTGCTACTCGGCGAAAAAGCAACACTATTGACGTTCTCTTCGTGGCCTTCGAGTTTTTTCAGTTCTTTTCCTGAACTCAAATCCCACAAGCGCACTGTATCGTCGTCGCTGCCAGACAATGCTCTGGTGCCATCAGCAGAAATCGCCAGGCCTTTTGTCCAACTGATGTGCCCGGCCATCTTCAGCAATTCTTCGGCTTTCTTTTCGCGGCCGCCAATTTTCATTTCGCCAACAATGCCGCGCACTGAGGCGATTTGAGGATTAGACGTGGAACTTAGCGGAGTGGCAGTCGCTTCAGAAATATACTGCGAGTTAGCTGTTGGTTTTACTTCAGATTTAGTTTCGCGCGCAGATCTACTTTCTGGTTTTGATTCGGCATTAGCTTCACTCTTGGAGCGAACAAGCGACTTGGCTTCTTCACTAGCTGAATTAGTCGGGCTAGTTGCGCTGGTTGAACTGCTTGAACTGGTTGCACTGGTTTGTGCAGCAGCGGCCACTGCTGCCGAGGGAATCTCCGAACCTTTGTCAGCCGACTCCATTCTATCTAAGCGGGCAGTGATCGCGTCAGCCTTGGCGTTGCTACCTTGGGCCAGATAGAGCTTACGTAGAAGCTCCAAACTAGTTTTTAGCTCGGGGCATTGAGCATCAATTTTCTCCGCCTCTTTAACGGCGTTCAGCAAACTCTGTTCAGCCTTCTCGTAGTCGTGCTCGTCAAAGAATTTGCTACCGCTATCATTAAATGCTTTCCAGATAATGTCTTCAGCGCTGGCTGGCAGAAGAGAGTTAAACGAAAGAGCTATCGTGGCCACTGCCATCAGTTTGCAAGACAATTGCTTCAGTTGGTCTGTCACTTACGACTTGCTCCTGTGTGTCTATTTACATTTCCAGAATGGCTAGAAGTTGCAGTAGGCCTGGTGCGAGTACTGACCGATTTACCACTGCTGGCGGTGGCAGCAACCCCCGGAGCTTCAACAGCATCAGGTAGCTCAATTGGCCCTAGACCAGGCGATGGAGCAGCAGGTTTGACTCCAAGAATTAGATCACTGCCGCGCCATTTACTGCGCATAACAGGGGTTTGCAACAATCCGCGGTCGCGCAATACTTCTCTTTGCACTTCCGTCTCCATATAATTATAGGCATCGCCAAGCTTGGTCATATTGCCGTTTTTACGTAAGCCATCAATCAAATAGCGAGTGAAGACGCTGCCTTCATAGCGCTGCGATTCCCACGAACGTTGGTCTGGCTTGCTCGATGAAATTACCAGCTGTCCGGTACCTTGAACAATCGGATCAACATCGACATTGCCCGGCCGCACAATTGACTTGCCGCTGGCTGGTGCTGTCACACCGCTGTGGCAGGCGTCGAGCACTAACATGACCCGGTCACTATGAACGCGGGCTTTGATGATGCGAGCGAGGTCTTGCATAGCGATACCAGTAGCATAGAGATCGGATGGGTCGGTATCGTGGGCTACCAGGTAGTTAACGCCACCTAGGTCTAAGCTAGACGGACTGCCATGAGTAGAGAAGTAAATTACAACCAAGTCATCTTTCTCAGCCACGCGAGGCAGCCATTTGCTTCCTAGCAGAGAAAGAATATTAGCTCTGGTGGCCGCTTCATTAGTGAGAAGCTGAACATGATCAGGAGCGAAGCTTCTTTCTTTGATCAAAAAATCACTGAAATCTTGAGCATCTTTGGCAGCGTAGCGCAAATTGATTTTTGGGTCTTTGAAGCGGCCTGTACCAATAATCAAAGCCCACTTGTCGCGAATGGGGCGATTGATTTCGACTTGCGAATTATCTACAGCTTCGTTACTTGAACTGCCAGAAGAGGCTGTGGAACTTTCAGAGCCACCACCCGATGCCGCTTTGCGCACCAAGTCTTCTTGCCTATCATATTTTCGTTTCTGCTTGTAAGCCTCGACGGCTTGTTCTGCGCGTTTTGATATTTCAGTTGGCATAGCGTACTCAGTCCAGCCATGAGCGGCGCGCAGCATGCGAGTATCAGAGAAAATAGAACCAGCTTCTTCGAGCTTAGAACCTAGCAAAAATTGCTTAGCGCATTGCTCTAAAGAAAACACGGCATATTTCTGATTGCCGTCGCCCGACTGGCTAAGCTTGGTCAGAGCAGATCTAAACATTGCCTCAGCTTGTACTAATTCATGTTTCTTCAAATAAATATGGCCAAGCAACATGATGTTAACAGCGTCGCTTGTACGGCTGCTGGAGGCTCCTTTGGCCGCATCACGTTTGATGGCCTTTCGCACTAGTCCATTAGCAGATTCGAGATTACCCGTGGCCAGATCGAACAGAGCCATGCGTCTGTAGTTTTGAGACTGCTCGATGTTTGCGGCAGCTGTATTACCTGCAGCTGTATTACCAGAAGCTGTATTACCGGCGCCCAGTTCAATTTTTGCAGCAAGTTCTTTGCGCTTTGTTTCTATCAATGCAGGATTAGCCTTGCTCGCTTCAGCAATATCATCAGCAGCACCGCCGACATCACCCAGTGACAACAGTGTCATGGCGCGCGAATAGAGCCCTTCTGCACTGCGGGTGATCTGCAAAGCCTTATCAAGATCGGCTTTACTATCTTCGTAGCCACCTTGAGCAGCTTTTACAGTGGCCCGGTCTACCAAAGCCATTTGCAAACGTGGATTAATTTTCAAAGCAGCATCGAGATGAGCCAAAGCAGAGTTGCTATCACCCTTAGCAAGCTGCAAATGACCGAGGCGAGCTTGCGCATTGGCGTTGCCTGGTAACGAGCGCACGCCGTTCTCTAAATCAATCAATGCTTTATCAAGCTGGCCAAGCTGATAATAAGCCATGCCACGATAGACGTAATCTAGGCCTTTCTTCTGTGAACGAGCGAGGTTTTTAGAGTAATAAGTAACCGCTTGATTAAACTGATCGGTGGCACCCTTGGTATCACCTTTGAGTTTTAAGGCCTCACCCCATTCGTAGTGCACGTCAAATTCTTTGCTGCCGCCTTTCTTGAGAATGTACTCGTAGTCAGCAATTGCATCGTTGTAAGCATTTGTTTGCAGCTTGCATTCAGCTCTTTCGCGACGAGCAGGTAGAGAACTTGAATTAAACTTGAGATAAGAATCAAAGTCTTTGGCAGCGCCAGCAAAATCGCCATTCTCTTTGAGAGCTTGAGCCCGCAAGAGCAAAGCTTTAGTATCTTTAGGGTCAAGGCGCAAGACTTCGCCGTAGTCACGAACAGCAGCATCTTTATCGCCTAAGCGTACCTGCAACTCGCCACGCTGAAGATAAATTTCAACAGCATTTGGATTAGCTTTAATCGCCTGCTCATAGTCAGCAAGTGCGCCTTCATTGTCTTTCAACTCGCTGCGAGCAGCGGCGCGACTGAGGTAAGCCTCGTAAACGCCAGGATGGTCGCGCAATAGCTTAGTAAACGTGGCGACTGCGTTTTCGTACTCTTTTTTCTTAAGGCTGCGCTCACCCTTTTCTAGAAGCTTAGCGTAGGGCGGCTCAGAGGCGAAAGCCGGGGCAGCGAGGGTCAGACTCGTGGCTGGGATAACCAATAATGCCAAGCTCAGAGCAAGGCTGTGAGCGACACTGTGAGCGCGGCTTTGCGAACGACCATTGGTATTTTTCACTGCTACTTCTCCAAGGCCAGAAGACCGCTTCACTCGCGAAGCATTACTTTAACACTTATATAGCTATATAAATTAGGGGGAGTTCGGCCATAAACCTCAGCTATTGGCAAGGATGCCAAAGCGACAGGCTTTAGCATTGCGCTGGTAGAATGTTGAAAGGAAACCCAAGAGTCTATTGGACGCCATGAAAAAAATTCATAGCAGGACAATTTGCAAACTTGATTGCCTTGCCCTTCTGTTGGCGTGTGCATCTGCCTGCAACATCCCCTCTGTGTTCAGCAACAATTTTACAAGTAAAAGCAATCAGACAAGTGCAACGAAACTGCTCGCCCAGGCCGATGGCGAAAGTAAACTCAAGGCGAAAGCCACACAGCAAGTTGAAGAAACAACAAATCAAATCAAAAAAGACCAATCTAGCTGGAAGCTTTACTACCGACGCGCTTCAGCACTGAGCGCTCTTGTTAGATACGAAGAAGCGCTTGAAGATTTAAACAAGGCAATCAAGCTCAATCCTAAGCAAAAAGATTTATACATCTTGCATGCAACGTTAAGTCAGAACATCATGGATGACGAAAGTGCAGCAGCAGATTTCACCAAGGTAATTAGCTTAGATCCCTATCAGGGCTCGCTATATATGCTCAATCGCAGCCACTGCTACGAAGCCATGCTCAAACCAGATTTGGCATTAGCAGACGCTCTCGGTTATATAAAAGGGCATCCCGAGCGCTACGACAATAACATTGCCCGCATACTTGGCGGCCTCTATTTGAAACTGGGCAAAGGCAAAGAAGCCGTAGAACACTTCTCGTACTGTCTGAAAAACAATCCCAAAATGAGCAAAGTAAGTGAGATGCGCGGTGACTCATATATGCTCTTGAAAAACTACAATGCGGCAGCTGGAGATTACTCACAAGCAATTATAAAAATGCCAAATCTAGCGGCAAACCTATATCAGAAGCGGGCCTCAGCCTACCGCAAAGCAGGGCAGCTTGAGAAAGCCGCTCAAGACGATAGAAAAATAAAATCAGTTAGCCATGAAGTCTTTGATATCGCCCCATTTCGGAATTAAACCAGGCAGAAAAACGGTTGTCGCGGGTTGAATTTTGGACATGCTAGAGATATGCTTACGACCTCAAATAACCGGCTTAGCCACGCGGCTACAAGCTTGTTGTTTACTCAGCTTTAGAACAATAACTCAGGAGAAGAAATGACAGACAAAGTCAAGGCCATCCCAACTGGTATGCACACAGTAACTCCATACATGGTTGTTAGTGATGCCACTAAAGCCATCGAATTCTACAAAGCTGCTTTCGGCGCTGAAGAGATCATGGTCATGCACATGCCTGACGGCAAAGTAATGCATGCTGAAATCAAAATTGGCGATTCCACCATCATGATGGGCGAAGAATGCGCTGAGCGCGGTTGCGTTAGCCCACAAACAGCCGGCAAAGTAACAGGTTCTTTGATGATCTACACCGAAGATGTTGATGCTGCTTATGCCAAAGCTCAAAAAGCTGGCTGCACAGTGAAAATGCCTTTGATGGACATGTTCTGGGGCGATCGCTACGGCCAATTGTCCGATCCATTCGGTCACATGTGGTCACTAGCTCAGCACATCGAAGATGTTGCTCCAGCTGATATGCCAAAAAGAGCCGCTGAAGCCTTCAAACAAATGGCCGGCGCTGCTAAATAATTAGATTGCTTTCTAAACAAAAAGTGAGGTCCTGGTGTTTTTGCAGCACTAGGACTTCACTTTTGGGCTCAATGTTTGCTAGATTGAGATCAGGTCGATAAACGCCGCCAGCTAGGTGATGTATGTCAGGGATCTTGAGCCCTTGCCTAATTAGCTTTTTAATAGCAATATCGTTTCCAACGATGCTCATTTTTTTGCTGGTCGTAGCAGCAATTAACAAACGAGTTTCCGAACTTAGTGTCAGAGCGGGGAACCCTGACATGACCATCACGGAAGCGCTCTTTGGACCGAAACTATCAATGCGAACCGTGCTGCTGCACTTAATCATTTACACGATTGCATGCCTGTATTCAGTGGCTCTCACTCAGAGCGCCTCACTGAATGCTTGGCTTGAAAATATTGGCTTAAAATTAGCCATAGATTGTCGTTTTGCAGTTCTTAGCCTGGCTACATTCTCGACCATTCCACTAACAATTGCGCTTCAAATAGGGTTGGCGAAAATTCCACAAAAAAATTCCTCTAAACATGCGGAGAAAACCAACAGCGATGCAGCCGTTCTTCAAACCGACGCGATTATGGTTATAGCGGCATTTCCGCTGGCAGCCGCTATGTTGTCTTGCTTTGCCGCTAAGCGCATAAGCTTGAAATTAAAGCATCTGCCAGGAGTCAGCTTAGAAACCTACTGTGATAATCCACAAACATTCCAGAACAAAGTTTTAAAGCTTTTGACCGCAAGGAACAACTATCTGCCAATCAGAATTGCATTCTTCTCGTACTTAACAGCCTTAATGATCTTGTGGTTTTTCGGTTCAAATCTTGCAACGCAACCGACCACGACTGCTTCTGAATTGCGTCTGGTTGTAGCTGGTTGTCACCTAGTAAGCGTAATAATTTTCGTACTGGCTGGCCTCACCGTTACTCTGAGCCCGGGAAAACCTAACGGGTCAAAAGCCGGTCAATCGAACTAAGACATCTACGCGCGCTCCAACTTCCGTTCGATTTACCTCTGAGGCATCGGGCCGGCGCTGCTAAATAATTAGACTGAAGAAATGTCATATTTTCTGCAGAAAATGTGACATTTCTTGCAACCGCATTGACTCATCTAAAGAAGTCCGATTTTTTCAAAAGGAAATCGGACTTCTCTATTTAGTAAAAAAACAAGAACAGACAAGTTCTATTTGGGGTGAGGCTTTTCGCAAAACAAGGATCGGATCTGCCACTCCGATTGGTGCCTCAGTAACAAGATAATCGTCCGAAAACACTTTAAACCTAAAGACTTCACCAGTACTGAGCTCGCCCCGTCTAACAATCCGAACATGCCCACGAGCTCCAAGTATTAGAGTTTTGGAGTCATACCAAACTTCATCCGCTTTCAGCGAAGAATCTTGCCCGTCAATAGACACCAATACATTTCCAGAGGCAACATACTCATGAGTGCTTGGCATTCCGTGTGATTCTGAAGTTATTGTCCATTTACGTTGTCGCGCAGGATCGGTCGATGGGACAGGTGGAACAAGCGGAGTGTGCAAAATCCACCCATTGCTGAGCTTCTCAACAACCTCACAGGTATCGCTAAACTCAAATTATTTACGCGCGCTCCAACTTGCGTTCGATTTGCTTCTGCGCCATCTGTCTGGCGCGAGCATAACATTCACGGATGCCGGCCACATCTGGATGATTGCGACCCAATATTTTCTCACTAATTGTAAGCGCCTGTTGATAAAGCATAGCTGCTTCAGAATGCTTACCTTGTCGGTCGCACAGCAAAGCTAGATTGTTAGCAGCGAGAGCAACATCAGTGTGTTCTGGCCCGAGTAATGTCTCTGATATTTGCAAAATCTGCTTACAAAGAGGCTCCGCTTTGTCGAATTTTCCACGGCGCCAATATACTTCAGCCAGCGCTTCCAAAGTGGTGCTCAAACGCGGATCATCAAATCTGAAATCACTACTTTCATCGAGTGCGCCTAGCCACATCGCTTGCGCTTCGAGCACGTTGCCATCGGCCAATGCGCGCACCCCGCCAACTCTGAATTTTTCCCAATCAGAACCATAATTGGTGCGGCTCTCTTTCACCAATTCGTCTAACTCCTGAGCTTCTTGCAGACGATCAGTTTTTCTGAAAACTTTCGCCAGCCACTCGGCCACATCGGCGACATATGAGTGGTAGTGCCCAAGAGTTGCCTCACGAATTGATAGCGCGCGTTTCAAGTACGGTTCGGCTAAGTCGTAACGCTGCTTGAAATAATAGAGACGACCAAGATTTTTCAAATCAGTGGCAACACTCAAGTGCGAGCTTCCACAAATGCTTTCTCGAATGCGCAAAGCTTCGACTAATAGTGGCTCCATTTCATTCAACTGCTCTTTGCGGCAATAAAGATCTGCCAACTTGGTCAAAGCGTCGGCGACAGCGACGCTATCGCTACCACCAGTCTGCTTAATTTGGCGAATCTGCAACTGCGCAGCTACGATAGCCTTATCAATCGGCTCGGCCTTGGCATGGGCATGTGCAAGAGAATCAACACTAGCTGTCGAACTAACACCAGCACTGCTAGGCGAATTTGCTTCTGGTCGGTTGGCAAATGCATCCAATGCTCCGCCGCCGCGAGGAAACGAATGAGTGGGCTCAAACATGGGAGTCAATGCTGGTATGCGATCGGTACTAACTTTAAGACTTTCGAGATCGTCTTCTAGTGGCGCAGCAAGCTTTTGGTGAATGCGCTCAATCTGCTTACCGACTTCAGCAATAAAATTGGCATCGGGCGCTGGACTCAACTGCTCAATTTTGAGAGCGCGCAATAATTGGGCTTCGGAGTCAGTGAGCTGACCGTCTTCCATGAATGCGATGGCAAGCCTTATTAAGACTTTGGCTACCTGCCTGCTATCTGGGCCGTGCATATTCTCTTGAAGCTTGAGAAACTGCTCCAGTTTATCTATTGATTCACTCTTCATGCAATGCCCGTGATTCCCACTGCCGCAAACACACCCTGTATCTGGTATATCACAAACAACAATGTCCCGGTGGTTGGGATCGAGCACGGCGCACTTGACTGCCTCCCGCCAAAGTAGTAACATGTCTACATTCAGCGGGCGGAAAAATGAACATCACAACGCTCTCTAGCAGAGAATTCAATCAAGACACCAGTGGGGCCAAGAAAGCCGCGCAAAAAGGCCCGGTAATAATAACCGACCGGGGCAAGCCGGCTCACGTGTTGATGACAATTGAAGACTATCGAAAATTGACAGGCAAACAGCCAAGCATTGTTGACCTTTTAGCCATGAAAGACAGCGACGACTTTGAGTTTGATCCACCAAAACTTAGCGATAATATCTTTCAAGCTGCAGACTTGATCTAATGTATCTTTTAGACACTAACGTAATCTCTGAGCTGCGAAAGGGTAAGTCAAACAAAGCAAACGAAAATGTAATCGCGTGGGCAGCAAGCACTAAACCTGGCGAATTATTTGTTTCGTCGATTACAATTTTTGAAATCGAACTAGGAATTCTGCTCGTTGAACGAAAAGACAAACATCAAGGCGCCCGCCTGAGATGCTGGCTTGAAGACTCAGTTTTACAAGGATTTGCAAATAGAATTCTTGCTGTCGATACTGCTGTAGCAAGAAAATGCGCAGAGCTAAGCAGTAAGCAGCCGAAATCAGAAAGAGACGCTTTCATTGCTGCCACAGCTCTGGTGCACCGAATGAAAGTGGTCACTCGCAACGTCAAAGATTTTAAAATAGCTGGCCTTGAAATTATTGACCCCTGGAGCTACTAGCAGCACCAGGGGCCTACAACTGCCTTAGCAGCTAGAGCTATTATGATCTAGCGCCGCTCGCTAACTCGCCGAGAGTCTTCTTCGCTGCTGCCGCCACAAATGTATTGTCGTCCTCAGCCAATGTACCCAGAATTGCATTAGGTACTTTGTGATTACCCGCAATAGCCAGTCGTACTTCTTCACTTGCGTCTTTGGATAATTTCTCAAGCAAGTTCGCAGGCAACTTCGGATTCTCCGATACCCCTTGCCGCACATCAGCATCGGCATCTTCTGCCAATTTCACCAATAGATGCTCTGGAGTCTCTGGGTTCTCACCAACGCGAGCGCGCACTCTGGCATTGCCATCAACGGCAAGCTTGGTCAAAATCGAAACTGAAGTATGCGGATTACCAGCCAAGACCAAACGTACATGTGTCTCTTCTTCAACTGGTTGGCGATCAGGGCCTAACTGCTCAGCTTGCAGCTCGCAAATAGCGCGAACCAAAACCGAAAGTTTAGCAGAAGTGATGGGCTTGGCAAGATAATAATTCATCTTGGTTTTGAGGGCATCCATGACGTCTTCATCGCGCTGCGACACTGTCAAAAGCACAACCGGAATGCCCTTCAAATGGGCATCGTTCTTGATGTCTTCCAACACTTCATGACCATTTTTGCGCGGCATATTTAAATCGAGCAAAACTAAGTCTGGCAATCTTTGAGTCTGCGAACTTTTGGCGGTGTTCAAATATTCCATGGCTTCCACGCCATCATTAACCACTGTCAATGAATACTTCAAGTCAGAACGCTTCAATGCTTCCTGCGTCAGCCTCACATCTGATGGGGTGTCCTCCACCAATAAAATATCTATATTATTGTCCATGGCTGCTCTCCTCGGGGGTCTTCTTGCTGCTGGTAGAGTGAACAAGAAAATACATCCCTGCCCTAATTCTGACTCCACCCATATTCTGCCGCCATGCAATGCGACGATTTTTTTACAGATTGCCAGGCCCATGCCTGTACCCTTGTATTTCGTCTTACCATGCAGGCGAGCAAACATATCAAAAATGCGGTCAGCATATTTGCTATCTATGCCAATTCCGTTGTCACGCACTGAGAAGAGCCATTCGTCGACTGTTCTCTCTGCGGTTATAAAAATTTGGGGGTCAGCTTCTCCGCGATACTTTATAGCATTACTAATCAGATTTTGGAAAAGCTGAATTAATTGCGAGCGATCAACCGCCACTTCAGGCAAATTATCGACTTCAAGGCTGGCGTTATTCTCTTTAATAGAAGCATCAAGATTAGCCAACACTTCTTCAATCACACCATCTACATCTGTTGATGGCGCTGTATTAGGGTCGTACTTCTGATTGCTAATGCTCGAATGAGCAAGTACTGATTGAATGAGCTGCTGCATGCGCTGAGTACCATCAAGAATATACTCGATGAACTCTTCACAATCGCTGTTCAGTTGACCCTTTGTGCTATCGACAAGAAGATTGACAAAACCTTGCACCGCCCGTAGTGGCTCTTGCAAATCATGCGAAGCAATTTTGGCAAACTGTCTCAACTCTTCGTTAGACATAGTTAGCTCAGCAGTGCGCGCTTGCACCCGGCGCTCTAATTCTTCATTAAGCTGGCGGCGCTCAGTAATATCACGACCAAAGGCGCAATACATACAGCCATTGTCGACTTTGACTCTGAATATCCCCATCTCAATCGGAAATTCATGACCATCTTTGTGTAAACACATGAGTTCGCTGGTCATGCGCGAGAACTCATCTTCTTCATCAATCTTGAAAAAGGTCGAAACTTCACGAGTGTACTGACGCCGCAAATGCTGAGGAATAATCATAGACAGTGGCCGCCCGAGGGCTTCACTGCGCTTCCAACCGAAAGTACGTTCGGCCTGAGCATTCCAATCAGTGATGCGCCAATGAGAATCCATCGAAATAAAGGCGTCGTAGGTGTTTTCAACAATTATTCGCAAGCGCTTTTCGCTGCGTATCAAGGCTAGCTCAACATTGTTGCGCTCAATTGCATAACCCAAACAGCGGTAAACCGAATCATCACTAGCCTGACCTTTGACCAAATAGTCTTGGGCGCCTTTCTTGAGGGCCATCAAAGCGACGTCTTGATCATCGATGCCGGTCAAAACAACAGTAGGAATATCAGGAGCGGCAGCTCTAATGCGATAAAAAGTTTCGACACCAATGCTGTCTGGTAGCGATAAATCGAGCAGTATCACATCGATACCAGGCTCCGTCAAAATATTCAATGCGCCTAAAAGATTGGTAGCGCACACGACTTCCACGCCGCGCAATTCAAGCTTGCTGCGGGCGACTTCGGCTTGTACCAAACTATCTTCGACTAGCAGTACGCGCATTTGTTCAGACCTTCGTAGACAGCGTCTCTTAAAGAAAGAAAGGTTATGGGTTGCCGGCGTATCTTTATGTACTTACCCAAGGTTTAACTAGAATCCTTTGTTAGCGGATAATTCACTTTGCAATCAGTAATCGGAGATATATGCTCTTCACATCGTCTTCAAGATTATTTGTTATCCTGAAACAAGTCAGGTACAAACCTTTTGAATATTTCCGGACAATTGAGCATTACAAAGCCGTAGACCATCTGAGAGCAACGACAATGACCAAGACTAGAAGATTTGTAATTAGTTCCACTTTGGCTTTAACGGCCCTGGTGCTGCAGTCTATCAACGTTGGCATGAGCGCCAAGGCAGTTCTCAACGGGGAAGTTTGCTCATCTAATGTACATAAGCTCACTACAGAGATTAACTGGTACAAGTCGCTCAACAAGGCCGAAGATGAAGCAGGGCGCGAGGGCAAGCTGATTGTTTGGGTGCATATGCTAGGCAAGATAGACGGCAGTACGTGAAGTGCCGGCAATAGCCTGAGAGCCGTGTCGCTCTCTTCTGAACCAGTTTTCTCAATGCTCAAGAACGACTTTGTCGTTGGCTACACAAATATTGAAAACAAAAAATATGCGGGCGCTTCTGGTAAACACAAGCCTGATGAAAACGCTGTAGATACCACCAATGGCGCCGGTCCGCACAACTTGCAAATATTTGTTCTGGCGCCAGACGGCACGATTATGACCTGCTTACCGGGGTACTGGAAGGCCGAAGACCTCGCTAAAGAACTAACCCTGGCCAAGCAATTGGGCACGGTTTGGCAAGACAGCAACCTTTCGCTAGAAGAGAAGAAAATACAGTTCAGCCAGTTGCAGCTAGATCACATCGCCACCCACGACAAGGGCATGCGCAATCGTAGTCACTTGCAGGGCTTCGATTTGCAATATGAATTGAAGAATAGACCCAACTCTGACTTCTTCTATAACGCCAGGGCAATTGACCCGGTCACTTTAAAAACTCCACCTCAAAACGTCAAAACCGTTGATATTGTCATGCATCAGCGCATGGCTGCTCATCCTTTTGAGCCATACGAAAAATTTGATGTAGCTACCTATTCTAGTTACGGTAAGAATAGCTACGACAAACACGAGCAGTTTCTTGATGCTAGTGGCAAAGTTGCGGAGGGCTCAGACTTGGGCAGTGCGCCGATGATCGGCAATACCCCTAAGGCCCACCCCATCCAGACTCAGGCTAAACGCACAGGCAGCCGCATGGCGCGGACCACAGTTAATCAAGCCATGCGATATGGAATAAGGGCTCTGCTGCGCTAATAGCCGGACAATAGTTAAAAAGAGACCGACTGGTCTGTTTTAGCACCTGTGCAGCGGGGCACATAGTTGATAGTCTAAATATACGACCTCTTAACTAGTGTCCTTGAAACTAAGTCAGTAAATTCAGGTAAACGCCAATGCTCCTCAAAACCAAAAGAGCCGATAGCCCCACCGTCAAATTTCAAACTTATAGACAGGGCGATGTACTGGTACAGAAAATCGACAAGCTGCCGCCCGATGCCAGAGAAGTTGAGTGCGAGAAGCGCATCATTCTTCAATATGGCGAAGTAACGGGCCACGCCCACGCTATCAGTACTGATACTGCAAATTTCTTCACCGCCAAAGGTGAGCGCTATGTCGTCACCAAGCCCGGTGGCTGTAATTTAGTGCATGAAGAGCACGGAACCATCCAGCTGCCAGAAGGCGTCTACCGCGTGGTGCAGCAGAGAGAGTATGTGCCGGAGGCTCCACCGCGAGATGTCATCGACTGACACCGGACCTGACCACACAACTGATAGTTCGAAAATAATGTGGCTGCCACCAGCTGACCAGCGTCTCCTTGAAGATTCACTCAGCAAGTGGAAAGAATATGGATTTTCTACCAGCCCAACAGATAGAGCTGAAGCCGAAGCAGCAGCAATAGAAGCTTACGCAGCAGCAGGGCTAGAGCCGCCACGTTTGTTCATCTGGCTGCAATCTCCGTGGGCAGGTAATACGGCCATGAAGCTATTTTATAGCGACGTAGATTGGCCCGCTCAGCTCAACACCGGTCAAGTCGATGTCTGGGACAAGGTCTGGCAACAAGGTCTAAAAGCTGTCGGCGAAATGGTTGGCGCTGAAACCTGGCAGGCCGTGCGCCGCAACATTCGCCAACAAGCCACGCAAAAGATAATCGACAAACACGCTGTTGCTATCGAGAAGCAAGTGAAAGATTTGTTTGCAGAAAATCTCGGTATCTATGTGTGGAAATATTTGCGTAAAATGGCTGGCAAAGCCGTCTACAAAGAAATTCGCGCCAAGGCCGAAGACGGAGTTAAAGCAGTTGTCGATAGTAAACTCTCGCCCGAAGTGGCTGACCAGATCTATCACGAATTAGTAAAACCGCTGCACCAGCAGGTTTGGAGCTATGTTGCCGAGCCACTACGGCAGATGGTGCCATCGATGAGCGGCGTACTTGCTGGTTTACAAAAATGGGATGGCGGCTTTGGCCAACACGATAGCGGCTGGTTAGCTTACTATGATTTTGTCAGTCAAATTGGTGTCGAAGGAACTGAGCCTCTAAATGGCCTCACCAAACTAGCACGCACCAGCGGCTGGTGGTGGCCCTTTGAGCACATTTGCATTTTAACGGATAGACCAGTTGAGTTGCACCGCGACAATCGCAGCCGACTGCACAATGAAACTAATATGGCGATGAAATTCCGAGATGGCTGGGGCATTTATGCCTGGCACGGAGTCTTGGTTCCAGCCTATGTCGTGCTGTTGCCAGAGCCGCTTACTTTTGACTTAATCGAATCAGAACCAAACGCCGAAGTGAGGCGAGTTTTAATTGAGCGCTATGGCTTAGATAACTATCTGCGCGAAGGGCGTGTCATAAAAATCCACCAAGATCAATGCGGCATACTCTATCGCATGAATCTGGCTAGCGATGAGCCTATCCTAGTTGTTCGCGTGCAAAATTCTACACCTGAACCCGATGGCACAATCAAAGAATATTTCTTACGCGTGCCACCAAATATGATGCGCGCACGGCAAGCTGTCGCTTGGACGTTTGGACTGAGTGAAGAAGAATATACACCGCTGGTGGAGACATAGGTTTTCAACGCAATATCGTAATGGAAGGCGTATTAGAGGAAGGTAGAAGAAGCTTCGACTGAAGCCAAAAGCAATAGAAAATCTCTTACTTGTCAGCTGGCGCCAGCTCTTTGCTTACCTCGTTCAACATCTCGATTGCCGCCGGTGAAAGAATTATTTTGGTGGAAGCAATCAGGTCTTCA
>JBBRMD010000068.1:0-32068 GCA_038231015.1 Candidatus Obscuribacterales bacterium
CTGGTGCATTAAGACCTCAAGCCAGTTGCTTGATTGACCCGGTAAGACCTATAAGAATAGCTAGTTAAAAGCGCTCGCTGCAAGGCTTGTCTGCTTTATGAATCGCGAAAGGCCCTAGCGGTCTCTCGCGATTCTTTTTTTTAGTTTCTAGTCAGCTATATAGTAGAAAAACGGTTTTTGGGAAGAATCAATTGTATTAAAAAGGGAGACAGATTCTCGTAAGAAAATCTGCCTCCTCTTGTCTGTGAATAAGTTGACGCTGCCTACTGCAGTTGTTCAATGGCGTTTGTCTTTAGTTTTTCCAAGTCGTTGTGATCGATGGTGAACATCAAACTGTCACTGCCGGATACTTCTCTTAAGTCACCGATTTTTTCTAAATTGGCATTGAGGAAGCTAACGGTTGAGGCATTGCAGCTGCAAGTAGTCTTGTAGTGAGCCATTTCCCAAGAGTCGATTTGCTGGTCGTTGTTCTTGTCGAACTCTTTGAATTTGTCATTTAGCATTGTGTAGATTTCGGGTGAGCGTTCGAGAAGTTCTGACTTTTCTTTTTCTCTGCCAAGCTCAAGTTTGTACCAATGAGAAATTTGCAGAACCATGAGAATGCACAGCACTGCTGCACAAAGAATGCCGACCCTTTTCAGTGACCTAATGAGCAAATAACAAACGATAAGATAGATAGCGGCTACCAAGAGATAGCTAAAACCAGTGCCTAGACTGATCAGAAGGATGCTTAGTGTCATGATTGTTTTGTTTTTAGTGAATGATTTGTTTTCCAGAAATTGCTTTAGAAGGCTTTTGTTTGAGGCTGTTGCCAGAAACGTTTGCAAAAAAGCAGTTATGAGTGTGAGAAATATCCCTAAACCTAAGTAAAGCCGTTCGTAAGAACAAGCGCTTAGGGGTGCTTGTTGCGTAGTTCCACCAGCAATCTAAGTGAAGCAGCTGACTTACTTTACAATTAAGGCCAGACAAAGAGAGCTATAATTTCGGTTGACCAAATACGAATTCTTCTAGAGGAACACTGATGTCTAGATTGGCTCTCGTGCGCGATGCCCGCTTTCTCAATCACATTACTCCAGATGCCCATCCTGAGTCACCTCAGCGCCTCGCGGCTATCGATAGTGCTTTTCTCAAAGCCGCTCTGGACAATTCAGTACGCCAGTTAGAGCCGCGCTCTGCCAGAGAAGATGAAATAGCTATGGTGCACAAAGAATCGTATATCGAGCATCTCCAAGAAGATGCATTGAAAGCGGCTGCCAACAATAGTTTGGTACAGCTAGATTCTGATACTTTTATGAGTGCCGCTACTTACGATATCGCAAAACTGGCAGCTGGAGCTGGCTTAACTGCTTTGGATGCAATTAAAGCGGGCGAGTATGACAGTGCCTTCGTTTCGGTGAGACCGCCTGGCCATCATGCTTTGGTTGATAAACCGATGGGTTTCTGTCTCTTCAACAATATTGCTGTTTCAGCCCGATATGCCCAAAGTCTGGGCTACAAAAAGGTCTTTATTATCGATTGGGATGTTCACCACGGTAACGGTACCCAGTGGGCATTTTATGATGATCCTTCGGTGTTCTTCGTATCATTTCAACAGTATCCTTTCTGGCCCTATGATTCTGGCTGGTATTTAGAAGATGGAACTGGCGAAGGCCGTGGCTACAATATGAATATTCCTCTACCAAAAGGCACAGGAGACCGCGGCTATCTTTATGCCTTTGATCGTCTAGTCAAGCCAGTTTGTGATTCTTTTAACCCAGATTTGATTATGGTTTCAGCAGGCTATGACGCTCACCAAGATGATCCTTTGGGCCAACAGCGCATCACAACTTCTGGCTATGCCATGCTCTCTCAGCGCGTGCGTGACCTTTCTAATCAAGTGGGGGCACCGACAGTGGTCTTCCTCGAAGGTGGCTACAACACTCGTTCTTTGTCTGATTCGGCGGTTGCTACTATGCGCGTTCTTAATGCCGCCGATGAGGCCGAAAGTGGTGCTGTACACGCCTCTTACTTGATGCCGGGTGCTGCTGGTAATGCAGAGCACGTTACCGGTGATCGCAATAGTGATTTAGTAGATGAACGTGTTGCCGAAGTGCGCAAACACTTCGCTAAGTATTGGCCTGTGCTGCGTTAGTTCTTCTTCTTCTTCTTCTTCTTCTTCTTCTATTTCTTCTTCGTAACTTTTCGCACTGCTGTTTCACATAGGCAGTCATGAGGTTGCGCGAGCTGTGATGGTGGAAAACATGCAGTCTGCAATATTGCCTACAGTAGTGGCTTTTGGATGCCAAGAGGCGAGCTGCTTGTCGCGCTTTTGGAGAAGACCTACCAGTAACCATTCGCGGGATTTTCTTAAGCTCACGCAGTGATTGTCAGGAGATACGGGCTGCGGGCGCTGTTGAGTGAACTCTGGTCTTCCTCAGGCCAGCTATTGAGTGGGGGATTCATACCGGATAGGTTGATGTGCCTTTACTTTTCTTTTTCCAACACTAAACTCACTATCTCTCAAAGACCACAAACCTCAAAGTACTAGTGTTTCAACTCTTTCTTCTCCACTATCGGGCGGAATCAATGTTGCACGTACTTTTAGATTTGCGGTCAACTGCCTCAGTCGAAGGGCCTCACGCCTTCAACGCGAGCGGTAATGGAATATCTATATGACAAATGTCACAAGTCCTAACTCCGCACTACTCTGTCAACCCAGCAATGGCCAAGAGAGTGACTGGAGCAAGCTTTACGAAACTGCCTTCCCTCAAGATGAAAGAATGCCTCTGGTCGATGTGCAGCAGATGATTAGCAATGGCACCATGTTGCTGCATCGCACCACAAACGCCGCCGGCGAACTCTTGTGTTTCTCCCTTGTTACTCCGATGAGTAACTTTTGCTTGCTTGCCTACATCGCAACTGACCAGACCAAACGCTCGTCCGGCGTTGGTAGCAAGCACATGAAAGAACTGATTCAAGTACTGAAAGCCACCTATCATCAAAATCAAGTTGGCCTGTTCCTCGAAATTGAGTCGACCAGAGAAGCCAATTTGAGTGATGATGAGAGTGCCACGCGTAAGCGTCGATTGGCTTTTTATCAGCGCCTGCATTGCAAACGGCTCTGCGGTAAAGACTACTTTTTGCCCAGCTATGCCGCAGGAGTGGCTCATCGCGCCGGTGAACTGCTTTGGTGTGAATTCGCTGCTGCCGTTGACAAAGATTCTACAATTGCGCAGGTGATCGCTGAGATCTATACGCGCGGATATGGAATCTCGTCTACGCATGCCACTTATGCGCAAGTGCTAGCGCAGTTTTCAGCTGCTTCGAGTGCGACCGCTGGTGACTATGATGGACTCTGTCCGACGCTTGCCGTAGTGGCTGCTGCCCCTGTTGTAGCACCATCTATAGCTCCTGCTCCGGCTGAAGCTCCTGCTGCGGTTGTAGCTCCTGCTGCGGTTGTAGCTCCTGCTCCGGTTGTAACTCCTGCTGCAGTGTCTGCATCCGATGGTAAATAATCCGGTCAGTCAATCGCGAAGTTCCGTGCTAGCCCTGTCTTGCTTCGGCAAGTTCAACTTGGGGCTAGACGGAACTTCGCTGATTGATTTTTTTATTGCCACGAATACTACGCACCATAGTTAGCGTGGCGATACAGGTCAATTATTACTTCTGCGATCGCAGGTGCTTATTTTCCGTTTGTTCACTTATGAACTTGGAAAAAGCACCACTGTGTTATTGGTTTTCTTTCCTTGTTCTAGAGCCTCAAGAGCAGTAGCGATAAGAATTCCTGGATGGCTGCAGGTATCGGGCATACTAGCGATACCAAAATGGATAATTACATTGCTAGCGTCAAGGCCTGGCCCAAGTGGTGCATCGGTCAAAGCTTCGTTTATGCGCATCGCTATTTGCATAGCATCATTAGAACCTGTATGGGGTAGCATCAAAACCATCTTGGGGTCTTTGTAGTGGCAAAGAGTGTCGAGAGGGCGACAGACCGCTTGCACCCGGTTAGCAACTTCGTGCAAGACTCGCACCGGTGGCAGTGACATGGCGCCACCAGTAAGTTTGAGGCCAAGCTCAATCATGACGATAGCATGGGGAGTTTGATTGCGTTGGAAGCGATTGAACTCTTGCAGGATCAACCAATAGAAACTCGCTTCAGACATCATGCCAGTTTCAGGGCGGCGCATCTGTTGCTGCAGAAGATCTAGCGCGCCTTTGTCTAAGTCAACAGGTTGAGGAAGATTGACTCGTGGAGCCGCTCTTTCTACCGGTGGTGCTGGCTTTTCTGGCTGCTTGATCCAGATCGAGTCGTCACCTTTTTTATTAGTGTCGACATAAGAATTTAGGGCCCGTTGTGGGTCGCTTTCCGCTGAGATCAGACTTTGAATCAAGCCTGTGTCCATGCTGTCGTGGCTCCAGAGGGCGGCTGAGTCAGGCGAATCGCCTGCGTGTAAGGTCCATCGTGGTCCCTCGTCCGAACCCATCGAAATACTTACTTTAAGCACAAACGTTGTGGTCGATAGCGGAGACTTCCAGGGCAGTTCGATTGTTGCCTTAGGATGTTTATTCGCTTGGTCCATAGCGAAGCTCAAATCTTGCTCTTCGGGAACAGATGAAAGCTTCGCCAGCCGAACGTTCGCGTTAGCTGATGACTTGAATGAGTCGTGCAGGGCCATGTGGTGAGTCCTTCTTCCGAGCGGACGTGGTAATTGAAGAATAGAGGTCAAATAGTAACGAGAACTTGCGCTCCCACATTTTTCCTACCCGCTAGTTGCCATCCTCACACTCAAACCCCAAAAAGTGCCTAACTCTTTCCTGATAGCGTAGCTAGCGTAATCTCGGTTAAGTGGCGTTTATCTGACGTAGCCAGTTTCGGGCAGGCGCGCGCGTAGTCTTACAGCTTAGTTTCCTTATTTTAACTATGGCTATTACTAACCTTCCTTGAGATGAGTAATTCTGAGGATCTATTCTTCGACTGTTCTATTTTCTTCACCCCCAGCAACAGACATACGCCCATCCCTCAATAGCCCGACACCACACAGCATATTCATTGAGGCCTCTGGCTTCTTCGTGCTGTGCCTTTCGTTGTCATGAGCTTGCGGTCGGTCGAATGCTGCAGGGGCCTTTGCTTTCACCTAACACTAAAGCCTCAAGCTTAAAACTCTTAAGGGTAAATATATGGTTCTTTCACAACCGTTATGGCTGCTCGCCATACTCGTATTACCTGTCTTGTGGTTCGCCCTCCGTCGTGTTGGAAAGTTCGGCTTACCCCGAGTTGACCAAGCGCCGGTTGGCTTTGGTAGCCGTTTCTTTGTTGTCTTGCCCCGCTTGCTCCTGGCTTTGTCTTTCATCGCCCTCTGCCTTGCTCTGGCTCGACCGCAACGCGTCTACTTCGAACCCAACCAGTCTGTTCAAGCGCGCGACATCATCATCGCCGTTGACCGCTCCGGCTCCATGGGTGCACCCATTCCTGGAGAATTGCCAAAGAGCATCGTGGGCGAGACCGATCTCGACCGCGAATATCCGGGCAAAACTGCCGACAAAGATCCGACCAAGGCGCCTGCTCGCGGGCCCTATGGCTCAGACCGCGTCACTCGCTTGCAAGTGGCTCAAGCTGCTGTGCTCGACTTCATTCGCAACCGCTACATCGCCAATGCTGGCGACCGTGTTGGTGTGCTGCTTTTCGACTTCGCTCCCTATTTTTCATGGCCGCTCACACACGACCTGAAGATGATTTATCGCAAGATTCGCTTCTCCGATGACCTCGGGGGCGGCACCAATTTCGGTAGTTACGACCCCGGTCCTATCGATGCTGCTGTTGACCATTTCAAAGAAATGGGCCAAGCGAAAAGCAAGGTAATCATCCTCGTCACAGATGGTGAAGACGACATCACGACGTCGGCTATGGACCGTCTGCGTGGCAAGATTACGGATAACAACATTCGCCTCTATGTGATTGGCGTCGGCCCCACTTTGGCTGAGCGACATGTAGACATCATGCGGCTTGCCGATGATGTTGGCGGCAAAGTTTTCCGGGTCGAAACCGCTGGCGATTTGCAGTTGGTGTTCACAGCCATCGATCAGATGGAGCGCAGCAGTATCTCGGTCTACTCGAGTGAAAAACGCGATGAGCGTTTCGCTGCTTTCGCCATTGCTGCCATTCTCCTTCTCGTCCTTGCTGGTCTTGCCGAGGCAATCGTTCTAAACCAGTAGCAACCAATAACCTATAGCTCAATGTCTCGCATTGACAGGAGTTTTTTTATGACAAGTCTAACAAACCTTGTTGCAAGGCACCGCTTGCTGTTTTCGGTTATGGCTACGATTGTCTGTCTGGTAGTGCTTGTACTCGGACTGCGTCTGGCTGTGATTTACACGGTGCCAATGTTCTACGGAGATTATGTGTCAGCGGCGCAGTCAGAAGTGGCTTCTCCCGCGAACGCTTGGTATGACGCTGGTCTTGCTGCTTACAAGCAGAAAGACTACGATCAGGCCAAAGAATATCTCTCGAAGTCTTACTCAGCATTGAGTGCGGAAGACGGCCAAATCAAGCCGTCCGACAACCACATTGCTGGTGAGATTCAATTTCTCCTTGCTTTGACCCATGAACGCACCAAGCAGAATTTCATGGCGATCGAAGCCTACAAACAGGCTCTCCGCCACAACCCAGACCACATGGTGGCTAAATACAATCTGGAGCGTTTGCTCTCAGATCGTGGTGGCTCTGGTGGTGCGGGTGAAGGCGAAGGCGATACTTCTGCCCCCGGCGGTAAAGCTGGCAAAGACGGCAAGAAGGGAATTTAAAGGCTAACTATATGCTCAACATGCATTTCAGCAACCCTGAGTTGCTTTGGTTTCTGGCCTTGGTTCCGCTCATTGTCGGACTCACCTTTTGGCTGGCCAGAAGCCGTTCTACCGAGGTTCACGACAAGTTCGGCGAACCTGAACTGATTGAGCGCTTCAATCAGAAAATACCCGTTGGTCGCTTGATTGGCAAGTCTATTGCCGTGGCTCTCTGCCTGGCTGGTCTTGTCCTCGCGCTCACTCGACCGACCATAGATTCGGGTCTTACCGAATTTCCGATGGGCACCATCGACGTTATCGCTGTGGTCGACGTCAGTCGTTCTATGGCAGTGCCTGACTACAAAGGCAAGCTGCCCGAGCCATACAGCGAAGGTCGCCGGCTCGACATGGCCAAGTTTCTGCTGATGAAAGAAGTGGTTGGCTCGCTCAACTACAATCGCTTGGGAGTGGTGACATTCTCCGGCGAGGCTTTCCCGCAGGCCTTCCTCACCGATGACCTACCTGCTCTCAAGTGGGTACTCAACCGAGCCATGACTGTCGGTTCTGCTCCTGGTGAAGGTAGCGAATTGGGCAAGGCTTTCAATATGGCCTTCCGCCTCTTCGACCTCGATTCGAAGCCGTCGCATCGGCGCGTAATTGTTCTGTTCTCTGACGGTGGCAACGACTCCGAAATGTCGGAGATGAACGATGTAGTCAAAGAATTGAAGAAGCGCGACATCGACTTGATCATCGTTGGTCTGGGTAAAACCATGCCCTCAGCGATTCCGGTGAGCTTGCTCTCGCCCACCGACCAAGGCCAGAACGATGGCCAGAAATGGTACGAAGTCAAAGGTGAGATTGTCACTTCTAAGTTGGAAGAGAACGTCTTGCTGCTGCTCAAGAATGCTACTGGTGGCCGTTATGTTCGCCTTGTCGACGTCAACGACTTCTCGATGACGAGCATGATTTCGCGCATGGAAGTGAAACATATTCCTGGCCAGTACGAATTCTTTCCTTGGCTGTTGATTGTTTCGGTGTTGGCTTTTGTGATCGCCGTTGTCATTCCTAATGAGCCTGACACCTCAAGAAACAAGCCTATAGACAAAAGCAAATCCAAGAAAAAGGAGAACGACTATGAAAGGAGGGAGCCAAAATGAGAACGAATAAGAAAAAACTCGGCTTCTTCTCCAGTATCACTCTGGCGACGCTGCTCTTGGTCTTCGCAGTTGGCTGTTGTGCCCTGCTCTTCTGGGAAGACCGCACCGACTGGCCAGTCTTTCCCTCAGACCAAACCACGGCTGGTGCTCCTGCCGCTGTTTCGGACAAACCAGAGATTGTTGCTACTCTCGATCGCGACTTCGGTTGGCGCATCGGCGATGTTGTGCCAGTCACGGTCTACATGTTGCAGAAGCCCGGCACAGTGATCGACATGCACAGCATCGCTCTGGCTGGTGATTTCGAATTGGTCGGTGCCCCCGAACTCTTCGAAGTGTCGCGAGAAGATGGCAGCAAGGTCTATCGTGCCAAGCTCAAGCTGCAGAGCTTCTCAATTGCTCCCCAGCTCGACCTCAAGGCCAACGTCAGCTACCGAGTGCTGGCAAGCAATGACGACGTCACTGTCGACATTCCTACCATCGCACCGTACACCTCAAAAACCTGGGACGGCCGCAAGCTGATTCAGGAAGGCAAGCTCGTGATCATCCACGGCCTGCATGGCTGGGTGACTCTGGCTTATATCTTGGTGGGTCTCTTCGGAACAAGACTCTTCTGGAAGTTCAGCAGACGCTTCTACAACCTCCTGCCTGTGGCTGTGCAACGGCTGCTCGGCCCCTCACGCTTCGTCAAGGCACGGCGACAGTTTGATGCTGTCTGGGCCAAGATGGAAGCTGGAGACCGCAGTCGCGAAAACTATCTGGCTCTTGCTCGCATAATTCGCCGCCTCTATCTGATTGAAACCAAGACGACGCTCGAAGCGAAGTATTGGTACCTCTATGGCCACAATGGCCCCGCCGCGATTGCCGACATGTTGGTGGAATGCGACAAGGTGATTTACCTTGGTAGCACTCTTTCTGACGATGAGCACTATCGCATCAAAACGATCTTCGACAGTCTTGTTCAGCCTTACCATCTGCTTGTTAAGCCGACGGAAGTGACTGAGGAAAACTGAAACGTTTTGACTTTCTCAACCGAAAAATCAAAGTCGAAAGGAAACAATTATGTTGCTTAATCTTCTCATCCACGTGGTGCTGCTCCTGGTGGCACTGCTCTGGCTCGTTCCCAAGGTCACCGACGGTGGTGTTGCTGTTCGTCAAGGCAGCTTCTTCCGCGGCATCCTGGCCCTGATCGCCATCGCCCTGGTCAACCATATCGGCTGGCATCTGCTGGCCTTGGTCGGCATTGCCACCGTCGTTCCCACAGCTACCATGCTGGTAGCTGCCCTGGTCGCCGGTTTGCTTCAGGCCGTGGCCATCCTCATCGTCGGCAAGATCATGCCCGGCGTGCTCTTCGTGCGCAACTTCGGCACCGCTCTGGGTGCCTCGCTCACCATGACGGTCTTCGCCTGGGTGGTGATGCTGCTGGTCTAATCTGGTCTTAATCAGAACAGTATGTCGGCAACGCTTCTGCGCTCCTGAAAATCTCAAGCAAAGGAACTCTATGTACAAACTCAATCGTCATACTCGGTTTGGTGCTCTCTTCTAGCACCTCACCAACTCCTGCAATTAATTCTCTGCTCTAGACTTCGAAATTCTCGAAGGGAGCATTCTTGAATCGTAGAGCTACTGCTCGCTCAAGAGATTGCAGGAAACAGTTGGTGCGGTGCTTTAAAAGGAGCACTGCACTATGTCTCGATCTTTCCGCCACACTCCCGTCATTGGTAACGCCTGCGCCGCAAGCGACAAGCCCGGCAAGCAGATCGCCAACCGCACTCTGCGCATGCACGAGCGTATCTGCCTTCGTAAGGCCATGCTCAGCTGCGATGGTTTCGAAAACCTGGTGATGCCGCTTCTGCGCGAAGTGAGTAATGTTTGGAGTTTCCCCAAGGACGGCAAACACCGCATGAACCCCAACGGTTCTTATTACCGTAAGTGCATGCGTAAGTAACTAAGTAAATGGTGCGCCCCATGGTCGTAAGGCGTGCTTGATTTTCACGACCATTCAGCCAACAACAACTCGAACTCAAGGATGAGTCAATGTCTACAAACGAAAACCCTCTCGGCGGTCGCGGTCGATCCGAAGAGGAGCGCTGGGCCCGTCAGCAGCAGCAGGAAGCCATCGAAAAGATGAAGAAGGGCGACAAGGGCGCCGGTACTGCTGGTGGCGACACCGGCAAGCCTGGCGACAAGTCTGCTGCTGCTCCTGCTCCGGCAACTCCTGTCAAGGGCAGCGTCAAGTAGCAGCTATTTCACTGCTGTTGCCGCCCAGCGCGTTTACGCTGAATTAGTTGGCTAGAATTTTCTAGCTGGCATTAAGGAGGCGACTGATTCTGCAAGACCTTCGGGTTGAGTAGTTTCAGTCGCTTTTCTTTTTAAATTTTACTACTATCTAAAATAGTTAAACAGAGCTTTTAAAATTGGGTGCCAGAGTGGTTCTATCCGACTTTCAGAATCGTAGGGAAATTTCGGAGGAATTTCGCTGCTTTTTTGAAACCGATTGCGGACATGCTTTTCGGGCCGTTTAATCTAGCGGCCCAGTTAATGTAGTCACGTTTTGAGACAGTAGCCAGATTTCATTTAAGGCGGTGATATCCTGTGCTTCATCGAGCGTTTGCGGCGACAAATTTAATAAGCGAGGAAATCATGGAATATCGTCAACTGGGCGACAGTAAAGTCAAAGCTTCTGTAATCACATTTGGAGCTTGGGCCATTGGTGGCGCTATGTGGGGCGGCACGGATGAAGAGGCTTCTATTGAAGCGATTCGCAAGTCAATTGAATTGGGTGTGACATCTATTGATACCGCTCCTATTTATGGTTTTGGTAAAAGCGAAGAGTTGGTGGCCAAGGCCATAGTTGGTCAACGCGACAAAGTGCAATTGATGACCAAGTTTGGTCTAGTATGGGAATTTGAAGAAGGCGAATATTTCTTTGATTTGATTGATGGCGGAAAGGCGCATAAAATTTATCGCAACGCCCGCAAAAAGAACATTATTCGTGAATGCGAAAATAGTTTGAAGCGTCTTAAAACTGATTATATCGACCTCTATCAATGCCACTGGCGCGACAATAGTCTTGCTCTTGATGAGACTATGGAAGCGCTTGGGCAGCTAATCAAAGACGGCAAAATCTTGGCCGCTGGTGTCAGTAATTTCACTGCTGCAGAGATTGCTGAAGGCAGCAAAATTACCCCGATCGCATCTGTGCAGCCGCCTTACAGCATGGTCAACCGCGATATCGAGAAAGAATTGTTGCCATATTGCCTAGCTAATAACGTTGGTGTGATTGTCTACAGTCCGCTTCAACGGGGTGTTTTGACTGGTAAGTTCAAACCAGATCACAAATTCCCTGAAGAAGATCACAGAGCTGATCAGCCACAATTCACTCCTGAAAATATTGAGCGAATCAATAAATTCTTAGAGACTATCAAGCCAATTGCCGATAGATACAATGCCACTGTCGGTCAGCTGGTAATTTGCTGGACTATCGCCCAACCAGGAGTTTCTGCAGCGATTGTAGGGGCCCGTGACGCCGCTCAAGCAGAGCAAAATGCAAAGGCCGCTCAGCTGAAAGTCTCGCAGGCCGATATCGACTTGATTTCAAAACGTCTTCAAGCCTTAGAATTGGCCGCTGTTTAGGTGCAAGAGTCTAGGCGTACACTCACTCTTGCCTTGGCGCTCTCCCTGAGTGTCTTGGTCTGTGTGGGTGTGCAGGCTAGCATTGCCTTTGATGCTCTTAACTACAAACTCAAGCCACCGAACTGTTCGATGGCTCAAATAGAAGAACGGTTGAAGAAGAATCCTAACGATTCTGGTGCTCTCTGTGATCGCGCTCAAGCCTTTCTTACTGCTGGTGAGTGCGAGCTGGCGGTGGCAGACTATGGCAGTGTGATCAAGCATAATCCGAGGATGGCAGCGGCCTACATTGGCCGCAGTCGTGCCAACGAGATGATCGGCAACCATGGAGCAGCTTTGCTCGATATAAATGCCGCCATTAAAATTGGCGACAAGTCTTGTCTGGCTGATGCCTTGCTGCATAAGATTGCAGTGTTGTCGGCCCTCAATAGAGGCCTCGACTGCCCGGCAATTTTTGAGCAGTTGATCAACAGTAAAGACTTGGGAGTAGGTCCAGCTGATCGTGCTAATTTGCTGCAACAGCGTTCAGAGCTATACCTGAGAATGAAGAAGCCAGAACTAGCTATCAAAGATACTGAGACTTGTTTGCTTGCTCGACCGACTTCACTTACGTGTTATCTAAATCAAGGCAAGGCTTATGCGCAGTTGAAGCAGCCGCAAAAAGAGCTTGCTGCTTACTGTCGTGGTATCAAACTTGATAATGGTAAGCTTCGCCTCAGTTATAGGCGGGTTATTTCAGAGCTTTATGTGGCGCGCGCTAAGCTCTATGAAAGTATGGGTAAGTCATCTCTGGCTAAAGCTGATTTGCTGAAGGCAAGAGCAGAGGAAAGTGATGTCTATCAAGATGTCTATAGCCCCACAAAATAGCTCTGAATTCTAGGGTTCAAAGTTTTTTTTAAGAGAAATGTATTAGACCGGTCTACTAATATGATGGTAAAAAAACAAGACCAGGGCACGGTGAGGTGCCTGGTCTTGTTTGAAAACGATTGGATTGCTCCAACTATTTTTCTGCAATTTAAACCGCGTGGGCGGCTCACCCTAGTTTCGAGTGAGCCGCCCTTGTAGCGGAAGACCGAGCCTTAGCTCTTGCGGGTCTTTTTGGCAGGCGTTGCCGGCTTCTTGGTCGCAGTGGCAGGCTTCTTGGCCGGAGCCTTGGCCTTGCCAGCCGGAGTCTTCGAAGCCGGGGCTTTCGCAGCAGGAGCTTTCGCAGCCGGAGCCTTGGCACGCGGCTTGCGCACGCGCTTTGCCGCAGCCTTCGGAGTGGCCTCAACGATCTCGGCTTCGACGACAGGCACAGGCGAACCTGCACTGCCGGCGACACCAGTGTTGTGACCTTCGTCTTCGCCTTCGACCGGCTCTTCATGCCAGTCGTCGTCCGGAGTGACCTCCTCGTCGTCCAGGCTGATGACGCCACCGTTGTCGAGACCACCGGCCTCTTCTTCGGTGTACATGCGGAAGTCGGTGCCCATGAAGGAGCGACGGTCGTCGTTGCCGCGGAGGATCTGGATGCAGGTGCCGAACAGCTCGCCCAGGCGATACTCGCCAGAGAAGAAGCCCGGTGCACGACGGTCATAGTCGCGCAGGTGACCATTGAGACGGTCATCCCAGATGTAGCCAGTTTCGTGCGTCTGGTGCTGCAGCTTGGTCAGAGACGGCTGCATGTGCTTGGTGGTGGTGTGCCAGCCGCTGGACAGCATGCCGCCGAAAGAGCGAACGATGCTGTAGCCGCGCTGTTCCCATTCGATGTAGGCCGCATCGCCGGCATGACGGCGCTTGAAGTCGCCGATCATGTACAGGGTGTGGTCGTTGACCAGCACGGCGGCTTCGTAGCCCAACACTTTGACGCGAGTGTTGCCGTTCAAGTAGAGGAACTTGGCGAAGTCGGAGGGAACCTTGCGGTTCGGGTCAGTCGGTTGGTCCGAGCGCTCCGGGTTGTTCGCCACGTAGGCGTCGCGAGTTGCCTTTTCCTGCTGCACCCATTCCATCAACTTCTGCTCAGTGCGAACGCCAGGGATGTAGACCACCTTGGCGCCACAGTTCGCGAAAGAAGCGATGTACTCGCCGGCCGCCTTGCGGAGGGCGGTGAGCTGGTTGTCGAAGATGCCGGCCTTGCGGGCTTCGGCCACTTCGGGCATGTCGATTGCCGGGTGCAGGTAGTTCTTCTCGTCTTCTGTGAGCGACTTGAAGGCGTCGTGGTCGATCATCTGACCATGAAGGACCACCAGCTTCGGCTTGTAGGCCGCCAGGTAGCGCATGATCATGTCGTGGACGTTGCGGTCGTGGTGCGGCCAGAGCGAGTTGGCGATGGACACCACGCGGCCACCATCAGGAACGGTCAGCGTGAAAATTCCGGCCTCGGCGAGCGAGGTACGCGGAATTTCCTTTACGACGACCTGTTTGTAGCTTGTTGCTTTGTTAGCCATGATAGAAATCTCCTAATTATGCTGAGAGCGCGCCGTTGTCGTCGATCGCTTCGAAAAGCGAGATGACAGCGTCGGCCAGCTGGTTAGAGTTCTCCAGACGGAGAACGTTGGGGAACTTCACATCGTTGTACGGATGCGGGATGAGAATCGCACCCAGTGCACTTTCGGCGACATCGACAGCGGTAGCTGCCTTGTCTTCGACGATGACGGGAATGCGGCCTTCGACCATCACGTACTTCTTGGCACCGGTGTGCGAGTAGATGATGTTCTGCCGGGACACGATGTGCCCGAGGTGCTTGGTGATCAACTCCTCGGTGGACAGGCGGGCGATGCCCGTCTGGAACGTTGCCGAGCCGTCCGGACGGACGTCGTTGGCACCCGGGGTGTATGTGCAGATGACAATCTGAATGCCGGCTGCGGCAATCAGTTCCATCTGCTCGATGATGCCAGCGTAGGGCTGGAGTTCACCGTATCCGTCGACGCCGCGTCGAGCGAATGCCAGGAAGGCCTCGCTGAACTGCTTCGGGTTGATGGGGGTGGTGGGGTCGCGACCGATGTCGTAGTACTGACGGGTGGCGCTGTCGAACGTGAAGCCGTAGTTCGAGCCTACGAACCGGCTGAAAGCAGCTTCCCAGTCGAAGACGACGCCGTGCAGGTCGAACATGCAGACGCGCGCCCATTTGAAGTGACGATCCGAAGGCTTTGTGAGCGACTTCGGGGGCCAATTGGCAGCGGTGGGAGCCGCAGACAAATCGACCACTTTGGTTTTCTTGGTCATAATTTTTCTCCTTGCGGATGTTTGTAAAGAAACACGAGACTGGCGCCACCATCTGGTGCCAAGCTGCCGCTGCATGAGCAACAACAGTTGGCACCGCATCTGGTGACGCCAGTCAAAGGGTTGATCGTCCGCGGTTAGTAACCGCTGGACAGGGTGAACTCACCGTCGAAGAGCAGCGCCGAACGGGTCTCACCGTTTTCGTCGACAACCTTCAGAATCGGCAACAGTTGGATGTGAAGCTTGCCTCCGTGCACGAGGCCGGCTCCCAATCCATGCTGCCAGTTCGGGTAAGTGACGTAACCCATGTACGAATGGGTTTCATCCGCCAGATGGCCGAACTCGAAGCTGCGCAAGGTGTGACCCTTGGTCAAGCGACGAGCGCGCACACCGAGACGGTGAGTGTGGCCATGCCCGACGCTCTGAAGCTGAGAATCAGCTTCGGCGTAGGGGCTCTGGCCGGGCTTGCCGCGCACGATCTTACCGTGGATGAATTTGAAGTCATCGTTGATGAGAACGCCACCACCGCCGCCGCCTTCTTCGTTCATGCCATACACGAACGTGATCGGGTCCTTGCGGGTATAGCCCATCAAGTTGTGGAAGTTGAGGATGGGTTCGTGGGTGTTGGGATCGATCAGGCCCGAAACGTTGGCGTTCGGGTCGATCTGGGTGCGGCGGTTGCGGTCTTCATGGTTGCCCATGATGTAGAAGAGATGCAGACAGCCGGACAGGGCGATGACTTCGTCGACGAGGCGACGCGTTTCATCGAGTTCTGCCTGGGTGTTGGCGACAACGCGAGGGGCCTTGGGCCAGCGCGAGAGGCCGAACATGTCTGCAGCGTCGCCGATCAGGATGATGATATGCGGCTTGAAAGTCGCCAACCATTCCTTGACCTGCCACGAGACCTGCTTGTCGTGCGCCGGAACGTGCCAGTCAGGGATGATGGCGACGCGGGTGCCGTCGGGCAGATCGAGATTGATGATGCCGGGGAAGGTCAAGAACCCAAGGGCCTTGTCTTTGTTGAGCTGCTTGATCTTGTCGACCAACTGCTGCCGGATTTCGTCCACATTGAGTCCACGGTTTTTGGCCAGCTTGCTGACGGCTCGCATGAGACGACGCTTTACGCTGGAGCTGTTAGCAGCTGTTGCCGAGGACACCGTGATGTTTTTTGCATTGTTCATGGTGAAACTCCTATGGCCTCTTTACCAGTCGAGGCTTGATTTTGGGTTAGAAAATGAGCCTCGAATAGTGAGGCCGCGTTAAAGACCGACCGGTCACGTTACTGTTCTCGGGAATGAGATCAACAACGAAACCGGCCAGCGGGCTATTGCACGCAGCCCTCAGAAAAGATCTGGTAACCTTTTCATCGAAAGTAAAAGTGTTGCGTTCTAGAAGACCAGACCACTACTACTCTTGCGAGATAGAAGTGTTTACCGAGGTATGTCTGTTGCCTGGGGGGTTAGAGAAAGATTTCCTATAACAGGCGAGAGAAGAACGTAATTTGACCTTAAGTCTTTCCCGCGCGCAGGCACAATGACTTTATAACCTGCTTAAGCACTACTAACCAGTGGTTAACAGCTCTCGTGAAATGAGCAAAGCACTGATAAAGCCAGAAGATGAGACCCAGTTAGTCTTTCGAGGCTCCAGAGAAAGCCCATTCTTGCCAAGCGGTGGGTGCTCGATAGATATTTTCGGGGTACCCAAGCAACTCTTCCAATTTCGCTTAATTGGCTGAGGTCATAGTCAATTAAGCGATAGCGCAGCTAGCGCGATCTTATGAAATCTGCTGAACAGTTGTGAAAAGTGATTCTCTTGGGCTACGTTCTTTCGACAAGTCTTTCAGCTTCCTGAACAGCACTACTTCTTCAGCAGTTAACTGTTGGGGAATGAGGACGTCGATAGTAACTAGCTGATCAGCACCAGCCAGTCCTAATCCTTTTAGGCGATAAACACGCCCTGGTTGAGTCAAAGGCTGAATTTTCATAACAACGCGCCCAGTGGCCGTTGGTATCTCTATTTCGGCACCAAGCATGGCTTCATATAGTGTGACTGGGACATTGACCGAAACGTCACGGCCAAGCACGCTAAGAACTGGATGCTTAGCTAGTTTGATTTTTAAAATTAAGTCGCCATAGTTAGTGGCGCGCATGTCCCATTTGCCTTGGCCGGTTTTGCGAATTTCTAGTTCGTCATAGAGACCTTTTGGCAGATCTATATCAAGAGTGCGCTCTACTGTGAAGTAACCGACACCACGGCAAGTGACGCATTGCATACGGTTGACCGGCTTGAGGTTGATGCATTCTTCGCAGGCTTTGGGATCTTGAATCACAATTTGGCGACGGCAGCCTTTTACTGCTTCCTTCAAACTCACCTCTAGTTCCATCTCTAAAGATTGCGGCTGAATTTTGCCCGCTGCACCTTTGAGTTCTTGAGTTTGAGTTTGATTCTGCACGGCATTTTGTACGCCAGAGGTGACCTTGGTCCAGAGTGCCCGAACATCGGTAGTCTGACGGAACACTGAGCTGTTCTTGTCGTAGTCGCGGCGTTTAGCTGGTTCTGATAATGTTTCGTAGGCTGTTTTTATGTCACGCCAGCTGCGTTGCTGAGTTTCAGGATCGGTTTGTGCCGCTTCTGAATAAGGCCCCATTTTTTCGTTCAGCTCAAAATAAGCTTCGTGCACTTGTTCAGTGGAAGCATTAGGGCTTACTCCGAGGATGTAATAGAAATCCTTGGCCTGGGCTTTTGTCTTAGATTTGTCGTCATCAACTGGCATAAAACCAATTCTGGTGTCTGTTCTAGTAAGTTGTTGCTAGCAATGATACACAATACGCTGCGATCACTTATTCTATATTTGCCCGCTTTTCTTTAGAATATCGCGCTCTGGGGCAGGCTCAGGCATAAGTTTAATGCTAGCGGTAATTCGTGGGCTACAATTATTTATCTGACGCCGTCTAGTTTAGCCCCTGATTGGCTTTCGCTGTGCCACTGTAGGTGGTGCAGCCTCGGTAACTCTTTACTGGCCTAACTGTGCACCACCATTACTTTGCCACCACTGAGTTTGATTAATTGAGCGGGAGTAAGAGGAAAGACAGTGTTAGGATGGCCTGCGGCGGCCCAAACGGTTGGGAAGAGCAATAGGTCTTGGTCAATAATTGTTTGACTGGCTTTGAGATGTCCAACTGGAGCCACTCCGCCAATGGCGAATCCGGTCATTTCCCGGACGAAGGCGGCATTGGCTTTCTCGAGCTTAAAGCCGAGCTGCTCTTCTACGAGTTGTTCGTCTAGACGATTGGCTCCAGAAACCAGTGCTAGTACGGCTAGCTCCTGGCCGTGCGCTTTGAACACTAGTGATTTGACGATTTGCGCTACCTGGCAATCAATAGCATCCGCGGCCATTTGGGCTGTGCGGGCTGATTCTTCCATGGCGGTAATCTCAACTTCTAAGCCGCCCTTCAGTAAAGCCTCTTTGACGCGTCTGACGTTAGCTGTGTCAAACTTATCTCCTGCCACTACCTTGCTGGCCTTAGTCTTTTTGCCTTCGTTAGCATCATCACTATCCATTGGCTAGGGACCTCCGAGCTTGCCGATTAGGTCTTTAGAAAACACAAAGAGCACATCGTTTTTGGCAGTGCGAGCGCGCTCTAAATTATTGACGGCTAGTTCGCTTTCACGAGTGAGCAAATTGATGCGTTCTTGCAGGGCTAGACCCAAGGTCAAGACATCGTCTAAGCGTTTGCTGCGTGAGCCCCCGGTGCCGCGCTCTACAGCGAGCTGTGCGAGCTTAGCGGCCGGCCCGATCAGGTTGGGGGTGAGGCTAGCCAGGGTGAGGCTGCGCTCAGCACCAGTGGGAGCATGGTCATGGGCGGCAATGTAAGCTTTGATATTGCTTATCTGCTGATCGCGAGCGATTGCCCGGCTGACTAGAGCGCTCACTTGTTCTTCTTGGTCGATCACGTCAGATTCACTGCTGTTGCTTGCACTGAAGTTCTCGGCCAAGTGACCTTTGACTTGCTCGGCCCAGCTGCTCATGCGAGTGATCACCCATTCGGCTTGGCCCTTGCCGATTAGTTCTGTCAACTTGCTGCGGCCGCGCTCAAGGCTAGATTCGGCTGCTTTGCTATCAGAATCGCCAAGACCTTTAGCAATTTGCATCATGGTGGCAGTGAGGCTGAGGGCTAATTTATTGCGTTGGCTGCGCTCGTCTTCAGCTGGCTCAATAGGTTTGTTTGTAGGCTCACTGCCGAGAAATGCTTGGGCTGCCGCCCTTGATGGACGATAGTCGAAATAATTGGGAACGAAAGCTTTAGCTGCGCGGCCCAGGCTTTGCCCTGATCCCGCTCCATTATTGGATGCGCTATTTTGCGCTGCCTGTTCAATGTGCAAAGCGCTTTCGATCAAATCATCGAGGTATAACACTGGCGGCCGGACGGCCGAAGGTATGGTCGAAACGGCGGACGTACCTGCGGCCGAGCTAACGCTTCCTTGTAATGTTTTGCCTTGCATGGCGTTAACTTGAGCGCTATTGCTTTGCTCTAGGCGTGGCTGGACATAGGCCAGACTTGCGTTCTTGGCGTCGGCAGTCTTGCTCTCAGCTCTTGCACTACCAGCAGTGGCAAGTAGTAATGAGGCTGATAAAATTGCTGAAAATAGGGTCTGGTGGCTAGTCTTCGGCATCTAAATATCTTAACACTAAAAATATCAAGTGCTTCAATCGTTCCTCACAAATTCTTCACTGTCTAGTTCTACGCTCATATATAGATATCGGGGGCGCCATTACTATGCTGATCGCACAAATCCTGTTGAAACGCCATTTGGTGGTGTTTCTAGCTCTGGCTCTGGTGGCGCTGGGTGTGGTTGCCTACATGCACCTGGGTTTGGAGGCCTATCCTGACGTGGCTAACACTCAGGTGCGGGTGATAACGCAGGTGCCAGGCAAGGCTGCTGAAGAGGTCGAACGCCTTGTCACTGTGCCAGTAGAAAAAGAATTGAATGGTATTCCCAAGTCGCGCCCACCGCGTTCGGTTTCTATTTTTGGTTTGTCAGTAATTACGGTGGTTTTTGACGATGATGTCGATGCTTACATGGCTCGCCAGCAGGTTTTGGAGCGTCTCGCCAATGCCGATCTGCCCCCCGGAATTCAGCCCCAGCTTGACCCGAATGCTAGCCCCTGCGGTGAAGTTTTTCGCTACACTTTGGAAGGCTCTCAGTACTCGACCATGGCCAGAAAGGAAGTGCAAGACTGGGTTCTAGACCGGCGCTTTAAGTCTGTTCCTGGTGTAATTGATGTCACCGGTTACGGCGGGCCCTCCAAGATTTTTAAATTAGAGATGGACCCCAACCGTCTCAATGCTCTCCACGTCACCCAGCAGCAAGTGGTAGATGCCGTCGGTCGCTCTAACGGCTCTACCGGAGGCAGCTACATCGTACAGGGCGATGAAGACTATATGATTCGCGGTATGGGTTTGCTGGCCTCTGTGGGCGATATTCGCAATGTGGTAGTTGCCACCACTGCTGATGGTACTGCTGTGCACGTCGCCGATGTGGCCGATGTTTCAATTGGCGAAGCGGTGCGCAAAGGGCAAGTCGGACTGGCCAATAGCAAAGGCGACCATGATGATGTGGTGGAAGGAATCGTATTGATGCGCCGCGGTGAAAATCCATCAAATGTGGTGGAGAACATCAAAGCTTCCTGGCAAACTTTGCAAGCATCCCTGCCTCCCGGTATGCACCTAGTCCCGCTCTACGACCGCACCGCCCTTGTGCGCAAGACGGTCGATACCATCGGTCATAACGTGGCCGAGGGTGTGGTGTTGGTAGTGACAATTTTGATGATCTACCTTTTTCAAGTACGCAGTGCTTTGATCTGCGCCACTGCTATACCTCTTGCTTTACTGACAGCTTTTATACTGCTCAATATTTTTCATGTGCCGGCTAATTTGCTCTCGCTCGGAGCGATAGACTTTGGCATCATTGTCGATGGCGCTATTGTCATGGTTGAGAATGTCATTCGCTGCAGCGCTGAGCTTGACGACGAGCAACGTAAAGACCGAGGTCAGGTCTTACTTTCGATTTATCATGCCGCTAAGCAAGTGATTAAACCAGTCACTTTTGCCACAGCTATTATTCTCGTATCGTTCTTGCCTGTGCTCACCTTCGATAGCGTAGAAGGCAAATTGTTCAGACCCCTGGCCATTACTATGGGCTTCAATTTGATTGGTGCTCTATTAGCCTCGATGACCGTGGTACCGGTGCTCTGTGCCATCGTTTTCTGCCGCCGCCCACCAGCTCATCGCGAGAGCCCAGTGCTCAAGGCTGCCGATCGCATTTATGCTCCTATTTTGGCTTGGAGCCTTTGGAACAAAAAGAAAGTCATGGCTGCCGCCTTGATTTTCATTGTGGCCGGCGTGGCTTTAGTTCCTGCTCTTGGTTATGAATTCTTGCCCGAGTTAGAAGAAGGCAATATCTGGCTTCGAGTGACGATTTTGCCAACTTGTGTCTCTTTAGAGAAGAGTGTTGAGATTGCTCGATTGATTCGCACGCTTTTAAAAAAATATCCTGAAGTTACCACAGTTATATCGCAAATTGGTTCACCTGATGATGGAACCGATCCCAACAACTATGGCAATATTGAATTTCTTGTTGACCTGCAACCAGAAGAAGATTGGCGCCCCCAGTTCAAGTCGGCTCGTGATCCCAAAGAAGCTTTAGTTGATGCCTTAGACCATGAGCTAAACTTGTACGAGCCTGGCCTGCTCTATAACTTCTCTCAGTACATTAAAGACAACATGGATGAGACTATCTCAGGAGTTAAAGGTGAACTTGCAATAAAAATCTATGGTCAAGATTTAGATGAGCTTAGTCGCATAGGCAAAGAGATTGCTTCTACTGTTCGTGATGTGCCCGGTATGGTAGATGTGGCTTGTGATCAGATTCTTGGCCAACCGCAGGTGGTGGTGTCTATAGATCGCGACCGCGCTAATCGCTATGCAATTAACAGTCAAGATGTTCTAAACATCGTTGAAACTTCTATTGGCGGCTTGGCAGAGACCAACGTCATCGAAGGTGAGCGGCGCTTTCCTTTGGTGGCTCGCTTCAAACGCGATTTTCGCTCTGATATCGGCAGCCTGGGTGAAATTCAGGTGCCAACTGCAAATGGCCAACGCATGCCACTTTCGCAGATTGCCACCATATCTAGTAAGCATGGAGCTACTGCCATTTTGCGTGATGATAATAGTCGTAGAGTAGCGATTAAAGCCAATATCAGAGGCCGCGATATGGGTTCGGCAGTGGAGGAAGCCCGACGCTTGGTTGAAGCAAAGGTGCATATTCCACCAGGCTATAGAGTGGTTTGGGGTGGTCAGTTTGAGCGGGCCCAACATGCTATGCAAAGACTCTGTCTGGTTATTCCGGCTACTCTGTTGCTGATTTTCTTCTTGCTCTATTCAGCTTTTGGCAGTGCGCGTTTAGCTCTCATTGTTATGGCTACCGTTCCTCTTGCAGCCCCTGGAGCGATTCTAGCGCTCTGGCTCACACATACGCACTTGAGCATTTCGGCCGGAGTAGGCTTCATTGCTCTGTTTGGTGTATCGGTGCAGAATGGTGTGATTTTGGTTTCGTTGATACAAGATCTGCGCAAGCAGGGCTTAACTTCGCGTAAAGCCATATTTCAGGGATCTCTTGTGCGCATGCGTCCGGCTATTATCACTACTACGGTGGCGGTTGTTGGTCTAATTCCCGCTGCCATAGCCACTGGAGTGGGTTCGCAAAGTCAAAAACCTTTTGCCATTGCCATTGTCGGCGGACTTATTCCTGGCATCCTCATGGCTCTGGTTGTACTTCCTGTTCTTTATTCGCGTTTTATGAAAGTGACTAAAGTAAAGAGTGGAGATGAAAATGCTCCGTTGTTGGCTGAATTGCAGCGCGATAGTGAGCGCCAGCCAGCGGGATTGTAGCTTCTCTTATCTGAGGCTGCCTTTCGCTTGCGGGGGCCGCATCTCGCCAATCGCGGCTAGTTAAGATTCAAATGGTTCAAATTGAGCTTGCCGAGAGGTCAGTTAAAATCGGGTCAGTGGTAAAATCTGCCCTGTTATTGCTGTGGCAATTTTTGTTATGGCAGTTTTTTTCGTGAATTAGAGGGATGCAAGTGGCTAAGATGCGCGTGGTTCAAGTAGGCAAGGCTGGTGGTGCGCTGGAATTGGTTGAGCGTGATATTCCTCAGCCTGAGACCGGCCAAGTGCGAATTAAGGTTCAAGCTTGCGGAGTCTGCCACAGCGATTCGATTACTAAAGAAGGCTATTTCCCCAATATCAATTATCCGCGAGTGCCTGGACACGAAGTTGCGGGCGTAATCGATGCCATCGGTCCTAACGTCTCTGCCGAGCACTGGAAAGTCGGCCAGCGAGTTGGAGTTGGTTGGTATGGCGGCCACTGTGGCAACTGCAAATCTTGCTTTAATTCACTGCGCAATAGCGGAGCTAGGGCAGGTGATTTGGTAGCTGTCTTAGGCATTGGCGGTTTAGGGCACTTAGCTGTGCAGTTCGCTGCCAAAATGGGCTTTAGAACAGTTGCTATAGCTCGGGGAAAAGACAAAGAGGCATTGGCCAAGAAATTGGGAGCGGCCGTCTATATAGACAGCAGCGATTCAGACGTGGCGGCCGAATTGCAAAAGCTTGGCGGAGCTGACGTAATTGTGGCTACAGTCACCAACGCTGAAGCAATGTCTAAAGCGATGGGCGGTTTAGGAGTGGGTGCTAGCTTTGTCATTTTAGGGGCGGCCGCCGAGCCGATGTCACTTAATGGCTTAGACATTATTATGAACCGGCAGTCGGTCAAGGGCTGGCCATCAGGTGTGGCAGCCGATAGCGAAGATACACTCGCCTTTAGCGTTCTGGCAAATGTTCGTTCGATGAATGAAGAGTATCCCTTAGAAAAGGCCGCTGAAGCCTACGATCGCATGATCAGTGGTAAGGCCAAATTTAGAGTTGTGCTCACAACTGGCCATTAGAATTCGTTATTGAAAAACATTGCTTTAGGAAAAAAATTATCGTGGTTACTAACCGTCCCAGCTATGAACAATTCGCCGCCTTAATCGCCGAGACGATTAAACCTGGTGGATTGTCCAGCTCGCTTACTTACGATATCGAAGCTTTCGCTCTGGTCGAAGCCAATCAAGGTCAGCCAGTGCAGAGGCTTTTACTTGGTCACTACTTTGGCGAATATTGCGCCCTCGACAATTCAGAGCGGCCTCAGTTGCTTGCGAAAATCAGCAAGCTTTATAGCGAATCGGCATTTCCTGCTAACTTTGAAGACGCTAAGGGGCGCTTGATGCCTCACTTAATTGATCGCTGGTCAGTCTTCCGCACCAATATGAATTTGGCCCTGGGAATGGCTAAAGAACTTGATGATCCTAACGTTGATGTCACTCCTGATTTTGCCCCTTTTGTAGTAATTGCCGATGCTTTTGCTATGGTGCTGGCCCTTGATTTGGCTAGCACCCGACTAGTTGTTACCCACAGGCAGCTGGCATCTTGGGGAATTGAATTTGACCAAGCGATCGAAGTAGCTTATCAAAATCTGATTGCTCGCAGTGCTGGTAGTTTCGAAATGTTGGTTGATCAAGAAACTGGCATGAGTAGCGTTTACTCTTCAACCTGGCATGACGGCTACGATTCTTCGCGTTTGATTATTGATGAATTGCTGAAACAGTTCAAAGTGCAGGGCGATCATGTCATTGGCATTCCTGATAACAATCAAATGCTCATAACAGGTTCAGATGACCGGCGCGGATTGCTTGCTCTTTATCAAATGTTGGCCGATGCCCAGAATTTGCAACAGCCGTTGCCTCCAGTTTTGGTGCACAAAACCGACAGCGGTTGGCAGCGCTTTGCGCCGCCTTTGCTTGACCCTCTGCATCCGCTTTTGCGAGCGCTAGAAACGACTTATTTGAGCGATATCTATGCCAGCCAAAAGGCACTTTTACTTTCATCAATGGACGTGGAAAGTTTGCCGATTCTCGACTACGAAAGACGAGAGAGTGAAGACGTTGTGCATACCTGGACAGTGGTGCCTAAGGTGCAACATGCCTTGATTCCTGAAACAGATTACATCAAGTTTGTCGCTGATCCCGCCAAGAGTGGTGATGCTAATACTCTGGCCTCAGCAGCATTTGAGCGGGTCAAAGAAGTGTTGGGTGACAACTTGGTTGATGTTGATCAGTATCCGGTGCGCTATTTGCTGCGGGCTTATCCGACTGCTGCTGAGCTTTCAGCCATCGGAATTTTGTAATTCTATTCCTCACTGAACATTAGACAGTTCGCTAGCTTCGCCATCTGGCCTCTGCCTATGCCATGGGGCAATCCCCCATGATCTCTATCTCAATGTTTCTATAACAATCTTCTGAGTCTTTGTCCTGGCTGAGTTTCTAGATAGGGTGCTTATTAAGATCACCACTTACATTCTCTCAGGAAACAGAAACACATAACTATTTAGCCCTGGCCCATACCCCAGCGACATCGCTTCCTTCTCCCTCATTCTGCGTTGCAGATTGGTGGAGCTGAGCTTTGGGGATTTGCCAGTGTTGGATGGTTGTCTGTTCTTGTTACTGCGAGGTGTTGCGGCGTTCTTGTCTCGTATCTAAATCGTTTAACCGGCTCGAAAGAGTTTAACCGACTCGAAAGAGTCACAAAAAGTCAGGAGATTTACCATGAACACTTCAGTAATCACTTCAGACACGTCGGCCACCACTGCTTCGGCTGCTGGCTCGGCATCTTCGGTTCCTTCGACTGCGGTCAAGACCCGCAAGCTCGACATCAACACGGTGAATCCGGCTGAGGTTCGCTTCGGCAAGTTCATCGATTCCACCATCATGGGTCAGGAGAATGGTCGCAAGGCTGCTAAGCGTGCTTTCCGTCGCACTCTTTCCAAGCTGCGCACCGGCAACCAGCCCTACTACGTCATCCTCGCACCTGGCCCCACCACCTCCGGCAAGTCGGAACTGGGCTATCGCATCGGTCAGTACTTCCACGGTGACCGCAAGGCGGTGTTGAACATCGACGGCAGCGAGTACAAAGAGAAGCACAACCTCAGCAAGCTGACCGGCGCCAGCCCCAACCTCGTCGGTTACACCAACCGTCAGGAAAAGGACTACGTTGCTCCCAAGGACAATGAGGTCGACACCTACGCGCAGTTCAGCCAGCACAACTTGACCCGCAGCCGCATGGGCTCGATCAGTCCGGTGACTGTGGTGCTGATCGACGAGTGGGAAAAGGCCTGCACGGAGTTCAACGAAATCCTGTTGAGCATCTTCCGCAACGGCACCTACACCCTCGGCAACGGCGAGATCGTCGACTTCTCGCAGTGCATCTTCATCATCACGGCCAACATCGGTTCGGCGGCTGTGGAGGAAGCGGAGAACAAGAAGTCGATCGGCTTCAACAGCAAGGCGGCCGTGGTCACCGAAGAAGACGCCGACAAGATCATCAACGAACACCTGCGTGCTTTCGCTCCTCCGGAGTTCCGCGCGCGTCTGGAAGAGAACGGAGAAATCTGCATCTTCCATCGTCTCTCCGACGCTCAGATCTCCTCGATCTGCGACATGAAGGTGCGCGAATTGGTGCTCAACACCGAAAAGGTGGCGAACATCAAGGTTGATGTGGACGAAGCTGCCCGTAAGTGGCTGCTGGGCGTCACCGGTTCGGTGCCGAAGCTCAATGGTGGCGTCAAGACGTTCATCATCGATGTCCTCGACGACCAGCTGCTCGGCGGTCACATCAAGGCCGACGACGTGGTGTACATCACCCATGTCGAAGGTTCGGATGGCCTCGATTTCAACGTCGAGATCAAGCCGATTCTGGTGCTCTCCATGGAGGAGATGGCGGCCATCATCGCTGCCACTCCTGCACCGGGCAAGCCTGACATGATCACGGCCATCGGTGAAGCGGCGGCGAAGATGGTGGCTGCGGCCAAGGAAGGCAAGGGCGAGTCTGCCGCTGCTGGTTCTGAAGCCAAGGTCGCGGTCGACGCCAAGCCTGCCATGCTGCAGCCCTTCAAGGCTGTGGTCGTGGGTACGGAAGAGACCCTGGAAGCCACCAACGCTGCAGTTCGCGCTGCTGCGAAGGCGCTGCCGCGCACCATCGTGCTCGAGTACCAGAACAACGCCGTCGAACCCTTCATTGGCACCATCAAGCTGCTGGCGACGGTGGAAGACATGCATGCTTTGAAGGCGCGCTTCAACAACCTGCGCATCTTCATCGTCGGCGGCGAGATGGAATAGTCAGTCAGTAGTAAGCGCACACCTCGGTAGCGGTTGGTCTGAAGAGACTTCTCCGTTGCCTTGGTGTGCGCTCTTTTTTCTAAACCAAACGTTTCGAAGGAGATTTACCATGTCCAACAATTCATCTGACAAGACTCCCGTCAACACGGAAGTCGTTCTCGAAATCGAAGGCAAAGGCCTTCTCTCCGGCGGCCTCGATGACTTCATTGTCTCGCCGGTGCGCGGCAGCGAGTTCTTCTACGAGGGAAACCTCTATGAAGTGACGCACGCCTACCAGACCATCGGCGATGCCGTCTCGAAGCAGGGCAGCATGCTGCTCGAGTTGCTCGGTGTCCTCTATCCGGACCCCGAACAGTCGACCAACCTCTTCGGCGGCATGAAGTACATCAAGAAGGCAGAACTCGCGATCGAACCCGGTCAGATTTTCGCCGGCGGTGGCTTCAATTTGGTGCTCGCTGCCCAGAAGGAGCGCCTGCTCTACCTCCGCCTCCGCCTGATTCACGTTGGCGGTCCGAAGAAGAGCCTGGTGGAAACCCTGCAGGCGGCACACGACGCTGCCCACCCCGAGGGCTAATCACTCAGAGGGCTAATCACTCAGCTCTCGCCAGACGAACTGTCTGGTTTGTCAAACTGAGGCATCAGTCTTCAGTTTGATTTGGGGCGCATCGGCAGATGGCGCGCAGCGAGTTGTTGGGAAAGCAGGGAAATTCCTCCGGAATTTCCCTGCAACTCTGCAACCTCGCTGCGTGCTGGTCGCTGCGTTCCTCTCTGATGTTGGTGCTCGTTTCCTGGGAGCACGCGCCAACGTCATTCCCCCATCCCGGGACCAAAGGAACAAGACAATGCAAGAACTTTTCATTCCCTATGAAGGGAAACCGCTTCTGGCGGAACTGACCGCGAGCTTTCAGGCTCTCTGCCTCAGCCGCGACTCCATCGCCGCTTCCCTCGCCGCTTTCAAAACGCGCCGTGGTGAACGCCTGGTCAAGGGCTTCAAGCGGACCCTCGACGACGTCCTCTTTCGCGAGCGCGAACGTGCTTACGAAGTGGCAGCCGTGCGTCTCGAGCTTGCCGTGGGAGAGCTGAAAAGCAATTCCCGCAGGCTCTACGATGCCGGCACTGCCGTGCGCAAAGCCCTGGCCGAGCAGACCAACTACGAGCAAATCGGCTTCGGTGTCGAAATCGCTCTCGCTGAGAACAACGTTCTCTGTGCCGTCGATTTGACGGACAAGGCTCTGGCCCTCCATCACGAGATTGTGGACAAGCAGCTGCGACCCTTCCGCGGCCACTATTTTGCCATCTCTCGCACTTTCAAGGCCGTGGATGAGAGTGACAACCCGCGCGAATACCTGGTCATGTACGCTGCTCATGCCAGCAAGCTTCGCTTCGAAGAAGGCGATGGCAAGGCTATTCCGGCCGGGCCGTATTTGACTTTGGCTGAGGCCAAGGACGAAGCATCGCATTGGGTGGGCTACGCTGATACCGTCGGTGGTGACGCTGCCATCTACAACGTGCGCACGCAAGAGACCAGCTACCGCTGGAACTAGCGCCTGAAGGCTAGCAGCCAAGAATTGAGGCACATAGCTATGAGCGAGGAGCCAATTTCTGGCTTCTCGCTCTTCTGCTGGCTTTGGCTCTCAAATGTTTTCAAACCCTTTCATACTCAAGGAAATTTCTATGTTCGATATTCGCCTGGTTTTCATTCTGGTGCTGAGCGCTATTGTCGTTCTCGGCATCGGCGCTTTTCTCATCACTTCGGTCTACCGCAGCCATATGGCTCCGCGTGTGCGCGAAGCGATGAACGCTGCCTACGATGATGTCGAGTTTTTGCGCATCAACCATCTTCCGCAACGCTGCGACGGCGAGACTCTTTATCGCTTGGAAGCGGCCTTCGCCATGTTTCGCGACGCCAAGAACAGTCTCGATGCCGGCCGCTACAAGCGCACGGTGGAGCTGGCCAAGCAAGCCTCGGCGACGATTCGCAGTTTGCGCAGTCGCTTGGTTTGCCGTGAGCAGCCCATGCCCGTTCCGCCCAGCCTCCGCATCATTTCGTCTCCTGACTGTCTGGTCTGGATGGGCAAGTAGTCGCATCTCGGCAACGGCGGCCTGGTCTGGCTTAGGCTAACTCTAGTCTAGTCTAGGTCTAGTCTAGGTCTAGTCTAGGTCTACGCACGGCCTCTAACTTTCACTCTAACCAAAAGACGCTTACATGATTATCAAACTTCTGCGCCACGGGCTCTCTGGAGCCAACACTGGTGAGGAGGATATGAAAGAAGTGCCTGATCACAAGATCAGCCTCGTGCTCAAGGGCCACGAGCAGGCACGCGCGGCTGGGGTAAAGCTCGGTCGAAAGTTCATCTCCAAATCGCTGGTTTACGTCTCACCCTACAAGCGCACCCGTCAAACCCTGATGGAGGCCTTGGTGGGTGCTGGTCTGATCGATAACATCGATGAGGTTTCTCCCGTCCGCCTCTATGAAGACCCGCGCTTGCGTGAGGTCGAATTCGGCTACGAGGGCCAGCCTGCCATCGATGCTCAGCGCGAACTGCGCGACAAAATCGGCTACTTCTGGTACCAAATGGAGCGCGGTGAGAGCCCTGTCCAGGCTTACGACCGTCTCTCGGGTTTCCTCGATAGCTTCATGCGACAAGTGAAGCGCTCGAAGAAGAAGAAGGCTTTGATCGTCTTCCACGGTCTGGCCATCAGAATTTTCGTCATGCGCTTCTTCCACCTCACCGTCGAGGAGTTCAACTTGATGCGCACTCCGGACAATTGCGACATCATCACCATCGGCCCCAAGCGCAAGATCAAGAACCCCCAATTTGTCTGTGGCAAGTGGGCGGTCACAGGTCTGCGTCTCACCACCGATGGTGCCAAGTAAGTTGTTGCCGAGCTAAGGCGCTAATCGCGAAATCGATTGCCACGCCTCAGCTCGGTGCTAAATCAGGTTGCTCACTTAAAGTGCTAAATCAAGGTGCTGCTAAAAGCACTGATAAAAAAACAGGGAGGTAAAATATGTCAACAAAAAACGCAGTGATCATCGTTGACAGCGGCTTCTCTCGAGATGCCGTCGCCAAGGTGAAAAAACTGATTGCCTTTTACGACCTCACAAGCGGCATAACGGTGACTGGAACTCCGTTCATTGCGGGGGAGCAGTCGACTTTTGTGCTCGACAATCTCTGTCATGATCCGCTCAATCATGGCACCGTAATCTTGCAAAGGCTGCTTGAACTCAATGGCGATTGCGCCATCATTTTGGTGCGTGCTTTCGCTGGCGACAGTCTGATTCGCACCGCGTGGGTTGATGGCAAAATCGTACGCGACGGCTGGATTGAGGCTTATGTCTCGGCCCGGCAGTTGTGTCAGAGCCGTGCCATGACCAGTGTCGCCAATCTTTCGTTTGGCGGTTTTGGTCACGCTCAAGACGGCAGCGGCTGGGAGAGCTTCAACCTTAGTAACTCTGCGACTTCAGAGCGCAGTCGGCAAGACCAGCCTGCGCAGAACCTAGCCGGCCACATTCTTGTTGCCGCTTGCGGACCGGGAGATGGGCGAGCAATTCACTGTTCTTTCACGAGCAGCGAAACCACGTTTGTGCAAGGGTTTCAGCGTGACACATCGACGTACAACCTTTGGGTCGACCGCAACGTTTCGAGCAATTCGCAGCACAGCGGTTGGCATCTGAAGGTGATGTTGAACGGTCGCGAAGTGGCCTGGCATGAAGGGAAGTTCATTGCGCCGAACATGTGGAATGATCGTCAGCAGCTCACCTTTGTGGTCGAAGGAGAAGGACACTTCGAATTTGCAATCACAGCGGTGGCTCACTCGACGCCGACTCGCTTTGATGTCTTCATCTCGCAAACGTCAGGTGCCTCGTTCTTCGATAACGTTGATACCGAGTTAGTCTCTGAGCCGGCTTGCCTGTCTCAAGTGATTGCTGTCGGCCTGCAACACGGGTCTTACGGCCGGTGCAACGTACATGGAGTGGCTAAGCCCGAAATAAAGCTGCCCGGTGACGGTCCGATTAGTTTCCGTACTCCCGAAATAACGTTCGCTGTCGCCACTCTGCTTGAGGTAGAGCCGACGTTGGATGTTGCTCAAGTGCGCCAGAGGCTGCTCGCTCAGTATTGCTCGTAAGTTCGGTTTCGTAAATTCTGTTTCGTAAATTCGGTGATGAAACCTGACTGCCAGTAAACCTAGGACGCTTCGGCCAACTAGGTTTGCTGGCAGGTCAGTTTTCTTTCCTCTTAATTTTTTTTGCCATTAATACTACTGCAATTAGTAGGCTTATCCGTTAGTTGACTGTGTACCAGTTTGAGTTGTATCAGTTTGAGTTGTATCAGTTTGAGTTGTACCAGTTTGAGATGCAGCAGCAGAGCTCGCTCTAGAGTCACTTGTACTTATGCTCGTATTCTGATTTTTACATGCTCTTTTATTTGTACTTTTACTTTTACTCGTATTTTTAATCGGTCATTGGCTTAATGGAGCCAGTTTGTGAGTTGACTTCAAACCAATTCATCGTAGCCGTGTGTTCTGGCGTCTGTTCGTAAACATGTACATTCCAGTTGCAGTCTAATGCTTCAGCTTCAACAACTGGATATCCTTGGGTGGCTTGCGACTTGCCATTAGGGAAAAGTGCGAGAAACCTTTTTACATCAGCGCGTTTCTTTACCAACGCAACGGCTTGCTCAGCACTGATTTTTCTCTTAAGGCTTCCCCCTTTTCTGCTTGGGAGCTTTGCGCTAGATTTATTCGCGCTATTTGCCGAGACCGCTGATGATGGAGCCGCCAGGCAACTGTAGTTCAGCTGCAGACAAAATGCTGCTGCAAAAACTAGGGCTATGACTTCATTTTTGCATCTAGATTGCACCGGATAATCTCCAAGAATCAACGATTCCTAATTAACTGATCTTGAACTCTGAGGTTCCCCCGTTTGGTCGGACAGTAAAATAGGACAAGTCGCTATCGTGCCCTCTCCATGCTTCTTTCAAAATCCTCGGGCGAAAGGTAGTTCAGATGCGAATGAAGTCTTCGCTTATTGTAGAACATCTCAATGTAA
>JBBRMD010000069.1:0-30469 GCA_038231015.1 Candidatus Obscuribacterales bacterium
CTCGGTAATGGTGCCGTCTGGGCTGTAAATAGTGAATTGCGTAGCATTGGTGTGCTGAATTAGGGTGCCGTCAGCTTTGACGTCAAATTTGAAACCTTGTACCTGCTCGCCCTCAACCTGCGGTTGCTTGTACCAAAGGTGGTTACTAACCCCTTCAACACCGCTGCCAGGTCGATAAACCACCGGCTCGTAACCTTTTTGGACGATTGTCACTTCACTCAGATTGCCCTTACTGTCGCGATCGTATGAGCGTTTGTCGCCGTGGAAGTCTGTCACCTCGTTTACTCGTCCAGCGCTGTCTTTTGTGACAGTGGCGCCCGAGCGACTGTCCAGAAGTGGTTTTAAGGTAGCCAGCTCAGATTTATCGGAGTCATTTCCCGATTTCGATGCCTCTTTCTTGTAGCCTGGGCCGTGCTCCCATTTGTCTAGATGCCTAGCCTGGGTGCGCGCAACAATTTTGCCACTTTCTGAATCAACCAAATATTTGCTGTCTACCTGACCGGTTTGATCTCTCTGCACTAGTAAGAGCCGACCGTTTTTATCAAAGCCGACCAATTCTAAAGCCGATGAGGCTAGAGGTCCGCCTGGCTTATGCAATTCGTTGTTTAGTTGCTTGATGCGATGGCTCGCTTCAAGCAGCTGTTGCTCATTTTTGTGGGCATCAAGCTTGGGTGCTTCGTGGGGCCTATCTTTGTGATTGCTAGCATCTTTGACCTGACCAACGTCTTTACCGGCAGTGGCGCCTTCCTTGGCTGCTAGAGCGGCCTCTTTGGGAGTTGTCTCTGATGCTCTGTGTGCAGTATCGAGGGCGTTCTTTGCCGGAAGATCGCCCCAGGCATTACGTGCCATATCGATCACTTTCTTGCCAGCATCGTCTTTTGTCGATGACTCTTTCAGTACCTGCTCGCCAAACGAGTGCTCTTTCATGAATTATCTTCCTATGCCTACCCCAAGCCCGCCCTCAGTCTGCCCAGTTATGATCGTACCCCTGACGCTCCTTATTTAACCTTTCCTTGGTACCGTCGACGTGGCCAGGGAGCGCCGTAAGTGCATGATAGGCCTCTCTTCGGGGAAAGAGAGAGTTAGTTCGTAAAAGCTTGTTTGTTAGTGGTAATCTGAAGACCATGCCTAGGGTTTTAGTAGTTGAAGACAATGTCGATTTAACCAATGTGGTTCGTTCTCTTTTGGAGTTCGAGAACCACACTGTCGACATTTTTCACAGCGGCAGCGAAGGGCTGGCTCATATTCTTGCCAACCCCTACGACTTGGTCATTCTCGATTGGGATTTGCCTGAGGTCAGTGGCTTAGAAATTTTGAAACAGTTCCGCCAGCGCGGAGCTAAGACGCCGGTGATAATGCTCACGGGGCATAGCAGCGTTGAAGATATGGAAGCTGGCCTTGATGAAGGAGCGGATGACTATTTGGCCAAACCTTTCAATATGAAAGAGCTTGGCGCTCGCGTGAGAGCCCATATGAGACGGGCCGGTCAAGCCACCAATGATAGTATCAATCTTGGTGACATCGAAATTGATTTGCTCAATAAGAGAGTCAGTAAGGGTGGGCGCACCCATAATTTGCCTAAGCCTGAGTTTCAGCTTTTGGAGTTAGCGGCAAAGTATCCACATATTGCTCCTAGTAGTGAAGAACTGTTAGCTTCGGTTTGGTCGAGCGACATTGAAAAAGACGAACTCAAGCTCAAGATGGCAATTAGAAGGCTGAGGAAGAAGTTCGATCCTAGGGGTAGTATTATTTTTACTCATCTCTATCCTGACGTTCGAGAAGCATCTAGCGGTGCATTTGCCAAACGAATTGCTGAAGCAGAAGTCGATCTCGATACAGATTTTGACCCTTACATTGGCACCATACTTAGTGGCAAATACGAATTGTTAGAGCTAATTGGTGGTGGTGGCAGTGGCTTAGTTTATCGCGCTAAACAACTAAATTTGGGAAGTTTTGTGGCTCTCAAAGTTTTGCATTTGAAGACCCTAGCTAAGTCTGATACTTTGCCCCGCTTTCAGCGTGAAGCGCGTGTCAGCGGCTTACTTTCTCACATCAATATTGTTGCTGTCCGCGACTATGGTGTGGCCGATCAAGGGCAGCCGTATTTGGTTATGGAACTAGTTGACGGGGCTAGTCTCAACGAATATCTCAAGCAATACGGCCGGCCGCCTTTGCGCGAAGTCATTGATATTTTTAGTCAGGCTTGCTCGGGCCTTGAGCATGCGCACCAGAAAGACATCGTTCACCGCGATATTAAGCCCAGCAATTTGATGCTCATTCACAACGGTGATCAAGGTGTAATTGTGAAAGTTGTTGATTTCGGCTTGGCTAGATCTATCAACGTCAGCCAGTTAGATCAGATTACGCAGATTGGTGACGTGTTGGGAAGCCCTGCCTACATGAGCCCAGAGCAGGCGCGGGGCGAGGCATTAGACCGCCGCACAGACATTTACTCACTTGGCTGTGCACTATTTGAAACTTTGCAAGGTAAGCCACCATTCTCTGGCAAAGATTCTGTTGATATTTTAGTGAAACAAATTACTAGTGATGCACCAGAGATGTTACTTACGGGGCTTGATCCACTATTGCAGGTTAAGCTGAATAAGATAGTTGCGAAGTGTTTGGCGAAAGAGAAAGAACAGCGCTATCAAACGGCTGCCGAACTAAAGGAAGCATTGAGTAAGGTGATGAGCGCTCCAATTGCTTCTGAGCAGTCGACAGTCGCCGCTCTGCCAGAAGCTGCCAAACTGGGAAGCTGGTCTACTCGGCGAGAAGACTTGCTCTCGTGGTTCAACCGCCGCTTTAAGCCTTAGGGGATTCACTTACTTGTTTTGCCTTGAAAATTAGCTTGACGAGGTTGCCTGGCCCAAGTTCTTTGTCGAGACCGCGAACCAAAAACAGAACTACGAAGATTGAAAGAAGTACTGTTTGATGAGTCACCATCAATATGATCGGATGTTCGGCGGCTGCTTGGGCAGCTTCAGTGTGGTGAAACATTTTCTCTTCTGCTTTAAGTGCGCATTCAACTATTACTGACATGAGGACCGATTTGTAAAGCACCGACCAAATAAGAGGGCGGCTGTCCCAAGCTTTCATGACTTTGATATTTTGCACGAGCACAACAACTTTTGCCGCTCCTAAAGCGAGAATCGCGGCCACTTGATAGCCGTGAACGAAATCGTTAATACCTTGCTGCACCAACACTAGTGACTTGATTGTAGATAAGAGCGAAAGACTTACCCAAAGGTAAATCATAATGTCGAATATTTCTTTGAGTTCGTGGAGAATCAGCTCTTTCTTGGTCGGCTTTGAGCCAGGTGTATTCGAATTTTCGGGCATTTCATTTAATGTCATTATGCTTATCTGTGTGTAGCCGGTGTGATATTCTAACTGCCCCTTTGAGGATATAACCGTGAGTTTAACAGCGGCTCAGCCCAAGACTGCTTCTTTAAGCGCGACAGATGCCTACGCGATTGGCTTAGAGTCGTACGTCTACTTCTATTCTCTAATGTCCATGGAGTTTACCCGACGTCTGTGTATCAATCTTGACGGCGGTATCAAACCGGGATTTGGTCCATCTAACTATTTGTCTCACATGCGCGCTTACCCAACCGCTGACTTCCGCATAGTTGTCAGACCAAATTTTGACACTCTTTATTCGATTACTTGGTTCGACCTTGCTGCTGAGCCGATAGTGCTTTCGATACCTGATTCGCAAGAGCGCTATTACATGATGCCAATTCTCGACATGTTCTCTGACGTTTTTGCTTGCCCTGGTTCGCGCACGAGCGGTAATGGTGAACAGCATTTCGCTGTTGTCGCGCCTGGTTGGAGCGGCAAATTGCCAGCTGGTGTCGAGCGCATTGACTCACCCACCAAGTACGCATGGTTGATTGGACGCACCAAGACCGATGGGCCTGACGATTATCCTGCAGTTCATAAATTCCAGGATGCCTTGAAGTTGACACCGCTTTCGCAGTTTGGCTCATCTGCTGTTCGTACAGCTCCGAAAGTAGTTGCTGACAGCAGTATTGATATGACAACTCCCACCCTTGAGCAAGTCAATAAATTGCCAGCTGACAAATATTTCGCTATGGCTGCCGAATTGATGAAAGAGCATGCTCCTCACATAACCGATTGGTCAATGATCACCCGCATGAAACGCATTGGCATCGTGCCTGGCCAAAGCTTCGATATGTCTGCTTTGACCCCTGAAAATCAGAAAGCTGTCGCTCAAGGTGCTGCTGACGGATTGAAGATGATGTTAGAAAAATTGCCGACCCTTGGCCGACGTGTCAATGGTTGGAATATGAACACGGATACTATGGGCGTCTATGGTGACTATTATCTTAAGCGCGCTATTGTGTCTATGGTGGGTCTTGGTGCTAACCAGCCTGAAGATGCGGTCTACCCTTTGAATGTTTGCGATGCTGATGGCAATCCGCTCAATGGCGCTAACAACTACGTCTTGCACTTCAATAAAGAAGAGTTGCCACCGGTTGACGGTTTTTGGTCGCTAACCATGTATGACACTGACGGGTTCCAGGCTGCTAACGAATTAAATCGTTTTGCAGTCAGTTCATGGATGCCTTTCACCTATAACCCGGATGGTTCGCTCGATCTTTACATTCAAAACAAAAATCCTGGTGCTGCTAAAGAGGCTAATTGGCTGCCTGCACCGCTTTGTCAGCTGGGCGTCACCTTGCGTCTCTATGCACCAAAGAGCGCGGTGCTGACTGGTGCGTGGAATCCACCAGCAATCAAGAAGTCGAACTAAAGATCAATTGAAATTGATCTGGGAATAAAATGGTTGCCTCTCTAGTAAAGTAGTGAGGCAACTTTTTTTTTGCGTTTTTTGACCAGTAAGGCTAAGAGCAAAGGGGCAATTTTGGCTGAAAGTGGAAACCAATTTGACGGGCTCACTATCTCGCATTCAGACGAACCAGGCGCCGATGAACTGTCTGCCGTTACCGGCATACTCAATGACAATAACAAACGCTTTGGTCACACCTGGGCCTCAAGACCGCTCAGTGTAGTGCTCAGAGATACTGAAGGCAAAATTGTCGGTGGTTTGATTGGCTCGACCAACTGGGGCTGGCTGCACGTTGACTTGCTGGCTGTAGACGAGAGTTTGCGTGGCGCCGGCTATGGTTCTAAGCTTCTGAAAGCGGCTGAGAGTATTGCTCGTGAGCGTGGTTGCGCTTTCTCTTACCTTGATACTTTTAGCTTCCAGGCCCAAAGTTTTTACGAAAAATTTGGTTATGCAGTTTGGGGAAGTCTTGATGATTTTCCTAGCGGAGCCAGTCGCATCTTCCTTAAAAAGACTCTGGCACTAGTTCTTGCCGCTGGTATTTCTTTTGCGTCTGGCTTAACGGCCTCTGCCAGTGAAGTGAAATCAAAGCTTACTTGGCGCGACTTTGATGACTCTGTTCTTGCCGAGGCTAAGCGCGATCACAAATTTATTTTACTCGACCTAGAAGCTGTTTGGTGCCACTGGTGCCATGTTATGGACGCTGAAACATACAGCGATGGCGCTGTGCAGAAACTACTCAACTCAAAATATATCTGTGTGCGAGTAGACCAAGATGCTAGGCCCGATTTAAGTACTAAGTATGAAGACTACGGATGGCCGGCCACTATCATTTTGAATGAAAATGGCCGCGAGATAGTGAAGCGCTCAGGCTATATCAACCCAGTTAAAATGGCGCGGCTATTGCGTGCCATCATTAAAGATCCGAGCCCAGAAGCTGAAGCTAAAATAGAATCTTCTTCTCGTTCTAGTTCTAGTTCTAGTTCTAGCTCTAGCTCTAGCTCTAGCTCTAGCTCTAGCTCCAATTTTAGTTCTGGTTCGACGGCTGTTTCAAGCGATAATGAAAATGACAAAATTTCTTTGACTCCGACTTTGCGTCAAGAATTGATTGCTAAGCATATTAATGGTAATGACTCCAAATATGGTGCCTGGGGAACCTTTCAAAAGTTTCTCGATTTTGATTCGGTTGAGTATGCCATGGTGCAAGGGCTGGCTGGGGATGCTGCTGCGAAAGCTAGAGCTACAGCAGCTCTTGATGGCGAAATCAATTTGTTAGATCCGGCCTTCGGAGGCGTCTATCAGTATTCTACCGATGGTGATTGGTCTCATCCGCATTTTGAAAAAGTCATGCAGACCCAGGCGGAGAATCTGCGTTTGTATGCTTTGGCATATAGGCTCTACGATGACGAACGCTATCTCGATACTGCTAAATCTATCGCTCGCTATTTGCAAGACTTTTTAAGCGCACCAGACGGTGCCTTCTATACGAGCCAAGACGCTGATTTGCTTGCCGGGGTGCACTCAGCTGAATACTTTGCTCTCAGCTCGGCTGAGCGGCTTAAGCAGGGCCTTCCGCGAATTGATAAGCACTGCTATGCTCGCGAAAATGGTTGGGCCATCAATGCCATGGTTGAATTGTATTTAGCAAGTGGTGACAAGCGCTACATAGAGTGTGCTACCAAAGCGGCCGATTGGGCGCTAGCAAACCGCAAATTAAAATCGAGTTTGACTAGTGAGCTTGGCTTTGCTCATGGAGACAGTGACAAAGCGGGTCCGTTTCTTGGTGACAATCTCGCTATGGGACGAGCTTTTCTTGCCCTCTATCGCGCCACAGCTGAACGCAAATGGTTGAGCTACGCAGAGCAGTCGGCTAATTTTATTGACAGCAAATTTGGCAATATCACTAGCGCAACCATTGACGAGAATGTCCAACTAGCTCGCTTTGCCAATCTTCTTTATCACTATTGCGGTGATAAGAAATTTGAGACCTTAGCTAAGCGTTCACTTGCCTATCTAGTTATTCCTGAAACATCTAAGCGGCGCAAAATATTTGTCGCTGGCATTCTTTTGGCTGATCAAGAATTGCAATCAGAGCCTCCCCACATAACTGTTGTTGGTGCAAAAAACGACAGCCAGGCTCAGGCGCTCTATGCCGCTGCTGCTGCCTTACCCTCGCCATATATGCGAATTGAGTGGTTGGACGCTAAAGACGGCCCTTTGCCAAATTCGACCGTCGAATTGCCGCAATTACCAAAAACCGCTGCTTTTCTGTGCGCCAGTGGCCGCTGTTCTACTCCGGCCTATGATGTTGCATCTTTAAAGCGATTATTTGCTCGCACTAACCAAGCCATGGGCAAATAGGCTAGCAAATACAAAGACAAATAAGCAGCCAAATAAATTGGTAGATTAGAGAGCGATGGATTGCTATAAAGCGAGCTAATATACTTAGGTACTCTCAATCTCTCCTGCGCCTCTGAGGAACTGTGAATCAAAAGGTTCTAGCTAAGTCGGCTTTAGTTAAGTCTATTGTGCCAGCCTTGCTTGGCTGTATTGCCACAAGTCAGCTGTTGAGCATCTCTAGTAGTGCAGCCGCCACTAAGGCTTCAAGTGCAAAAGGTGAAGCAGCCGCCATTAAACAAAAGGCCAGCAGTGCTTCGAAAGAGACAGCTAAAGTATTGGCTCAAGACAAAGCTCAAGACTCAGGGAACGGGCCTAAATCTGCAGACAAAAATCGTTTTGACCAGTCGTATGCATTGTTTGGACACGAATTGGCTAAGTATTTAGATAATGGCAATGTTCACTACAAGCGGTGGAAAGAAAACCCAGCAGCCCTTGACCAGTTTCTTCAGTCTCTTAGTGATTTGCCCAAGTCAGAGTATGAGCGCTTTTCACCTGAGCAGAAAAAAGCTTTCTGGCTCAACGCCTACAATGCAATCACAATAAAAGTTGTGCTCGATAACTATCCAATTAAGGGAAACCAGTCTCAGTATCCACCAAGCAGCTTTAGGCAAATTCCTGGTGAGTGGGAAAATGGCAAATTCAAAATTATGGGTGCCCCAGTCACTCTTTACGAAATAGAGCACGAGCGGTTGCGCCATGAGCTACCCGATCCGCGGCTGCATTTTGCCGTGGTCTGTGCCTCAAGAAGCTGCGCTAAGCTCTCCCCTGAGCCATTTGTGGCGGAGAATATTGAACAACGACTTGACCAATGCACTCAAGACTTCTTTGCTGATCCGAAAAACCTTACGGTCAATCCCCGTACAGGTGTAATTAGTGTCAACAAAATTTTCAGCTGGTTTACTCTCGATTTTGCCAGTAAAGCTGGCTACGCCAAGCGCTCTTTCCCGCCGCCGATGGATGAAGATATCATTTCCTCTTACGTCAGCTTCTATGTACCGACGGACGAGCGCGACGTTATTGCTAAGTTTCGCGCGCAAGATAAGCTTGTGCTCGACTATCTGCCCTACGACTGGGCGCTCAATGATGCAGACGAAAATGCAGACGAAAATGCAGGCAAAACTAAATAGACCACGGCTCTAAACTGGCTTGTAGGCTTAGTCTGCGTGAATCGAAATTGTATATCTAGGCTTGGGCTGGTTTGAAATAGCGATCAAGCACCGCATAAATAGCGGCCTTGGCGTCAGGAGCAGGATGATTTTCTGCTTGCAGAGTGAGGAAGCCGCTGAAGCGATCGAGAGCTGACTGGGGAATCGCCGATTGGTTCTTCGTGAGGCCGTGGGCGCCCAAAACTTCGTTGTTGGTATCCATCAAGCTGGCGATATTTCGCAGACCAGCGGCAGTGATTGGGGCATTGCGACTTTCGATGTTGTTGAAAGTTGCTAGTGTGCAGGCTGCAACAGCTTCGACAGGGCGTTCTTTGGTGTTTACCGTGTTTGAAATGGCGTCCAAGCCATCAGATGCTTGAGCAGTGCGGTTATCGCGACCAGCTGGATTGCCTGATTGGTAATGTTCAGGGCTGAGATGCGCCTGGGTAAAGTTCTCGTTGCCCTTTTGAACGTTATCTGTCGATCCCGAATGTTCCAGTGCGCCCATAGTTACTCTCCCAATCGATCAATAAAATTGAAACTTCATTGTAGAAATTTCAAAATCCAACGCTCTCTTATGTATGTACCCGATAACTGCCGAAATTTGGCAGCCATTGGCGTAATTTAATACTTGACTTGGGTGTTTTCCCCACTGGAGGCGCTTTCGGCCGTAAAATCGCCGTGAAGTGCAGCCATTATGAAGTTCGCGGCGATGGCCTGACGCAGCCCGATGCCAATGATAGGAGCTGGGTCAGGTAGGGCTGTGTTGAAAGAGAGGTTGGCATTGTTGTCGAAGTGGCCAACTAAATGCAGTACGCGGCCTTCGCCAAAAGGAAAGCTTAGGGCTAAGATGCCGAGTTGATCAGCGTCGTCTCTAATCAGGTCGCGGCTGCGGGCCAATACTTGCACTGATTTGCCGCGAATTACTTTGACGATTTGGCTTTTGTCTTCTAGCTTCCAGTGGGCTACCTTTGGTACCCCAGCCAGTAAAATGGGGTCTTGATCGACTACTACTGCGTCAACCACGCTGTCTCTTGTATAGCAGCTGTTCCATTCAACGTAACCGGGAAATGCTTTCTGTAGGCAAGAGTCTAAGGCCCAATCAGTGCTTAGTAGATAGCCACCCTTGGCCACGAATTGACGGACGCATTCTATAGAAGCGGCACTTAGTTCACAGCCGCAGTTGATCACTAATATTTTGCTAGCTGACAAATCGGTTTGCACTAATTTGTCTTGGGTGATTTTAGTGAATGGCAGGCCGAAATTGCGCAAGATGTGACCGCAGTCGTCCCACTTTCCTTTGACTTCAATTACTGTTGTTTTTGTAAATTGTGAACTCTGACCGGGGTGGGACCGCTCAAGCCAGGCTTTGAATAGTCCTGGTTGCACAGTTGCTACCCTGGCCTGATCGAGGTAAGGTGCTTGCTGAAGAAACTCTGCCGCCATGCGGTCAAGGCCCCGATTGGGTCTCTTGCTGGCGCCGGCACGCACGGTCGCTGAGCTGACACCGCCAGTGATGCGGAGGCTGCCATTGCTATTAGCTTTGAGCACCGGAGCTGGTGGCGTTAAATCGCCAGAACTTGAGCTCTCGGCGTTTCTGCCAACTGGCCTTTCCTCGCCTTCGTCAGAATCTTGCTCTTGGTTGTTGCGCATCTGTCGCATGCGGGCTGGCTGCATGCTGCGCTCTTCTCTATAATTTTCGTCAGCTACTGGTGCTTGTGGGCGTTTCGTTCTCGCTTTGTTCAGCGGAATTTCATCGACATCGCCATCAATCCAATCAGATGCTTGGCACTTTCCGCTGGTAATCGCCAAGCTTAGCGACAAAGACAGAAGCAACAGCGCTGGTTTATAAATCAACCGTGACCACTTTGACTTGTTCACAAAGAACCTGCTTGACTCACCACTGGTAGCAATTACCAATAGATAAACTAGCACAAAACCGCTGTATGCAACTACCCTTCAATGCTGAAGATTCTGCCACAAGCAATTTTTGGTTTGTTCCAAATTGGCGGAGCGTTAAGCGCGTTTTCGCCTATTTTGTTTTGCCTGCAATAAGCCGTTATCACTATCGTTAATGGCGCGGCGAAGTGATGCGAGAGCAGTCAAGTTTGGCCAAATCACAGCTTTCATTTCTTCGAATTGATATTCACCAATTTCATGCTGGTCATAGCGGCGGCAGACATCTTCCCACAGTTGAAAAAGCGTCTTAGGGCAGCAGGTTTCGCGGGCCCTTCTTTGGAATTCTAATAAATCAAAAGCTTCGATGATCGTACCCTCCAACTGTTGCCGGGGCTTATTTCTAGGATGCGTGTTAGTTCAGTTTGTGTCAAGTAAGACTTCTGTATGATCGATTTGTTCCAAGCAAATCTAGTGGCACAAATTTTCTGAATTAGTTAGAGGAACACTGCTGCACAAAGGGCTTTGGGATTCTTCAACCAGTTCACTCAGTTTCGATTGTTCGAAGGCTTGTTCTACTTGAGCCACTGCTGATGAAAGTCTTTTGTGTAGCGGACAAAGATTGAGACCGTGTGACTGAATGTCTAGTGGGCATGTGACAATTTTGTTGATGGGATCTACGGCATTGACGACGTCCAAAATCGAAATCTCGCTAGGTTGGTGTGCCAGTACAAAGCCACCACCAATTCCACGCTGAGAATTGACTAGCTTTCTTTTTACTAATTGCTGCATGATTTTACTGAGATAGCCTGGTGGCACTTTTGTGGTCTCAGCTATTGCTTGACCGGTGGCCGCTGCTTTTTGCATTGCCAGGAAAACCATGGCTCTTAAGGCGTATTCTGCAGTTTGCGAAATCATGGCTTCCTCGTTTGTGAACAATAATACCTTTATATACAGATTACCATGGTTTGCGGCATTGACGGCTTGACTCTACTGGCTGTAGTGTTATTATGGATAAAAAGGTATATTTGATCTTAATGGAGGATTGCTCGATCGAGATTTGGCATTGAAACTGATAAAGCGAACTCGATTCTCTTTTCCCTGGCTTCAAAAAACAGAAGCGCTGGCTCTCTCTAAAAAAGGAAGGTAGAACATGGTTTTTGCAATTACCGAAGAAACTACAGTCAAAGACATTTTTGCCGCCTACCCAGGTATTGGGGTGATCTTCGAAAATCACGGAGTTAGTGTGCCCACGCAATGCGATGAAAGCATCTTAGATACTGAACTTGGTATCTGCGACAGCATGTGTCATGTCGACGATTTAGATGCGCTCATGCGTGATTTGCAATTGTTTGTTAACGCTAATATAGGAGTTTAGTCATGTCGTTAAACGTTCCTCTTTTGCGTGAAACTTTCGAGCGGGTTAAAGTCGAAAACGGTGGGACCTCTGCCTTGGGCCTCAATTTCTACAAGAGACTGTTTGAGAAATATCCAGCAGTGATACCACTTTTTCATAGCCCTCCTCAGGAACAGCATAAAAAGTTGATTGCTTCTTTAGGAGCAATTGTTGGCGGCGTTGAACAGCCCGAAAGACTTTTGCCTTACCTGCATGCTATGGGCATAAGGCACTTAAAATATAAAACTGAACCGGCTCACTATGGTGCCGTTGGGGAAAATCTTATGGCAGTTCTTGGTGAACATCTCAGCAGAGAAGGCCAGTGGACGCCTGCGATGCGAGAGACTTGGAGAGCTGCCATCGGACTAGTGGCTGAAACTATGATTGAGGCTGCCGCCAATCCAGATGCCTATAAAGACGAACTGAAAAGTGTTGGCTACAGCTGTGATGGTTTTCGCAAGGATGATAATGAGCCTTGGCTGGAAATGAAGACTGCTGCAAGCGCCTGATTGCCTAAATCAGTTGAACATATGTAAGCGGCCGGGTGCTAGCATGACTGACGCATACAGGCGTCCAATTGCTAAGAGGATTTGTCTATGTCTTGGAGATGGAAGCTGTCTGTGCTATTTGTGCTGATTGCCGGTTTTTCGACCCTGATTTTTATGGGGCATGAAACTACAGATCAGGCTCCACCGATACCAGATAAGGTGCTCGATTCTAGTAATACTATGTTGTTTACCGGTAGCGATATTCTAGCCGGGCAGGCCGTTTTTCAGAAATATGGCTTGATGGATGTTGGTTCTTTTTTCGGCCACGGTGCTTACAACGGTCCAGATTTTTCCGCTGATTATCTGCACCGTGCCGGCGAGATTGCTTTGCAGCAAATGGCTCAGAGGCGCTTTAGCAAGTCTTATTCTGAATTAGATGACGGCGCCAAAGGCGATCTGGAGAGCACGCTCGCCAAAGAACAGAAAGTCAACCGTTATGATAGCCAAGCGAAGACCTTGACTTTGACAGATGGCCAAGCTGAAGCTTACCGAGAGCTTGCGCCCTACTATGATACTGAATTTGGTGTCGGTCGCAAATTGCCTTTGCCCACAAACTATATTGCTGACCCAACTGAACGATTGCAACTGAGTCGATTCTTTTCTTGGGGTGCTTGGGTTTGCAATACAAATCGCCCAGGCAAAGATTATACCTACACAAACAACTGGCCTCCAGACAAGCTTGTCGGCAACGGTCCTAATTGGCAAATCTTCTTTTGGAGCGCCATGAGCTTGGTAATGCTAGTTGGTGGAATTGGTCTGACCCAGTTTCTCTTAAGCGCCTTTCCGGGCTTGGGCTGGGCACCAGATGGGAAAAGCATGACGGACAATGTCAGAGCTTATCAACCGTATCGTTCTCAAACTTCGCTTTATCCGTTTTTTGTCGTGGTGGTTTTGCTTTTTCTCTTCCAAACTTTTTTTGGTGTTGTCACCGCTCACTACATCGTAGAAAATGGCTTTTATGGTTTTGATATTCGTAGTATTTTTCCCTATAGCATTACTCGCAGTTGGCACTTGCAGCTTTCAATTTTTTGGATTGCTACAGCTTGGCTAGCTGCAGGAATGTTTATGGCACCAATGCTGTCTAAGCATGAACCTAAAGGCCAGCATTGGCTGGTAAAGGTTCTTTTCGTAGCAATTCTCATAGTTGCAGTCGGCAGTATTGCTGGAGAATGGCTTGGTATCAAGAATATGCTTGGCAATCTCTGGTTCTGGTTCGGTCATCAGGGCTGGGAATATCTGGAGCTTGGACGCTTTTGGCAGGCCCTTTTGACTGTTGGCATGGTTCTTTGGGCATTTATTGTCTTTCGCAGTATTCGTCCCTTGCTGCGCGGAAAAGATCATGGAAGCCTTCCCTACATGCTTCTTTATGGCGTAATGGCCATCCCCTTATTCTTTAGTTTTGGCATGATGTATCATCCTGGCACTAACTTTGCCGTTGCTGATTTCTGGCGCTGGTGGGTGGTGCATCTTTGGGTAGAAGGCATTTTTGAGCTGTATACGACAATTATCGTTGCCTACTTCTTTTGCAGTCTCGGTATGGTTTCAGAGAAGTCTGCACTTTCTGTGATTTACGTAGACATTATTCTCTACCTTGGCAGTGGCATTGTTGGTATTGGGCACCACTACTATTGGACGGCACAGCCAGCGATTAATATGGCACTGGGCTCAATGATCTCGGCCTTAGAGGTTGTCCCATTAACGCTATTAACAATGGATGCTTGGAAGTTTATTGACTTGGCAAAGGTTGAGGGCTCGATCAAGAACTTTTCGCACTATTGGGCCATGATGTTTCTAATTGCCGTGGGCTTTTGGAACTTCTTGGGTGCTGGCGTTTTCGGTTTTCTCGTCAATACGCCGATTGTAAGCTACTACGAGCACGCCACTTATCTAACTTCTAATCACGGTCATGCTGCCATGATGGGTGTCTACGGTATGCTCTCGGTGGCGGCTGTGCTTTTCTCTACTCGCTACCTTATGACTGAAGACGCTTGGAGCAATCGTTTAGCGGCACTCTCATTCTGGGGTTTGAATATCGGATTGCTGCTGATGCTTATTCTCAATATATTTCCTGCTGGAGTAATTCAAATGGTTGCTAGCTATCAGCATGGCTTCTGGTTTGCTCGCAGCTATGACTTTGTTCATTCAGCGCTGTTTCAAAGTTTGACTTGGCTGCGAATAGTAGGCGATCTGATTTTTGTTCTAGTGGGTGTTTTGCCGCTTGTTTGGCTAGTTTTAAGAGGGATGTTTAATCGTCGACCAGCTCGCATTGAGGAGCGAGAAGTTATAGACGCCTCGTGATTATTGATTTTTGAGCGGTACTGGCGTTATGGCTAGAACCCCGGAGGGCCCAAGTCTTTCGACTTGAGCCCTCCCCTTTTATCTGGAAAAATTGTTCGAACAGCGACTGCCAATTTGCCTCTGAATTTACAAGGAACTGGCTGTGGCAAATTACTCAGGCGAGTAAGTGTCACATTGTGAGACAGTCTCGTAGAGGAGGTTGTGCAGAGCTAATTTGATTAGTCTGGTGACGGCTTGGAACTTGGCTTTGATATTATTTTCAAAGCCCACCACTTTCATACTGACGGTCTGCTTTTGGGCTTCTTCAGCACGGGACTGCTGATTCTTTTTGAAATCCATTTCGCCAAGATTACGCACTTCGTTCAGGCTTATCTTTTGAAATGATTTGAGTTCAAGTACATCAACGCGTGCCATGGGGTGTTCCTCGTTACTTCCAATTGGTTCGATGAGAACAGTCTATGTTCCAAATGTGGCAAAGTTGTGGAAGTGGAAAAGTATTTTGAAAGTTAGAGCGATATCGGTCTACCTTTCGCTGACGGTTACAGTTAACTTATTGGTTTGGAGCGAGATATGAACAAATCCGTTAACGGTTTAGTTGGGAACGGGCCGAGAACAAATCCGTTAACGGTTTAATTCTTTAGCCTGTGGTCAAATCCATCTGTGGCTCGAACTTGTAACCGACGCCATGCACGGTCGACAGATTAGAAGGCTGGCCCTCAACGTCGAGCTTTTTGCGCAAGCGCTTTATATAAGTGCGGATGGTGTCCGGCGAAGCTTCTTGATCCGAAGCCCAGACACGGTCAATCAGGGTTTCTGGGCTGAAGACCTGGCTGGGGTGGCGCATAAAAAACTCGAGCAGGGCGAATTCTTTCGGTAGAAGCTGAACTTCCTTGCCCTGATTGGTCAGCCTGAAGTTGTTGACGTCCATCTCAAGCTTTCCGACCTTGAGACTCGTGCCTTGGAAGCTTGTGGGGCGACGTAAGAGGGCGCGCACTCTAGAAGAAAGCTCTTTTAACTCAAAAGGCTTGGTCAGATAGTCATCGGCGCCAGAGTCTAGACCGGCAGACTTATCGTCAACGTGCTGGCGAGCCGTCAACATTAAAATTGGGGTTAGGCCCTTTTTTGCCCGAAATTTCTGGCAGACTTCAAGGCCGCTAATTCCAGGCAAATTCCAATCTAAAATCAGGCAGTCGAAATGATAAACCGCCAAGAGTTCCAAGGCTGACTCGCCACTGGCGGCAATTTCCACAGTGTGGTGTTCTGATGCCAGCAACTGCGCTATCAAAATTGAAAAGTCTGGTTCGTCTTCAACTAATAGGATTTTGGCCATCTGGGCGTTAGGTCCTTTCAGTAAAAGCCGCCTAGGCTTACTATGCCCGACTTTCTGCCAGATTTAACGTGAGCAGATGCGGGTACATAAATACAGTATAGAAGCATGGGAGCTTCCCCATTGCTGTCGTGCCGCTTAAAACGTAATCTCTAACGGTAAACTGTTGACTTCCCCATAGCTGCAAACGCTATCCCTACAAGTGGCATGCCTGAAAATCCTGAAACTCTAAATTCTAAGTTCGACAAAGCTGGTTCCGGCGATGGCTCGCTGGCGTCCCTCAATAAACAAATTGAGATGCATCAGCAGACGGCCGACAACAAGTCGGTGCTAGACAAATTAGTACATCTTGTTTATGACAAAGATGGGCAGTCATTAGACCAGCTCAAGCAACTAAAGCAGCAAGCTGAAGCTCAAGCTGTGAAAGGAGTACTGCCAGCTAATAGCAGTATTCGCGACGAAATTCACCAGGCTATTCAAGGTGATCAACAGGCAGTCAAAACTCAGAACGAAGTTGATTTTTATGCGGGAAGTTTTGTTAAAGCTGTTCCCCTCTTCGCTGGCGCTAAGTCGAGGGCAATGCTGGCCGGTTCAGTTATTGCTTATGGTCTAGATGCGGTTCATAGCAAAGATTCTGCTGGAGAGGCGAGTGTAAACTTAGCGCTGGGTGGTCTCAAGGGTTTTGCCTTAAAGAAGACTTTCGATTATGTTGGTGCTAAGAGCTTTACTGTTGCTCCGGCAGAGACTGCTTCTGCAACTGCTAGATTTATGGGTGTTGGCTTAAAGGGTATGGCCCTTGGCACGAGCTCGCGTATTTTTGAGCACGGCTTGACCAGCTCTACTTATTTAAACGATCAAGGCAATCTTACGGGCGATAGTTTCACCGCTGGGTTAGGTAAGACATTTAGCTCCGCTGTCGATGGAAAAGCGATGGTCATGGATGCCGGTCTGTTTATGGGGGCGCATGGTGCCTTCTCGGGTATGAGCAAAGTTGGCATGAGACTGTTCGAGGGAACAGCCGCTGCTGAATCGCTGTCGGCTTCTAAACTTGGCAAATTTGTCAATGAAAGCAAAGTGCTTTCTAACACAGGTATGGGGGCTACTTTCGGCTTTAGCTCCGGTGCCACCAATGAGTTTATGCGTCAGAAAGACTCTGAAGACTTTACTGGTAGCTATGATATTGCTCGCATTCTCAAGCGAGGAGCTTTGCAGGCCATTACTGATGGTGCCGCTGGTGGTACTGGCGCTACTGCACTACACTTTGCTCCAGCTAAACCAGCAATCGGTCCGCAAGCTGATGCCACGCTAAATTCATCCGGCAAGACTCAACGCGCCTTTGCCGGAGAAGAAGTTACACCTCCTAAAATTGAGCCTACTAGTGAACCTGCTGCTGAGATAAAGACCGGAGCCGAAGCTAAGCCTGTATCAGATGCGCCATCTGAAGTTAAGCCCGCTGCTGAGCCTATTGCTGAAGTTAAGCTTGAAGACTTAAATCAGAGCCCTGAAAGTTTCTCCAATACTCGCACCCACCAAGTTAGCGAGAGTTTGAAAGCTACCTTTGATCAAAGTGTGGCATTAGCCAGCAAGGCCGTTGATTACCGAGCCACCACTGACGATGTCGTAGCATTCTTTGAACATGCTGCTGGAGACGGTCGGTCTGTCAGCATAGCCATGGCCAAAGTGGCTGAACAGGCCAAAGATCTTGGCAATGTTCCTATGGAAAAATTGATTAAAGAAGCATTCAATAGCTCTCCTGAAAGCATTGCCACTTTGAAGGAAGGCGTGCAGTTGGCTGAAGCTGCAGCAAAGAATAATGCTAGCCCCTTAGATGTGTACAAATTACTCGACTATGCCTACGGCCAAGGTCGTGGTGCTGAAGTGCCGTTGCGCATGGTCACCGAACTGGCTGGAGACCGTGAAGTCAATCAGGTTGTGCAAGAGGCCTATGCTGGCTCAAACCATTTGGTGCGAGTAATTAACCGAGTTGATCGATATACAGATCCACTTCCACCTGAGGTCAAACAATCTTTCGGCGCTTTAATGAAGATGCCGGTCACCTCTGCTGCTGAGCACTTGCAGTTTAGAGAGAGTGTCAAGCAATGGGTCAACGAAAACCCTGGGTTCACTAAGCTGATGGAAGCCTATGGACAGCAGACTCGAATCGGAGTTCACGCTGCTGTAATTGATGCAGTATTGCACACCGATATCATGAGCCGGTTCCCGGAGCGCAGTGTTACTTCTCCTAATTTACTGGAACAGCTTGAGGCCGCTACTGGTCGCCGCTCTCTCGATGGTACTGAAACTGGTGCACTAGAAGAAGTCAACCAGCCAGTTGAGGCCCCCGTAAGAGCTCAGCCTGAAGCCTTGTCTCAAGCACAAAAGCCCGAGTACAGTGCTGATCAGGTGGCTGGCGATCGCCAAGCTGCTGCTCGTCAGCAACAAGAGCGATTAGCTGGAGATAGTCAGAATCAAGGCACTGACAATGCTATTGTTCATCAGGGTGGGCGCGCTGTTGTTAGCCCTGAAACTCTTGTCAAAGAGTTTCAACAGGCAGAAGGCACTAGCAAGATCGTAAAAGGCACCATACTTAGCGAATTCTTTGGCAAAATGAGTGATGCTGATTTTGCCGATTGGTTAACTCATGCCTACCAGCCAGCCAATCAGCCTGGCATGCATACTGACGTCAACAACTTGGCTTTGATGCACATTGGTAATGGGCGGGTAATCAATCGCGGTGAAGTGCGCGATGCTCTCAGCAATCCCGAGCATGCCGCACTCGATATTCCAACAATTCGAAAATTCCTTTCGGCTCCAGAAAAAGTCTCTTCGGCACCACTTTCAGAAGCCGAACTGTCCTATATCGGCCATCGCTTACAACTAGCGCATGAGCGTCTTCAGACGCGTAATGATATGAATCCGGAAACCTCAGGAAAACCAGTTGACCCGTTAGTTGTAATGAAAGAAGCTCTGCCAAGTTCTTATCTTAGAAGTTTGCGCGAGCGTTATGCGACACTAGCTACCGATGGTAGCGGCCACTACGAGTATCCAGCCGGTTTTGATCAAAACCTTGCAAATTGGCTTGAGACTAGCCGCATGGTTGAAATGCAGAGTCCGAAATATCGACCACCACGGGCGATGACTAATCAACTATCTGATCGTCTTAATGTTCTTGATTTAGCGATCGATATGCAGAATGTTACTTCGAATCCGCCCCTTGTAAATAAGCTTCTTGAATTGGGCAGTCAGAACCACTTCGCCGTTAAAAACATACTATCTAAATTAGATCCCACCACCTCAGCTCCAGAAACAACCGAGCTGCTTAACTTGGTTGTGCCTCGCACCAGCTCTCTAGAAGATGTTAGAGGTTTGCTTGATGCTGTTCAGTTTGGTAATAAGTCAAATCAGAATGCCAACAAAGCAAGAGATCAAGGCAAAGACGCTGCTTTCCACGACGCTGCTCGTGAAACCAACGAAGCCTTTGCCCTTTCAATTGTCAATCGCTTGATACCTCAGGGTGAACCTGGTTGGCAGAGAGCACAGCAAATAGTTTCAGATATGGTATCGGGCAAGATTCGCGATCCTCGCCCTGAGATGCCAGGTGGACCAGGTGGACCCGGTGGAGCTGGTGGGCCTGGTGGCCGCGGTTTCGATCGCAATGGACCGGGTGGAGCGAGAGGAGAGTTCAAACCACGCAATCGTGGCGGTGATTCTCCCCAAGAGAGACCAAGAGTTGAGCAGCCTTTGCGTGGCGCTGAAGTAAATAACTTCAAGCCCCCAGTTGCTGACAAGCCGGTTGAAGTTGCTTCTATTTCTCAAGGATTGGCTGATTTACTGAAGCAGCCTGTGCCTGAAGAGTTTACTGCCAGCTTGGTTGAGCAAGGGCTCGTGCAGCCTGAAGCTGCCCCAAAGCCCGAAGCGGTTATTAAACCCGAAACCGTTGTTAAACCTGAAGTGGCTCTCAAGCCCGAAGAGACTCTTAAACCCGAAGGGAATCTTGCACCAGATGTGGTGCTTCCTTTTGCCGAAACGCCCGCTGTTTATGAACCACAGGTTTATGTCGCTGAAGGTGGAAACCAAGGTCGCAAACCAGCTAAAAATAAGGCTAACCGCCGTCAACCGCAGGGTGATGATGAGTGGGGTGACGACGGCGGTGATGGTGGCGGATATGTTAAAGGCAATAAGCGCGATAAGCAGCAGCGTGGTGGCAAGCGCGATTTCAAGCGCGGCTTTGACGAGTAGTTTTTGACAATTTATCTTTCGCTGAGTTGCTCTGGTAAGTCTCTAATCAGTAATCTATCTGCTTATGTCTCTATCTACTCATGTATCTATCTACTTGAGTAATTCTTGCTTATAGGCGCTGAAAGTAAAGCTATCGAATAGGATAAAACGCACTTGCTCTAAATGCAGGTCATCAGGCAAATTTTCGATGAAGTACTTGACTGCAGCAATGGCAACGGCTGAAGCTTCTTCGAGGGGGTAGCCATAAGCGCCAGTACTTATTGAAGGAAAAGAGATAGTCGTGATTTCATTGTCAACGGCTAGCTGTAGCGAGTTCTTATAGGCGTTTGCAAGAATTTGCTTTTCGTTAGTTTTGCCGCCGCGCCAAATTGGTCCCACTGTATGAATCACATATTGGGCCTTTAAGTTGCCACCACCAGTAATGACTGCATCACCGGGCTTGCATGGTCCTTGCATAGCTTTGATCTGGCGGCATTCTTTTAGTAAATCTGGTCCGGCAGCCCGATGTATAGCTCCATCAACGCCCCCTCCGCCCATCAAAGAGGAGTTAGCTGCATTGACAATTGCTTGCACATCTTCTCTAGTGATATCACCTTGGTGAAGAGAAATTGTGGTGCTCTTAATCGCTTTGCTGCAACTTTCAGGCATTGTTCAGATCAGAATAGGGCAGTGTGGTTTTGGCCAGCACCAAGCCTCTGCTGTCTAAACTAATCTCGGTAGTTTCGTGTGCCGTGCGCACGATCTTCTTAGTAGGAATTGCTGCATTGGTCGAGTTGTCGAATTGAGCTGAAGTCTCGCTCACGAGTTTGCCGCTGGCATCAAAGCGGCTCTCACTAACAGGTCTGCCTAGTCTATCGGTGTAAGTTACTGAAGAACCATCAACTGACTTGATGTGAATTCTTGATGAAGATAAATCGCTCAGAGTTGTAATTGTTTTTGTTGAGCCTTCTTGAGGATTGATAGATATGGTTTGATAACAGTTGGCTGCTTCGAAAGCGGCATCGCGTGCGGCTATTTTGTCTGCCCTGTTGTCGGCTTGATTGTCGCCAGATACTGACAGTTGACCGATACTTTTAAATGGACTGCGAAAATCTTCTATTACCGAGGACGCGAACGATTCTTTGCTCGCTCTGAGCATAGAAGCCGCTGTTGCTTGTTCGGGAGCTGGGCTGAAAAGATTACCGAGAGCTTTTACTTCAACAGTTTTTCTAAGATCAGAATTTGTGGCTTGTTCTGGTTTGAATGAAAGCGCTGGTAGCGTTTTTAAATCTGCGCTGTTGGCCTGTTCTGACTTTCCTGCTGCTGCTGCTGCAGAATCGTTATTGTTGCGAGCCGCTTGGTAAGGCGATGGAGCCGACATGTCGTAGCGGTTGGCTGGGCTAAACTGGTCGTGAATGAAGCGCGCTAGGCTACCAGCCTCACTTCTGGGCACTGCTGTTAGCGGTGCATCTGTGGCCATACCAGTGTTATTAGGTTGTGCGGAGTCACCGAAGTGCCGCATGCATTCACCTGTTCGTTTTATTGAAATATAAAAAAAGAAAGACCCGCTAAAGACGAGCGAGATCTCTATATTAGCGAAGCCATGGCTGATGTCAAGCGATTTTCTCCAGATCTAATCTAGCTTGTAATCGATTGAGGTTTGTAGTCAATTCTAGTTATTAGTCAATTGTGGTTTGCAATCATATGACGCTAGCCGTTTGCCACATCGCGAGCTAGCACAATTCTTTGGGTCGACTTCGACATATCTCGGGCGCCTTTGGCGGCGCTTAGAAGCTTGTCAAGCTCTTGGCTGTCTTCAGGCACTCCTGCTACACCAAAGGCAAAAACCATGCCCTTAGGATCCATATCAGCAGTTAGTGGTGCTTCTCTCAATACATCGACAATACGGTGCGCTAAGGCGCCCGCAGCCTTGGCGTTAGAGTTTGGCAAAATCAAACCAAAGTCAAAAGTTTCATAGTGCCCAAGCATGTCGATCGGACGCTTGACCAGACTAATGCGCTGCATCGCTCTTTTGACAGCGAGCATTTGCAAGGCTTCGACCGGGCCGGTGGCTCCGCCTTTTCTGTGGCCAAGGCTAAAGACGACAAGCGAAAAGGGGAAGTTGAAATATTCGTAGCGCAGATATTCTTGCTGCAAGAAATAGAGAAAAGCAGGATAGGTGAGAATATCTGTTTCTTGGCGAATCAATGCTTTGTTGACACTTTGCAGTGTGCCTTCGTCGATGCCTAGACCACGGCCTGCTGAGCGCGCTTGCTGATCGGTGACTTGGACAAGGCCGCAGCTAATCAAGTTGAAAAGAATTGGTACGTACTCAGGCTTTCTCATTGGCCGTTTGGCCAAGATATCGAAAAACTGACTGTGATTGTCAATTAGTTCGTAGAAATCAATTTGTGGCTGCAGGGCAATTGGTGCCCCTTTCTGCAATCGAGCAGTAAATTCTTGCTCTGAAATAATGGCATTGCGCTTAACCAGGCACGACTCGAGTTTGAGGCCAGCTGAATCAAGATACTGACTTTGGTCCAGCAGCGATACCCCTTCCATGAGCATGGCATCAAGTCTTCTTTTTACCGTTTTATGCTCACTCTTTTCGTCTGGCCAGAAGCGGAACTCGCCAGCGGTCCAGGTTACTAGTTCGATTAGAGCTGTGTCCCCCACAGCCTCTTTCATCTCGGCATGCACGGCGGCACCATCGACGAAGTAGACACGGCAAGATTCTTGTTTGTCTTTGACATCAAGACGGCCAGACATTTTAGCCATGGCAAGAGATTGTAAAAGGTTTGGTGCTTGCATCTTAGTCAAGTCGCCTTCAAGCGTGGCTTTAATTCCCGGCTTTGGTGCGTCAAAAACTACAGAATTTTCTTGCGAGTGATTTTGGTGACTGACTACCGCTGGCATTTCAACCGATTGGGTGCCAATGGGGTTCAAATTGGAAAGCGTATCGCGTCCCATCATTTGCTCTGTGGCCAGATTGTCAGCGAAAAGATCGCAACCGCAACCGCTCATCACTAGATTAGTGACCATGCTTAAATCTGGTTCGGGATGCTGGAAGATTTGTTGGTGGCCTTGCTTGGTTACAGCTGTCAGTGTCCAAATCGGGTCCATTGAGACGGCTTGGTCTACTTTTACGGTTACAACAAACTCTTGCGAACCTTCGGTAACCGAAAATGGTAACTCAACCTGCCTACCCTGTTGTTTGTTAGCTTCTTGTGCCAAGAACTGAATATCGGTGTAGTTGGGTACAACCGACTGTTTCGGCAGGCGAAAATTTCGCGGTGCTGGCGTATTTTGTTTCCCGGCTTGAGAACGCGATGAGAACATCTGATTACCAATAGACTTATTAACGGCCAAATCGAGAGGCCCCTTATTCTATCTGTGCCACATATTAGACTTGCCAAATCAAAAAAACAAGAAAAAAAGAGGCACTGGCCCTATTATGACCAGTGCCTTTATCAGTCGCTAACTACTTATTTCGCCTGCTACTTTACGGATAAAGCCCGCGCAAGCGCTTCGCTTCAGCAATGCGCGAAACTCCGATACGCAACGCTGCCATTCTTACGCTCAGTTTGCTCTTTGTTGCCAATTCCAAAACTTGATCGCAAGCACGGCCCATGATTTGTTCTAGGCGCTGATTGACTTCATCTTCGCTCCAGAACAAGTGCATCATCCCTTGGACCCACTCAAAGTAGCTAACTGTGACGCCACCAGCGTTGGCAAGAATGTCAGGTATAACAATGATGCCGCGCTCGTGAAGCATCAAATCGGCTTCCGGAGTAGTAGGGCCGTTGGCACCTTCAACCACAATTTTGCAATTGAGTTTGTTGGCGTTTAATTCAGTGATTTGGCCACCGAGAGCAGCTGGAATGAGAATGTCACAAGGTAATTCAAGAAGGTCTTCATTGTTGACTGGTGTTGAACCGGTGAAGCCCTCGACCTTGCCCATTTCAGAGAGATAGGCAAATAAGCGCGGAATATCGATCCCTTTCGGGTTGTAGATACCACCGTGTACGTCTGAAACACCTACAATTTTATAACCGGCTTGGTGCAGTAACTTGGCTGCAATTGAGCCGACATTGCCGAAACCTTGAACAACTACAGAAGGCGACTCGCCTTTGATGTTGTAGTGGCTTACGGCCCGACGAGCGCAATAAGCGACGCCGCGGCCTGTGGCTTCGGTACGTCCATAAGAGCCGCCAATCGATACCGGTTTGCCAGTGACAACAGAAGGCACGGTGTGGCCCACGTTAATGCTGTAGGTATCCATGATCCAAGCCATGGTCTGCTCGTTGGTATACATGTCAGGAGCCGGAATGTCTTTGTCCGGACCAAGCAAAGTAATGATTTCAGAGGTGTAGCGTCTGGTCAGGCGCTCATTTTCGCCTATGGAGAGTTTCCATGGCTCGCAGCGAATGCCACCTTTGGCGCCGCCGTAAGGCAAGCCCATCAATGCGCATTTCCAGGTCATGAGCATGGCCAAGCATGAAACTTCGCCCAGGTTTACCTCTGGATGAAAGCGGATGCCGCCTTTGGCTGGTCCGAGAGTGACATCATGATGTACCCGATAGCCGGTGAATGACTTTACTGAGCCGTCATCCATACGCACTGGCACAGTTACTATCAGCGCTCTTTTGGGATAACGCAGGCGCTCGTGTAGCTCTCTATCTAAGCCCATTTCCTCGGCGATTTCGTCGAGTTGTCTTTGAGCCATCAAAAAGTGTTCGGTTTCGCATTCCATGGTTGGAACTTTGGCCGACTTGACCGCTACCATCACAGCTACCCCCTAAAGTATTGACCTTTACCGGTTCTCCGGCTCTGCCTCGGATTTATTAGGGGGCTTTACAGCATTCCCGGCAAAACGGTCAAGGCAATTCCAGCCGACAGTCTCCTGTCGTTGCAATATGTTAACTCCGATATCGAAACGATATGGTCAATTTGGGGGGTACAGGGCCACTTAATTTTTTCTCAGTACAATTAGCTGGCAAAATTATTTGGACACTTGCCTTTAAACAAGCGCATCATTCCTATAGTGTATTGAGATCAAACTAGATGGAGTTTGAGCAATTTCGGGTAAGACTGAAAAAGCTCAAGGCGAAGGTCAAGATAACGGTCCAGAGAAGGGATAAGACCGCAGCTATCTAGTTGGTATTAAATATGGTGCCGGTAAAGTAATCGATGAAATTGTCCTTTGAGAATATTCTCAATATCTTCCTGATTTTTATACCCTTGCCGATTCTTGGTGCATATTTGCACTGGCCGGCTTATATCATTTTCTTCACGGCTTGCTTGGGAATCGTGCCATTGGCTGGCATTATGGGAAAGGCCACTGAAGTGCTGGCTGACAAAGTCGGTTCGGGCGCCGGTGCCCTGTTAAACGCTACTTTTGGCAATGCCTGCGAATTGATTATCGCTATATCAGCCCTGCGAGCTGGTTTGATCGACGTGGTAGAAGCCTCAATTACCGGCTCAATTATTGGCAACGTTTTGCTGGTGCTGGGCGGTGCTATCTTGGCTGGTGGTATCAAATATCGTACACAATATTTCAATCGCACTGCTGCTTCGACATCAGCTACTTTGTTAGCTCTGGCAGCCATTAGTTTGACTGTTCCAGCGGTTTGCCAGCTGGCTAATAAACATTCTTCTGGCCATGGTGATTACAATCTCGCTCTTTGGATCGCTGGGGTCCAATTTGTTACTTATATATTGAGTCTGGTATTTGCTCTTAAAACTCACAAACAGCTCTATCAATCGTCTGATGATGATAAGGGTGAAGATCTTGGGGTCGGTGGTTGGAGTGTTCGCACTGCCATTATCGTGCTTTTGGTTGCGACTGTTGGGGTGGCTATTCTCAGTGAGTATTTAGTGCATGCCGTAGAAGAAGCCGCTGTCACTCTTGGTTTAAGTCACATCTTTATTGGTGTTATCTTGGTGGCTATTGTTGGTAACGCGGCCGAGCACAGCACAGCCATTCTTATGGCTGCTAAGAATAAAATGGATCTGGCTATCAATATTGCTTTGGGCTCAGGCGCTCAGATTGCCTTGTTTGTGGCTCCTGTAATTGTTTTTACTGGACATGTGATCGGTAAGCCGATGGACCTGTGTTTCTCTGAAATTGAAATCTTGTCAATTGTGGTTTCGGTGATTATTCTTTCGTTCGTTGCCACTGATGGCGAATGTAATTGGCTTGAGGGCGTGCAGTTATTGGCCGTTTATGCCATTCTCGGTGCAGCCTTCTTCTTCGCTCCAGGCTAAGTAATTCTTGCGATAAAAGTAGTAAGAAAATGCATTTTGCCAAACAGTATTTAAGAGATACAAATGCCTGAATTGCCCGAAGTCGAGACAGTAAGACGTGGATTGCAAATTGCTTTAGCCGGCGATGCCATTGTGGCGGTAGAAGTGCTGCGCGAAGCTTCCATTGCCTATCCTGATGTCGACAAGTTTATAGAGTCTCTTCCGGGCCATAAATTTGGCAATGTTTTGCGCCGCGGCAAATATCTTTTAATTGAGCTAGATCGCGGTGCTGGCTTAGCTTGCCACTTGCGTATGTCTGGTCGCTTGTTGGTGCGTCACGACCAAACCAAGCCCAAATCTCTGCAAGAGCCGCGATTTTTGCGCGTGCGCATAATCTTAGCTAGTGGCCGAGAACTTCATTTCGAAGATATGCGAGTTTTCGGCCGATTATGGTTTAAGCCCAAAGGTAAAACTTTCATAGATGTTATTCCCAGTCTAGCAAAGTTGGGTGTTGAGCCCTTAGAGGCGCTTACTACAAGTCATCTAGCTGAGGCATTCAAAGGCAAGATGCAGGCGATCAAAACTGCCTTACTTGATCAAGAAATTTTGGCTGGTGTAGGCAATATTTATGCCGATGAATCGCTATTCCTTTCTGGTATTCACCCAACCATACCAGCCAGTAATGTGAATGCAGACCAGCTAATTAGGCTAGTTGAGAATGTGCAATTGGTGCTTAGTCGTGCCATCGAATCTGGTGGCTCTACTCTGCGTGACTATACCGATAGTAGCGGTGTTAATGGTAACTATCAAAATTTGGCTTGGGTATATGGTCGCGCCGGCGAACCGTGCAGACAGTGCGCCAGCCCAATTGTCCGAATTAGGCTAAATGGCCGTTCTAGTCATTTTTGCCTGCAGTGTCAACCTGTAATCGGAAAGCCTATAAAAGGTAAGCCCGTAAAAGAGAATTTGGTGAAAGAGAAACCTCTTAAAGAGAAACCTACTAAGGCACTAGCAGTAAAAGTTTTAAAAAAGACCAAGTTAAACTCAGCGAAACCTAAAAGGAAGCAAAAGTAATGAGACGATCGTCCAACAGAATTATGGTTAGCACACTTTGCTCAGGACTTCTTAGTGCTTCAGTTTTAGCCATGTCTGCTCCAATTGTAGGCACCAATCAGGCTGCCTATGCGGCAAGCGGGAAAACAGAAATGAAACTACCAGTGAATTCTAGAGGCACCATAACTGCCAGCAAACTCGATGATCTCGATGCCATAATGCTCAAGGTTATGAAGGAAAATGGCATCTGGGCCGCTCAGCTAGCCGTCTCGAAGAATGGCAAATTGGCTTATTCTAAGGCTTTCGGTTTCTCTGACCAAGAGCATAAAGTACAAACTAGTTGTGATTCGCTTTTTCGGATCGCCAGTTCTTCTAAACCGATCACAGCTGTGGCAATTATGACTCTGGTGCAGCAAGGCAAACTCAGCGTTGAAGATAAGGCTCTAGATATACTGAAAGATTTTAAACCGCCAGTTGGTGAGCCTTTTGATCCTAAATTGCAAACAATAACTGTACGCCAGTTGCTTGAGCATACTTCTGGATTTTCCAATGAAAAAGGCGATCCACAATTTGAATACCTAAGAGTAGCGGCTCAGAAATATAGTCTGCCGCAACCAGCTTCACCGCAGGCTATCGTGCGCTACCGCTTAACCAAGCCATTAGACCGCGACCCTGCTACTAAATATGAATATTCCAATTTTGGCTATAACATGCTCGGTCGAATTATCGAAAAGGTCAGTGGTGAAGACTATGAGGCTTTTGTCAAAAAGAATATTTTGCAGCCGGCTGGCGCTAGTGCAATGACTCTAGGACGCACGCGTCAGATTGAAATGTCTCCACTTGAAGTCTTCTATGATGATAAAGGTATAGGCGGAAGAGCTTGGTCAGTTTATGCTGCAGAGCCAGAGCAAGTGTCATCTTCGTACGGCGCTAGTTTCTCGCAAGAGGCAATGGACGCTCATGGTGGTTGGGTCGCTCGGGCCGAAGATCTTGTCAAATTTATAGCGGCCGCTGATGGCAGCAATAGTGCCTGCAAGCTTTTGAATGAAGATACTGTTAAGTTGATGCTAGCACCACCTCAAGTGGCACCTCTGAAATCTTCAAAGAAGAAAGTGACATCGTATTATGCTAAAGGATGGAATTTCGACACAAAGAGCGGACAGTGGTGTCATAGCGGTGCTCTTACGTTTGGTACTTCGAGCTTTGTTTGCCACTTAGCTGATGGTGTTCAAGTTGCTGCCGTGTTTAACCACTTGCCTGAGAACTATCCTAAATTCTTTGGCAAAATGCAGCCAAAGATCATAAACGCAGTAGACAAACGAAAAGATAAAATCTAGGGCTTGCGCGCGATGATGCGGGCTCCGCACATTTCAATGCCGCCCACTTGAGCTTGCTCTTTTTCCCATTGATAGATTAGGTTTGCTTTTTCGGCACCAATTTTGGTGGCGGGAAGAAGGTCGCAGAGGTAATGAAATAAGTAAGGAACGCTGCGTTCTTCAATAATTTCAAACTTGTCTAAGAGCGCGTTTTTAACTCGTTCGAAAGAGCTGACATGGTGGTCAATTTCATGATGGTGGCGCCAGCTTGTTATTGCTTCTGACTGCTCATGACCGGGTCCAAGGGTGTTACTCTCGTGTCTTTCTGCCGTAAGCCAGCTATGGCGATGCTTCCCATCCACTAACTTTTCATCTGCTGCCACTAGACGGGCTAAGTTGAAAAGCCAAATTGCTGTTTTTTGATCAACTCGTTCGTAGCCAAAATCTTCTACAAGTAATATCCCGCCTGGCTTCAATAGGCGATTAGCGGCGCCCATGGCTTTATCTAAGGGCTGCATGTGATGTAGTGAACGGCTGCAAATAATGGCATCGAATGAATCGTGTTCAAACTCTTCAAACTTACTATTGAAGCACTCAATATCGAGAGCTTTTGTTTCCTCTACTGCCGTTTGATTGGTATCGATGGCGGTGACATGTAGTCCGCCCTTTTGCATTGATGCCGCGATGGCGCCGTCACCGGAGCCGACATCGAGAACCTGTGACTTAGGCTTGAGACAGCCTAAGGCAAAGCTTGAAGTTAATCTGGCGGCAAAACTGTGGGGGGTTTCCATTACTATTTCCGGTTATCTATATTAGAAGGTGCTACTTGGTAATTTCTTTTTTTGCCGTAAAACGTTCGTAGAAGAATAGTAAGGCCGCGGGGATGCAACTAATGGCAACGAAGGTGAGGAAGTGTAAGAGGGTGGCAAAAGCCAAGGCTTGATCTGGCGGTATGTGGGCGGTCATCACCGCTGCCTCTTTCACTAAAAGATGGAAAGTGCCGACGGACCCTGGAGTAGGTACTAATACTCCAACTGAGCCGATCGTGAAAATTATCAGGCACTGCATAGGATTGATTTTGTCTTCAAGGCCGAAGGCATAGATCATTTGATAAAAGTTAAGCCAGTAGGTGAGCCAGATTGTCACGCTAAGAAAAGCTATATAAGGGTATTGAACGGGGCTCTTGAGGGCTTGGGTGCCGCTGTCGAATTGTTCAGCCAGCTCCGAAAAGCGCTCTCGCAATTTCTCTGGCAGTTTGTCTTTGGCCAGTTTGAGGCTCAATAGTTTTTTTAAGATAGCGCCAACTTGAGGCAAAACCAAAAGGCCAACCACCACCCCGGCAACTAATGCTAAGCCACCGGGCTTGAGCCAGGGCATGGAGACCAATATGTCGGGGGGCAAAATCATCAGTGTGGCCCCCAGAAGCGATGCCAACAGTGCAATATCGAGCATGCGGTCGATTAGCATGGTCGAGAGAACGCCAGCCCAAGGCAGTTTTTCTGATTTGCAAATGGATAACAGCCTGACTACTTCGCCGCCACGAGGGATGGCAACGTTAACGGCGTAGCCCATAATCACGGCGTAAAATGAGTTGTATTGACTGATTTTTTTATCAGACAATGGTCGCAGCAAAATGGTCCAGCGATATGAGCGTAAGAACGTGCCAAGGATACCCGAAACGAAGATCAGCATTACCCATAGAGGTTTTACATTTTGTGAGTAATGCCAAATCTCAGTGAGATTGGTGCCTCTGAAGGCAAACCATAAAAGGAAAATTGCAAAAGCGCCTGCCAGGACCTGTTTAAGAAGGTTATTC
>JBBRMD010000070.1:0-30406 GCA_038231015.1 Candidatus Obscuribacterales bacterium
AAATCTTTTTGCGCACTGGAAATTAGGAATTATGCCAGATGGCTGGACGGTGGGAGCCGGATGAGTTGAGAGGCTCATGTCCGGTTCTGAGAGAGGCTGGGGGTGAAATTCCCCTGGTCCACTCACCCAGTGGCAGAGAGCTTCTTTGGAACTCTGAAATCCGAGATGGTACATCGTACTATTTTTGAGACTCGAGACCAGGCGCAGGTAGCCCTCTTCGACTACATCGAAATCTTTTACAACAGGAGGCGTCTAAATTCAGTGTTAGGATACGTTTCACCTGAGGAATTTCTCCTTAAAGGTGAAACAGCGGCCTAGAACGATTTTTCTAAGACCGCTGTCCACTGTTTTTGGTACAGGTCAACAGGCAAAAATTCCCTAATGGGAACCGTCGCCTGTTTCTCACTGCTTCCGGCGGCATACAGCTTGCTGTAGCTCCAGCATTGTGAACCGCTGCCTGAGGGCGAGAACAAGGGAAATGTCCCTTGCCCTCGCCACCCTTGCAACTGATTAGAGCGCCTAGAGAAGCACCAGGGCTTCTTAGCGCTCTTTTCTCAGGCTAATCGTGAACTCGATCAACTCTTTGGCCTTGCTCGGTTCGAGGCCGAGGTACATATCCATGAAGTGCTTCAGGCCTTCATCTGTTTCGTTGTTGCGATAGAGACGAATGGCACGCTTGCCCTCTTCCAAGAACTCCCGCGCCTTTAGTCTGCGACCGTCATTGGTCAGTGCCGACACCAGGTTGCCGTAGAGTAGGCTGAAGGGAAGGGTGTCTTCGCAGTCCTCAAGAAGGTGGCGAGCGTCGACGGCTGCGGCAAAGTGCTTGACGGCTTCGCCAAACACCTTGTTGCGGTGGAAGAGCAGGCCAAGCATGTTCTCTACCCGCACGAGCAAGATTGGATCAGGGTCCTTTTCCAGCACGATGACGGCGCGCTCCAGCACGAGCTGTGCCTGCCTCACTTCGCTCTGCTTGATCAGTTCAGCTGCTTCGCTGATCAGCTTGACTGCGCCAAGGTTGATCTTGCGTTTCGGCACAGCTGCTTCTTTTTGCACTTCTGTAAGTTGTGCTTCCTTGGGCAGGCTGGAGCCATCCAACTTCTGCACGGGGCCGTTGCCGACGCGATCGAAGCAAATTTCTTTGCCGTCATCGCAAGTGACAACTAGCTGGTCACCGGCGCCAATGGCACCAGTTTCTACCGCCACCGAGACCGGGTCGGTGAGGCGACGTGGCACCACACGCTTGAGGTCGGCCACATCACCGCGATCGTTGAGGCAGAGTTCGAGCAAACGCTTGCGCGCTGTCTCTTCTACAACAATGGTGAAGGCGGAGCTGCCGTAAGCGACGTCGACACGACGCTGCACCTTGCTGATGTGCAGGCCGAGCACGGCGTTGATGTTGTCGCGGGAAAGCTTGCCGTAGACGCAGACCTCGTCGAAACGGTTGACCACTTCGATGGGGTAGCGCTTGCTGATTATGGCATCCAGTTCATTGCTGGTGTCGATCTTCTGTGGCGCGAAACCAATGGTGTGCTTCTGCTTCTGCCCGATTTCAGCCATGCCCAGGTTGCAAGGCATGAGAAAGATGCAGTCGCTGAAGTCGACTTCTTGGTTGTTGCCCATGCGCTCTTTGGCGGCGCTGTAGATAGCCAAGATAAACTGCTCGAACTCGTCACCGGCCTTCTCGAACTCGTCGAGCAAGATGATGGTGTAGGGTGTCTTAGAGCCCTTGCGCGAGGCTGTCAGGTTCTGCGCCGAAAGCAAAGCCGATGCATCGAATTTGTCTTTGTTGGCCGCCAACTCTTCGTCGGTGGGCGGCTTCTGATAGCCGACCCAGCCCGGACCGGTGCCGAGCAAGCGCGAGATGTCTCCCTTGTTCTTGTAGTTGGCGCAGTTTATGCGGATGAAGGCCTCGGGGTTGCCGTGGTAGTAGTCGGCGAGCACGCAGGCGGTTTCGGTTTTGCCGGTGTGCGAATCGCCAGGCATCAAGGCTTTGTAGATTGGCCTTGTGCGGTCGCGGAAGGGGTTCTTGGCGGCGCGGTGGATGCGCAGCAGCATCTCTTTGGCAGCGGGTTGGCCGAAGAGATTGTTGTTGATGAATTCGAGGAAGACGCGGTCGTCGTCGCTGGGGGTGACCAGGTCAAGACGAGTGCGGGGAGTGTCGGTGATATTGTCGGCGGTGCTCAGAGCAGCGGCGATTGCGTTTACAACTGTGTTCATAATAGACCTCTAAACGTTTAGCTGAGCAAGGCTCAGCGTTTTGTTGAAGTTGTTGATAAGAAGGTGGCAGAGCTGGCGAAACAAATTGCGCCGGAAATGCCGAAGCTTTGGCTAACGCTGAGATGCTCTAAGAGGAAGCCCATGAAAGGGCCACCCAAAGCCAGCATGCCGAAATAGCAGTACATCCAGAAAATCGTTGAGGCAACGCCTCGCAAGCGATCTTCCACTTCTTCTTGCAAGAGTGCGTGGGCTCCGATGGTGACGAGTGTCATGGAGAAGCCGATCGGTGCAATCAGAGCAAGGGCGATGTACTTGTTGGTTGAGCAGCTGAACAGCACAATCAGAACGGCGAAAGCGAGACCGGCCATGGCGATGGTGCGCCGCAGTTTGGTCTGTTTCGCTATCGTGTCAGACAAGCTTCTTGCTTGAGGGCTGATGCTGTTAGCTGCTCGAGCTGTTTTATGCGCCAAGAAAATCGAGCCGAGGATGGCACCGATCTCAGAAACTACAATCAACGCTCCGTTCAATTGCGAGCCCCCGCCAAGGTTGTGGCTGAAGACCGGCATGAGTGGAATGTAGACGCCGAAGAAGGTGAGAGCGGCAATGAATAGCAGAAGCGAACGAGTTTTGCCGTTGCGGGCAATCACTGCAACAGCTTCACGCAAAGGCACGCTGTCAGTCTTCTCTCTTGGTGCTGGTTTGATTTTGCGCAAGGTGCCCAATTCAAGCAGGTAGGTCAGACTGTTGGCGGCGAAGCACAGAGTCGGTCCAGCCAGCACCAAAATCAATGCACCAGCAGCCGGACCCATAACGCGTCCGCCATAGAAAAGCAAGCCGTCGAGGGAGAAGGCATTGATCATGTCTTCTTTGTCGACGAGTTGTGGAATCATGGCAAAGCGAGCGGGAATCTCGAAAGCGACGATGATGCCGAACAAGCTAGACAGCACGTAAATGTGCCAGACAGCCAGACTGTTTGTTGCTGAGAGAGCGAGCCATACAAGCGAGAGCAGAAAGGCTAAGCTTTGCGATAGCAGGAGAATTTTGCGTCGGTCGAAGCGGTCGGCGGCGATACCACCAAGGGCACCCATGAGAATCATCGGGACTTGGTAGGCAAACAACACACCGCCGAGCACAAGGCTAGAGCCGGTCAGTTGATAGGCCATCCAGGCGACCACAACTTCTTGCAAGAGCGAGCCGGTCAGCGAAAAGATGACACCAAGCGCGTATAGCTTGAAGTTGCGGTGCTTGAGCGAGGCAAAGGTTGACGTTAGATACCGGCGCAGAAATGCACCAGTTTCATCATGGTTCATGATGCACCTCCTAAAAAAGTTTTGAACGTTGGCCTCGCTTTTGCAAGCGGAACGCACGGGCAAGTTCTCTCGGCTCCAGGGGAGTGAGAAACAATTGCTGGCTAGTGGGTTAGGTGTTGTTTGGGAAGAGTTAAATCAGAAATATTGGAATTACGGGGAACTATTCAGTTCTAACTGGAAAGAGTTCTATGAGAACAGAGAGAAATGTGTAATTATTATCTCTTTACATCTCGGGGGATCGCCATTTGCTGGGATTTTTCGGCACTGTATTACTAGCTGGCTTGCGCGAGCTCTGTTAGCTGTGAGGCCATTTGTTTACTTATAATCATTGGTGAGTATTGAACGCTCAGCTAGAAAATCTAGAGGCTCATTCAAAACGCCTTTGGTTATTATGCATATGGGCTACTAGGCTAACCCAGTCAGCGCAATCTTCTGGCAAGCTGGCAATGCCCACTGTCAGCACTAATTTCTGGCCATCGCTGTTTGCAAATGGTGCTGTCATCAGCGCGCCCACGAGACGTCCGGCAAAGGCTGTTACACCTTGCAGGTTTGTGTGAGGCAAAAGTAAGGCGTAGCTGTCTAGTTGGTAGTGAGCGAGCAGGTCGGCTTTGCGTTTTGTCAGATTGACACGACCCATTAGTTCTTGCAAGCTAGCACGATTTAGTTCTAATTCTTGAGTGCTGCCATCCTCGTTTTTTGAGCGCATTTTGGCTCGGAAGAGCACAAGTGAGAACGAGCTTCTGAAGCACTCGTAGCGATAAAATTCTTGTTCAATGAAGTAGAGAAAAGCAACATAGCTGATGACGCCACTGTCTGAGTATATGTGCGAGCGGGCGAAGCTATCGATAGTGGTGCGATTTTGCTCTAAGATACTTACTGCAGTGGTTCTACTACCAGCTGTTGGTTTGAGAATTGTTAGTATTCCGCTCGAAACCATGTTGTAGACTAGCGGAAGCCAAGCTGAGCGACCATACTTGTAGCGTTCGATTAGTTCGATCAGCGAGGTTTTGTTGTCTACCTGTTGATAGAATTTCTTCTGCTTGATCATCTCTATTGGCACAGCTCTAGTCAGTTTATCTTCAAATTCAGCCTCACTCAAGGCTGAGATACTGCGAGCTAAAATTGATTCGCTAGTAAGACCCGCCTTTTCTAAAAAAGTACTGAAATCAGTTAGGGTGGCTGCTTCTAGTAAGAGTGCTGTGATCGGCTTGATGATTGTACGTTCTTCAATAGTTTGATTGGGAAAGAAGCTGAACAGACCTTCTTTCCAGGTCATCAGCTCTATCACCGCTTCTTCGCCTACGATAGAACCAGTGTAGGCATTTTTAGGATTGCCGTTTTCGAAGAATACAGAGATAGATTTTTCACTAGTTTTGCACTCTAGTTTGCCAGTCATTTTGCTCGATGTAATTGATTGCAAAAGTGCTTCAATAGGCAGTCTTGTAAGATCACCGTCAAGTACTCCGCGTTCTTCTTCAACGGCTGTGCCTTTGTCGACGCTAGTCTTTCCATTTGAATTTCCATTGGCATTTCCGTTGGCATTTCTAACCGTCCCTGTAGCGCTAGAAGAACCTGCATTGGTAATCTTGATTTCTTTGCTGTCGCCGCTATACGGGGTAAAGCTCGGATTGTTGCCTGATTCGAATAGCGAGGGGTCGCGATCGAATTGTTGAGCTGCGTTATTGAGTAAATGATGAATGTGGGCCATATCACCGCTTTGGTGAATCCACTCAAGCTTAGAATCTTCGGGCCCGTCATAGTAGAGATACCAGGTGGGAGCTTCTTCACCAGCTCTCCTGCCTACAACGGCCTGTAGCCTGAGTCGTACCTCGCCGTCACTGGTGCTGCCGTCTTCGGGGCCAATCTCCATGGCCAGCTCAAGCATTTCACCTCGTTTTGTTAGCGATTGATGCAGCATCGCCACCAATTCTCTTTCACTTGCTACGCGCGAAAGAGTTGGCAATGATGATTTTTTTTCGTTTTGTGGGCTCTGCATGCTGTTCTACTTACTCTTACTGAAGCAGTTGTTCAACGCTTTCTTTGAACACTTGGGTGTGGTGATCAACGTCGGCGTTGGTGGTGCCTGGGGCAATTAGTGCCATGTTGTGAAAAGGAGTCATGAGAATGCCCCGATTGAGTGCGGCTAGGTGCATGTAACGGTCAAGCTCGCTGTCGGCCGCCGCAGCGGCTTCAGAGCCGTTCTTGGGAGGTTCTGGTCTAAACCAATATTCAACTCGACAGCCTAATTGTTTGATAATCCATGGAAGATTATGTTCGGCAATAACAGCTTCAACCCCTTTGGCAAAGCGCTCGGCTAGCGGAATTGTTTGTTTGTAAGATTCTTCGGTCAAGACTTTTTCTAAGGTGACGCGCATGGCGGCAAGCGAGAGGGCATTGCCGGCCAAGGTGCCACCGATGCCGCCAGTGTCGCATTCATCAAGAGTGCTATTGGCTTTGATTTGCTCAGCTACGGCTTCTGAAAAGCCATAAGCTGAAGCTGGAATGCCGCTAGCGATGGGTTTGCCGATAGTGATAAAGTCTGGTTCTAAATTATGCTCTTGTGTGTAGCCACCAGGCCCGGTGCAAATTGTATGGGTCTCATCGATAATAAGATAGGTGCCGTATTTGCGAGTCAGCTCGCGTAACGCTTGATGATAACCAGGGTCTGGGTGAATAATGCCGATATTTGTCATCACTGGCTCCGCCAATACGCAAGCAACATCTCTGTTCTTGAGAGCGTCTTCTAGGGCTTTAAGGTCGTTGAATTCAACTACTTTGGTAGTTACATTTGGATTAACTGGCGGTCCCATGTTGCCCTTGCGGGGGCCAACTGTGCCGTCTTTGTGCAAGGTGGCAAAAGTCTCGTCGACTGATCCGTGATAGCACCAATTATGTACGAGAATATATTGTCGGCCTGTTATCTGGCGGCAGAGCCTAATGACAAAGCGGTTGGCATCGGTAGCTGTGAGAGCGGTTTGCCAGTATGGTAGTGAGAAGCGCTTCTGTAACTGCTCGGCGACGAATATGGCGTCTTCAGAAGGGAGCATAAATGTGGTGCCTTTGCTGATACGGTCAATTATTGCCTGCACCGCTAATGGTGGCGCGTGGCCGGTCATGGCGCCGGTGTCGCCTAGGCAAAAGTCAAGATATTTAAGGCCATCGGCATCAGTAAAGTGAGCACCAGAACCCTCTTGTACGAAAACTGGATAGGGCGAAGCCCATTTGATCATCCAGTTCATTGGCACGCCATTCAGTAAGCTTTTCTTAGCGCGCTCGAACAACTCTTTTGACTTGGGGTGGCTTTCGATAAATCGCTGGTCTTCTTGTGCCAATAATCTTGTCAGTTTTTCTCTGTCAATCGCTACTGCTTTTTTGCTAGTGTCGGCCGTCATTTATTGAATTTTTCCTTTCTTAGTATCTAGTAGGCGGGTATTGTTGCTGGTTAGGAAATTGTTGTTGCTGAATAATTTGGTTTTGGTACTGATTCTGATTTGTCGTTGGCGGCTGTTGCCACGACTGCTGCATTTGTTGTGGCATAGCCTGCGGTACGCTGTTGTAGGTTTGTTGATCGTAGGTGCTACGGGCAGTTTGAGTGGAGCTGGGATAATCGATGTACAGTCTGGCGATCGTGCTTTTATCGCGTTTAGTCAATGCTGGTAGCTGGCGATATGATTGTACGAAGTGCATGATGTCACTAGCATTGGGCGAATGACCGTTAAGACCAAGGGCATGGCCTAGTTCATGCAAGCAAGTTTCCTTGATGGCGTCGTCTGAGCATGGCTTTCCGCTGCTTGGGCGAATCACCAAAATTTGAATTTTTACTTTGTCAATTTCTATTTTTCCTTGATCGTCACGCATCATTGTGGTTCTGGCGATACCTTGTTCAATTGGCGGCTGGCCTGGCTTTTGGGCGATATCTTCTGGTCTGGAAGTAAACTCCACTAGTAGGTCTGCGCCGTTAGCATTGTCGACTTGTGTGTAAGCCAAACGACCTTGAGTTGCGTTCATCCAGCTGTTTAGGCCGTTGAGAAAAATCTGCGAAAATTGGGGTCGATAGTTCGGCACATTAGAAGGGTCGGCAATAAATACTTTTAAAGGCATGCGCTCTTGCGGCCATTTGTGAGCGTCATTGCTTGCAAGAAGCTCCGCTAAGTAGTCGCTTGAATTTGCTCCGCTTACTGCCTTAGCAGTTTGCGCCTCAGTTTTCTTCTCAGTCATTTCTTCGATAAAGCGCTCTGCTTGCTGCTTCATTGGTGTTTTTGGATTTTGACTAATGAGTTTTTGCGCCCATGTAATTGCCGAATCGTAGTCGCTAAGATGCATGTACGAGAGCGCGATATTCCAAGCAGCGCAAGGGTCTTTGCTATTGTGCTGCATGGCAATTTTATAGTGTTCGATAGCTTCACGATCGTTGCCTAGTGAATAGCAACTTTGCGCAAGTAGGCCGTGAACATCAGCAGAATAGGGGTTGGGGTCGTAAGTGACTAACCGTTCTAGCAATTGGCGTGCTTCAACGTTTTTGCCGCTTTTGATTAGGGCGTCGACAGTATTGAGCTTGTTGAAAACGAATGTGGCTTTGTTGTACTCAGCTTCGGAGAGGTGCAGCGCAGATTTCTCAGAGTTTGCCGGTGCGCAAAAGTAAAAACTGAGGGCGCAGATAGCTAGAGCGGAAGCGCCTATAAAGGCAGATTTGTGAGTGTCGGCTTTGGGAGGTTTGGCGCACATGACTTAGTCTGCAAAAAGGCTTCAACCCTCCCTCCGTTCCCCGGCCTGAAGGCTCTTAACCATGTTTACTTCTAAATTAGTTATAGAGTGCTGATAAACACTTATTTTCGAGGAGGCATGATCGACATTTTGGTGATGTTGCAACCAGCGGCGGCGTCCATCACGGCAACAACGTGTTTTTGCAGGGCATCGTCGTCAGAATTTAAGATTAGTGGCAGATCTTTTTTGCCTGTTTTTGCCTGTTCAGCTTGTATGGCGCGCATAATCGTAGTGGTATCACCGGGGTTCATGACCTGGCCGTTGATCTTGATTTCGCCAGTTTTGAGAACATCGGCGGTAATTTTTTCGTCTTTCTTGTCTTCTTGCTTCTGGTCTTTTCCGGCTTGCGGTGGGTCGACCTTTAGCACTGCTTGGTTAACTAGTGGCGCAATCAAGATCATGATGACGAGCAGCACTAAAAACACATCGGTGAGAGGTGTCACGTTGATTTCGGTGAAGACCTCACCGGCTTTACCGCCCATAGCCATAGCGCTAACCGTCCTCGAAAACTGATCCGCACGTATATTAGCGCTTTTGTAAGCCAAACCGCCACCTGGAAAACCCCAAGATTCAGTTCTGTCGAGCAACTGTTACAGACCCGTCTGATAACTGCGATAGCAAGAGGTGTTATGTGTCAGGCTCGCCTAGATGCGCTAGGTGTTTATTAGTTCTTGAATCAAGCACCTAGTTAGTACTTTGTTTCTTACTAAGTCTTGAAAGCCTTATTGTACTTAATATTCTCTTGAGATTGTCAAGCGAAAAGAGTTAGTCTCAATCGTTCTTTTCTTCTCCAATTCTATTTAGGCAAATACTTCTCAAACAACTCATCAGTCGCTATTCTTCTGTCATTTCCTTGTGTCTTCGGGCATTAGGATTGGGCCGTACAGTAGTGTTTGAGGGTTGGCGGTTTACCGTAAGGGAGCATTTGCTTGACTGACATTGGTGTTGAAGAGAAGTTTTAGTATCTGAAAAATGCAGTGCAATACGGCTCTGCAGCAATCTAACAACATAAACCGAAAGGCACGTCTATGATCAAAGCTATGAACAGAAAAAGCAAACCGCTCTCTCATTTCACGCGCATGCCCAAGCTCCAGATCCACGAGCACATCGACTGCAGCCTGCGTCCGCGCACCTGTGTCGAACTCTGGGCTGAGCGCAACTTCGAGATCGCTGATGCCGGCAAAGCTGCTGGTGTCGCTTTCCCTGACGGAATCGTTCGCCTGTGGAAGGCCGAAGACGCTGCAACCATCCATCCAGATTCAGCCAGCAAGCGCTCCACCTACGTTCGTCAGTCTCGCCGAGCCGCCGTCAAGGCGTACGACAACTGGGTGGCCTCCTTTGCTCAGGAGAGCTTGGACAACTACCTGGCTGCCATCGTCTTCCATGTCCTGCCCCTGATGCACGACCTCGACAATCTCACGCGCATCGTGCGTGAACGCGTCGCTGATGCCGTCAAGGATGGTCACATCGCAATCGAACTGCGCTTCGCGCCCCAGCTTCACCTTGGTGAAAACGGCACGGAGAACAGCCTCGATGACGTCATGAAGGCCACCATCGCCGGCCTCAAGGGTTCGCCCATCCCGGTCAAGCTGATCGTCTGCGCGCTGCGGCACGAAAATGGTGAAGTGGCGCTCAAACTCGCCGACATCGCCATCAAGTACCGTCGCAACGTCGGCGCTTTCGACTTGGCCGCCAGCGAGACTGTCTTCCCGGGTGTGCTCGACTGGTGGGTTCCCGCCGCTCGTCGCATTCAGGCTGCCGGCCTCAAGCTGACCATCCACCTCTGGGAGACCCAGGAGCCCACCGAGCACGACATCGAACTCCTCAGCCAGCTCCGCATCGGACGCGTCGGGCATGGGGTGCGCGGTGACAAGCAAGGCAACCGGGTGATCGAGGTGTGTCCTACGTCCAACGTGGTCACCGGTCAGTTCGCCACCATTGCCGACCATCCGGTCGACAAGCTCTACCGCCAGGGCAAACGGGTCTGCATCAACACCGACGGCACACTCTTCACTCAGGTCACTCTGAGCGGCGAGTATCGCAAGTTGGCTGAAACCTTCGGCTGGACCGAGCGCGACTTCCTCGTCGTCAACCTGACGGCGCTTGAAGCTTCGTCGTTCTGCCCGACCGCCAAGGGGGCCATCAAGGCCAAGCTGCTGCGCTTCTACAAGCCTTATCTCAAGGGCTAGTACAAGAGGCGGTACCCAGCAACCAGGTATCAGCACAAGCTGATGCCTCTAACTATGCTCGTCATCTCGGCGAGCATTTCATCAGCCGGCAAGGCCTCATGTGAGGCAGTGCCGGCATTTTTGTTTAATGACCACAAATCTCAAGGAGTACGAAAAATGAAAGAAGTCAAAGCAACCGAGATCCTCGGCAACCCGAACCGCATCGACGAACAGGTCGCATGCCCCCATTGCAGCGCCCGCGCCATGGCCTTCGAAGACGGCAGCATCATGTGCATCGCCGAGAACAAGTGCTTCAGCCCCGAAAGCGGTGAACGCGAGCTGTTCGAGCGCCGCAAGGCCTACGATGCAGCGAACGGCATCACCCTGAGCCATCGCATCAACGCCACCATGATCATCCACCAGGGTGCCATGAGCGACCGTTTCACTGGCAAGCACGGCTAAGTCGACTACCAAGTCGATCTAGGCGAACTGGTCCAACTGGTTCAAGAGAGGAATTGCTGTTTAGCCCACAAGACTGAGCGGCAGTTCCTTTCTTCTTTTTTTTCAAAACGGAAATCTAAAAATTGGAGACCTTATGACAAAGAAACCAGCTCTCAAAGAGCCCATTGTTTTGTCGGGTCGCGTCTACCTTGCTGGCTTCCTTGCCGACGAGGTGAGCGGATTCGACCTGCCAGCCGTTCTGCGTGCGGGCGACATCAAACTGCACAATGTGCCAAAGGCCGGAAAGCTTCAGCGTTACGGTCAGCCGGTGGAGTTCAGCGGCTTTTTTGCAGCCAGCATCTGGAACGGCAAGCGTTTTTGCCGCCTCCTGATGCGCAAGAAAGCGGCGATGGATGCCACTTACATGGGCATCGTCGAACTGCGCAGTAAGGCTCGCACTTGCGCTGTCGACCTGCGTCGCTTGATGGCGTTGCAAGCGGTTTGGGTGGCGGCCGACCATGGCTACGAAGTGACCTACAACGCTTCCAGCCATCCGCTTTCCCATGGGGCGACCAGCGTTGCTTCCGCGGCTGAAAAGCCTGCGCTGAAAGCAGCGAAGCCGGAACCGACGGTAGTGAAGTCTGAAACTGTGACTGCGCCTGCGCCGTCATCGGTCAAGGACACTGCCGTCGCCGGCGTTGCTCCGCTTGCCACCAGTGCAGTGGATGTCGTCAAGGCATCACCTGTGGTGCCCGGCGAACAGCTGGCGCTCTTTCCCGACATGCCGGTTTCGACTGGTGGCAAGAAGCGTCGGCGCCGTCGTTAGCCCAGGCTCTCTAACGGTGTAACAGTAACCTCTAACCAGGAGGGACATCTCTGATGTTCAGTCAAAGCTAAAGCTCGCTTTTTCGGAGGGCGTGTTTATTTGCTCAAGCCGTTTCTATGGCCGAGCAGAGACATCGGCTTATGCCAGCCGTTCAATGGTGAACGGTGCCCTCAACAACAGCGAGACCCAACAATGACCTACTCGAAAGAGCTGCTCACCCAAGCCCACAAGCACTGCACCAACAACCGCGATGACATCAACACCAGCAAAGTGTGTGGCTGCTTCTACTGCGAAGCAACCTACGCCCCGAGCGAAGTGCGTGAGTATGTCTGTGGTGGCAAAGATGCAGTGTGCCCCAAATGTGGCATAGACAGCGTCCTGGCTGACTCCAGCGTGGAAATCACTGCTGCCTTCCTGCGTGCCATGTACCACAGGTGGTTCGGCGATGACCTGCCCGAGGAAACCGAAGAACCCAACGCTGCCTAAACCCTAAGAGACGAAGCTGAGAATGCAGCAGGAGTAACCCATTGGGCCTCCTGCTGCAGCCTCTCAGTTTCGTTTTTCTTTTTGAGAATCTAACTATATGCATTAATAGATAGGCGAAAAAAGAAATAAGAAAGAAGCTGCAAAACGCCTGTACAAGCGCGGTTTTGCAACTTTTCATAACTACTTCTATTTGTTTAGATAGCTGGAGTACTCAGGCGAAGAAGCCTTTGGCGAGCTTCGCTTTGGCGGTGGCTGGCGCTTAGCGGCGCGTTGCCAGCCAGAGGGGCAGCAGCATGAAGAACTTGCGCAGGCTGCGTTCGCACAGCAGAGCATAAGCACCGCCGGCGATGGTGTAGAAGAGCCAGCCGCCAGTTGCGTGGATGCTGAAGACGAAGCTGAACAGGTAGAGCATGGCGACGTAGCCGATCGCTCCAAGCACCGAGTGCACGCCGTACCAGGCGAGCATGTCGCTGCCCACTTTGCCGAAGACCATGTTGGCCAAGATGCGTTGGCTGAACATGGTGTAGACGAGGCCGAAGAGCAGGCCGAAGAGGCCGCCGGCCCACCAGGAAGAGCTGATCACGCCGACCAGCGAAGAGGCTGCGCCGATGAAGATCATGGCGACCAGGCGGAGGAAAAATTCGTTTTTGGTGATGCCCATGGAAAGCTCCAAAGAGAGAAGGGAATTAGCGAAAAGAAAGTAAGCGCAGCGAGAGCCGACGCCGCAGCACCGACTCTTTCTACACAATGTGCAAGAGCTCTTAATTGCCCTTGCGAGTGACCTTGACCATGCCCTCGACGATGCCGGCCGTGATGGTCACCTTGACGGTCTGGCCGCGGGTCTTGGTGAGCGACTCGATGTTGTTGACGTTGGCGTCGGCTTCCGGCAGAAAGCCTTTGATGCCGCCGAGGTTGAGGATGAGCCCGTGTTCGTTGCCCACCACATCGCTGGCGATCACGGTGGCCGACACCTTGCTGCCCACGGGCAGACGGTTCAGCGCCTTCTTGAGCGCCAGCGACTTTTCAGAAACGCGCACGAAGGCACGGCCGTCTTCGACACGAGCTTCGAGCACTTCCACTTCGACGCTGCTGCCAACGATCAGGCCTTCGAGGCGGTTGCGCTGAGCCTTGGGGTGGTCACCGACCATTTCACTGACATGCATGAGACCCTTGATGCCAGCGATGTCGACAAAGGCGCCGAAGCAGTGCTGGCTGCCGTCTTTGTCGCTTGAGGTGGTGGCCGGGCTGTTGATGGTGACATTGACGACCGCACCGATGGTGATGGCCGCAACGGCGTCGATCAGGGTGCTTTGGCGGGCGTTGCGGGCAGCTTCTTCGCGCAGGGCATAGACTTTGCTTTCACTCAACTTGATGCGCGGAATGGCGACACCGTTGACGGTTTCCATGGCGACGCTGACAACGGCCACTTCGATGGTGCTACCGGTGGCGTTCACCAGGCTGGCGAAGCGGGCATCACGTTCGGCACGGTTTCGACCGACGAGGGCGATGATGGGCAGGTAGGCCATGGGGTTGCCAGCGATCTCGATGAGCAGGCCCTTGGCGTTGCGATCCTTGCGGCGCGACACCTTGCCGGTGACGATTTGGTTGACGATCAGGTTGATGGGGGTGACGGTGGTGTTCATGGCTATCTCCAAAAGGTGTACAAGGGCTGATTGAGGGAGAACAGGGTGGTGACTGCACTGTTCACGTGCAAGAAACTTCAGGTACAAAATTGTTCAGGCGAAAGAAGCGCATCGGCAAATCCGTTGACCTCCTCGATATTGTTCTCAGTCAAGCCTGCTGCTTCCCGTGTTCGACCCAGCGTCTTGTGACGTTGATAAAGGCGTCGAGGTTAGGAGTAGTTCAGGGGCTTGAGAAAGTTTTTCCGGGGGGATGGAGTTGAAAGATGTAGTTCACTCTCACTCTGGCGGCCGGGGCACAACAACTTTTTTTGAATCTGATCTCTCTATATAAGGGGGAGAACTACTTATTCAGGTGCGCCTCGATCGCTTCACTAACTAGCGACTGTCTACTTGGAAACCTGAATTGCATGAGAATAAAGCAATGATTGTTTTAGCTTGCGCATCCTCTAATGTTTCCGGCGCCGAGGCTGCTTTGGAAGTAATAGCGGTAGCTTTGCTTGTAACTACGGAATATAGGACATGGTAGTTTTGTGAGAATGCTCCAAGCTTGTCGAATCTCTCTTTTCCTGTTCAAAACTCAGCTATGCCCATCTCTGTGTGGGCCTTGGAGATAATTGCGATAACCTAACGATTGTCGAGAGGCGTAAAGAAAAGTTGTAAAACTGACTCAGATTTGTTGCTGAAGATGAATCGATTGAATCACCATCAATTTTGCTTTTCAGCGCAGCTCTTGAGACGAACCAGTGTTTAACAAGGAGAAGGTATGCTAGGAGTGTTCCACGATTTAGAGACCTATGGCCACGAGCAAGTCACCTTCTTTCATGATAAAGAAAGTGGTCTCAAAGCTATCATCGGCGTCCACAGCACAGTTCTAGGACCAGCCCTTGGCGGTTGCAGAATGTGGAAGTACACCGATGAGCAAGCGGCTGTACGTGACGTATTAAGGCTATCCCGCGGCATGACCTTCAAAGCAGCAGTTGCTGGTCTTAAACTGGGCGGCGGTAAAGCTGTAATCATGGCTGATTCGCATACTGAAAAAACTCCTGAGATGCTCAAAGCATTTGCTCGCGCAGTAGAATCATTGCAAGGTAAGTACATTACCGCTGAAGATGTCGGCATGACTGTCGGTGATATCGATACTATGCGTGGTATCACTAAGTATGCAGTTGGTGGCTCTAATGAAGGCGGCAGTGGCGACCCATCGGGTATGACTGCTTTCGGTGTCTTCCAAGGTATGAAAGCTGCTTATAAGTTCGCTGGCTTGGGCGAAAGTCTAGAAGGCGTAAAAGTGGCTATTCAAGGCGTTGGTAATGTTGGTTATCACCTCGCCAGCTACCTATCAGCTGCCGGTGCTAAATTGATCATCACCGATATTTATCCTGGTCAAGTTGAGAAAGTTGTCCAAGAGTTCGGTGCTGAAGTTGTCGCTCCTGATCAAATTTATGGTGTTGACTGTGATGTCTTCGCTCCTTGCGCACTCGGTTCTGCTTTGAACGCTCGCACAATTCCACAATTGAAGTGCAAAGTTGTGGCCGGTTCTGCTAACAATCAATTAGAAGTTGATTCTGATGGATTCGATCTTTTCAGCCGCGGAATTGTTTACGCTCCTGACTATGCAATCAACTCAGGTGGCTTGATCAACGTTGCTGCTGAACTCGATGGATATAACCATGAGAGAGTAGTGGCTAAGGTTTCACAGGTCTACAATACGATTGAAAATATCCTTGAAATCTCCGCTAGCCAAGGCATTCCTCCTCACCAAGCTGCTGACGCTTTGGCCCAGCAAAAGATTGAAGACGTAAAAAAGCTTCAGGCCGCTAGCAAACTGGTTGCGTGCACTTCCAAGTAAACGACGCTAGAATATCTAGAAATACGACAGTAATTTTTAGAGCATTTTAGGGCCATTTTCTGAGCACTCCAAGTTTCAACACGATATACCCCACATTGAACTGCCCTTTCTGCAATGAAAGCATCAGCTCTGGTGTGGGGTTTCGTGTCGGTGCCTTGCTTAACCACTCTTATAAAATCGGCGACACCCTTTTGTGGGAAGGCGCCCTCTGCCGCCCTGAAGTGAAGCCACCGGCTGGCAATATTCGCTCTATTGGTTACTTCAACTGTGACAATCTACGTTGCTCTACCTGGAGCGATTGTTTTCCCGATGTGCAGCAGGTCATGATTGTTGTGGAAAATAATGTGATTGTGGCCGTCGAACTACATAAATTGCTAGACGAATTGGAGCAGTTTCAGATACTCGAAGTGAGCTGAAATCTTGATAAATTCTCAGTCTTGAAGTAGGATTGCCTTTATTATGGTTGACTTATTTAAAGCAAAAATATTTTCAAAGGTCACAGCCAAGCGCTTTTTAGTTGGCTTATCTTTGAGCTGTTTGGCGAGCGGTCTTGTGGTTACTCCGGCGCAAGCGCAATTTCCCTATTGGTACTTGGGCATTGGTCAATCGTTGCTCTATCCCTTAACCAGAGGGATTGGCCTGCCTTTCTACGGCCCTTATAGTGCAAATCCTTTCTACTCCACCAGTTCTTATTTGAACCGTGCTGCTGGTCGCGCTATGCAGTTTCCCTATATTTACCCTTATAACCCTTCTAGCTATGCCCAGTACGGTTACCGTAACGCTGGTATGCCTGCGGGAAACGCCACCCAGCAGCCCGGCGATGGCATGATTGATCCCAATACTGGTCGCACGCTCGATCCAGATGACCCACGGGCTCAGGGCCAAGCGGGTCAAACTGGCTCAGCTCCTAACTTCTACTTGCCGGGCGCGCAGAGCCAATCTCTCTATGGCCAGCCTAATCAGGCAGCATTGCCACCGCAATCGATGCAACCAATGCCTATGCCGGGAATGCCTATGCCGGGAATGCCAGCGCAAACCGATGCCAATGGCCAACCAGTATTGTTAACTGAACCTACCGGTATGCCGCCCAAAGCCCCTAAACATGGTCGTCATAAATCAAAATCAGCAAAAAATTCTGCCAATTCTGACTCTGCCTTCGGTAGTGGAGCGACACCACCAGCGGTGCCGGCCGCAAGTCAGCCGTATTCACCTTCGGCTTTGGGCTCTACGACACCCTTAAATGGTGCTGGCAGTGGCGTCAGTGCAAAGGCTACCGCTTCTCCTCTGGCTGACGGTTTTATCGATCATTTAGTGACCAAGTACGACGGTAATATGGGCAATGCTCTCAATAATTCTGATACACGCAACTGGGCCAAGGCCATGGGTGTCATTGATGAACAACACGATGCCGCTAGCATGCCAGCTGACCGCATTGAAGTGATGGGTCGCATTCTCAAAGATAGTTCACTCGATTCAGTTTCTAAAGTAGACGCCATGCGCATTTTGCTCAAGCAAAAACCAGCGGCCAAGTAACCCAAAAGCAGCAATATAGCGAGCAAAAATCTGTCGCATATTTCGTAACTAGTTGTAGTTGTCAATTGTGGCGTGAGCTGCGCTATTATTTTGCCCCTTAAATAATCTATGAAAGCTTGATTATGGGTTTTCCTTTGTTCATCAGGGCTAGCGAACACTTGAGCTGCTGTAGGGCGATTGAGTAGTTTGACTGTATCAACTCTCAATCTCTACCACTGCTAATTACTACAGGTTCCTCCCGCCGCTTAAATTTTTCTCTTACCAAACCGTCTAATAACTGTTCTCTGTCTGGCTTTTTCCATTTTGGCAAGGCTGGCGTTAACCCACGGAGGTGAATATGGCTTATCCCAAAGACTTCTATCCAAACCTCACAGCCCTGAAACGCGATCTTGTCAAAAACAAGCACTATCGCACCAAAGTAGTTGACACGGGCAGCGACATCACAGTAATCGCGCCTCACGGCGGATTTATTGAACCGGGCAGCTCTTACATTGCACGAGCAGTGGCAGGCAAGCAATTCAATCTCTACGACTTTCAAGGCTTGCGCCGGCGCAAACCCATCGAGCTGCACGTCACATCGACGCGCTTTCGCGATCGTCGTTTGAATGACCTGCTTTTGCACTCTCGTGCGGCCCTCTCCATTCACTCGATGGGAGAAGTCGGTCCTGGCGAAATCTGGATTGGTGGTCTCAATCTCGCACTAAAGCAGCGCGTTTGTGATCATCTAAGTGCAGCTGGCTTTGTTGTAAATGGTGATTCTCCGCGTTATCGTGGTATCCATCCGGCCAACATCGTCAACTTGCCTAGCGAACGCGGGGTGCAGATTGAGCTTTCGGGCAACGTCATTGCCACCATGTTTGCCATGGAAGGTCCACCGTTTGGTCGTCGCGTTACGCAATTGCCTACCACAGAGCGTTTCGATGCTTTTGTTGGGGCGGTACGTACTGCTCTCGGCCTTGTTGCTGTAGCCGCCTAAGGCTGTCACTAGTGAAAAATCTCCGAGTGGTTGAAGCTAGCATTTAATGCTGGACGATGCCACTCGGGGATTTTCTTTTCAAAATTTTGTTTTTCGATTTTCCTACTGTGTCTTGTAGTCGAAAAGGCTTTGTTACTAGATTTGCAAACCTCCGATAGCCATAGGTTTCGAGGAAAGATTAGAAGCGGCGTTAGCTCTGCCATTGTTCAGTCTCTGCCCCGGTAAGACCAGTGGACATTAAAACTTATGAGCTAGCGCTAATTTAGCTATCTGATCTCTTATCTTTGACTATTAACTCCTAGGTAAATAGCTTGTCTTGCTTAGATTCAAGAGATTAGGCTCGTCTTATCATCTCTTTTCAACAAACAAGTATCTAAAGCACCCAAGAAGCAAACACTCTCTAACTCCATGTAGCTCTTTTCCCTTGCCTTCGCAAGACATAGCTGCACGATTTCCCGACTAGAGCGAAAGGCCTTTCAATCGATGCATTCTCCTTACCGAGAAAGCAACGTAACGCCTTTCGCCAATTTTTCTCAGAAAGAACAACAAAAAACTAACTAGGACAAAAGCTATGGAACATATCGGAATCCTTGGCGGTACTTTTGACCCTGTGACAGAGGGCCATTTGCACATCGCCCGCACAGTTGGTCGCATGCTTGGCCTCGACAAGGTCTTGCTTGTAACCGCCGGCAACCCTCCCCACAAACCTCGTAACGTTCTCGATGCTGAGCTTCGTCACGAGATGGTTGAGGTTGCCGTTCATGGTAACGCAGGTATTGAAGCTAGCCGTTTGGAATTGGACCATGGCGTCTCGTACACCATCGATGCCGTCAAGGCATTGCGTCGACTCCTTCCTGACGGCGGCCGCAATACTCGCATCAGCTTCATCACGAGCGCCGAATACCTCAACCCTGAAAACCCCAGCAACTTTCGCACCTGGAAGGGCGTAGAAGAGCTGATCACGATGATTGACTTGGTTGTCACTCCTCGTGGTTGGATGACTGCTGAGGTGGCCGCTGATTGGGCGAAGATGTTGCAACTCGACAATGTCAAAATTGTCGATGTTCCTCCAATGTCTGTCTCCAGCGGTATGGTCAAAAGCGCTCTGCGTGATGGCCTCACTATCGACCACATGGTTCCCAGCGCTGTGGCCGAATTGATCAAGACTCGCGGGTACTACAAATGAGTCAGGCACATCGTTCTCGATTGTATAAACCACCTCGACGACGTGCACAACTTAGCGTTTGCGAGCAGCAAGTTGGTCAGCTTGAGGGTCATCTACGAGTAAAACTGTTGCCACACAGCTTGCTCTGGATGACCCTCCTAGACCGCCGGAAATGCATTTGAGCCCACAAGGCCCCTTTGCATTTTTTGGTGACCACGCCTACTATTTCAATTAGTAGCAGTGGAGAAGAGAAAAAGTTGCATGAATTAAACAGCGCCAGCGCCATTGATTGGCAGGCATGTTTAACTCAGCAGCTTTTCTCTGGCCATTGTTTTTAAGCCAAGTTTTTTAGTCTCATGCTTTTTCTGCTTGCGCTTTTTGGGCGGCTTTGATCAAGCTCTTGAACAGTCTTTTGTTGGCGTTGTAATCTTGCTCGGGGTGCCATTGCACACCGACAAGATAGTCTCTTCTCCTGTGGCTCAGTCCTTCGGGAATACCGTCATTTGCTGAGCACTCCAGCTGCAAACCCTTGCCCAAGGTTTTGATAGCCTGGTGGTGCGAGCTTACGACTGACGGCAGACTGCGACGGCCGTATATCTTTCTCAACTTGCCACCGGCCACAAGGTCTACCGGATGGTCTGCGTGAGGTTGCTTAATTTCACTGCGATGTTCTTCACCACGGCCTGGATAAGCTGTTTCAATGTCTTGTATCAAACTGCCGCCGAAGAAAATGTTGAGCAGTTGTAGGCCACCGCAGATGCCCAAGATTGGCAATTTTGTGCTGTTTACGACGTGTTTAACGAAACGCAAGTCGAACTCTTCACGTTCGGGGTCGAGAGGGGTAATGGTGACAGACGGCGACTCGCCGTACAGTTGCGGGTTGTAGTCGCGGCCACCGATTAAGAGCACACCGTCACAGGTTGCTAAAATCGAGAGCATGTCACGCTGTTTGGTTGGTGGAATCACTACAGGAATGCCACCTGCTTGCAGGATGGCGTTAATGTAGGCGCGGTTGAATTGGTAAACCGTTGTTTTGCCGCGATGGACGTCGAGGTTGATGGCAATTCTTGGTTTTTCAACTTTAGCTTTGCCGTCTTTTGTTTTAGTTGGCTCCTTTACTGGCATGTTTTTATTGTTTTGTTTGCGCATAGTAGAGTGTGCGGCAATTAGATTTGCCGAACTAGAATTTGACTGTGCTGGTTGCTTGGAAGTGTTGTTCTGGGTATTGCTATTTTTGTGTTTGGTTAAAGGTGAAAAGGACATGTCTTCAACCTAAGCCACGCTAGTGGGCATAAACAAGCCCTAAGCCCGCCAATACTATGCCTCGTAAAGCTAATATATTTTCGCTTTTCTATTGGTTTACCGGTGGCGCACCAATCGCGCAGCCCTGTCGAGTTCTTGCGGTTCTGCTCGTCTTTATAGATTTGTTATCTAACCAAGCTTGTGAGAGGTTAGCGCTGGCCCTTTCCAGGTCTAGCGTTTGGGTAGGGGCATGCCTGAGAACCAAGCCCAGAACCTTACAAATGGATTGGTCTCAAGTTTCTCTAAATCGTTTTCAACCATGTTGAGGTGTTTGCGATGAGCAGCAAGCACTTTTTCAAGAATAGCGATTTGCTGGTCTTTTTCTTCGAGCATGCGCTCGCGTTTGAGAAGCTGCATGTTGCGTTGTTCGACAATTTCTTTGTAGTCGAAATTTTCTAATTCAAGAACGATAGCGCGAGCAGCTTTGGCTCGAAATTCAGGCAAGAAACTCAGCTGTGCTTCCATGGTGTCTACTTGGCTCTCCAAATAACCGATGCGATGCATGGCACCGCCTAGACGGTCTGAGGTAAATGTCAGTTGTTCAACAATTTTGGCAACGCTTGAATTAGTAAGCGCTTCCCGTTCTTTCTTGGAGAAAAGTCTTTCATGGGGAGGAATATATTGGGCGGCACCATCAGCAATGGCAGCACCACTATCGAGCGCAGCTAAAAGCCGGTCGTAGGTTCTGGCGCTGAGATTAGGCGTCATATCTATAAGGTCTTGAGCTGCTAGCGTTTGGGGTGTTTCGCCGGCGTTTTGCATCAGGGTGTTCCTCTTCAGTTCACACAATTATGGTGCTCTAGTAGTGGTCTGTCCAGTGCCGAAGGGGTTTTCAAGTGCGATTTTTTGCTATCGAAAACGTGCGATAGCTTACACCTGCCTTTATTTTGAGGTTTAATTTTGGAAATTTTGCTGCTTCTTTTGCAAGCTTCGAGCACCTGGTTTATGACTGGTTTAATCTGGTTCGTTCAGGTTGTTCACTATCCGCTCTATGACCGAGTCGGAACGGCTGAATTCCAGCTCTACGAGCGCGATCATTGCTCCCTGACCACTCTGGTGGTAGCACCGATGATGGTGGCCGAGTTGCTATCAGGGGCGATGCTACTTTTTGCCAGGCCAAAAATGATAGGAGCAAGCGAGGTGATACTGGGTTTGGTATTACTGGCAGTGATTTGGTTTTTGACGCTTTTTATCGCTGATAGCCTTCATGGGGCGCTAGCTTCGTCGTTCCAGATTGGTCCCTACCGCTCTCTCATTGCCTGGAACTGGTTGCGGACAGTCGCTTGGACTTTGCGAGCCTTGTTGGTGACCTTCATGTGTTACCGCTGCATGCAATAGCATCTCGCGCAGTTGCGCTAGATACTTACACTCACAAATGACCTCTTGGCAACGGCTCGTACTGCCGCTCTTCAAGTCTTAGATCTCTCTCTTAAGCTAATCAAAGCTAGGTATTGAAGCTTTTGATTCTCTTAACTCTGTAGGTTATAAGTCTAAACCTTTGCAACTAATAACTCTCTAGAACTTTACCGCCACCCAAACCCTTACCTGTCTCTAGCTACATAACCTTGCTGTCTGCCTCTCCAGCGGAGTGTCAGCGGCTTTGCCCTTCGCGTTACCCGCTGTGGGCTAGGAGAACACTATGTTTGAACACCTGATAGAAGTCTTACAGTCTCTGCCGGGGCGTGTAGGAAAAAGCTTCGACGAAACATTCCGCTCCCTGAAAGAGCGCAATTTTCGTGTCTATAACACCGGCATGTTTATCTCCAGCGTTGGCACCTGGATGCAAGGCGTAGCGTTGAGCTGGTTGGTCTATCGACTGACAGGATCAGCTACTGCCCTTGGTCTTGTCACGTTTGCCAGCAATCTGCCTTTGCTCTTGCTCACCTTCGTTGGTGGCATGACTGCAGATCGCTTCGACAAACGCAAAATTCTTTTGATTACTAACTCAATTGCCATGCTGCAAGCGATTGTGCTCACCGTGCTGGTGTTCACTGGCCTTGCCAGTGTCACTTGGATTATCATTCTGTCCGCTATTCTTGGCTGTACCACGGCCTTTGAAGTGCCTACTCGCCAAGCTCTTGTACCGATGTTAATCAGCGACCAAAAGTCGATATCAAATGCCATCGGCCTTTCGTCTGCCACTTTCCATGTCTCACGCATGGTTGGTCCAGCGCTTGGTGGGCTCTTGATTGCAGGAGTTGGCGAGCAGATGTGCTTTGCCATTAACTCACTGAGTTTCATTGCTGCTTTAGTCGGGCTTTACTTGGTGCGTTTGCCAGCGAAAGAAGAGAAAGTGCCGCTCGATGCCGCTAAGAAAAAGGCTGACCATGCCGATGCCAATGCCAAGTTTATGGCGGTTCTGAAGCGCCCCGGTGTCTACACACTGCTGTTCTTGGCGGCCTTCGTCAGCACTTTCGGTCTGCAATATTCGGTGCTCATGCCCGTCATCGCCGACAAACTTTTGCATGGAGAATCAGTGGCTTACGGCTTTCTCTCTGCTGCAGGCGGGGTGGGAGCTCTTGCTGGTGCACTCACTGTCGCATTCATGGGCGACCGTCAGGGCTTGCGCAAACGCATTGGCTGGGCCTGTCTTGGCCTTTCCGTTGCCTTGGTGCTCTTGGCTCTGTCGCAGTTCGTGATACTTTCAGTGGTGGCGATTCTGATGGCCGGCAGCTGTCTTTCGTTGCACTGGAGTGGCGGTAATTCGCTGATGCAACAATGCGTTGAGCCATCATCGCGCGGTAAGCTCATGGGTGTCTACACGACGTTCACTTTGGGCTTGGTGCCGTTCACAGCACTCTTTGCTGGCTGGACTGCTGAGCATTTTGGTGTTTCTGTGGCTCTGTTAATCAGTGCCTCAGGGATGCTGATTGGTTCTGTGCTCTATCTCTTCAAGGTGAGAAAGCTGACAGATACGTGTTTCTAAAGCTTGCCGCTGAGATTGCAAGGGAAATTGGTCGTCACTTTATCTGCAATAGCAGAGAGGTGGCGGCCTTTTTTCTTTATTTTGTTCAACTATAAGAAGTAGCACTGTGACCTTTTTTGGTAATCTGGGCACAAGATGGAAGTATGATAAAAGGCGTTCTAGAAAAGGGTGTAGAGGAAGCAATGCAGGAGCAGAATAATGGTTTAGCCGGCGAAGACGGGCTAGAAATTTTGCAAGTGGCATTTAATATTTATGGCTCTCCCGAAACGCCAAATCGCAAAGAGTGCTTGCGTTTGATGTCTAGCCAGATGCCTGGCCTGAGCGAGCGCGACTATGCGTCAGCTTGGAACCGCGTTAATTTGCTGTATGAACAGGCCTGCAAATTAGCTTTTCGCTGGGCCAACGAAAATCCGCCTGGTGCAGAGATTGATGAAGATGTAGTAGAGCAAATTTTTCTCGATGAAATAGCGCGCAAATGCCAGGGATTTACAAGAGCCCAATATCGTGGTGCTCTGATGCATGGTTTTGATCGGGGCATCTTCTAACAATCGGCTCTAGCAGCACTTAGACCTAGCAGAATTTGACTGTTGCTCACAAATTTCTACAGTGCTTTTTAGCCGTATTTCAATTCGTGCTCAAGACGTTCGCAAGCTATGCTAAGTTCGTCAAAAAGATAAGAATCGCTGACATCTGCGATTGGCAAATAAAATGCCCGAGTTTGTTCTAAATAGCGCAACTGAAAGCCTTTATCTAAAAGCTCTGCGGCATCACGAACATTGTCGAGTCTGTCAGCCAGTTTTACCAACTTGGTCTCAACACTAGCTTGGCTAATGCGCTCGTGATAGATGCGCAACTTCTGTTCTTTTTCAGCTTTGGTTGCTGTTTCGCTTATCTTTGGCTTGGTTAGAATAGAAACCATCATGGCGATCGGGCGACCAAAATGCTCTTCAATGTAAGCAATGGTGACCTTGCCGTTTGAAACTTCTACTGTGTCATGCAACAAGGCTGCCGCAATGGCGATTGGCTCTTTTAGCTCTAATTCTTCAGTGATAATGAGGGCGACCCGCATCGGATGCACGATATATGGTGCTGCTTGATTGGGTTCTAGCTTTGTAGTACGCCGGGATTGTTTGGCGTGCGTTTCTTCGGCCAAAGTAAGGGCTTTGCCGAGCATAACCTTATCGAGAACTTTGAACGACTCGATGGCGAGCAGCAGGCGATGGCGCAAAGTGCCTGCTAGTTTATTAATTGGTTGAGGTTTGGGAGTTGCCGGCATTTATGTCTATGGACACCCTAACTAGTGGCACTGCTAAATTATCTTGCGAACCTTTCAGCTTAGCTTTTTGGATATGCCCTAATTGAGCGCTCGTCGCACTAAAAATGCTTGGCAATTTCAATTTTTTCGATAGTTTTAACCTTTGACTCTTTGTTACTAAATGCAGTAGTTGCTGCGATGAAAAAATTTTGTGAGTTAAGAAAGTGAGTAAAAATCCCAAAACTTGGGGAGCAAATACAAAGCTGTATCTGCCCCCCAAGTTGGGAAATTACGACTGAAGAGCGAGCCTTGAAAATAGGGCAAGCCTAGCATCATGCATTGATGAAAGATGCTAGTGCTGACACTTTTTGCTTTTCTGCTTGTTTTTCTTTTTGTCTTTCTTATCGGTCTTCTTCTTGTCCTTCTTCTTCTTCTTGCCCTTGCTGTCCTTCTTGTTGGAAGCGGTAGGAGCGACTACTGGAGCTGCAGCGCCATTGTTGGAAGTGTTGGAAGTGTTGGAAGCCTGGGAACCGCCCGAAGATGGGTCGGCGCTCGTAGAAGCTGTGGAAGTCGGTGTTGCCGGTTCGGCAGTTCCGCTTGAGTTGGCGCCTTCAACTGGATCATCAACACCCTGGGTGCCGATGGGAGAGTCGAGGGGGATGGGGCGATCTTTTTCATCCACGGCAACAAAGATTGCTTCACCTTCGGTGACGGGAATGATCTCCCCACGCCTTTCGGCTTCTACTTTGACACGGATGGTGACGGAAGTGCGGCCGGTTTTGATGATGTCGGCCCAGAAAGTGAGGATATCGCCGACTTTCACCGGACGCTTGAAAATCACTTCCTTCATGCACACTGTGACAGTGCGGTGCATGGTAGCAGCGCGAGCGGCAACGCCAGCGGCGATGTCGATGTTGGAAAGAATGACGCCGCCGAAAATGTTGCCCGAAGGATTGGTATCTTTCGGGAACATCACGACGCGAATGGCGGGACATTTGGTCTGGCAATTCATAAAGTTATCTCCTGGAAATCAGGTTGGTGGGTGGTTTTTAGACCAGAAGAAATCACTCTCCATGCGCGTTCATACTGAGGCGAATGCGCTGGATGAGGTCGGTGAGCGAGCTCTCTGTGCGTCGAGAACGGGCATAAGTGGGCACGGCGCAGAGCAGGCACTGGTCGGAATAGAGAGCCTTAAGCTCTTTGATACCGTTGGCATGGATTTTCGCTGAGATTTTGGCCAAGTCTTTGCTGGCCGTTTGCAGCTCTAGAGCTTGCAGCGAGGCGGCAACGATATGACGAGCTTCGGCATCTTCACTGTCGAATTTGGTACCGCCAATGGTGGTAACCAATTTTCTGACCGTGTTTTCGTCGCTGTCAGTCCAGGTCAACACTTCTCTCAATGAGCGCTCTGCGAGGCAGTGGAGGCTGGTATTGAGAGCTGCCTCTACTAAAACAGGAACCAATGCTCGCACAAATGCTGCTGGCAGTGAAACAATTTCGCTGCCATCATTGGTCGTGAATGAGAAGGTGCTGCCGGCTAGCGAAGCGCTGTTCAGGCGACTGGTCAAGTCGTTGACGTAGCGATCGCCGTCGACAATTTTCAGCTGGCGAACAGCTTCGATAGCAGCCATCGCTCGGATGACGTCAGAGGGGTGGGCATCGAAAGAGCCTTTACCAACCAACGCTCCGCTGTGCCTAAGCAGACCGTCTTTGTGGTCGGCACTAAAGTACAGCATCAGGCCATTGGCAAACATGGGGCCGAAGTTGAGGACACCAGCCATATCCGCAGCAAGTTCAAGAGAGAAAGTGCGAGCCAAATGGCGGGCAAATTCTTCAGCGCTGAGGTCGCGTTTTTTGGTTGAAGGCAGAACCAAGTGGTGTACCCTCTTGCTCACTTTGTTGTTAGGGCCAGGAAGGCTCAATTTGCCAGAGGCAAAGGCTTTGGCTACAGCTGCTTCAAGTGCATCTGCCATTTCAGCGGCGAAGCCGTTGAGAATAGAGTGGATACCATGACCACCAACTTCGTGACCATCGAGCACCCACATAGGCAAGCAAGACATTTGTGCCGCGGGCTTACAAATCAGTGAAAGAGGCATCTCGCGCGATGGCACGATGGTATAGGGTCCGCTACCGGGTTCATCAACGAAGAAACCGAGAGGGTCTAGTTCAGGCCAGCTGCCAGAATTCTGGTTCAGTAGGTGAATTTTTTCATCGCTGATAAAGCGCTGATAGAGATTGCTGGCCAGTGCAAGATAGGCTTTCAGTTCGGTCTCGTGAGTTCCAGATTGCAGCTGCACGATAGGTGCAGCCAGAACCTTGAACGCTTCCTCGAGCTGAGAGAGAACATGCTTTCGCTTGAGAATGTTGCGCAAGCTGCCATTCTTCACAATCGGTTCGGCTTGCTCAACGGCTTTTACCAAGACATTGACATAAGCCGCGTGATAGCGCGAAGGCAGCAGACTGAGCCCTTCTTGGGCAGTGTTCTTAAAGATATCAATCTCATTGGCGCTAGCCGCTGTGTTCTGGAAAGGGTTAGGGACGCTGACAGACTGCGAGAGCCTATTGCGTATCTGTTTGACCATGGTGGCGAAATTGCCAAAGCCAAGGTACCTGAGGTTGTCTCCTCCGGGTATTTCTTTAGGCATATATGCTCGCTTTCTCTGTCGAATAACAGTCGCTCACGCAGTCAGCGCGGGCATAGTTCGATGGATGGTAGAGAAGTGGTGGTTAGTTGGCTTGTGGGGGCCTTGTTTGTTCTTGAATGAGGATGAAAGTAAATTGCGCACTTAAACTAATAACTTCATGATAGTGATTACAAGTGCTTAGCTAGGTAGTCAGATAAATCATTGAAAGTAAAATCTTCTTGGCAACTTTTACCTATCGGTGTTTCTTCTAGCCGAGTTGGGAATGATTGAAATTGTCCCCGTTTTTTCTGCTTCTTAGCGGGGGTTGCGCTATCGCTTGGAAACGGCCCGGTTCGCGTGTCTGCAATTTGGTATAGTCAGCAGGTGTTTTGCGAGAGAGAATTTGTGTCAGAACCGAGTGAAGACAACAAAGGGCAAAGTGAAATCGTAGAGGATGGTGGCATTTCCGCAGAATCGGAAAATGCCAAAATTGATGATTCTTCTATTCTTACTTCTGCCGCAGTACCAGATACGGTGCCAGAAGTTGCATCTTCTCCAGCCTCGCCGCCAGATTCTGCTTCAACAGCAACTTCTGTTCCTGCCTCTGTTCCTGCCTCTACTTCAAAGTCTGCTTCAGTTTCAACACCAGTTCCTGCCAAACGCGGCAACCTTTTTGGCTTGGCTCTTATTGCCATTGGCGGTGTGGTCGTTGTCGTTTCTATCACTTGTGATATTTTTGATAAAAAACTGCCCGACTTCTTGCATCCTTTTGAACCTGCCTTCGAGCAGCATATACGTTACGGTATTGGTTACAGTACCGGTGCTAAAGATTGGCGCAACGAGCTCCTTGTAGAGCAAGCAATTTGGACCAACGAAGTAAACAAAATTCGCTTAGCTCAGAGCAATGCCAAGCCTGATTTTAATAAACGTGATTATCTCTTTTATCTGGCTGACTCTTATTACCGCGATGAGCCACATTATAAAGAAGCAAAGGCCGCCTATTTGGCTGGTAAGGCTGAACCGTATATTCCTCATGAACACGGTTACAATATTCCGCCCTCTGAATTGGCTCTGAAAATCGGTAATTCAGCAATGCGCAGCGGTTCATATGATGAAGCTGCAAAATATTTGAAAGAAACGCTCGCCCTTTGCGATTCAGATAAGGAGCCTAGTCGGCTGATGATGAATGGCGGAAGAGCTAATCTCTGTCTAGACATTCTGACTGAATGCGAGATTCGCCGTAATCATTTGGTCGAAGCGCAGAACATAATAAATGAACGCCTCAAGCGCATAAAAATTCCTAATATCGAATTCACCATTGAGCCATATTTGCTTTTCAATAACGCTTTACTTTTGGAAAAACAAGGTAAGTCGGCTGAGGCCGAGCAATTCTACAAAAAGACTATTGAGCAGTATGAGCAAGAGGACAAAAACCGCGGTGCCGTCCCTAGTGGTGCCAAAGATAACAACCGCATGCTTGCCTATGTTCTGCGCGAATATGCACGCTTCTTACGCAGCCAGAACCGTCCGAGCGAGAGTTATGACTTGATGGATCGAGCTGTTTCGATCATGAACAGCTCTCCTAACTAGTTTGATAGTCTAACTTTTGCGCTTCTGGAGTATAGCCTCAAGAGTGACAACACCTCGCGCAGCTACCCCGCTTGACAAGTCACAGGTGGCCTTTCTTGGCGTGCGCTCTCGCGAGCAAGGTCCCCAATGATCGAGGTCTTAACTACTTGGCGCTTAGTTGTAGCTAATAGCCTCTATAACACATGACATCAATACACTCTCTCTAGTAAGACTAGATATCCTTCCTTTTCACTCCAGATCAAAGCAATTAATCACTAAACACCCTGTGCCCACCTCTCCAGCAACACACCAGGCTCAATCATGATGCCCGGTAGCTGCACGAGTTGGATTCATTGTCGTGACTGAGTGCGCCCCGCAAGACTAATTTTGATCGGTAAGGTTTGTGAATTCGAAGCGAAATGAAACATGTCCATATGGACGCTAGGACACTACGGTTCTAGTTAACATGGGGAGTCTCTCTCATGGAAACCAAAACGAGCATCTTCAGCTTGTCACTTTGGCGCAGCGTCTTCGCGCTGGCCAAACCTTTCTTTACTTCACGGGCCAAGTCAGAAATGACTGTTCCGATTCCGTTCTTTCCCATCAAGTTCAACGTTCAAGATCGAGTGAAAGCGTGGGGCCTCGTTGCTCTGCTCTTCATGTTCTTGATCGGTGTCAACAAGATGAACGCGATGATCAACGGCGCCTACGGCGACTTCCAGAACGCTCTTCCTGACGCTGCCAAAGACGGCTCGTTGGCGGCAGTGGCCTGGAGCAACCTCTATTTCCTCGCCGGCATCTTCATCGCCGCTGTTCCGGTCGTGGTTATCTACGCCTGGTTGCGCGGCTTGCTGGTCATTGTGTGGCGCAAGTGGCTGACTGAGTTCATGCTCAAGCAGTACTTCACCGACCGCAACTACTACCGCATCTCCAGCAATTCGCTGGTCGACAACCCTGATGAACGTATCGCAAACGACGTGGAAGGATACGTCGGTGGTGCGCTCACTCTGGTTCTGTCGGTGGTCGACGCAGTCGTCACGCTGTTCTTCTTCACCCAGATTCTCTACGGTCTGTCGCATTCGCTGACGGCTGTGGCGATCCTCTACTCGACCTTCGGTACCCTGATTTCGGCCTGGCTGTCGATTCGCTTGATTCGTTTCAAGTACAACCAGCAGCGCCTCGAAGCGGATTACCGCTACGGCCTGATCAACCTCCGCAACAACGTCGAGCCCATCGCCTTCTATCAGGGCGAAAAGGCTGAATGGAAGCAGCTTCTGCAGCGTTTCCACGCGGCCATCAAGAACAACATGTCGTTGATCGGATATCAGCGGCGCGTCAGCTTCTTCACCACC
>JBBRMD010000071.1:0-29706 GCA_038231015.1 Candidatus Obscuribacterales bacterium
CAATGCCTACTTCAGGTCTCTTGGTCTACCAGAACTCCGATGCACTGGAACCGCTTAATCCACCGAATCGCCGTATGCGGACCCGCACGTACGGTGGTGTGGCAGGGAGAAGTCCGCGAGGACTTCCCCTATGCCAATTTTCCTTTTTTTTGAACTTTTGTATTATTATATGTTGTAGTTAAATATTGAATTTGTCTCTGAAATTTATTTATATAGAGGGTCTTGCTGAGTCTTAGGTTGCTCTAGTTGAGACTTCTACTTATGGAAAGACTTAGTTGCTGCGCGCCTTCGAGCTGAATTGAAAAGGACTAAGCCCATTTTATAGATTGCGGAAAGTTTGGCCGCTCATTTTAACTCAAGGCCCAGTGGCAATTGATTGCTTTCCTTTATAGAACGGCTCCGAGTTTTAGAAATAGACCGATATCGCGTTGGCTCCGAGTATTAGAAATGGACCGATATCGCGTTGGTTCCGAGTATTAGAAATGGACCGATATCGCGTTGGCTCCGAGTATTAGAAATGGACCGATATCGCGTTGGCTCCGAGTATTAGAAATGGACCGATATCGCGTTGGCTCCGAGTATTAGAAATGGACCGATATCGAGTTGGCTTCGAGTATTAGAAATGGACCGATATCGTTTTGTTCAAAAGGCCAGATGTTGAACTATATTTCCGTAAGTTTAGATTGAACCATTTGCCTCGAAATTACGTTTCTACTCTCAGGGAGCGAAATGGAGGAAAAACAATGTCAACAGATCTTGAAAGTGATGTTCTTTTTAATGAGGCCTGGAGTAAGTTTAGTGAATTGATAGCCACTGATGGGGACGCTGCTGATGCGATTTTCCAGTCTTTGCTGCAAGACAATAAAGTACATTGCGGTTGTGGCCATCAACAGATCGTCCATGAGCAAGGAGAGCGGTGCTTCTATTGCCTCGCGTGTAAGCGAGAAGTTTGGTTTACCGCTGGAACTCTTTTTGCTGGCGTCAGCCGCCTGAGGGCCTGGATGGCAGCGGTTTGGTTTAAGGAGTGGGGAATTGCTGTTAGCTCCTTGCGCCTTTCACAATTGCTCGACATTGCTCAGAGCACTGCCCTTAATATTAATAAGAAAGTAGCGATTGCACTAGTGAGTCAAATGGACGAAGAGGCTCAGATCGTTGCTCCCGGGCACTTCATTGATGTAATTTTTAAGCGTAGTCGGCATACCCCAGCCGATGAGCATCCTCGCTCTGAGCTGCCGGTCGATGCTGAGACAGTCTTAGTTGGGAATCCCCATCGGGTCACTGACTTCACGAACATTCCACTCTCCAGCACCACTCAACAACTTACGGTCTCTATGGCGATTGCAGCTGCTGTTGCTTTCATACGTAGGTACTTCCATGGAGTGAGCCTTAAATACCTACAGCTCTATCTTGGGGCCTTCTGGTGCCATTCAGACCGGGGCACTTGGAGAGAGGGTGCGGTACTGAGAGCCTGCTTGAAGCATCCACCAATTAGTTATGCAGACATTCTTCACTACAAGACATCCGAAATACGAATTATGCTGGCTTAGCGTTATGAGCGGCCGAGCGGCAAAATAACTTGCTAGAGCATCCGCCGGATACTCATGAGCAAGTTAATAACTCTGTGCGTCCAGGCCAAAGTTCAGATCAGTTGATAGTTTGGAATTGGAACATTATCAAGGGGGCATAATTGGAGGCGATGATTCGCCTCTGTTTTCTGGTGGTCAAAGGGCGATTCTGATTACTGGAGTTTGTCGAAAATGGATTTTCCAATCGAACTAGATGAGCACAGTGCGCTACCTAAGTATCGCCAGCTATCTGTTGCTATTGGGCAGGCCATAGACTCTGGTCGCCTGAAGCCGGGTGACCCACTGCCTACCACTCGGCACATCGCCGAATCGCTTGGCCTGGCCCGCGGCACGGTGGTACGAGCCTACAACGAACTTTTGGGCCAAGGCTATCTTGAGGGCAAGACTGGCACTGGCACGACAGTTAGCAAAAGTCTTCCTGCAAGTGTTTGCGCTTCTGAAGATTCTCAGCCATCATTCACGTCGCTAACCAATACTCTTTCTGCTTTTGCGCATAGGCTCACGAGCGTTCCTAATGTGGGTTCTACATCTGGTGATTTGCCAGCGCTCAATTATGGCTGTGCACCGCGAAATCTGCTGCCGGTAAAGCCTTGGAGAGATTTGGTGCTGTCGTATTGCCGCTCACAAGAAGAGCTGAAGCTTTGCTACGTTTGTGAGCCCTTCGGCCACAGGCCGCTGCGCGAAGCGATTGCTAGATATTTGATGCGCACAAAAGCTGTACAGTGCAAGACTAGCCAGGTTGTGGTTTTCTCTGGTCCGCAGCAAGCTCTTGCTGTTATTGCCTCATTGCTGCTCGATAGAGATGATTTAGTTGTGGTTGAAAACCCAGGTTATGTTGGGGCTCGCGAATTGTTTCTGGCCTATGGTGCCCAACTTGAGGCGCATGTTGTCGACGAAAATGGCATATGCTTAGACGGCCTCGATGAGACGAAGAAGAGCAAATTGATTTATGTGACACCGTCTAGTCATGACCCTTCAGGCAATATTATGTCGCCTGAGCGTCGAGCTGATTTGCTAGCCTATGCGAAGAGTTCCGGCTCAATGATTTTGGAAGACGCTTGGGACAGCGACTACCGTTACGGTGGCCCGGCCATTCCTTCGCTTCAGGGCATTTCTGATGGGCAGTCTGTCATCTATCTCTACTCATTTTGGAAAGTGCTGTTTCCCCTGACAACAGCCTGTGTTGTGATTATTCCCGATCACCTTGTGCCTGTATTTACCAGGGCCAAGTTGCTATTAGAGCGACAGTCTCCCATGTTGGAATATTTTGCCCTGACTGATTTTATAAATAATGGCATGCTCGATGCTCATATCATGAAGACTCGCAAGATTTATCAGGGTCGAAGGCAAGCTCTGATTCACGCTTTGAGCACAGAGTTTCGAAGCCAAATTGCCTTGAATGAGCGCAGCGCTGGCTTGCATTTGATGGTGCGAATTTTGGTTGACCGTACAGAGGCGGAGATATTGGAGTTGGCTAAACAAGCTGATCTGCCGATGGTTAGCACCCGTCTCTATTATGTTAATGAGCCAGTGGACAAACAGTTTTTGATTCCTTTTTCAAGTTTGCCGGAAGAGGCAATATCGGCTCGTGTAAAGCTTTTCGCTAGTCTACTGAATTAGATACGGTAAGCCCGATAACTGTTGAAAATGTAACCTAGGCTGGATTGCCAGTCTTGCCGACGGTGATTCATATGCATCCCTTGAGAGAGTCTTGCGATTTTTCTCAGGAGCTATACTGAAAGAATACGGAAAAGCTTCAGGCGATTTATAAGCAAAAATTTTCATTCAGGGCTCACTCATTGCTCGGACGCTGTTACGAGCCACTGGTCAAGAGTTCGTAATAGATGGTTGAGAAGGTGAGGCGATTTTCATTGAGAGGAGTGTGTTGGAATGAAATTTAAGTGCTTTTTGGCAATTTGCCTCGCATACTCACTAAGTTTGTTTCTGCCGTGCACGGCAATAACATCTGAGGAGTGTATTCAACGCAACAATGACGCCGTCAAGGAAATTAATAGTAAAAATTTTCCAAAGGCGATTGGACTACTTGAGCAAGCTATTGCTGAAGATCCAGATTACAAGCTTGCTGCAGAGAATTTAGCGACTGCCGATTTTTATTTCGGAAAGCAATTGGCAAGCAGAGGTATTCATGCAGAGGCATTGAAACACCTTCATCGATCGCTTTTCTATCTTACCGATCGCAATGCACTTATATCTAGAAACAGCGTTGAGGACGCATTAAATTCTGTGATAACAAAGCTCGGCAAGAACCCAACTAGTTTTGATGATCGCGTAAGCTTGGGGGATGATGCTAGGAAAAGCTCCGATTGGATAGGCGCTTTGGTTGAGTATAAACATGCTCTCTCAATTCGCAATGATTCAGCAGTTAAAGAAAAGTTGTCGTTCGCTCTTCAAAAATTGAGTCAAGTGAAAGAAGTGTACTCGGGCCACTAGTGCTCGATAACCGTATCAACAGATCCATGTGAACCAGCGGTGTTCCAATAGTAGTTAGAATCGAGTACTAGCTTCTCTTTGCTTTTGTCGTTGCCTAATGGTGGAGCAATTATTGTTGTTTGATAGGCGCCGCCATTGATCAAGTAGGCTGGTTTTATATTTTGGATTGAGTCAGGTTGACTTTGGTCATCTTGAACTGTGTTTCCTTGGAATATGGTTCCAAGCAATGTCGGAGTATTGACGGCGTCAGGCTCGTCTCTGTATGGCGCCGCTTCCACTCTCAGATAACTGCAGTAGCCTTCAAAGTTTGCTGGGTCATTGGCAAAGTTTTTACTGCCAGTTCTTGTGATTCTATTTCTATAAATTTGATTATTGAGCGCCATGGTGCCAGCCAATTTAGTTGTCTGTTGCAGGTCAGCAGTGATGTTGATATAGCTGGCTACTTTGCCGCTGGTTAGCCTGTTGTGGTCAATCACAGTATTCCAAACCGGATTGAACTGGCCTCCATTCCTTGCGCTGTTTTGACAGGGCTGAATGAAAATTCCATCCATTTGCTTGAATTGGTTATGGCTTATTTGCGTATCTGTAGTGCTCGCCTGATAGAACCAAATGCCCCGTGGCCAGCCGCTGAAGCTGTTGCCTGCAACTGTAATATTCTGGTTGCTCCACATAAATATTGAGTAGTTTGATGAATGATCCGGAGAGACTGTCCAGGGCTTTTCTAATGCAATAGAGTTGCCATTGCGACTCTTGATAGAACGCCATTGACCCAAGCCTTTGCCGCTAATAATAGCTATGACTGCGCCATCTACGAATTCACCGCTTTGGCTTAGCTGTGATTGGGATTCGTTGCCGCTGACGATTTTGCCAATTTCTTCGGCCTTGCGACTGCCGCCCCCGCCTTCACTGAGCAGCGCTTCTCCGTCATTGTTTATAACCGCTTCGCCGTTTATTGTTGACCATTGATTGTTTAGAATAGCGAGGTTACGAGCTAGATCGATTGCTACACCGTGCCGCATATTGCCTTGTTCTATAACCCCTTTGTTTGCATCTAAAATGAATTTGTTGTTCTCCACCACGCAATTTGAGCTTCTTGTTATGTCTAGATTGACCCCGAGCTTTTGCGTTATGGTGTTATTGCGCACTTGCGAGTTTGTGCAGGTGGACATAAACAGTAGTGTGTAGAGTGATGTTAGCTGGCAATCGCTCACTAGAATATGATCCCCTTTGAGGTCGATGCGGAAAGCATCTTTCAAATTGGCTCTTACTTTTGTAAGAGAAAAATCGTTGCAATGGACTGGCGCTGTAATAGTTTTGGCATTAAGCCATGCACTATCCGTCGATATGTTTTCCAAGGCTAAATCGCTGATACCGCAATTAGTGGCCTTGTCGAGTAGTACCAAGCTTGAGCTCGGCGAGGCTTTAGAGTATCCAAAGTTAATCGTGGTGGCATCTTTTCCGGCACCACACAAGGCCACATTGCACTTCAGTTCTAGTAGTGGTCCAGTCTCTTTGTCTAGTTTGTAACTACCTGCCGGCAGGTAGACAACTCCGCCTCCTCGTGCTGCCACAATGTCTATGGCTTGCTGAATTGCCGCTTGATCATTGCTTGAGCCATCACCTGAAGCGTGTGAGACTAGCCGCTTGTCTGTGCAGACGTTATAGTGGTCTTTGCTCAAATGGAAGTCGATAAGCAAGCTGCAACCCGGCCACTCCATGTTGGATATAAAAGGCGTTACCAGAGATGAGTTAAAAGCCACGAAGTCACTGGCAGCTGTGCCGTTGAATATTTTTAAGCGATAGCGGCCCTTAGTCAGAGGCAAGCGGATATGAACAACGTTTTTGCCTGCGTTTACTACCTTCAGCTTTTCCGACTTTGCGCCATTGACTGAACACCAAACCTGTGGCTTGCTTCCGAAAGCATGACCCTGCAGATTGATCACATCACCGGGGTTTGCCATGGACGAGTAATTGAAGATAACTGGTCTTTCGCTTGAGGCTAGGGTGGGCGTTAATTGTGTAAGTGTCGTTGCTATAACTGCACCGGCAGCTATTGCTATTAGGCGTCTTGCAACCACCAATTTACTCTTCGCCAAAACTGCTGTGCATAATTTTGCTAGCCTTATCGGCGTCTTTACCACTTACCACACAGGTCAATTTCATTTCGCTGGTGGCAATCATTTTGATATTGATTCCGGCACCACCAAAGGCTTTGAAGACAGTGGCGGCAATGCCTGATTGACCGGCTAGTCCGGCGCCAATCAAGCTCACTTTGGCGATGTCTTGGTCGGCGATTACTGACGTGGCTGCAAGGTCGCCTTTGATTTCTTCTAAGACTTTTGTGGTTTGTGCCAAGTCGGTGCTGTGCACGGTAAAGGTGATGTTATTCTGGCCAGCTGTGGGGTGGAAGGCTTGCATAATCATGTCAATGACTATGTTATTGTCGGCCAAGGCTTGCATGATTTGGCCAGCAATACCTGGCTTATCTGGAACGTTCATTATGGTGACGCAGGCTTGATCTTTGTCAACGGCTACACCACTGATGCTGCGGTAAATTTCCATGTTTTCTCCTTCGCCCTCGTCGATGATTGTGCCTTCATTCTCAGGCTTAAATGTATTGCGCACTCGCAGTTTTACTTTGTACTGGCGCGCTAGTTCCACAGCACGCGGGTGCAGTACTTGAGCCCCTAGGCGAGCCATTTCTATTACTTCGCCGTAAGATACGCGTTTTAGTAATTTGGCTTCTTTTATTACGTTTGGATCAGCCGTATAGATGCCGTCAACGTCGGTATAAATATCGCAGACATCGGCTTCAATTGCTGCCGCTAAGGCGCAAGCTGTTGTGTCGCTGCCGCCACGGCCTAAAGTTGTTATGTCACCATCAGCGGTGACTCCCTGAAATCCGGCGACTACTAAAACGTCGTGGTCTTCGAGGGCGCGGTTGAGATTGTCGCTATTGATGTCAACGATACGGGCTTTGCTATGTACTTTTTCTGTAAAGATGCCAATTTGTGGAGCTGTAAAAGAACGTGCGCTGATGCCCATTTCTTTTAAAGTAAGAGCAAGAAGCGTAATTGAAATCTGTTCTCCAGTTGACAGCAGTGAATCAAGTTCACGCTTGTCTGGAGTGCGCGAACATTGAGCGCCGAGTTTGAGCAAGTAGTCTGTAGTGTCGCCCATGGCCGAGACTACAACTAAGATTTTCTGTTTCTTGCCGACGATTCCATCTCTATCAGAGCCAGAGCCTGCATGTGCGCCCAAGCCAAGGCGGTCGCGCACAATCTCGGCAACGTGCTGAATGCGGGCTAGGTTCTTAACTGAGGTACCGCCAAATTTCAGGACAGATATTGTTGCAGCCGAGCCAGTTTGTTTCTTTTGGTCGGTCGCTGTTTTGGCATTATTCATAGGTAGCCTGCAGACCCTTTGTATCGACGCTCAAGTCGAGTACCTGTGGCTTCTGCTCTCGCTTGGTCGCCCATGAATGCAAATAGCTTTTCACTTCATCCAAATGTCTTTCGTGCACAATTACTAGGCTCGATGAGCCAGCTCCGCTCAAAACGCAGCCGAGCACAGGCAGCGAAATCAAGTCGCGGCGCAGGGCTTGCAGCTCGGGCACTAGGTGAATGCGATAGGGTTCGTGCAGTTCGTCCAAAAGTGCTTCTCGCAAAGTATCATCGTCTTGAGTAACTGTTGCAGCAATTAAAAGACCTGTGCGTTGCAAGTTTTTCACTGCTTGGCCCATACTCACTCGCCTTGGTAGAACCCGGCGCGCTTCTTGGGTTGATAACTCGTAGGGAGGAACAACAACCAATGTGCGCCATTGCTCAGGCCAGCTTAAGCGCTGACAGATAGCGCGGTTGCCTTTTTGCCTGTAGCCAGAAACAATAAATCCACCGAGCAAACAAGCGGCGACATTGTCTGGATGGCCCTCCAAACGAGCGGCACTCGCTAAAATCTGTTCGCGATCTGGAGGGGCGCTACTGCTGAAAGCTTGAGCTGCCCAAAGTGCGGCCAGTATGGCCGTGCTACTGCTGCCTAGGCCGCGAGCTAGTGGTATGTCTGTCTCGATAGAGATCACGATATCGTCAGTTGGTCCTGAATAATTTTGGCAGAATTGCTTGAAGATCAAATTGTCTTCTGTGGCAGGAAGGCTTTGGGCGGCCTCACCTTTGAGAGTAATTAAATTCTGTCCAGCTGCGCGTTTTTGGCCAAGACGCTCGAAAGTTACTGTTGTATAGACCGATAGCGCTAGCCCAAGAGTATCGAAGCCAGGCCCCAAATTAGTGGTACTGCCCGGTAGTCGCAGTGTTAGTTTTTTCAGAGGCTCAGTCATACTTAAATTTCCTACCTAAATCACCTAGTCAAATTCTTGTAGCCAAATTCTTCTAACCAAATGCCTCTAACCAAATTCTTCTACTATTACTTAAAGCCCCAGCGATTGGCGCAGGGCCTCAATATTAGCTTCAATAGGAGTGAGATCAGCAGTGGTAACTTTTTGAGCGGTGTCGGGGTCTTTTAGACCGTTACCTGTCAGTACGCAGGCGACTGTAGCATCGCCAGGAATAATACCGCTGTTTAGATGCTTGATTAGTCCGGCTAGGGAAGCGGCACTCGATGGTTCACAGAAAATGCCTTCGGCTGTTCCTAGCATTTTGTAGGCTGCCAAAATTTCGTCGTCGGTGACCGAATCAATTTTGCCTTTCGATTCAGATTCGGCCCGCAGAGCTTCTTGCCAGCTGGCCGGGTTGCCGATGCGAATGGCTGTGCCGATTGTTTCGGGATTCTTAATTGGCTCGCCGCGCACGAGTGCTGCTGAGCCTTCTGCTTCGAAGCCATGCATATGGGTAATGTTTTCTTTCTCGGTTAGGCCTAATTCTTGGCAGAGTTTGAAGCCGCGCCAATAAGCGCAGATGTTGCCAGCATTGCCAACCGGAATGCAGAGATAATCAGGTTGTTTGCCTAGCGCTTCAACAATTTCAAAAGCGGCAGTTTTCTGCCCTTCTAAGCGATAAGGGTTAATCGAATTAACCACAGTAACTGGCGCTTTCTCGGCTAGTTCGCGCACAAGTTCTAAGGCGCGGTCGAAGTTTCCCTTGATGGGCACTATCTGCGCGCCGTAATGAATTGCTTGAGCCAGTTTGCCTAGAGCGACGTAACCGTGGGGTAAGAGCACATAGCATTTTAAGCCCGCTTTTGTGGCAAAGGCTGCAGCTGAAGCACTGGTATTACCGGTAGAGGCACATATTACTGCTTTGGCGCCGTCTTCTACTGCTTTTGAAATAGCTAGGGTCATGCCTCGGTCTTTGAAGCTGCCGGTCGGGTTTAGACCTTCTAGCTTGAAGAAGAGCTGCAGCTGCGGGTGGCCTAGTAACTTAGGAATATTACTGGCTTGCACTAGCGGGGTGTTACCCTCGCCTAGCGAAATCAGTGGTGTCTTCTCTGTAACCGGAAGATGCTTTTTGTATTTTTCGATCAGACCAGTTTTCTTACAGCTGGCTGTGCAGTTGTACAGTTCTTTAATTTGCTCGGTAGTTGTTGATTGCATATTTCTTGTCTGTGATTGCGATATCTAGAGTTTGTGTGCTCTGAGTCTTAGCCTGCTTTATAGATGCGAATTGCGCTAGCTACAGAGTCGAGGAAGGGGCATTGCTTAAGGTCGGTGAGTGCCCCGTTCATGTCGCCTTCTCGCACCTCATGGGTGAGAATAACAATGGTGGCACGCCCGTCTTTGACACCACGCTGAATGATGCTTTGAATGCTTATTTTGCGATTGCCGAAAATTGTCCCGATGGTGCCGATTACCCCTGGGGTGTCAGCTACCGAGAGGCGCAAGAAGTAGGGGCTAGCCCAATCGTCAGGGGAGGCAGTGGTGGCCCACTGGCTGGTGATGCTCGGTTGAAAATAGCTGGCAAAGTCAGGCAACTTGAGGGCGCTTTCTAGATTGATGATGTCTCCCACCACGGCGGAGGCGGTCGGTAGACTTCCGGCTCCAGGTCCGACCATTATTAGTTCGCCGACGGCATCGCCGTTAACTAGAATGCAATTATTCGACCCCGATACAGCGGCGAGTGGGTGGCTTAGGGGCACCAGGGTGGGGTGCACGCGTACTGCTAGTGCTCGGGCGGTTGAGCCAGAGCCCGCATTAGTGCTGTTGTTAATACTAGTACTATTGCTAGTACTGCGAGCGGTGCCTACTAGTTTGATGCGATAGCCGAACTCTTTGGCGAGGGCCAAGTCTTCTGGCGTTATTTCGCGAATGCCTTGTCTGTAAATGTCGCTAGGCTTGACGAAGCTCTGAAATGAGAGCGCTGCCAAAATCGAAAGCTTGTAAGCAACGTCGTGGCCGTCAACATCGGCCGAAGGGTCTGCTTCGGCGAAGCCTAAGGCCTGGGCCTCGGCAAGGGCTTCAGCGTAGCTTATGCCTCGCTCTTCCATGTTGGAGAGAATAAAATTAGTCGTGCCGTTGAGAATGCCGGTCACTGCAGTAAATTGGTTGGCCCCGAGGCCTCTTTGAATAGTTGATATTAGGGGAATGCCTCCAGCTACAGAGGCCTCGAAGAAAATGGTTACGCCTTTCTCGCGGGCTAGGGCAAAGAGGCTGGGGCCATGCTTGGCCAAGACCTCTTTATTGGCGGTGACGACGTGTTTGCGCTTCTCTAAAGCCCGCTTGATGTATGTCAGGGCGGGCTCTTCGCCCCCCATAACCTCTACCAACACTTCGATTTCAGGATCGTCAATTATTTCATCGACCGCTGTTGTGATTGGGCAGGTGGTCGTAGTGGCCCGTTCTTTGGCCAGATCGCGCACTGCTATTTTCTTTAGTTGTAGATGCTTGTGCTGGCCGAGCAGCTTAACTACGCCGCTGCCAACTGTTCCAAGACCTAACATTCCGAGCACAACCCGGGCCATAAATTCACTCCAAATCGCCGATTACACTGTATTGGAGGGCAATTATCCCCTATCTGTTTGACCTTGCGGCTAAACAGTAACAGTGGCTGTTAACAAATGAAATTAGACCCTTACTCTGGCTTTTCTTGAACCGATTGATTCTGCCCTGACTGACTTTGGTCGGGGCTGTTGGCTTGCCGCTCATGGTTTGCTTGAATTTCGCTAGAGAGAGCATTATTGGCGAATTGGTCGAGAATATCAGTAGGAATGCCCAGGGCTTTAGAATTGTCACGCATTTCTTGCACTTGACGGGCCAACTCACGCGATTCATTGGAGGCGCGGGGGTCTAGAGTGATCGCCTTGAGTTCTTGGGTCTGGCTAAGCCTGCGCACGCGGGCGGCCTTAAGCTGCGCCTGGACCGATTTTGGGTCTTTCGCCTCGTTCTCGTCTTTATCTTTGCCTTGGAACTCTGACACTCTAAACAGTCTCCTGGGAAAGCTTTAGTGTAACCCGTTCTCTCATTTTGCCCAAAAAAAACTTGTTTTGTGCGTGTTCACGTCTTTTTTATGTATTGGCAACTATCTTCAATGCAGCACTTATCGCTGTTGCCGCCAGCCATTACCTTAGTAAGAGTGAAAAAATGAGAGAAACCGAGAATGACGCCAGCCGTGAGCGTCAGATTTCTAAGCCTGAGCAGAATAAAGAGACAAATAATGGACTAGATCTAGTCTCTCTCTCGAGGCCTGGAGATAAGGCTGCCGCTAGCCCTGACAAATCTGCAGACAATCCTGATAAATCTAGTGACAGCAAGCGTATTGCCGGGATAAAGTCTGATGACGCTGTCACCCACTTAGATTTCACTCCTGATCCATACAAGTCTGCAGATATGTCTAAAATCTCGGACCAAACTAAGGGCGACCAACCGAAGTCTGTTGACGAGCGCCTCGCTGATGGCCGCAAGGCAATGGAAAACTTGTCTGAGAAGCACATGACTCAGCTGTATCCCAGCATCTTTGATGGCAAAAAATACCAGTACGCTCCTACTTTCAAGCAAGATATGGACAAGCTTGAAGGTCGTATGAAAGATGGTCAGGTCTCTAAAGAAGAAGTGGCCAAAACTTACGAGTCTATTGCCAAAATGGTTGACACTAAAACTGATGTGACTTCGCAAGGTAAGCGCTTGCAGCTAGCTAAAAATATTATGTTTCACGCTGGTGACCCGACCAGAACTGACCAGGGCGAATACAACACCTGTGCTCTAACGTCGCAAGAAGAAAGACTTTTTACCCGCAACCCTAGCAAGGCCGCTGAAATGATCTCTGAAGCTGTGACAACAGGCAAATGGGTGGCACCCGATGGCAAAGAAATCAAACTCGACAAAGATAGCTTGCAGCCTCGTCCGGGTAGTATTTTTGGCCAACCAATTGATGGCGAGCGCAGTTACGCAACGCAAGTATTGAACAATGTTTTGGCTAACGATATTCACCAGCGCAAAGAGCAACCTGAACACTATGTTCAGCAATATAGTCGCGACAAAACCGGTCGGCGCCTAAGAGAAGACGACAATGGTGAGCGCGTTTACACTGCTGATGGTAAGGAAGCGCGTGATATGGATGGTTCTAAGCTGCGGGCGCCCCAGGTTGATGATCGCGAAGTGGCCGCTCAGATCAAGCGACTGACTGGTGATACCGGCGTAGTCATGGTTAATCAGAAGATGCTTGACCCTGATGATCCAAACCTCAAGCGTAACGCTGCTGCTGCCAAAGATGTGGTGCTCCTCTCAAGTGAAAGGCAGCTAGGTGATACTTTGGCCAACCTTAAAGCGCAAGGCAAATTTCCTGCCATTATTGGTCTTGACGGTGGCGATCGCGTCTTGAGCAAAGGCTTACCAAAAGATCCATCAATGCCAAAGAGTACCGAGTTTGAAGGACACATGCTTTCAGTTGTTGATTATGACGCTGCTAAAAATAGAGCACGCATCTCTAATCAATGGGGCAAAGCAAGCGATCGCTGGATGAGTGTCAAAGACCTTTATCTAGCAACCGATCCCGAGCACCCACGTCGCTAATTTAGAACCGATGCAGCTCGTCTTTGAACTAAATCTGAATGCTACTGACGGCCAGTTTGATGAGACAATATTGGTTGTTCCTAACGCTCGCCTAACAGTTGTGTTTAGAAAATGCCAGAAAGTTCAGACAACAACAATTTAGGCACTCTGAAAGTTGGTTCTTTCATTGGCGGCACTTACCGCGTGCTTGGCTTCATCGGTCAAGGTGGCATGGGCTTTGTCTACAAAGTTGAGCACATGATGATGGCCAAGGTTTTGGCTCTCAAAATCTTGCGCTCTGAGCAAGTGTCAGAAGAAGTCTGGAAGCGCTTTCGCATTGAGGCTCAAGCTATTGCTAGACTTGATCATGCTAACGTTGTGCGCATCTACGACATGAGTCAAACTGAGGCCGGGCTGCCTTACTACACCATGGACTTACTAGATGGTGAGTCGCTCGCTGATTATCTCGATGAATATTACCGGCTCAGTGTGCGAGAAGCATTGCCTATATTTAGACAGGTATGCGCTGGTCTGGCCTATGCTCATGATCGCGGCATTATCCACCGAGATATTAAACCGGGCAATATTATGTTGCTTGCCGACGCAAAAGAGAATGCTCCGCCGATAGTAAAAATTGTTGATTTTGGCATTGCCAAATTGACGTCGTTTGACAATGGTTTTGGCCAAGGCCTAACTCGGCCGGGAGAGGTTTTCGGCAGTCCGCTTTATATGAGCCCTGAGCAGTGTTCGGGGCAACAACTTGATCATCGCACCGATATGTATTCAGTTGGTGTCACTATGTTTCAAGCACTGACGGGCCGTCCGCCTTTGTTAGGTAAAACTGCCATTGAGACAACGGCCATGCATCAATCTGTAGTTCCGCCAGCCATGGCTGGTGTTATTGAGCTAGAAGAAGGCGAAGAGCCGATTTTTTTTCCTTCGCAGTTAGAAGAAATAGTAGCTCGTTTGCTGGCAAAGTCACCGAATGATCGCTTCGATTCTTTAGCTGATGTGGCTATGGAGTTGCTGGCCCTAGAGCGCGGAGAAGTCAGGCGAGGTCAGGTTTCTTCTGCTGGTGCTAGGTCAACTTCGGCCGATTCTGGTATGGCACCCTATGCGGTGGCCGAGTCAGCGCGGCGTCGGGCTGGTTATATAAATTCGCAGGTTCTAACCTTTGGACAAACAGAGACGGGTAGCGAAGGTCATGCTCGCAGGCAGAGCAAAACTATTTTGTTGGCGCTGGCGAGTTTAGCGCTTTTAGTGATAGTTGTTGGTGCCATAGCCTTAATAGTTTTTCGACCAACGGCACCAAATCCTAAGATTGAAACTTCGAAGGAACTGAGTTTACTGATCTCCGATGTTCGCACAGAACCAATCTTAACTGATGTCGGAGCGATCATCAACGATGCTGCTCCTTTAGGAAAAGTCAACTCCGAGCAGGCCAGGTTGATAACTGATTATCTGGCTAGTCACAAACAATATTATTCCACCGCAAGAGCTGGCAAGGCCCAAGGGCCACAGGTCTTTGAATTTCCCGCTACATTTTGCTTGGGCAAATTCAGTTATTCCCTAGCTAGCGGTGTGGTCAGTAAGATGGCAACAGGCCGATTAATTGTCGAGAAGCCTCGAAGCTGTCTACTTGAGGCAGAGCCCCTGGTTGCGCAGTATCCAGCCTTACTTGAGCGCTTTCGGCCAGAAGAAATTAGCTGGCTTGAATTGAATAGAATAGACGTAAAGTCAGCTAAACTTTTCGCCAGTATTGTACATCTTTCGAGCATAACCCACTTGGTCGTAACCGGCGGTGCTATTGATTCTTCTGACCTGAAGTATCTTGAAAAATTGCCCTTGCTCGACCACTTAGAAGTCTCTGGTGAAAAAATCAAAGGCGATGATCTGGCAAACAGCAAATGTCTTTCTCATCTGCAAATTCTAAGTGTCGCTAAGTTGGCCAACCCCACACCGCTATTGAAAAAACTCTCCGAATTGAATTGTCTGAAGATTCTCAATGTTGACTATTCCGAGCTGGGCAAGCAAGATTGTATCTACTTGGCGAAAATGACCAATTTGAAAGAGCTCTCGATGAAGGGCAATCCTGTCACTGACGATGATTTGAAGCCCTTGGTGGCCCTGCAAAATTTGACCTCGATTGATATGAAAAATTGTGAGAAGCTCACGAAAAGGTCTGTAACTACCCTTGGTAAATTGAAAAATCTGGTTGTGATTACAGTACCTAGCAGTTTGGATGATGTAGATGTGGCGAAACTGTTGCAGCTGCAGTTGCCCAATCTAAAGGCTTACAAGGGTTTCTATTGATTAATAGTTTTCAAATTGGTTGGTGTTGAAAATAAATGCCTGACCTTATTCCAGACAATAAAAATCTCGGTACCTTGGAAGTTGGTTCTTTCATCGGCGGCACTTACCGTGTGCTCGATTTTATTGGTCAGGGTGGTATGGGCTTCGTTTACAAAGTAGAGCACATGATGATGGCCAAGGTTTTGGCGCTGAAGTTATTGCGTTCTGAGCAGGTTTCAGAAGATGTCTGGAAGCGCTTTCGTATCGAGGCTCAAGCTATTGCCAGGCTCGATCACTCTAATGTCGTACGCATCTACGACATGAGCCAGACTGAGGCGGGTTTGCCTTATTACACAATGGATTTGCTTGTCGGTCAGTCGCTGGCCGACTATCTTGATGAATACTACCGCCTGCCTTTACGTGAAGCTTTGCCGATCTTTCGGCAGGTTTGTGCTGGCTTGGCCTATGCTCATGATCGCGGCATTATTCACCGCGATATCAAACCAGGTAACATCATGCTTTTGCCTGATGGTCGAGAGAACGCGCCGCCTTTTGTGAAAATTGTAGATTTCGGTATTGCCAAGTTATCCTCTTTTGATAATGGCTTTGGGCAAGGTCTAACCCGGCCGGGAGAGGTTTTTGGTAGTCCGCTCTATATGAGCCCTGAGCAGTGTTCGGGGCAACAGCTTGACCATCGCACCGACATGTACTCGGTCGGTGTCACTATGTTTCAAGCGCTTACTGGCCGTCCGCCCTTGTTAGGCAAAACTGCTATTGAAACGATAGCTATGCATCAATCAGTGGTGCCTCCGGCTATGACCGATGTCATAATTTTAGAAGACGATGAAAAACCGATTGTTTTTCCTCCTGAACTAGAGGAGATTGTCGCTCGCTTACTAGCGAAATCACCGGCTGCACGGTACGATTCGCTGGCCGATGTAGCTACCGATTTGCTGGCCCTTGAGCGCAGTGATGGAAGGCGCGCTAGAGTTTCATCGACTGCGGTGGACGTTGTTTCTTCTGTTTCGGGGATGGCACCGTATGCGGTGGCGGAGGCTGCCCGCAGGCGAGCTAACTATTCAACTACCCAGGTTTTAACTTCTGGCCAAAGTGATACAGACTCAGCTCTCGGTGGCAATAAGCAGGCCAAGCTGATTCTAATTGCAGGAGCCTCCCTGCTGCTCATTTCTAGCTTAGCAGCAGTTGGCGCTGTGTTCTTAATGCAAAAGAAAACGGTGGCTGCTGATACTGCGCCAAAGATTACAAGAATCGGACCATTCGATGTGCCGGTGCCAAAAGGGGCAATGGCAAAATTTGATAACAATACAGACGACTTTGTGATCGGCAGCGATGTCGACGTCAGAACCACTAAGCAGATTAAAGACTATCTTGATACTCATAAAGAGCCTTATTCTAAAATAGAAGAGATTAGCGGCTTGCCTATGCGAGTATTTAATTTCCCCGCTGATTTTAGAATTGGCTCACTCACTTGTCCAAAGTCTGGCATTCCGTCGTACGAAACAATCGAGGCAATAGGTCGAGTTTCTTTGCCAATGAGCACCAAAGTAGCATTTCACGGTGCCCCCTCAGTAAAAGCGTACCCCGATCTCTTAAAGTATTTTCGAGCAGATGAGCCATACGAAATCGATTTGAATGAGATTGAGAGCCTTTCTCCACGGTTGGCTGTAAATCTCAAGCGCTTTACTAATTTGAAACGATTAGAGCTTAAAGGCACCAAACTTAAGCCATCAGACGTCACTTGGCTCAATGAGCTTACTTCTTTAAAGCAATTGAGCGTTGATGATAGCGGCTTGCCTGGTGCTTCTCTTGCTCAATGTGCGATTTTACCGAATCTCTTTTTTTTAGGTATGTCGCGTATTGATAATCCCACTCCTGTCTTGAAGAAACTGGCCGAGATAAATCATTTAACTGCTTTAGAAATCAATTTCAGCAAACTTGAGCATGAAGATGTTCTTTATATTGCCAAAATGTCTAATCTAGCGAGTTTGTGCTGCCGAGAGAATGATATCGTTGACAGTGATGTAGAAGAATTTTTGAAGTTGAAAGAGCTTAGAGTGCTTGATCTCTCACGCTGTAACAAGCTAACTCCGAAAGCTCTAGTTACTATTGGCAAGATGAAAGCTCTAGAAGCGCTATCCCTTCCTGATTTTCTCGCAGAACCAGAGAATGAGCAGGTCTTGCGTAAGCAATTGCCACGACTGCAGCATTTTAGTTGATCTCAATTGTTTGGCTTTGAACTTCTTTAGCGACCACTGTTACCGCGGTGATTCTTGAAAAAGTCCCAAATCGCCTGACTGGCATTGAAGTCGCGGCAAGTTTTGCCTACTGTTCCTTCTGGCAAATATTGATAACCGCCTGGCCATGTGTGGCCACCGCCTTCGATACCATAGACAACTACTTCACTGCCTTTGGTGCCACCTGAAAATTGAGCATACTTCACTCGTGTGCCGTCTTTAGGATCGATATCAGGAAGGTCGATTGTTCGAGGAGTTGGCTGGCAACGATTGGATTTTACCCAGTATTGAGTGGCTTCTTTAGCTGATACAACTGAGCCTCTGTCGTGAAAACTCTTGTAGTGAATAGGGCCGCCATTAAAAGGCACCAAGGGGTCGGCCATGCCCAAAATGTACAACACCGAAACTGGCTTCATCGACCGTCGTGTGTTGAAGACGATATCGGGTAGAGTGGCTGCTACTGAGGCACAAGCAGCGAATTTATCGGGCAGCATCAAGCACAAGTATTGGCTGAAAAATCCACCATTAGAAATACCAGTTACGTAGACGCGCTGTGTATCTATATTCCAGCGGCGCTCTAAGTGGGCGACCATGTCGGTAACAAACTGCACGTCGTTATAGCGGTCGTGACCATCGATGTTGCGGCCGTCGTTCCAGTGTCTGTTGATACCCTGGGGATAGACCAAAAGAAAACCATTTTGATCGCTAATAGCATCAAGACCAGTGAGCGCGTCCATTCTGCTGCCGAGGCCAAAACCGCCATGGAAGCACAATACCAAAGGCATTCTTTCAAGATGATTATAGCCTTTGGGTACGTGTACATAAAATTCGCGCTCAAGGCCTTCACTCTCAACCACTTCTCTCACCAGCGAATTATCTGGTGGCAGAGCCTGGCCGTTAGGGCCAGTCACTAGGCTTGGGTCAAAAGGCTGTTTAGAGACCTTGTTCTTCTTTGCCTTCTTCTGATTTGGCTTGCTGTCAGGATTATTATTGGGGTCATGAAACATAGTGTTCTGACCGTCGTTTATTTGAAAAGGCCTTTCGCCTTTTTCCATTTGGGCACTAGCTGGTGGCAAATGAAAAATCATAGGTAAGCTCAGGCTCAGGCTGAGGGTCAAACTTATTAGAGATACCGTGGCACGAAAGCATTTGCTCATTTGCTATGTTTCTTTTTGGCCTCTAAATCTCTCTTGGCTTTGGTGACAATTCCTTGAGTGAAACCGCCCATATACTTAGAAAGGTCGGTGTCAACTCCACAGCTCTTCATGCCGGCTGCTACTACACTATAAACCGTTTCACTATTGAGCATGATCGCTGCCACCACTAAGAGTGTCAGAGTCAGTTGAATCAAGGTTTTGATGGTGCGCCATCTGCCTTCATTGTATTTGCGTGATGCTTGTTTGTTTCCCACTGTTTGCCTCGACTCTTCTTCTATGTTGGTAGGAATACTCGGGTCTGCCAAGGGCTGATCTTTTGGGGCTCCGACTGCAGCCATTATTGGCGCAAGGTCAAGTTGGCCGGTCTTTGGCCTAGCCGCACTTTCTGTAATTCGTTCAGGGTGGGTATCAAGAATTGATTGCGAGGCTTCAGGTAAGTTTGGCAGCAGGGCAATAAGCTTTGATGTGGAAAGCCAAAGGGCTTGGTTGAGTTCGTTGGTCGACTTGCGCATCGGATCAAGAATTGCATAGTTGCCGTCGCTCACCAATAAAAGCTTGCGTACGGCTGCATATCCGCTTTCACCAGTGACATTGATTCTGGCGCCAACGATAAAACCGCCAGCTGAGAATAAAATGCGACCTTGCAAGTCTGATTGATTGTCGTTAATGCGCAAAATCGGTGTTTGGCAAGTTTTAATAGCTACGACCGCGTTGATGACGTCCGCTACCGGTTCATCTTTATTGATACTTCCTTCAGTGATAACGTCCACGGAGTCCTCTACTTAAAATTGATAGCCTTTTGTGCTGCTCTTGCAAAATCTGACGCAAATTAGTCTAACAGACAGTACTTGCTATAGAATATATGACTATGAAAAAGCGCGTTATGTGTGTGTTTGGAACGCGCCCGGAAGCTGTCAAGTTGGCTCCTGTGGTGCATGCTCTTCGCCAATCAAAGAGTTTAGAGCCAGTGGTGGCAATCACTGCTCAGCATCGTGAGATGCTTGATCAGATGATGCGCTGGTTTGATGTCAAGGCTGACTATGACCTTGACTTGATGAAGCATGGTCAAAGTCTCGCAGAGTTGACCGGCCGGGTTTTGAACGGTGTAGACCAGCTGTTGTCAAAAGATAAGCCCGACCTTCTTTTAGTGCAGGGCGATACAACGACAGTGATGTCTGCGGCCCTTGCTGCTTTTTATCAGAAAGTGCCAGTCGGCCACGTTGAGGCCGGTTTGCGTACCAACGATCGCTACAATCCTTTTCCTGAAGAAATGGCCAGGCGCCAAACCGGCAGGTTGGCCACTTTGCACTTTGCCCCGACCGACCTTGCTGTGGAGAATCTCAAAAAGGAAGGCATCGTCGACAATGTTTTCATGACTGGCAATACAGTCATTGACGCCCTTCTCGATACAGCTAGCCGTTTAAAGACTGATCAGATTGACCCTGCTTTGTATGGCAAAGTTGATTTTGATAGCTCCAAAGTACTCTTGGTAACAGCTCATAGACGCGAAAATTGGGGCCAGGGCATGGACGAAATTGCTCTGGCTTTACGGCAAATTGCCGACGAATTTCCAGAGATTCAAGTGCTCTATCCGATTCATAAAAATCCAGTTGTGCGCGAATCAATTGAGCCGGTATTTGCTGGCCACGACCGCTTGCACCTAGTTGAGCCACTTGATTACGTGCCTTTTGTGCATGCCATGCAGCGTTGTCATTTCATCCTTACTGATTCTGGCGGCGTACAAGAAGAAGCGCCGGCGCTTGGCAAGCCTGTGCTAGTAATGAGAACCAATACTGAGCGTCCCGAGGCCGTGGCGGCAGGTGCTGCCAAGTTGGTCGGGGTTAGCAAGGAGACTATTGTCGCTGGTGCGCGAGAGCTTTTATCGAACAGTGATCTCTATGCCAAAATGTCTCAGGCTGTCAATCCGTTCGGTGATGGTCACGCTGCTGACCGCATCGTGCAAGCGATTGAACAATACTTCGCCAACTAGCGACACCATAAAACAATTCTATCTATCTATTAACTTTAGGCTTAAATAGGCCGTTTGGCGCTATGATCTGCGTTAATTCAAGTTTTATGGGAGAGAGTGACGTGAGCACCTCAGTTACCGAGCACGATGTCATGCCATTTGGTGAGTTTCTTGACGAAGAACACCAAGCTATAAGAGAAGCAATTCGTGATTTTGCTACTCGCGAGATTGCGCCAAAGGCTCACGAAGTCGATCAGAACGCTCGCTTCCCGATTGAGAATTTCAAAGAACTAGGCAAGCTTGGTTACCTCGGTCTGCCAATCAGTGCAGAGTATGGTGGAGCCGGTGCCGACTACAGATCGTATGTCATAGCCGTAGAAGAAATAGGTAGAGCTTGCGGTTCTACCGGTTTGAGCTATGCCGCTCACATTTCACTGGGTACCAACCCGCTTTATCTTTTTGGTACTGAAGAGCAGAAGAAAAAGTATGTGCCAAAGCTTTGTTCTGGCGAATACATTGGTTGCTGGGCTCTAACTGAACCAGGCACTGGTTCAGATGCTGCCATGCAGAAGACCACTGCAAAATTGGTTGGTGATCACTATGTTTTGAACGGCACGAAGCAGTTCATCACTAACGCGACTGATGCTGATGTTGCCATCATCATGGCTATGACTGACAAAAGCCAGGGTCGCCGCGGTATTTCATCTTTTGTGGTAGAAAAAGGCACGCCTGGATTTTATGTCAGTAAAGTAGAGAAGAAATTAGGTATGCGGGGCTCCCCCACAGCTAGTTTGACTTTCGAAGATTGCAAAATTCCTAAAGAGAATTTGATAGGTCAAGAAGGCGAAGGCTACAAGCAGGCTCTGACAACCCTTGAAGGCGGACGCCTCTCTATCGGCGCTCTTGCCCTAGGAATTGGTCAAGCCGCCTTTGATGCAGCCTTGAGCTATGCCAAGCAACGCGAAGCTTTTGGTCAACCAATTGGCAAATTCCAAATGATTCAAGCCTACTTGGCTGACATGGCTACTCAACTGAGCGCTGCTCGATTGATGCTATATCACGCTGCCTGGATGAAAGACCATCATAAACGGGTTACTCTCGAAGGCTCACAAGCTAAGCTATTTGCTTCTGAAGTAGCTTCTAAAGTTTGCAACCTTTGCGTGCAAATTCATGGTGGGTACGGCTACATTGTTGATTTCCCGGCTGAGCGTTTCTTACGTGATGCCAAGCTTTGTGAAATTGGCGAAGGCACATCAGAAATTCAGCGCTTAGTGATTGCTAGACAGCTAGGATTGTAATTTCTTTCCCATTGGCAAATTTACTTTTACTTGGTACCCGCTAGTAACTTTTGCACAGTACTTTAAGTAAGACGTAATCGGTTTACAAATCCATTACGTCTGCTGAGTTAAGCTCGGCTTGTCAGAGCAAATTATTTGATTTTTTTCGCCGAGCAACTTTTACGTTGTTCGGCTTTAGTTTTTTTGCCACCGCTGGTGGTGGCATAGTTAGCGTAGCTAGTGTATGGGCGTAGAGCTGAGAGAGGCTTCATGTCTGCTTACTACGTATTCTTACTAGCTCATAAGATTGAGATTTATAGCTTTCAACCTAGAAGATAACTATGTCTCTCTTTTATTTAAATCTCCTGGTACTAAACCGCTCGCACGCCAATATCCTCTACTGCACTTACTTTATCTTGTGACTCTGTCACGAGTTGTCGCGCGCGTGTTAATAAATCCTGGCGATTGTTCTTGAGAGTTACTCAAAACTGAGGAGCTACCCATGTCTGATACGAAGACCATTTCCGACTCTTCAATCTCGCAGTCTGCCAACTTCTCTTTTGCTGCAGAACGCGATATGAGCAGCCTGCTCGTTCCCGCCTATGCCTTTCGCAGCCGCGACCCGGTGCCCGCTTTCATCGAGTCTTTCTCTGGCGCCGGCAGAAAAATCGGTCAGCTCAGCGATATCATCTCCAACTGCGATCATCGTCGCTTGGTTTTCGACGGCGATGAATGCTTCAAGCTGAGCGACCTGATGTCTGGCGGGGAGCTTATTGGTCGACCTGTGTGGAGTCAACGCTGGAAGGCCAATACCGCTCAACCGCTGGGCATGTACAACATTGCTCTCTTAGTGGAAGGCGTGCGCTCTTATCGGAGCTATTCGCTTCCGCGCGGCAACAAAGGCAAATGGCTCTACCGACTGCATACGGCCAATCGGCAATGCGGTGTGGCTTGGACGAAAGAAGACGGCAGCGAATTCGATCCGCTTTCTGCGGTCAAGCCTCTGCAGTTGGCGGTTCGTCGCTCTGCCCGTGGTGCCATCTATTGCTGCAGCGAGCGCTACGACGAAGACGGCAATGCCTGCGGTATGACGGTGCGCCTCATTCTGCTCAAGTTCGGCTTCCGTGATGCGAGAGTGGAGATCGATCAATCTTTCACGCGCACCATTGTCGCCTCGAGGGTGGCCTATTCGCACCGGCCCGGTGAAGTGAGTGAGCCTGATATCAGCGACCTCGATGCCAGCTGGCAAACGGTTGCTGCTCGCGCTCGTCTGATCTTCAATACCTATGGCCAGCCGCGCGACGAGCAGGCTGTCCTTTGGACCCGACAGTTTCTCGAGCAGCGTCGGGCTTTTCGTGAAGATCGCAGCATTGGCGGTGCTGACAGTTTCTACAATCAGGTCAAGGCAATGGACTGGCAGGAAGCGCTCAATCTTGTGCGTAAGCCCTGGCAGCTCAAGGCTGTGATCGATACTCACTGCAATTCTCGCTTCGATGAGAGCGTGCATCGCAGTGATACGAACGGCAGCCGTGTTGGTCGCATGTTGAGCCAGCACGTTTGTAGCGAAGGTCGTTTGGGCGAACTGCGCGCCATGGTCTCTGCTTTCGTCGAGCCCGTGGACCAACTCTGGAGTTACTCGGGCGACTGAGTAGCTAAAGCCAGAGCAAGCAATCACCTCATGCTCATGCTCAGTGATAGTTTTGGCCATCACGCCCAGCACGTCGACCTCGCTGTCTTCGCTGCTTGGCTCAGCCTCAACCATCCCGATATCTTCGATGGCAAGGGTTCGCTCCTTGCCGTTGATTTCCATGCCATGCCGCCTCAGGTACTCGATGGTGCTCTGGCTCATTGCCGGGCTCATCGTGTGGCCAGGGCTTCTCAAGGCATTCGTAGCGTGCTCGAGCGCGAGAGCCCGTTTATGCTTCACTATGCTGATGCTGGCTGGAGTGCTCCCGTCGGTGGCCACTGCTGGTAGGCTTAACTAGCTTACTGATTCAAGAAGCAAGTAGATAGAGAAAGAGAACATCATGACTTCAGCGAATAACTCCGCCCTCGTCGCCGCTCCTGTCGCCAAAAAAGTGCCCCATGTGGTGGCACTGCATGGCCAGAATGTGGTCGATGACTACGCCTGGATGCGCAATCTGCCGGTGCAAGATGAGGATCTGATTCCCCATCTCGAAGCCGAGAACGCTCACGCTCTTTCCTATATGGCCGACACTGCCGACTTGCAGGAGACGCTCTACCAGGAAATGCGCGGCCGCATCAAGGAGAGTGACCAGTCGGTTCCCGCTCGCCGTGGCCGCTGGTTCTATTACACTCGCACCGAAGAAGGCAAGCAGTACAGCCTTTCTTGCCGACGTGCCGCTAAAGAGGGCAGCGCCGAAGAGGTCATCCTCGACGTCAACGTCCTGGCGGAAGGCAGTTCTTTCTTCCAGCTTGGCACCGTGGCAATCAGCCCCAGCGGCAACTTCGTCGCCTACACCTACGACAACAAGGGCTTTCGTCAGTACACCCTGGTGGTGAAGAACTTGCTCACGGGCAAGGTTCTCGCTACCACGGCCGAGCGTGTCACTTCGGTGGCTTGGGCGAGCGATAACAAGACTTTGTTCTACACCAGCGAAGACGCTGTCACCAAGCGCTCCAACCGCCTCTATCGCCACAAGGTCGGCAATAAGCGTCACGAGCTTCTGCACGAAGAGCCAGACGAATTCTTCGGCGTGCATGTCTCGAAGACCCGCACGGGAGCGTTCATCTACTACAACACCTCCAGCCACACCACCGGCTTCTCGTCGTTCATCAGGGCCGACAAGCCGCTCTCGAAGTTCAAGCAGATTCTGCCGCCGCAGCACATGGTCACCTACGAGGTCGACGACGACGGCAAGAACTTCTACATCCTCACCAACGACGATGCCAAAGACTATCGTCTGCTCAAGGCACCGTATCGTTCGCCCAGCAAGTGGACGGAGGTTCTCGCTCATCGCCCTGGCGTCAAAATCGAAGGTGTCGACATCTTCGCCGACTACCTGATCGTCTTCGAGAAAGATCAGGGTCTCGGCAAGATTCGCATCGAGAAGCTCTCGAGCGGCGTGGTGCACTACGTCGACTTCCCCGAGCCGGCTTATGCTGTTTCGGGGGCGGCCAATCACGTCTTCGATAGCAGCGTCTATCGCTTCAGCTACAATTCGATGGTGACGCCGCCTTCGACTTTCGAGTACGACCTCGAAAGCCGCAGCACCACGGTGCTGAAGACGCAAGAAGTGAAAGGCTACGATCTCACTGCTTATCACAGTGAGCGTATCTTTGCCACCGCCGCTGATGGCACCCTCGTGCCTATCTCGCTCGTGTACAAAGGCGAGTTGACGGCCGAACGCAAGTGCCATCTCTACGCCTACGGCTCTTACGGCATCACCATTCCCACCGGCTTCAGCAGCGCTCGGGTCAGTTTGCTCGACCGCGGCTATGTCTATGCCATCGCGCACATTCGCGGTGGTGGTGACATGGGTGAGACCTGGCGCGATGACGGCAAGTTGAAGAAGAAGATGAACACCTTCACCGACTTCATCGCCTGCGCTGAGCATCTGCTCGCCAAGGGTTACACCACAAGCGAGCAGCTCAGCATCGAAGGTGGCAGTGCCGGCGGCTTGTTGATGGGAGCAGTGCTCAATCTGCGCCCGGACCTCTTCAAGGCCGCCATCGTCAACGTGCCTTTCGTTGACGTCATCAACACCATGCTCGACGAAACTTTGCCGCTCACCGTGGCCGAGTTCGAAGAGTGGGGCAATCCGAAGGTCGAGGCCGACTACAACTACATTCGCACCTACTCGCCGTACGAGAATATCCATGCGGCGAACTACCCGGCCATCCTCGTGCTGTCGGCGTTCTATGACAGCCAGGTACCCTATTGGGAGCCTTCGAAGTACACTGCCAAGTTGCGTGCCACCAAGCTCGACAGCAACCCGCTGATTTACAAAATCATGCTGGAGGCTGGCGGCCATGGCGGAAAATCGGGGCGTTTCGACGCTCTCAAAGAAGTGGCTTTCGAATACGCCTTCATGCTCAAGCAGCAAGGCGTTTCGATCTAAGAGAGAAAGGACAGAGATGACCGTACCTATCGGCGTCTTCTACACCGCCGGCACAGCAATGCTCCTCGGCCGCAAGGAAGTGGAGAGTGAAGCGCCGGCAGTCGGTAGCACCTTGGCGCTGCCAGCGCGGAGCTACCACGAGCGCGAACATTGCCCCAAGCCCTGCCGTCACGGCGAGGCTCAGCGGCAGTATCGCGTCGTCGCCATAAAGGTCTTTCACAAGACCGACGGTGACACCTTCGACCAGGTCCTCGCCGACCGGGTCTGGGAGCAGTCGATCTGCACCGAGCATCGCAATTGCGATGACTTCTTCGACTGGTACGCTCTCGCCAGCTACCTGACCACCCACAACAGCTCACCGGCTGTGGTGCTTCTGGTCGACGTCGAGGCGATCTAAGAGCGTCAATGCCATTGGAACAGGCCGCTCAGGCCTGTTCTTCTCTCTCTCTCTCTCTCTCTTGGGCAGGCTTTCCAGCTCTCAAGCATGGCAGCATGGATTGACCGCCCACTCTTCTTTCCTCTCGAAATTCTAAATCAGGAGAAACAACATGAACGTTCTCGTCACGATTTTCGGCGCCGTTGGCTACGCGGTTATCGCTCTTGCTCTGATTGTCGCAGCGGCGATCAGCTTCGCCCTCGCTTGCAGCTTCATGTTCTGCATGATTTCGGAGGCCAGCAAGCGCGGCAAACCGAGCGAATGGCAGGGCATTGGCACCTGGTGTGGCGCTCTCGGCGGTCTCGTCTGGGCGCTCTACGGTCTTGGCAGCGGCGGCATCTGGTCGACCATTGTCAGCTCGCTCGGTGTGCTGGTCGCCATGTTTGTGGTCGGCCTGGTCGCCTGGCGCATCTGCGAAAACGCGCGCTTCAAGCGCGTCGGCAACTTCAACAACTAAGGTTGACCGTCTAAATTTTTCGGCCAGCTTCGACAAACAACCCTTTCAACACTAGCCACGAGAAGTGGATTAAACCAAATGAAGATCATCCTCGGAATTTTCGGCACCACTATCGGTACCATTGCTGTGCTCGCCTTCGTCAACTTCTTCTATTACGGTGCCCAAACAAATGTGTCCGCCTTGCTTTGCGGCGCAATCGTCATGGGCCTGTTCAACGGCGTCGCCATTGCGGTGCAGAGTTATGGCAATGGCTTCGACCACTCTTCGCGCAGCTACGCACTTGCTGGCGCTGCCGGCATGGGCATACTCTATCTCGTGCTCATTGCCGTGCTTTGCGTCGTCTTTGAGTCGCGCTTCATCATGCCGACTTTGGGCGTTCTTGCTTTTCGGTTCTTGGGCATGATGGCGGTTGGTGCAGTTAGCGGCCTCAGCTACCGCATCGCCGCTGGCGTGCGCTAAGCAGAATAAGTTGCAGAGCTAGTTTCGTGCACAGCATGAAGCTGGCTCTACTTTTTCAAAAGGAGTTATCACATGATCGAATATGCTTCTGAAATACTCCAACAATTGCTCGCTGCTTCCGATCAGGCTTTTCAGGAAATTATCTTTCCCGTCGCCGGCGGTGACGTCCTTGACGAGGATGTTCAAGAGAGAGCAATGCAAGCCAACAGCGCCCTGCCGCGTGGAATCACGCGACGGGATGCTCCGGGCACTGCGGCTGTGGGAACTATCCAGCAAGCTGTGGTAGTGGCCATGGCCATCGAGAACACTGCTAGCGATCAATCTTTTCGACGTGTCATGGCACAAATCAGTTTGGAGCTTTCCAATGAAGTGGAACGCCTCACTGATGCAGAACGGCCTGAACATTACGCTGACTGCTCGAGTTTCATTGCCAATGACCGATTTCAGGTGGCGATATTGGTAGCTACCGCCCATATCGTAGGCACTGCAGCTAGACGTTTTGCTACATGTGATGCTGAAGCGTTGGAGCTTTTCATCACCGCGGAACTCGAAGTAGGCAACGCCTTCATGCTCTCTGATCTCCAGGCAATCAGGTCGGCAGCGCGAGAATGCGGCATCGACTAAGGACAAACATGTCAAAGCCCAACACAAGCGAAGCTTCGGCTCCGCTTGTGTTGGCTCGACAAATCTCGAGATTTTCTTCTTGGTCCGTATCTATTCGTCCATATAGTTGATAAGGGGTGAATTTGAGTAAAATGCGGCTGTATCTGTGCATGCAGGTTCTTTTCTCGCAATCTTTGATTTAGTCAAGTTTTCTAAAATTGATTGCTCTAAATTTCGTGTATATTGGCCTAAATTGGGGTGAATTTTTATGGGCATGGCAATCACTTATGTGGGCATCAAGGGGAAACCTGACGCTGACTTACTAAAATCTCTTGAGGTTAATGATGCTGGTTCAGCTGGGCTCGATTGCGACTACGAAAATGAGATCGCTGGAATAGCTGCTAATGAAAATTGGTATTTGTTGATCAAGTATGGAAATGGAGAGGCTCTTCAGCGTGCAGAACTTTTGGCTGCACTGTCAAAGAATACTCGTCTTGTAGTGTCAGAGGTTGAAGAACATGTGATGTTTAGTGCTTCTTTCGGCTGGGAGAATGGTCGTGAAGTCTGGAGCATTGTTCATGATTCTCAGGCCGGTGAAGAGCATCTCGCCATCAAAGGGGCTGTTCCAGCTGGTTGTGCTGAGATTGCTAGATTTTCTCTGAAAAAACAAGAAGAAGAAAATGATTGCGACTATATTTTTGAAATACCAATTGAACTTGCTCGCAACATTCATGGTTTCCGTTACGACGGTAATGCCAGTGGCCCTGATATAGCTGTGAATTTTTGAACGTTTAAACCTCACATATTACTCAGAAATGGGTAAGATAGTAGAAGTGTTGTATGACACGGTTAGGCAGGTTTGATGCCAATATTGATGTTGGGACAGGTTGTCACAGAGCTAAAGTTGACTTCAGAAGCAGAAGTCGATAGAGCACTGCGCTTTGCCAAAGCTACTGGCAGCCCACTTGGGCAAGCGCTGGTCGCCCAAGAAATTATTTCGCCGTCCGTTCTTCGTGCCTGCGTGCAAGCTCAATGGATGCTAAGTGATCAGTTGCTAACTGTTGACGAGTGCCAAGCTGTGATTGCTCTTGTGCAGCGGCGCAAGTGGAGATTTAACGACGCTCTTCTCACCCTTGGTTTCTATTGCGAAGAGAGCAAGGGCTTGCGCTTGGGCGAGTTGCTTGTTGCTTCTGGTTTGCTTTCTACTGAGTTAGTTAATAAGGCTTTAGAGCGGGCTACCTCAGCTTGTCTTCCCCTAGGTCGTGCCATTGTCTCCTTCGATTTTCTAGAGCAATCTACTATTGATAAAGTGCTGGAAATTCAAAAGAGTTTGCGGCAAAGCGAAATTGATCTTGAATCTGCATTGCACGAAGTGGCTAAGCTTCGAGTTAGTTCACAGGCTTTGAGTAAGACCAGCCGCATTTTAACTCGATTATTGATTGAAGCTGAGCTGGTTACTATTGAAGATGTGCAGTCGTATCATACAGCGGCTGTAACAACTGGTCGTGGCCTCGCTGATATGCTTTATCTCTATTCAAATTTGCAGCCACAGCATCTGTTCGTGCTCTCTAGTATTGCCCGAAGAATTGAGTCAGGCACTCTTAATTGCGTATTCCGGTGAAACCGGCCAACCGTTCCGGAGGAAACCGGCCAGCGGAAACTGGTTTGAATTATGGGGTAGTCGGAGCGAAGCGACGCTGGCATCTTTACTACTTACCCAGTTCAGTCCGTTTTTGTCTTTCTGCGC
>JBBRMD010000072.1:0-29375 GCA_038231015.1 Candidatus Obscuribacterales bacterium
TCTATTGCTATGTAGCGATGGACTTTCTTGTTCAGCACTGAGCAAGCAATAAGTAATCACAACGAATTTGTAAAGCCGATTTTAAGGTTTCAATTTTTCAAAAACAAGAATCTAACTATAGAAGACAGTATTTAAAAATTAAAGAAAAAGAAGAGGGATGGGCACCGTTCTAGCCGAAGCTAAAGTTGGGTGCCCATCCTCATCTAAACGAGCTAAGTGCTGCTAAGCCGCTGCAAAAAGCAACTGCTGTGCTTGCAACACCAAGGTCTGCACCATTTCGTGTCGGAGGCCACGGTGAGCAGTGAAGAACTGCTGTACCGACATCAGGTGCTTTTTCATGCCGGGCGGCACAGGTCCATGGTCGACCACCAGGGCTGCCATGATCACCATGTAGGTCAAATCTTCTGGCTTGTCGCCATAACGATCTGACTGAATGGCGCGCAAGAAGTGCACGACACCAAGGGTGATGCCGGTCTCTTCATGCGATTCGCGGCGAGCGGTTTCTTCAGCGCTCTCCTCACCTTCCTGCACATGGCCGCCAGGTAAATCAGGGCCACGATTTTCTTCTGCAGCGACGATGTTGCCATCATCCGTGAAAGCCACCACAGCCACAGCCGTGACGCTCTCGAAAAGCGGCACGAAATCTGGCGGCATCAGCTCGAACTTGGTGGCACGCTCTCCTGGAGGAGGAGTGCGCCGTTTGTCAGGGCGAAGCGAAGTTGTATCTGTCATAGGCTCTCCTTTTCAGATGAGAATCTCTGGCAGCGAAATGGCCGCCATAGCCTGCTCCGGGAAAAAGTCGGGCAAAGCAGAGAGCCCCGACAAAAAGGTTCCCGATTCGTCGTAGGGACGGTCAGGTCGCCAGAAGATTTCCAGCGGCCTTTGCTTTTCGCCGATCACACCAGATATGGTGACCAGGCCAGTCTGCCGCGAAGCATTGAAATGGCGCGGGACGAAGTGTTCATAGTCGCACGAGGCAAAGCCCAGGCGCTGATGACAGTGAACGACCAAGACCGGACAGCGCGGCAGAAAAATCGATTTGCGCAGAACGGCGATCGCTTCTTCACCGGTGAAGGTGAGCCAGCGGCCGCGGCGCAGTTGCTCGAGGTGAGCTTCGACTTGTTTATCCATCATTTGTGCAAGAGTGTGCATTGAGCTCCTTTCTCCAGTGGCAGGAACGCTTGGAGCAAGTATTGAGAACGGTTGAGGGATGATTCCAGATGGCAAAGAAAATGCCAACCAGACAAATTCAGTGCACGAACTTTCAGTGCACAGTCTTATGGTGGCTACCGTCGCCGAAAGACGAGGTCGGCGAGGCACCAGCAGAACGGTCAAAAGCACCACATCCGTAAAGATCGAACATGCGGCTGGAGAGCTGGTCGAAAGCAGTTGCCGCTTCGGCCGCCAGCACCACCTGAAGCTCGGCGGCCTTTTCGAGGAGCACGCGCTGGCGAGCATACTCGTCGGCGGCAGCGGCGAGATTCATCTCACCATCTCCGATGCCGAGAGCCGCCAACGAGGCCATAGCAGAGCGCACGTGCTGCTCGCCACTGGCCTTGTCGAAGACGGCCTTCTGGCAGAGCGCTTGCAGGAACTGCAGCTTCTCTGCCAGCGCCATCACCCGGCTGATGCCTTCTTTGACGAAGGCCACCGAGTCACCGACATTGCGCTCAATGCGGGTTTCATCGGCACCGTTCCAGAACTCGACATCGTCGAATTCTTTCTTGGTCGCCGAGAGCACCACCCGCACGAGCGCGTTGGCGTCAAGCTTGCAGGCCATGGCCACGACATTGCTGTCGACGACGAGGGCGCTAGCAGAAGCTGCTACGTAGGTATGATTTTGCAAAGACAACATGGTAGTTCTCCTTCGAGAGAGTTAAACCGTGGTTGGGCCTATACTTTTACAGGATTGACCAAACGCACGAACTTGCGCCGGCCAACTTGCAGAACATTGCCTGCACCGACGGCCACCGTGACCATCAGCTTTTCGTCTTGCACCTTGACGGCATCGAGACGAACACCATCGCCCTTGATCAGCTGGCGAGCATTGTTGCGACTGCTCGCAAAAGCTGCCGCGACCAAGAGATCGACCACCGAAGTGGCGCTTTCAACCGCGAGCACTGCCATCTCGTCAGGAACCTGACGCTGGCAGTGCACCGCTAGCCAGGTAGCGATAGCTTGTTCACCAGCGTCTGCCCCGTGCAATTCGCTGACGATACGCTTGGCCAGGCGCTCCTTCAGGTCTTTGGGATTGACGCCGGCAGCAAGCTGACCGGCAATCTCTGCCACTTCGCTGAAGGTCGATGACGTGGCCAGTTCGAACCAGCGCACAATTTTGTCATCAGGAATGCGCATGCACTTGGCGAACATGTCGTCAGGCGCGTCGCGCAGCCCGATGGCGTTGCCGAGCGACTTCGACATTTTCTGCACGCCATCGGTACCTTCCAGCAAAGGCATCAGCAAAGCGAGCTGGGGCTCTTGTTTGAAAAGAGCCTGCAGCTGCCGGCCCATCAGCACATTGAAGCGCTGATCGCTGCCGCCTACTTCGATGTCGGCGCGCAGATGCACCGAGTCGAAGCCCTGCAGGACAGGGTAGAGCAGCTCATGCACCGCCACCGATTGTTGTTTTTCGATGCGAGTGCCGAAGCTGTCTTTGGCCAGGAGCTGGTTAACAGTCACCATGCTCGACAACGAAACCAGCTGAGCAGCGCTCATGGCACCGAGCCAGTCGTTGTTGTTGACCACCTCGGTGCGGGCCAGGTCGATGATCTTGCCGGCTTGTTCGAGGTAGGTCTGGGCGTTGGCGGCGACCTGTTCGCAAGTCAGTGCCGGGCGCGTGACATCGCGACCAGTGGGGTCGCCGATGGTGGCAGTGAAACCGCCAATGAGCAGAATGATCTGGTGGCCGGCATCTTGAAAGCGCTTGAGCGCCCGCAAGACCACGGCATGACCGAGATGCAAATCGGCAGAAGTGGGGTCGACGCCGAGCTTGACGCGCAGCGGTCTCCCTTCTTTTCCGGCCTTTGCCAGCAGGTCGGCCAAAGCCGATGGACCGCTAGGCAAAACCGTGGCACCGCTGGGGAGCTGAAGAGGAATCTGACGAGGAATCTGACGAGGTGCCGCGACAGCTCCTTCAACCTGCTCCGCAGCGGCTGTCTCAACCAAGCTATTCATAGTTGTTCTCCTAATATGAAAATTACTAGGTGTTATGAGCGAGCGACTCCTGAACAAGTTCGGCCAGCATGGTGCCCATATAGGCCCACACCGCCGACTTCTGTTCGTCGCTCAAACCATCCCACCAGGGTTGTTCGCCGCTGACGTAAGCCGCCGAAGTCGGAGCTCCGGTGACTTTGAGCACGGCCTTGGCGAGAGCAGCGGGAATGCTGTTCTGCACGTACTGGCGCTGGCCGTCACTGAGACCGGTCCACCAGGGGCGCTGCTCATCATAGACAAAGCCCTCAGGCAGTTGGTCTTCCGCCAGCACAGCATCGACTGCAGCGCGGATGCGCGTGCCACCGACAGCGCCAGAGAAGCGGATGCAGCGACCGTCTTTGAAGGCCGCGTAACCGTTCGGCCGATCACCTTCTGCGCTTTGCTCGAGGCCGTGACCGCAGCATGCTTGGTAGACACCAGGCAAGTTGGCAATGCAGGGGTCTTGGCCACCCTTGATTTGGACATTGCAGCCCAGGCATGGTCGAGGGTTGTTCTCATCGACGAGGACTTTGTCGTTCTGATAGACAGGACCTTGCGGTGTGTCCTCGATGACGTGACCGTATAGACTGTCGATTTTAAAAAGCATAGTTGTTTCCTTTCAAAATTGCAGAACAGCTATCAGCCGATGGCAGCGAGCTTGAGAGCCCGATATTCCTCCGGCAATAGCACTTCATCCCTCAGGTACTTCTTCGCCCGCTGCTTGCCGCGTACTCCGGTATTACGAGGAGTGGTGCGAGCGAGCAGACGAGTGAGGTCGGCTTCAGCCTGGCGGATGAACTCGTGATAGAAGGGGCTGAACGGGCGGAGCACATCGCTCAGACCATCGGCAGCTTCCACCAGTTCGATCGGCTCGACGAAGTAGACCGTACGGCGAGGGTTCATGGCGACGATTTGGACCTTCCAGCGATCACCGGCGAGCGGTGCGGGGCCAGATTCGGTCGCATATGCGGGACGGCCGTTGATGAGCTGTTCGACACGTGAACCGCGAGGGGCGGGCGTGAACACAACTTCAAGCACAGAGCCGATTCCAACATGGGCCATGGGATATCTCCTTTTTTTGGTGTTATAGAAATGCAGATTTGCTTACTTGCAGCTTCTGCCACTCTGCAAGCTTCATGCCTTTTTGCAAAGGCACTATATGTAGCGGGTAGTCAGCCTTGACGGCACTTACTCAGACTCTCGTATCGTTTTTGACGAATAGCACTACGGGCCTCCTTTCTTGCTTCAGATTCGAATATTGGCAGGAGCACTTCATCGTCTTGCAGTTGGTACAGCCTAGTCGTGACCAACTCTCTCGAAGTACCGACGACCAAACCAACTGCCATTGCCTCAGTGGCATCGTCGTAAGCTTGCATGGCTTGGTAGAACTGCTCTTGGCTATTAGCCGAACCACGAACGCAAATCAGTTCTCTCAATTGCTCTGGCGAAAGCACAAACGCTTTTGCTGACTTGCCATCAGTGTGAGCAAACTGATCGTCTTCTTTTCCTGAAGCTCTTGAAGAAGAATTCGAAAATGCATTCGCAACAACAGCACCACTATGCACAGCCACGACCGTGACATAGGCATGCTGCACTCCCTTTCTAGCGGGAAAACGGGCAATCCATTGCAGCTGGGTGCCGCTCCGAGTTGCCAGATTGTCCAATGCCAAACGCACCTCGTCAGAAAAGAGGCCGAGGTTGAGATTGGCTCTGGAAGCCGTGATTTCGATGACCGAACCGGCAAGCGGCGGAGCGACAGGAACCACAACCGAAGCACCCAGAACATTGTCAGTTCCTTTGGTAGAAACGGTAGATGCGGTAGATGCGGTAGATGCGTCGTCAGTTACTGTGTTCAATCCTGCAGGCAGAATTGCCGCCAAATCAGACACAGACCTGGAGGACGAATGTGCCGGCGAATCGCTGGCCGAATAGTCGTAAGTACTGTCACCGCCACCACCACAGCCCGTGAGAGCCATGAGCAATACTGAAGCGAGCAACACGATATAGCGACGAGAAGCAGTGAAGACATTTGAAGTGTTCATTTTGAGTTGAATCTAATAGGTGATGATGAACCGGTGTAGATGTGCCTATACAACACTCATGAAGAGCGATGCAGAGGCAGGTAGAATTGGTGTTGGCTTTAGAGTTAGCTTTGTTGCACCAGAAGTTTTAAGAGAAAGAAGAGATACTTAGTTCTAAGCTCTAGCTACATAAAAACTACGAATAACTATTGTTACGAGTCACCTCTTTACAATTGGCTACAATTCGAATCTGCTTGCCTTTGAGGGTTTTCGCAGCTGGCGATAGCCGACCTCACAGCCAGCACAGAGTTCACTTACTCTTTGGCTGATATGCGCGAGTTAGCGCAAGCATAAAAAGCGATTTCGAATACCATCTCATCTACTTTGACGAGCACTTCGCTGGACGACCAAGCAAATGTGGGTAGATAATTTCGCGCGATTCGGGCATGAGAGGCCGCTAAGCCGCGGCAAACGCCCACCAGTGCCAACTTCGCCACGGCCGACGGCAAAGTGTTACAAGGCAGTTACAGCAACGGTTTACAGAACTTCGTCTTCGCTTTCTAGCAGCACTAAAGCCATAGGTGCTAGAAAAAATAGTCACCCTTTCCCTCAACCCTAACCATCTTTCTTTCTTCGACAAACAACTTCTTAAAACACCAAAAATCTCTGCCTACGCGCGCGTTAGCTTCCAATGCTTCTTTTAGCTGGTTGCTGTCGTTTCACGCCCTAAGCAGTGATCAAACCGAACACATCACAAAAGGCACTCAATGACCGAACTCAGCAAAATCGAAAAAGCCCTGGGCAAAGACGCCAAATCCCTGCTCGAGCACAAATGCGAAAAGGTTCCCAGCTCGCTTATCCATCTGCCGAGCGCCGATTTCGTCGACCGCTTCATGGCCCCTTCCGATCGCAATCCGCGCGTCATGCGCAGCATGCAGACCCTCTTCGACACGGGCCGTCTGGCTGGCACCGGCTACCTCTCCATCCTTCCGGTCGACCAGGGCATCGAGCACTCCGCCGGCGCCTCCTTCGCCAAGAACCCGATCTACTTCGACAGCGACCGCATTGTCGAACTGGCCATCGAAGGCGGCTGCAATGCTGTCGCTTCCACCTTCGGCGTGCTCGGCTCTGTTTCGCGCAAGTACGCGCACAAGATTCCCTTCGTCGTCAAGCTCAACCACAACGAATTCCTCAGCTATCCCAACAAGTTCGACCAGATCATGTTCGGTCAGGTGCGGCAGGCCTATGACATGGGGGCAGTCGCTGTCGGCGCCACCATCTATTTCGGCTCGCCCGAATCGGCACGCCAGATTCAGGAAGTTGCGGCAGCTTTCGACGAGGCCCACCGCCTCGGCATGGTCACCATTCTGTGGTGCTACCTGCGCAACAATGCCTTCAAGGTCGACGGCAAGGACGGCAAGCCCGGAACTGGAACTGATTATCACACGGCCGCTGACCTGACCGCTCAGGCCAACCACCTTGGTGTCACCCTCGGTGCCGACATCATCAAGCAGAAACTGCCCGAAACCAACGGCGGCTTCGATGCGCTCAAGTTCGGCAAGACCGACAAGCGTGTCTACACCGACCTCTCGAGCGACCACCCCATCGACCTCACGCGCTATCAGGTGGTCAACTGCTACATGGGTCGACAGGGTCTGATCAACTCCGGCGGACCTTCCGGCGAAGACGATCTGGCACAAGCGATCAAGACGGCCGTGATCAACAAGCGTGCCGGCGGCATGGGCCTGATTTCCGGGCGCAAGGCCTTCCAGAAACCGATGCCCGAGGGTGTCATTCTCTTGAACGCCATTCAGGACGTCTACCTCAACAAGGGCGTCACCATCGCCTGAGCTGAATTTCTGGACCAATAACAAAGACAAACGGCAGTAAACGCTGTAGTTAGACTGAGCAAGCAAAATCAATGCTTACTTAAGCGCAGAGCAAGGAGAGCCCAAAAGGCTTTTCTTGCTCTCTTTTTTTTGCTGAAATCCGCGCCATAAAACCGGCAAAGCCTATGCCCAAGAAGCCGATTTTGCATTATTGTTTCCCAGCCAAATTTTCTTTTTCAATTTTTCTACTACATTTTATAATATGTCTTTAAGTAGTACAAAAACAGTTCGCATAAAAAAGAAATTGGAATAATTTAGCGCCGGCAATTCGAATCTGCACTAACCGTGCAACAAGGTTGAAACAATTTGGCCTTAGTCTGTAGAAACAAGTTACAAAGACATGAGGCCAAAGCCATGGGTTGAAGACCTAATCAAGATTGTGGACCGACAAGATTCGAGAGCCATCAATTCGATTCACAGTTTGTGAATCCAAACTTTCAAAACAGCCAAAGCCAAGAACGGCTAGACAACCGCTATTTTAATCATCTGCAAAATCAGAATCGCGGCAATTTCCACGATCCTAATTTTCAAATCTATGATCAATCAGCGCAGTCAAATCGTGATCAAAACTCATTTAGAGGCATTGAATCAGGCCACACAATTTATCCCAGCGAGAATAAATTTGCTAGTCGCGAGAGCTATGAGCAAGCAGTTTCTAGACTGACGCCTTACGACCATACCAATGCCCACGAAGCTGTCAAAAAAGCAGCGGCAGAAGGACAGGGAGTGGCTTTTATCATTGGTTCACAGTCAACTAAAGACACGCAAAAATTGCTCGATCAAATGACTAAAATGAAAGAGCAAAATCCGTCAATGCAATTTGTCTTCATCGACAAAGACAAAGTCGATGAGCAGGTAAAAAACGATCCAAACTCGACCCAGAGCAAGAAGTGGCAAGACTGGATTCAACAAAACACCAATGGTTCTGACCTTGCCTTTACTAGCTTGCAATCAGTCAAACCTGGTGCCGATGGTAAACCGATTGTCGACCGGGTCGTCAGCACTCACTGGGGCGGCGACATTCAAGACAATTTGAAAGACCAAAGTAGATATGCAAGACAATTTACCGGCTCGCATCAAGCTCATTTTAAGCTTGAAAGTGAAGCGGCACCAAAGTTAAGCAACGATAACAAATTAGCTGGCGAACTCGAACAAAAGAGATTCGCTCCCAGAGCGCTCACTTATGAAAACGTCGTTCGGCGAATCAGAGGTCATATCAAATATATTCACTGAGAAATATTCACTGACCAATATCAGCATAGATGCGACTAATCATTGTGCTTGATGGAAGACCGACAACCACTGTGCGTGCGTCGTCCTGAGTGCCCACCAACATTCCCACCAACTTATTCTGGGCATCGATAATGGGAGCACCACTTGAAGAAAGCGCTGTTAGCGGATAGTTCAATTTGATCACCATCGACGTGCGACCAGAAAAAGAGATTGTCCCGCGGTAACTAGTTACCTGCGAGCTTGTCGCATTTGCTTGTGACAATATGGTCACTTTTGTACCAGCAGGAGCGAGGCCAAAAAGCATATCAAAAGGCGTCAACCTAGACGATGAAGGCAGTTCAAAAGCGAGCAAATCTCCTGCCATCGAACCAGTTGCATACTGCGTGGTTCCACCAGACTTGAGCAGCGAACGCCCAGCCACAGCTAAAACAGAGCGTTTAGACAGGTCATAGACCTGCAGTTTTGTCACTTCGCTATTAATTTCTGACGGTTTGAGATAGCGCGAGAATCCGCCGTCTGGCGAAAAAATATGCAACGGCATTAGCAAAAGTGATTTGCCTTTGTACCAACGCACAGCGAAGCTCTTGCCTGAAGTGAAAGTATCACCATTGCTTAGCTGAAACTCTGATAAACCGACTTGGTCAATAGCCAAAGCCGCCTGATTTGCAGTTGACTGCAAAGCAAGCAGTAAAACCGCTAAGAATGCGCCATATTTATGCTTTCGATCATTGTGATTCATTTGCTGCGGTCGGTCCATTTAAGGTGGAAAAGTCATTTTGGGTGGAATAACAATAATGGCTCTTAAAATATTAGAACGGAATATTAAAAGACAGTCTACTAGGTATCGGTATCCATGACGCAATTGAAACTAAATCTGCTAACGCTAACCTGTATAAGCTTGACTGCTGTTATTCTTCCTGCCTTCGCGCAACATAACACGCAACAGCTTGAACAAATGCTCGATTCTGTCGAAAGCAATTCTGGCTATTCGCAGACAATGCCCTCAGGAAACGGCGGGCAGTACCAATCAGCGCCTTTCAATCAAGGTGCTGTAATGCAGCATCCATTCATGAATCAAGGCAATAATAATTTTCAGCAATCACGCTCTGTGCCATCAGTTGCTCCCACTCAGACGATGCAGAGTATGCAGCAAGGTGGTCAAGGCCCTTTTGCCAAAATCAATCGCGCTAGACAATGGATGAATGGCAGCCAAGCACAAGAGCAACAACCAGCGGCGCAGCAGCCGCGTTCAGGCTTTGGTGGAATTTTCAAAACAATGTTTGGCGACTCAGCAGACTCTAGTTCTGGTGATGCCAGTGGTAACGCCAGCCGAGCCCAAACCCAAGCTGGCGTAGCTCGCAATGCAGCTTCAAGCTCATACTATGGAGATCATTATTCTCGGTCGCAAAATGCTGACACGGCATATTATGCTGCGGCAGAAGCGCGCAGAGAGGCCGATGCAGCCTACTACAAAATGCAATCGAGCAATGCCGATGCCTCAACCCGTGGCTACTATGCAACAGCTCGAGCAGCCGCCGACAGCGCTCAATCAGCAGCTGATACAGCCCGAGCCAACGCAGACAGAACTTACAAGTAGAAAGTTTGTGGTTTGACAAGGCACCCTGACTGATAATTTTGAATGAATGACTTAGCCAGTAAATCCATTTTATTTTTGAACTTTTCTTTTGAACTTTTCGTCTTGATTGGTTTAGAAATTACAACGCCATCCCTGTCACTCTTTTAAATGCAAAGAAGCGAGTTTCTTTTTGCCTTATCAGACGTAGTTTGTTGTCAACACTACAAACCCGTTGATTTAATCTCAGTAAGGGTTTGGGGGAACTTGCCCAGTGGTTGAATACCTATAGCTATATCGAATATATACATGGGCGATTTGCAGAAGTGAATGGTTGATTAACCCTTTACTGCGCAGATTGCTGCGCGTACTAATGGGTATCACAATGGATCAATCAAGAGCCACCACCACTGGTGATGGCTTGACTAAACTCGATCGCAAAAATTTGCTCCTGTCAGATGGGCAGAAACTTGATCAATCAGACAAAGATCATCATGAAGCAAGCGACCATAGCGACCCTTGGGCGAAAGTAAGTGCTGCTTCTTGCACTGCAGGCTCTGCAATCAGCAATGACTCTGCTTGCAAAACAGACAAGTTGCCTCATGTGGAATTAGTGACATATGATCCTGGCGCCCAAAAAGTTTTAACAGATGCAACGCAATCGTCCACGAACAACACTGATGTCGTAAGACACGGCGAATCAGTTCTAAAACGACTAGCTGTAGCCGCAGAGCCTTCTAATCTTTCCAATACTTCTGGTCTTTCCAATTCGACTGACGTCAAGCCGTTAGGCTCTGGTTTTCAAAGTGTTGCTCAAGTTTCACTGCGACCAGATGCACTTGTCGACAAATCTGGCAAAACAGTTTCGGCAGAAGCATTAGTAGTAACGCCAGTTACTACTAATAGTTTAGTAGTTCCAACAGTTAAGTTGGCCGAACTCGTCGTCAAAGAAAGTACGCCAAGTGGCCGAGTTGATGTCGCGGCAAAAGAGCCCACTGCTAAAGACGCAGCGACAACCACAGTAGCCGCGAAAATCGAGCCACATGGTAATCAATCTCCGGTTCAATCTCTAGTTCAGTCGCCAGTTCAGAGTGCATTTAAAAGTGCAGCCCAAGTAACGCTTAAGCCTGAAACACAAGGCCAATCTGGCTTCCAAACGGCTGTGCCGACCGCTCTTAAAGTGGAAACGCAAGGTCAATCCAGATTTCAATCGGTCGCCCAAGTCTCACTACGACCCGATGTTATTGTCGACAAATCTGGCAAAACACTTTCTAACGAATCACTGGTTATTGCGCCGATTGTGCCGATTACTCTGGTCGCATCTTCCACGTATGCCTCTACGTCCTCAAGCAACTCCTCAAGCAACTCGTCAGCGAACAACTCGACAGCTCAACGCTTAGAGCAACCCGCGAGAATTGAAACTGCAAGTAATATCGCTGCACCACCAACAATCCGCGCCAGCGACTTGGTGGTAAAAGAAAGCAGCCCTGGTAGCCGACTAGAGACGGTCACACCAATTAGAACTGAACTTGCCATGAAAGCGGAACCGGCTACTAAAGTGGAACCTGTAATTATTTCAGCAGCTGCACCGCTCACAGTTGCCAGCAAAGATCTCAGCACAAGTGGTGCTACAGCTAGCAAACTAGAAACTAGTGGCAGCCAATCTGGATTCCAAAACGTCGCCCAGGTCTCACTTCGCCCTGATGCAATCATCGATAATTCGGGAAAGACTGTGGCAAGAGAGGCATTGGTCGTCGCTCCCCTGACAGCCACTGTTCCGCTAGCGACGATTTCTCAGAATGGCAGCAGCGTTCAAAGAAGCGAGCAAGCTCAAGCCACCGACACTAATGCCAGCAAGCTTGCACCGCCTGTCATCAAGGCCAGCGATCTGGTTGTGAAAGATGGTAACTCAACATCACCCATCCCAGTCAAAGATGTAAACACCGCTCCCTCTGCTGTCAAACCTGATACGGCTAATTTATCAGGATTCCAAAACGTTGCTCAAGTTTCTCTTCGTGCTGATGCTATTGTCGACAAGTCTGGAAAAACAGTCTCAAACGAGTCGCTCGTGATAGCGCCAATCGCCCAAATTCTTCCGCTGACGACGGTGAGCCAGTCGTACAACGCTGCTCAAAGAAACGAACAACCGCAAACAACTGACTCAGGTAGCGCTAATGTCTCAGCGGCACCAGTTACGGTTTCCAGCAAAGATTTCAGTACAAGTGGTGCCACAGCTAGCAAATTAGAAACTGGCGGCCAATCTGGATTCCAAAACGTCGCCCAGGTATCGCTTCGTCCTGATGCAATCGTAGATACTTCAGGAAAGATTGTGGCACGAGAGGCTTTAGTCATAGCTCCCCTAGCAGCAATTGTTCCGCTAGCGACGATTTCTCAGAATGGCAGCAGCGTTCAAAAAAGCGAGCAATCTCAAGCCACCGACACTAATGCCAGCAAGCTTGCACCGCCTGTCATAAAGGCCAGCGATCTGGTTGTGAAAGATGGTAACTCAACATCTCCCAACCCTGTCAAAGATGTAAACACCGCTCCCTCTGCCATCAAACCTGAAACAGCTAATTTATCAGGATTTCAAACTGCTGCTCAAGTTTCACTGCGACCAGATGGCATAGTCGACAAATCAGGAAAATCAATTTCAACCGAATCAATAATTGCTACCAATTTAGCGACTAATGGAGCAATTCCAGGAGTGATTCTAGGCGTAGTTCCGGGTGTAAGTTCGGGCAATCCCGCAGCCGCCCAAACTTCACCAGCAGCTGTTGAGTTAACGGCAAAAGATGGCAGCACCACTCAAGGACTTGGCAAAATAGACCAGGCTGCGCGAATTTTAGATGGTATGCAAACGGCTGCCAACTCAAAGGCACCCAAGCCCTTAGGCTTCGAGCACAGTCAAACTAATCAACTCGGACAACCGGCTACAGCGCTTTCTGCGGCATTAGCAGCAGCAATTAATGGCCGCATGCTCGGCCAGCAAATGGAGCCAAATGGCAAAGAAGTTGTCACAGCCAAAATTGGCGAACTACAAGTAAAAACCAACGATGCTGTAGTCAAAGCTGCTGACGTCACAGGTAAATCTGTTGAAGTTACAGCAAAGCTTGGCGACACAGTCAAAGCAAACGAGACACTAATCGCCAACAAACAGACTTCCATCCAAATTATTCATATTGGCCAGGCTGTTGCTGGAGAAGCGGCTACCAGCGCAGTAAAAGGCAATATTCTTGGAGTAAAAGCGGAGGCAGGCGCAATAGGTGCCACGACCAAAGAAGGAGCGGCGCCCAAAGCTGACCTCTCGGTCAACGCTGAAATCAAAATGCCACTTAGCACCAAAGGTAAGAAGGCAGAGGAAGACGACGACGACTCGACAGTAGCTACTACCGCCAAGGTCATTGGTGGCGGCTCTGGAACCGGAACTGCAACCGGACCTAGAACTGGAAGTAATTCCGGAACAGCAAACAACACGGGCACAGGCACTGGAGTTGGAACCAATGCAGCACTGGTCAACGGCCAACCGATTGACCCAACTGTAGCAGGCCAGATTAGCGGCATCACTCCAAAACCACATGCACTTCCACCACTCGAAATCACCGACAAAGAAAACGAAGCAGGAAAATCATCGAAGCATGGTAGCCCTAGCTCTACTACTAATGCCACCAACAAAGCAAACAGCGGCCCTAGCCAAAAAGAAATGAGCGCGGCTCTGCAAGCGATGATTGAGAAAAGACGCAAAGAGCGTGCGAAAAAGACTCAGTCAACTAAAGCTGGAACTAAAGCTAGAACCGAGAAGAAGCCCGTCTACAAACCAGAAAAGCAAAGACGCTGCTTGGTGCTCAAGGGCGACACCCTTGATTCACTGGCCGAGCAATATTTGGACGACAGCGATTTGGCCGAGCTGATCTACGAAATCAACAAAGGCTTCTGGAGAGAGACGCGCCGCAATGGCATGATTTACCTTGAAGTAATTCCTGGAAGCACAATTTTCTTGCCGACAGAAGAAGAAATTGCCATATTCCGCCAGCAAAAAGCTTTAAGCGGCAAGGCCGCTCTACGCATCAAATGTGCGCCGCCAAAGGCTGTGCGTTCATTGAGACAGTCGCTCAAGCAATCGCAGCAGGCAGCAGAGCCAGAACACACCTTAGCGCTTCAACTAGAAACAGAGCAAGAAGCCCAAGAAGGGCAAGAAGACACTTCACTCTTGCCGCCGAAAGTCTTTACTGCTCAAGCCCCAGCTCAAAACCTCGATACGAACTTTAGTTCAAACTTTAGTTCAAACCCAACGGTAAATCCAGAAGAAAAAGCTTTGGCTCTTCAATTCATCTCACACCTCGCTCAAGTTGCCGATACCAGCCGGGTGCTCGTGCCCAACCAAGCCAAAGAAGTAAGAGAGCTTGAAGACAGCAGTAGAGTTGCAGTTGTCGGTGATCACAGTGGCGACTCAGCCTACAGCGCACGAATAGAAGTTTTCTGCGACCGCGTTTGGCAGCCAGTGATGGAATATGTCATAGGTGGAAGCAACGATGCAATTCTGAAAATCTACAGCCGCTGCGGTAAAATACGCGAAATTGATCTCGATCTTCCAGCCAATATCATTCGAGAAATGGCTTTCAATGACCTCAACACCAACCGCCTTCATTACTGCAAAAAGTATTTGCTCGGCAGAAAAATCTTCTGCTAATTGGCATAACACAAAGTGGAGATCAGGTGCCTGGGCGCTAACTTCGAAGTCTGATAAAAATCCGCCGACCTAATTGCAGCTTGGCTTTTGAGAATTGCTATCAGAGCTAGCGCTAACTCCTCTTGAAAACTTAATTGAGTTATAAGCCATTGGCGCACAAAGGCTTTGAATTCTTACTATCTATCTTGCTAGAAGTAATTATCTTCTCTTCTACAAAAACAAATAAGGCATCTTTCTTCGGAAACATCTTTCTTCAAGCCATAGCTAATATCTCTACTCGCTTATGCCTCGTGCTCTGGCTTGTATGTTTGGCTGGCCTGCTATCTTTAATCTTGGTCTAACGGCCATGCGAATATCTGAAAGGAAACCCCTATGTCTCTTATCAAAAACACCGCCATGGGCCTCATCGTTCTAGCCACCTTCGTGCTCGCCGGTTGCGGAGAAGCTTCCACTGCCAACCCCACCCAGGGCAACTCGAGCAATTCGGCCAAGTCGGCAACGCTGACCAACGTCGAAGCCATTCTCAAACTCGACGAACTGACCGACGCCAACGCCGAACAACTTCTGCTCAAGCAGGGTGACAAGGCCGTCATCGTCGCCTATTCGAGCAAAGAGAACAGCAGCGCCCAGACCAGTCAGCTCGAAATGTTCGCCCGCGACAGCCACGGCTACACCGGCGCCATCAAGTTCTATCGCCTCGACCAGGCCAAATATCCCAAGACCTGGAGCGACATCACCCAAAACGTCACCTGGGATCACGGTCCCTACTTCCTGCTCGTCAACAACAGCCCGTTGTCGATTGGCACAGTCAAAGACCTCAAAGGTGGTGTTGAAGTTGCGGTTCATTCCATCACCAGCGATCGCCTGCGTGCTGAAGTGACCCGCTTCCTCAAGATCAAGCCGCTGGCCTATCACGTCACCGCCGGCGACGTCGATCGTCTGGTTATCCAGCCTGGTGTGCCGACCTTCATCATGGCCTATCGCAACAAGGGCCCGCAGAACGTCACCACGCAATTCCAGCGCTTCAACTACGAGTCGCAGCTCTACGCTGGTCGTGTCAACTTCGTCTACGTCGACCTCGACCAGGGCGACCTCTCCAGCAAGCTCGGCCTGACGCTGCCGAAACAGGACGACCCTTACTTCGTGGTCTACAAGCCAAACGGCAAGGTCGGCCTGGTCATCAACAACCCGTTGATGTCGGAAAGCCTGATGGAAGATGCCATTCGCAGTTACTTCGGCCCCGGCCACGAGCCCGCCAAAGTGATTCCGTAAAGACAAACAGAGCTGCGGCCGCCAATGAAGGGAGGGAACACGATTGTTCTCTCTCTTCATTTTTTTCGCCTAGATACTAGGCAGTATAATATAAATTCAAAGTCACTGGTCTAAGCGGTTCAATGCGTCTGACAACTATCAGCGAGCAATTATGTGAAAGAATTGTTTTCGCTTGCTTTTAAGGAACCTTTGCTCTTGAGTCATCAGCACACCATCAAATTTGCATTCTCAGCCATCGCATTTAGTATTGGCATCTACTGTGTCACTGCTCTTCCTGTAACAGCTTCTACAAACGAGCCGACAGCTAGTAGCACTGCTGAAAAATCAGAACAAAAGAACAACGCTCCAGCAACTCTGCTAGATGGGAGAACAAAAAAAGTGGCCCTGACAGACAACGAAAAGCAAATTGCTCACAAGCTTGGTTTTGATGAGTCGGTGCTCCTCTTAATCAAAGAAAGGCTCAATCCCGAAATGGGCATTGTCATTTCAGGCGGTCTAGAACCGCAAGATCTGACTTTCTTAGAAGCCAATCTCAATGAACCGCTTCAGCTGCTCGAAAAAGATGCAAAAAACTATGTTGCCTTAGAAGCCAAACATCCAGAGCTAAAACCCATAATCGATTGGGAAACAAGGCACTTCGACAACAGAATTTTTAATCACCAAGAATCTGCTAATTATGAGAAACAAGAACAAGACCGACTAGGTGTTGAGAAGTTCGCGAGGCAGAAAAAGTACAATGCAGCCGCTGAGCCATATCAAGCCCTGATTGCAGAAGCGATGCAGCCAGAAATTGATGCTCTACAGAAACAACGCAAAGGGATGTCGATTGTTAGAAGTATTGATACCTCTGCCTTCATAAGCAGCGACGAAGCACTGGCAGCCGCTATCGCAGATCTTCACAAGAAGTACGACGGCAAAGTTTTGCGAGAAGAAAACAAGGCAAAAGTGCAGCTCGCTCTCAAATACTTCGGAGTAGGAGACCACCATTACGGAGATGATAGCCGCATGCCAGCTCTGCGAAGTGAGCTCGAAAAGCTTAACTACCGAATTAGCGATCAGAATAGTCATTTTAAGATTCGAAAGGCCTTTGAGACCAAAGCAGAGGCTGAAAAATTCTTAGAAGAATCAGGCACAGCCGTTGATTCTTTGTCTTTATCAAGGCAAGAGCCTCGCCAGTTCAAAGCGATATATCCCGTCGATTTTGACAAAGATTTTTCCAATATTGAGACTGCCAAAACCATTATCAATCAGTCTATGTCCTTAGGCGCGGAGAATCCGGCAATGAATGAACTGGTGAAAGTTTTATTGACAGCTCCAGTGCAGTCGAGAAAAGAAGCACTCGGCCTAATACTGCGCATACCACCAGGCTCCACTGTGACTAATGAAGCAGAGCGGCACTGGCTCATTACTGTTCCAGAAAGATTTGATGCCACGGTTCGCCTGCGCACAGCAACAGTGTTCAAGTTGCCTGCACAGGGCTCCGGTTTTGAACTGGTTGAAGCACAAGGCACAAACGGCACAAACTATGGGCTTGATACCAAGGCAATAATAAACAAACTCAAATACTGGGACAAAAAATACGGTGTCACTGTTACTGAAGCTAGTCGTGACAGCGTAAAGATCCGCTTTAGAAATTTACCTGACGATATCAGTGAGCTTTGCACTGAGTGTTTTTTGTTTTGTCCTGATATTGAGTTATCGCCAAACGAACACGACAATGCCGCTAGTTTAAGGCAACTAGCTACGACAATAAAGGAAACGAAGCAAATGAGTTTTTGGTGGGACTAAAAAAACGAATTCTCAAATATCTATTTTTACTTCTCCATCAAAGCAAAATCATTTGCATCCAGCATTTTAGCCTTGGCAAGATTCTCAGCTGCCAATTTCTCATTACCTTTCACTTTATAGAGCTGGCCAAGACGCCAATAACCACGGGCATAGTTGGGAAACTTTTTCAGTGTGTCTGTCAATAGCTTGATACCGTCATCATATCTTTTGGCGATCATATATCCTGATGCCATCGAACCAGCAGCGGTAAATAGGTCAGGTTCAGACTGCGCTAAGTGGCGATAATTTTTTTCAGCTTCGTCAATTTTTCCGCTCAAAATCAATTCTATTCCCCGCACATATGCAGCGATGCTTTCTGGCTTTACATCATGTTCAGGCAAGGCCACCTTAAGCAAGTTTTTTGCTAATTGTGCACTCTCTGAATTGGGAGCTTGCTCTATCAGCATCTTGCACGCGGCCCTAGAATCATTCATTTGACCAGCTTCACGGGCTGACATTGCTGCGGCCAAAAGTTGTGTCGGGTCTGCAATCGCTGCTCGCGGGTTTAAATCTCTGTCTTTATAGACAAGGGCTCTGCCGCTTGAAAATGGGAATGCCCTCTGAAACTGAGGTGTTATAACAAAATCTCCAGTCTCGTCAATGAAGCCCCAAGTTTTTCCATCTAAAGTGGCTGGTGCTAAGCCTTCCGAAAATTCTCTGGCGTCTTTGAACTTGAGTGGTATCACTACTTTGCCGCTAGCGTCAACATAGCCCACCAGTTTGCCTTTTTCCACCGGTGCCAGTTTGCCACTGTAGTCTCCGATCCAATCATATTCACATTGAACAACTACCTTGCCCGCTTTATCAATGAGGCCCCATTTCTCGTTCACCATGACTGCAGCAAGCCCGTTCTTAAATGGCTGCGCCTCCATAAACGGGCCTTTTATAACAACTTTGCCGTTTTTGTCGATGTAAGAATAACTTTCAGAAAAAATATGTGATTTCCCCGGAACGAAATTAAATCGAGAATTCTCCAGACAAACCGCTGCTAGTCCCTCGCTAAATCTTTCAGCTGTTGGATACATCGGCACTATCGCTACTTTATTGTTCTTGTCAGCGTAGCCCCAAACTGGCATCCCGTTCTCGTTGGTATTAAATGCAAGTAAGCCATCACTAAACTCTTTTGCATCATTCCATTGAAAATCAGTTATTTTCTTGCCCGCACGATCAATCAAATCAAAAAACCGTTTCACTGGCAAACCCGGTTCCATAATAGTAAATTCGGCTACTGCAAAATCGTCGTAGAAGGCATCGCCTAAACGAACTCGTGGCAGTGAAGTTATTGCACCGCTTGGGTTTACCAAGGCCGCTGTCCCCCCCATCGGATCATTCGTTGCTGCTATAAGTTTGCCACTTTTGAACTCTTGACTAAAGACCTTTGCGATTGCGATACCACTTTGGAAATCTTTAGCAACGCTAAACGGTGCGCTAATTACAACTTTGCCCGTTTTGTCGATATAGGTAAAATCAAAATTTGTTGGGATAGCGTAGCGAAACTGTCGACTTACTTTGTAATACCACATGGGCATGCCGCCGTCTGGCTCTAACATCCTCGCTTCAGTCATGTTTGCTCCATTGGCAATAAGTGGTAATGAAATGCATAGAGCAAGCGCAAGTGCAGTCGATTCTTGCAACATTTTAGATCCGGTAAACAAAGCTGGGCCTCCGTCTGACTGACCCAGTTTAGCTGATTTCACTATCAATATTGCCGCACACTGAACAAATCTCTTTTACAAATTGATTACATACTATCGCTTAGGCTATCGTAATCGATTTGAATTTAAACTTTTTTGCCGAGTAACAGTGATTGTTAGTCGGCAATTTTCGTTGACGCAACACTACCAGTAGTGGCAAAGCTAGCACCGTTGGCGCAATCACCATTCTGCAAATACTTACTAGCGGAACGGTTCCTATTAGTATTTTCCCCAGCCTGCGGCTTGTCACGGGCTGGGCAATTAGGCAAAGCTAAAATTATCCTTTCTCTCTCTCAAATATTCGGCAGACTTGCCGGTGCAGGTTCCGCCTCGGTCAGCATCGCCACCGTCGGCGCCTGGCTGATCACCTTCCTCATCACCATGCTCCAGGGTGCCGTCTTCTTCATCATTCTGGGCGGCTTCGTCTTCGCCGGCTTTGTCATCTTCGGAAAGAAGAGCGCCAGCTAAGCGCAACTGCTGAATCAATTTACCGACATGCAAAAAGGAGGAGCACAGTTCTGCGCTCTTCCAACTACCTAGAATCAGGCTACTAACTGGACATTAAAATTTTTCACCAGCACTACTGCGAGCAATAGTATTAAAGATTAAGAGCTAGACTGCAGTAGCAATCAATGTAGCGGTGCGTAGAGAGCTTTTGTATCGGCGTCCGGTGTGCGCACGGAAGTATGGGTTCTGATGATCACACCAGGAAAGGTAGCCTTTAGTTTCGCCATTACTGATGAAGGATAACTATCACTAGCCAGTTCCACTACTTTCAGGGGAACTCCTTTGAGACGCAAAAGAGCTCTGGCAGTAACGGATGTCCCTACCAGAGACAAAATTTGAAGTTTTTTAAATTGAGCCAATGTCTCTAGACTTTGATCGGTGAGTTTATGATTGTTCGCCAGAATCAATGTAGTTAGATTCTTGCACTTTACTAGATCTTTCACGCCTTTATCAGACAGCCCGTTCTGCGACAGGTCCAAAAATTTTAACTGTGGCACATCAGCTAAATATTTGAGGTTCTCGTCCTTCACCATATTGTGCTTGACGGAAATAGAATTCAAATGTTTGAGGGTAGAAAAACTCTTAAAACAACTACCATCTAGAAGTGCTAAGAAGGCCGAGAATTTCTGTAGTTTAGGAAAATCAGCGGCATGCTTTGCACCACTATCTGTAGCATCAGAGCGGTCAAGGTTCAATTCTATTGCGCTCTTGAAGTGACCGACGGCAGCTAAAGCTCTGTCACAAAGGCCATCCTCTGAGTCATCTAAAGATGCCGCAGCTAACCACAAATTATCAATGCCATCGGCTGGCAAACTCTTCGATATTGCCGGATTCAAGAAAAAACGATGACTAGGAACGAAGCAGACATACTGTTTTGCTGGCACGACAATCTTGCCTTTAGCCGCTCCTCTCTTGCCATTGTGTTCATCCACAAGAGGAGTGTTGGAAATAATTATCTCACCAAGAGAATAGTCTTTAGGAAAGTTCAACACCCGCGCATTCTTACTCGCCCCGCCAGTGTCAAAATGAGGAAGGTCACCTTTTCCTTTTAGGCTCTGAGCCTGAGCAGCAGAGAACAAAGAGAAGAAGCAAAGCAGCATACTTGCTATTAAAGCTGTTCGTTTCAGTAGCATGTAGTAACGATTGGCTCCCCGTAACATGTAATATTTAGACTCGAAAAGTGACGAACGAAATGATACTACATTCCAACCACGAAACACCCTAAACTCCCCAGCAAGCTTCGCCATTGTATATGGTGCCAGCAAAAAACATTCAAAATAGCGTTACATTCTATAGTAGAAAAAAAGGAAAAAGAAAATGGAAAGAGGAATTGCCCCTTCTTTCCATTCTCTAATTCTTAGCCCAAAAGCTGTGTTCTAGGCACTTTCAAGGGCTTCGTCAGTGTCCGGAGGCACACTTCTTCACCGGCTCGCAGGGGCAGTCGCGTTGGCAGTCGACTGATTCCAGCTGTACGGTGCTGTGCTGAATTTTGAACTTGTGCTCCAAAAGTTCGTGAATTGATTCCAGCACCACGGTTGAAGTAACACTGTTGTCGACCCTGATGTGAGCAGACAAGCTATCGAGGCCAGAAGTGATGGTCCAAACGTGCAAGTCATGCACATCGACCACACCAGGCACCGACTTCAATTCACCCTTGAGTTGAGACAAATTGATGCGACTGGGTGTGCCCTCCATGAGAACATTGACCGACTCGCTCAATAGCTGCCAGGTGCGCGGCAGAATCATCAGACCGATGCCAGCGCTAACCACAGCGTCCACCCAGAACCAGCCGGTGAATTTGATGATCAATGCTGCAGCGAGCACGCCAGCGCTGCCGATCATGTCGCTGACGACTTCAAGATAGGCGCCTTTCATGTTGAGCGAGTGATCTGCCGAGCCGTGCAAAACTTTGACACAGCAACCGTTGACCACAAGCCCAGCCAGCGCCACCCAAATCATCGGGCCGGTAACCACTTCAGTCGGATGCCAAAAACGCATACCAGCAGAGTAGAGCACCCAAAGCGAAATGACGATGAGCATAGCAGCGTTAGCCATGCTCGCCAAAATCTCGGTACGATAGTAGCCGTAGCTTCTCGAGAGCGAGGGCGGCCGACCAGAAAACCAGACAGCAATCAGAGCCAAACCGAGACCGGCAGCATCACTGAACATGTGGCCAGCGTCTGCAAGCAAGGCAAGACTGCCGGTGAACAGTCCAGCGATAACTTCTGCGCCCATAAACGAAAGGGTGAGCAGAAGTACGATCCAGAGCTTGTTACGATTCTGATTGCGAAAATCGTGATGACCATGGGGGTGATGATCATGGGGATGCTCGTGCCCCTCTTCATGACCGTGACCTTTGTGAGTAGACATAGATACACCTTTCTAAATTCGCCCTTCAGCGCATCGACGGGAAGCGGCGCTTCATGTCGAGGTCGAAAAGCCGGCTGTTGTGAAAGATTGACGAGATGCCAACCGTCAGAAGCGCGGCGGTCAGGATAAGAATGAGAACCATCGGCGCTGAGGAGTTGTCTTCAGCGGCCCTGAGAATGCTCTGCAGAGGAATCAGTGCCACCATGCCGACGGCATAACTACAGATTGACACCAGCCCGATGCGCAAGCGCACCTTGTCGAGGCCCCAGCGTGACTGGTTCCACGCCTTGCAAGCAGCTTCATCGACCCTGAACTCCGGCTGAGCAGAGCCAAGATGTCGTTCCAAAGCCCGGCAGCTGGAGGGATAGCGAATGCCGGCGATGGCGCCAACGAGTGCCGCTAAAGCAGCGACTGTGTACAAAAATGTGATCAACATAGTTAACTCCTTTTTCGTGTTGTGATTGGGATTTTTTACTAACTTAACTTTATGAAACTCCAACGCGCGTCTAAGCAGCCTCTTGCAAGGCCTGTGGCAAGGCCACTGCTTCGACGCGACGGTAGGCAAGGTTGTTCACCTTGAAGATTCGGCCAGCACGCTTGCAGCCCTTGAGAGGCTGGTCGTAGATGGCTTTGATACGCGGTGCGATGGTGGCATCGGCCTTCAGCGCTTCCGCATGAACCCGGCCAAGTTCTTCGGCATGGCTGGCACCAGTCACCAAAAATAGTGGCAAGCCAGAGCTGCCAGCAGCAACAAGCAGGCGTTCAAGGGCGTACTCGAAATAAGGCTTGGGCAGCTGATATAGCCACCGGTTACCCTTCTTCTGCTTGAGCTGAATCTGGTTGACCAAGATGCCAGCGTTGGTGGTGCACACACCCAAAGTGAGCAGATGTTTGCCACCACGACTGATGACCAAACCAAACTCGCCATCGAGCCATGTGCCTTCGACGGCATCGCCGCTGACAGGGTCGATTAGCCGCCCGGTGTATTGACCATGCCCCCGCCGATTCATCCACGAGACCGAGTGATCGATGGTGACATCAAAGCCCGGTAAGACGAAATCGAAAGCCTTGAAGAACTTGTGGAATTGCCCAACACGCGACCATGGCACCTTGCTGCTTTCGCATTTGGTGTGCCAATGCCAAGCCGACAAAGCCAGCTTGTGACCATAGATATAGTGCGGGTGCTTGTAAATGTCGTCATCGATTTTGCCCGAGAAAGTGCGCTCGTGGAGAGCACGCAGAATCTCAGCGGAAGTGAGATGCCGCTGGAGCCAGGCCAGACGAAAATCGTGCAGACGCTCTTGCAGCAGACCAGCCAAGACAGCGATGTCCGGCTCTGCTCCGCTCCAGGCTTGGGCCTTGTTGTGACTTTCGCCGTAGTAGGCATTGCAATAGGCGGCGAACTTGCCGGTGGCCCAGAGCTTGCGCGCCAGAACAGCACAGACGTCTTCGTCTTTTCCAGCCGACGCCATATCGAAGTGCAAATCGGCTTGACGCAGACCCAGAGGGTTCTCCTTGCGGAACACCTTCCAAGCCAGGTCAATTTCGTATTCGAAATCGCGACGTTGCGGATTATCTTCTGGCGCAACCATCCCCACCAACTCAAGGAGCGGCCTTGGAATAATTTCTACTCTTGCAGTTTTCATAGGTCATCTCCTTATGTTTTGAGATAATCGATGAGGGCACTGCCAGTCGACTTGTTGTCGACATTGGGTGCGCCCAAACCAGATTCGTGATCACCTACATGCACGGTGCGGAAATCAACGCTCAGTCGCGTTGCACCGCTGACGTTCTTGCAGGTTTGATGCAGATGGGAGGCGGCGAAGAGAATGATTTCTCCAGCCTTGGCGGCAAAAGGCACTACCACTTCGCGAGAGAACTTTCCCGTGACTGAAGGGTAGGCAGACATCTTGGCCGAGGCCGCACTGGTGTTCTGGAAGCCCACATTCTCGGACCACTCGTCGTAATCGAAAGCAGCCGAATCGTTGGCCACGGGCTTGTCGAAGTACATGGGGAAGAAGGCGAAGGTTTCGCCTTCGCTGACGTCGTAGAGCGGAATCCACCAGTTGACTTGAGCCTGCGGATTGCCGTACCAGGTGTCGCGATGAGCCGTGTAGGCCGGAGCCGCCAGCGGATTGTCGTGACCATGATCGGTGACAGCTCGCAAGCGCGCCGGGTCAAGGGCGTTGGCCTCTGGTGCGAAACCATTTTCACTGATCACCGCATAAATGAGCGAGCGCATTTCTTCGCTGGCGAAGACAGCCTTGCGAACTTTACCCATGCGCTGGTAGAGTTCGTCGGCGGGAAGGCTGAATTGCAGTTGACGGTGAGGAATACCGGAAACAGCGGTGCCGAACTCGAGGTCGAGCTGAGCCACCACATGCGCCACCAGCTTCAGCGATGCCGGGGTGGCCACACGACGCAAGATGCCCCCTTCGTAGATGCTCTGCCGCAGTTTGTCGTTGGCGCTAGGCTTGCGGGCAACGACGATGCAGCGGCCGCTGTCAGCAGTGAGCGGGCTGCCGTCAGTGCTGCCGTAAAGCTTCACGTCGACGAAGCCGACTTTCTTGAACATTGCCACCAGGTCGCAGGGCATGTAGGCACGCAGGGTGCTTTCCTGATTGAGCTGTTTGCCGTCAGGCATGGCCCAAGTCCAATGCTGATCCATCGTGCCTCGATAGAGGTCGAAGCTGCATTGGCGAGTCTGGACGATATCACCCTGCGGGGAATGCAGAGTGGTGCTCATGGAGGTCTTGAAGGCCTGCATGATCATGGGCATGTTCAAGAAATCGAGGGCGTAGTAAGCGCCAGGCTTGAGAGCCGCGAATGCCCGTGCCACCATTTTCATGTTCTGCTCATCGTCATCGGCGTAGCCGAAGCTGGTGTACCAGTTGAAGGCGGCATCACAGGCCAAGCGGGGCACGAAGTTGAAAGCGTCAGCCACGGTGAAGGTGGCATTGAGCTTGGCCTTCTTGGCAGTTCTCGAGGCAGCTTTCGTGGCCAGTTCTCGCTTAGCCATAGCAATATACTTCTTGCAGAGGTCAGCTCCGACCATGCGGAAGCCGCGCTCAGCCAGGGGAATGCTCATGGCTCCGAAACCACAGCACTGGTCGAAGATGGTGGCGCCGGCGGTGAGGTGAAGCTTCTCGCGCAGAAAGGCGATTGACTCCTCCAGCTCGGCCGCATTGCTGCGCACCATGTAGAGCTCGAATGGCGTGTCGTCGTAGAACGACTGCCACCAAGCTGGTTGCTTGATGTTACTCATAGGTTATGCTCCGGGTTATCCAGTACCAGTGTCGATACCGGCTTTGCCTTTCGGCATGCAAAATAATTTGAGAAATGAGCCCCAACATCTGGTCCAGAACGTCTGGACCAGATGCTTAAGGCAATGACTGTTTGCTGCGCTGTTGCGCGAGCTCTTACTGAGCGAGCATCTCTGAAACGGCTTTCACGGCCAGTTCCAGACGCTCATCCCAGCCGCCCTTGATTTGCACGAAGTGGCGCTGACGCGATTCCAATTCGAGCACACAGCGATCGAAGAACGCCGGGCTCTCTTTCGGAATGTAGCGGTGCACATCGTCAACCCAGGGCACATCGTAGTGGGTGAGCAAGTAGAGGTCGTAGTGCCGTTTGTCAGCTTCATTGCGAAGCCATTCGGGCACTTCTCCCACCAAGCGGCCGCTCCAGATGATGCTGGTGACCAAATCAGAATCGCAGAACAACACACCGTTCTTCGCTTCCCGAGCCATGGCATCTTCCGATGCACACTGCCCGCGCGCGATTTTGAGCATGTCGCCAGCGTCGATTTCTTTGCCTTGCGCCTCGATGTAAGTCTTGGCATATTCCGGCACAGCGACGCTTCCGAAGCGCTCGGCCAGCTGTTTGGCGAGAGTGCTCTTGCCCGTTGATTCCGGACCGAAGACACAGACACGCCGCACATAGTAAGGCCGCACACAAGGAGGCAGGGCCTCCCAATGCTTGAGCGGATTCTTGCGAATCTCCTGCTCGCTGGCGCTGAAGCCAATCAAGCTGGGGTCGACAGGGATGAAGGCGGCGCCGAGGTCTGCTGCCAGCAGCTTACCCCGCTCTTCCAGACAGAAAATGTGGCCGCCGTTCTTTGGCACGATGCGCCGCAGACCTTTGACCAAACTTTCGGAGAAGTCCGCGCCATCCGACTTGTGCCAGGTGGCGCTTTTGATGCGCTTGACCAGAAGGTCGGGGAAGAGTTCGTTTAACCAAGCGACACGCACAGCCACCGGAATGGTGTCCTGTGCGTGTTCGTCGACAACAATTGTGAGCTGCCCGGCGTCGACATAGTGTCGGGCAAACTCAATCATGTGAATCTGGGCCTTGTTCACCGGTGAGAAGTCACCGAGAACAACGCCCTTGCGAGCTGTTTGTTTCATGATAAATTCCTCGGTTAGGATTTTAGAATCACCCCTTGGCCTTGTGGGCCGCAGGTTGATCGGCCCCGTACAGGCCTTTCTTGGCGATCAGCTGCTGCACATCCCAGGGCAGGCAATAGAGCGTCGAACCACCCGAAGCCACGAGGCCGCGGATGTCGTCGCCCGAAACCGGCTGACTGGGCGCGTAGACAACTTCGATGTTGGCATTGGGAATGCGCTTGGCCCACTGCTTGGTCTGCTCGACCTGGTTCCAGTCGTTGGGGAAGGCAATGAACTTGCACTCCTTGAACAACTCCTGGGCACCCATCCACTTGCTCAAGCAGAAGGGATGCTTGGGGTCGAGGTAGTCAGAGCGCAGCAGCACGAACAGTTCGACGTCTTTGCCGTAGCGCCGACGTGCTTCCTGCACAGTCTGCAAGGTGTACGAAACCTTGCCACTGTCGATGTCGTTGCGCCAAGCGTCGAAGTAGGGGTTCTCCGCCGTCGCTGCCACCACCATGTCGTGCCGGTCTTCGGCCGTGTCGGTGATCTTGCGATTGTTCGGCGGCGAAGCGCTGGTGACGAAGACGACGCGGTCGAGATTGTGCTCGCAACGCGCCCACTCACCACGCAGCAGGTCGCCGTAGTTGATGGGGTCAAAGGCGCCGGGGTAAATGCCGACACGCTTCAGGTCAGACACCGGCGGTGCTTCATGCTTATAGGCCGCTTGGCCCGGCTGCATGTAGTGGCCCTTCTTGTAGATGACCTGCTGGACATTCCACGGGGTGGAATACCAGATGGAGCGACCCTGAGCCACCCACTGGCGGATCATGGTGCTGGAGAGTGGCGGGCTCGGGGCGTGGAGTGCCTTGATGCGCGCCTGCGGGATGAGCTTGGCCCAAGCCTCGATCTGCTTGACGGTGACGCCTTCACGGGGAAAGACGAGGAAGCGCACCTGGGGAATGGCAAAGAGCTGCTCGGCGCCGATCCACTTGGGCAGAAAGTACTTGTGGTCGGGGTTGAGGTACTCGGAGCTGATCATGACAAAGAGGTCGACGTCTTCGCCGTACTCTTCGATGACGCCCTGCACTGTGTTGATCATGTACGAGGTGCCGTTCTGGCGAATGTCGCTGCGCGAAGCCTCGAAGAAAGGGTTGTTGGCCGTAGCGGCAACCACCATGTCGTGACGGTCATTGGCAGAGAGCGAGTCGGGCTTGTTGTTGGGCGATTCGCCGCAGGTGACGAACAGCACTTTGTCCAACTTCTCGGTCATCCGAGTCCAGTTGGCGCAAAGCAGGTGCCCGTAGTGAATGGGGTCGAACTGACCACCGTAAATGCCAAACCTGGGTTTGCGCCTCAACGGCTTGCCGTAGAGGGTGATGCCCAGGTGGCGACGAAGATTCTCGATTTTAGCCATAGTAGTTATTCTCCTGTAATGGCAACTTGCTGCCTACTGGTTGAAAAAGATTGCTGCAGCGCTGAAGTCTTTCCGAATTCCGGCTGAAGGACAGCGCAGAAACGGAAACAAGGGCGATTAGCGCTGCAGACATGTGACAAGGCGGCCAGATACAACATCAGAGATGTGTACTAGTCGTCGGGAAAGAATTTAGTTCAGACTGGGTTTGAGGCTCTTAGTTTGTTTGCGGGAAAGGAAATAGATACTTATACCTAGCAAGGGCTCTTTACATCACTCAAGCAATATAAAGCTCTATGAGCTTATTCTTCGGCTCACTAATAAAACTCTGTTTAATGTTGCTGGTGCAGCTAGCGCGAACTTCGCTTGGCAAGCCCGTGAGACCCAGCCCCTGACTGAAAATGATAGCCCTCTAAGGCGATTAGATATAGACTGCTTAAGATGGGATGCTAACTAGCCCACTTCAAAGTCACCCCTGAATCGCTCCTCCAAAAAAACGAGATTTCCATGGCAATAACATCAGAGAAAAACGTACGAAGCGGAGCCTTGGTCAAAACCTATTTCAAAATCGCTGAGTTGTGGAATCTCACCCTTGAGGAACAGACAGCATTTCTCGGCATGCCTGCCAATTCAGGTACTTATACAAGCTGGAAAAATATTCCTAGTTCAGCCATTCTCGACAAAGACAAACTAGTCAAACTGACTTTGATCCTGGCTATCTACAAAGATGTTCATGCAATGTATCCGGGCGGAACAGACGCGCAAATCTGGCTGCGCAATGCAATTAGCGAGGCACCATTCAACGGTGTCTCACCAGTAGAACTTTTGATGGCTGGAAAAATTCCTAATTTGCTTTTGGTGCGCCAGTATTTGACTGACAAGAAAGACCCAGCCATAAAGTAGGTATGGCCCGCCATTTCACCAAAGCTAAATCTAAAGCTCGTGCTTCATAGACTTATTTATTTGACTGCGACTGAAAAGATGTCATATTTTCTGCAGAAAATATGACATCTTTGGAAACCGACTTAAGTAGTTACGGACCGTTGCTATCATCCTTCCAATGCCACCGCATTTGGTTGTTGCTGTCCCAACAAATATATGGCCATCGCCCGTAGTTAGCGGCATTGCCACCGGGTGTAACATAGCGAGACGGCAAGTCTTGTTCTGGATCACACCAGGCCGAATACCAGCCATCAAGACCTTCTGCTGAACGCTCAACAAAGTCGATAGCAGATAAAGTCTCGGCCTGCCCAAGCAATATCTGGTTCCACTCCCCACCGGTGAGCAAGCAATTACCGCAACGAACAATAA
>JBBRMD010000073.1:0-29112 GCA_038231015.1 Candidatus Obscuribacterales bacterium
CGTACCTCGGTGTATGGTGGCATACTCACGGACCGTCACTCGATCACCCAAGATTACCCCTGTGGGCTCGTCTTTATAGCTCAAGTCTTGCGGCTCAAGCCCAATTGATGCTCCAGCGAAGATGCGGCAGTTTTCACCAATGGTGGTGTGACCGTCAATGATGGCATGAGCACCAATTTTAGTACCAGCCTTGATTATCACATTAGGACCGATAACCGCATACGGTGCAATCTCGACCGTATCGTCAATTTTTGCGCCATCGCCGATTATGGCAGTGGAGTGAATAGCCATTGTTTCCCTACCTATATATAAACAAATATATAAACAAAATTATTGCTTGACCATGGCGAAACTAATTTCGCCCTCGCAGGCAAGTTTGTCGCCGACGCGAGCAATGCCTCTCATCTTGCCAACAGGTCCTTTCATCTTGAGAAGCTCAACTTCAAGGTCAAGGCGGTCACCTGGTACAACCATTGTGCGGAATTTCACACCGTCAATGCCAGTAAAGAGACCAAGATTACCTTTCATTTCAGGCTTCAAAAGCATTGTTATGCAGCCTAATTGTGCCAAAGCTTCGACAATCAACACGCCAGGCATGATTGGTTTATCAGGAAAGTGACCTTGGAAGAATTCTTCATTGGCCGTGAGATTTTTGAAGCCCTTGGCACGTATGCCTGGTTCAACTTCGGTAACGCGATCAACTAATAAGAAAGGATAACGGTGGGGAATCAACTCTTTGATTTGACGGACATCTAGTTGCATCACAGTTACGGCGGTCATCGGCTCTCCTTCATAAAATCGCTCAAAATTGAAAGATTTAGAGTATAAGCGATATACTAGGCTCGGCGGTTGTCAAAAGACGTATCACCGCTCTGTGGGCCTTAAATTGCTCTTCATCTAGCTATACACAGTGACTGTTGTCATTGAGGAAACCATGAATTCTCAAGCAATTTGCAAAGCTGAATTTGCACCGACATCACAGGCCGATGCCTCACCAGTCGATCGCGCTCTAGTTGAGCAGGCCGTGCGTATGATGCTGCGAGCGATTGGCGAAGATGTAGAGCGCGAAGGCTTGCTTCAAACCCCAAGTCGAGTTGCCAGGATGATGATAGAACTGACTTCGTCCATAAATGCCGACCCAGCTGATCAGATTACCTGCGAATTTTTTGAAGAGTCTGCTGGTCTTGTTCTTGTCAAAGACATTACCTTCAACAGCACTTGCGAACACCACATGCTGCCTTTTCACGGAGTCGCCCATGTGGCGTATCTGCCCAAAGACGGGCGCATCACCGGCTTGTCAAAATTGGCCCGAGTTGTAGAAGTCGCTTCTAAGCGCCTGCAAGTGCAAGAGCGCCTGACAGCTCAAGTAGCCCAAGCAATAGAAGACAAGCTTGACCCACTAGGTGTCTTCGTAATGATCGAAGCTGAACATTCTTGCATCGCCATGCGCGGTATCAAGAAGCCAGGTAGCAAGACGATTACTACCGTTGCTCGAGGCGTGTATAAGAAAGATGCAAGTTTGCGCAGTGAACTTCTCAGCCTAATCAAAATATAGATAGCCTGATTTTAGGTAAACTAGTTGTGAATGATGAGCCTTCGCTCTCACTAGTTTTCTTGCAGGAGATTTTATGGTTGAGGACGGCCGCACTGACTTACTAAGCCGACGTCATTTTCTTGCTGGGCTAGGCGCCTTAACCTGCTTTGGCCAACTGACTGGCTTGAGCTCACCTGTGCAAGCTGCTGGCTTTGACTTTTCGCCATTTTCTTTTGCGGTAGTCTCAGACACACATCTGGCAAATGGATTACCAGACAGCCTTAAGCTGCTGCAAGAAAGTCAGCTTTTCTTGCAAGATGTAGTCAAGTCAGTAAACGAACAGAAAGTAGACTTTGTTATTTTCTGCGGCGATCAGGTGGAAGGACCGGGGCGCGACGAGGCTTTCTGGCAGCTATTCATCGACATCATGGCTGTTCTCAATTGTCCTTGGTTCTTTGTTTTGGGCGAATGTGATGTGAGTGGACCACCGGCTGTTGATCGCATGGTCACTTACGGTCCTGACTTCAAAGGCAAAGGTCTAACCAGTGGTAATCCTTATTGGTCAACCGATCCAGTTCCGGGAATTCACCTAATTGGTTTAGATACATCCAAAGCCAATAGTGAAACTGGCGATTTGAGCAACGCTCAAATGAATTGGTTGAAGCAAGATTTGAATAGCAATAAGGGCAAGATGACCATTGTGGTCAGCCACCATCCGCTGCTTGCACCACCTCCTTATGACGGTGGACCACCCTTCGAAGAATATACAGTTTCGCAAGGAGCGTCGGCTCGTGAAATTTTAGGCGCCTGTATTGATGTCAGACTGGCAATAAGTGGCCATGTACCAATCAATAAAATTCAGAGAGAACGCAATATTTGGTATGTCTCGTGTCCTTCGGTAGTGACCTATCCATGCGAATACAAACTATTTCACGTCGACAAGCAAGGCATAACTGTTGAGACCCTAGGGGTGCGTTATGAAGCCCTAGTAAAGAAAGCCAAGAAAGTGATGGTCAATTCGCGTCTCGCTTTTCAGTACTCTAATCATAAGCCTGATTCATTCTTGAAGCTCACAGAAGGTGGCGATTTAGACCGAGCTGCTTATTTGCCCTTGGCACCAGGGGCAGTTGCACAGCATTTGGGTAAAAAACCAGGCAAGGTCAAACCTAAAAAAGACGAAAAAGTAAAAGAAGTCAAAGAGCCTAAAGAAGCTAAAGAACCAAAAGAACCTAAGGGCCCAAAAGAGCCTAAAGAGCCAAAGATAAAGGCTAAGAAAGAAAAAGAGAAAGCTGAGCCAGCCAAGAAAGCAGATGATTTAGCTCCTTCGGCCACTGAGCAGCCAATTCCAGAATCTACAGCAGAACCAACTGACAATAAATCTGCACCACAGGCACCAAGCTCAGATGCACCGAATAGCGAACCCAAATAGACCTGGAGAGAAAAGTAAGACATGGATAGCAATAAAGCCGCCCAGTTCGGTGGGGTAACAAGTGGCGGTCACAGCTCTCTCGACTACAACAGCTATTTGATGGTCGAGCAACTGAAGACTCTACAAGTTTGTCAGTCAGAGCCACCGCACCATGATGAGCCACTCTTCATCATCATTCACCAGACCTACGAATTGTGGTTCAAGCTGATAATCCACGAGCTAGACCTAGTTGTTGAACTTATGGCAGAGGATAAAGTGCGTCGAGCCACTCACTTTATGCGCCGAGCAGTGGCCATAATGCGCTTGCTTGTGCAACAAATTCATATTCTTGAAACTATGTCTCCAATAGATTTTCTCGGCTTTCGCCATAAGCTCAACCCCGCTTCTGGCTTTCAGTCATCGCAGTTTCGCGAAATAGAATTCATCGCTGGCCTGAAAGAAGAAAGAATGCTCATGCACTTCAAAAATGATCAAACTGCTTTTGCTGAATTGACCAAGCGCTTTGAAGCCCCAAGCCTGAAAGATTGTTTCTACGCACTACTTAGAAGGCATGGCTTTACCCTAGCCATGCCACCGGCCCAAGACGAGGACGAAAGTGGAAGTTTTGCTGATGCACGCGTAGCTGAACTCTGCCGCCTATATAAAGATGAGCAATTGGGCGAACTGCATGACTTAGCCGAAACTCTAATTGACATAGATGAGCTTATTGCTCTTTGGCGCACTCATCACGTAACCGTAGTGGAACGTATCATCGGCTTCAAGCGAGGCACCGGCGGTAGTGAGGGAGTTGCCTATTTGCGCTCTACTCTAGTCAAACGTTGCTTCCAAGATCTTTGGAGTGTCCGCACTGCACTTACTTAAGGCCAAAAGATGTTAGACCCAATTGATCACATTGCTATTGCGGTAAAAGACCAAGACTCATTGAAGTCTACGGTCGACTGGTATCTCAGCACCTTCAAATGCGAAGTAGAATATCAGGATGAAACCTGGGCTTTTCTGCGCTTTGGCAATATAAAATTAGCTTTTGTAATACCAGAACAACACCCAGCGCATTTGGCGTTTGTCAGTGCCAAAGCAGAAGAATTCGGAACACTGAAAACGCATAGGGACGGCACTCGCTCTATCTATGTGGCAGATCCTTCAGGCAACACAATCGAAATTATGGCCGAGAGCTAAATAAGAGAGGAAAATAGTGCAGCCAATTTTTGATGCCATTATTGTTGGTTCTGGCTTGGCCGGTCTGACATGCGCGCAGCATCTAGCTAAGCAAGGTTTTGAGTTTTTAATTCTTGAAGGCGAAAGCACTATTGGTGGCAGAGTTCGCAGCGATTATATTGACGGCTACACTCTTGATCACGGCTTTCAAGTTCTCCTCACGGCCTACCCTGAAGCAGCCAGCACACTCGATTATAAGAGTTTAGATCTAAAGCCATTCTTACCAGGGGCGCTCATCAATGACGGCAAATATTTCATTCGCTTGAGTGACCCATTTAAAGATCCATCTGCCCTCTTAAGTATGATGGTATCAAATATAGCCTCACTAGCCGACAAGCTACGTGTTGCATATCTCAGGCAGAAAGTAATGGCCTCCACTGTTGAAGAGATTTTCTCGCAACCAGATAAAAGCATTTTACGAGCACTGAAAGACCAGGGTTTCAGTGACAACATGATCAATCGCTTCTTCAGACCATTCTTTGGCGGCATCACCCTTGACAATACTTTATCTGGCTCAAGTCGCATGTTTGAGTTTGTCTATAAAATGATGGCCGAAGGTCAGGTGATGATTCCTAGTGGCGGCATGGGCAAAATAACTGAGCAATTGGCTGCCGCTTTACCTCAAGATTCAATTAAACTGAACAGCCGAGTTGCCAGTATCGATGAGAGTAAAGGGCAAGTTACTCTTGCTAGCGGAGATACTTTGTTTGCCCGGGCGATCGTCATTGCCACTGATTCAGCCAACGCCAATAGCCTCAATGGCAAAATTGAAAAGCCGCCAGCGCGCATGGCTACCTGTCTCTATTTCTCTGCCGATCAGGCCCCTATCAAAGAGCCAGTGCTGGTTTTGAATGGTGCTGACAATCTGAATAATGGGCCAATAAACAATCTGGCGGTTTTAAGTAATGTAGCAAAGGCCTATTCCCCAGCCGGTAAGCATCTGATTTCGGTGACTGTCTTGGGCCAACATAACCCTGAAGCCGAGGAGCAGCTCATCAAAGATGTAATGAGCCAAGCCAAGGCTTGGTTTGGCGATCAGACTTCTAGTTGGCAGCATCTCAAAAGCTATTACATTGCCCATGCTTTACCCGATCAATCGCCGCCCTGGCTTGAGAAATCAAGGCCGACCCGACTCAACGATAACCTCTATGTTTGCGGCGATTTTAGAGAAAACGCGTCTATTAATGGCTCCATGATTTCTGGTCGGAAAGCAGCTGAAGCACTGGTTGCCGATTTGAAAGTGGCAACTTGCAAGTAAGATTAGGCCCCAGATAAGTTCTTCCTTGCTATCATTGGTTTGAATTACTTTTGTCCATGCCAAAATCGCACTATGACTTTCGAAGATCCCAATCAATCAGCCAAAAAGAAAGTCTGCACTGTTTGTAAGCGCGAATTTCCGCCGACTCAAGCTGTTTGCCCACATGACAAGAGTATGCTCATGTTTGTGCAAAAAGACGAGCTCTTGGGCACCATACTTAACGACCGCTACCGCGTTTTGTCTGAAGTTGGCCGCGGCGGCATGAGCATTGTATATAAAGGCTTGCACGAAATGATGGACCGGACGGTCGCCATCAAGATGTTGCAGACTCAGCACGTCACCGACCAACTAAGTATCAAGCGTTTTCAGCAAGAAGCCCAAGCGGCCTCGCACTTGCAGCATCCACATGTAATTACAGTTTATGACTGCGGTGTTGTGGCCACGGGCCAGCCGTATATAGTCATGGACTTTTTAGAGGGGCAAAGTCTTTCTGATGTAGTTAAATCAGAAAACTATATTGCCTATCAGCGCGCCATTCCAATTTTCATTTCGGCTACTGAGGCCTTAGAACACGCCCACCAGAAGGGTGTTATCCACCGCGATTTAAAATCCTCCAACATCATGTTGGTTGAAGTCGAAGGGCGCCGAGATTTTGTCAAAGTTGTAGATTTTGGTATCGCCAAGCTAACCACTGCCTCTGGTAAGACACCACAAAACCTCACTCAGACAGGCGAAATATTTGGCAGCCCAATCTACATGAGCCCTGAGCAGTGCCTTGGTCTTAACCTCGACAGCCGCTCAGATATTTATTCGATGGGCGCCGTTTTATATGAAACGCTAACTGGCTTTCCGCCACTCATGGGCGACACCATATATGCCACCATGAAAATGCACGTCTCTCAAATGCCAGAGCCTTTCAATAAAGTTCGTCCCGATTTGCGCATTCCTGAACAACTTGAGCGCATCACTTTCAAGGCTCTTTCGAAGAAGCCAGAGCAACGCTACCAAACTATGCAAGAGATGCGCGATGCTCTTGAACAGTGCGTTAGCACCCAATTCGAAACTGGCGCTATTCCTAGCTTGATTAGCGCCCCACCGTCTATGGGCTTCAACCCCAATCCGCAGAGCGATACTGTACCCGGTGAAATTGAAGACTTTGACCTATCAGGCGGCTTATTTGGAAATGATCCACCAAGCGGCGCGACCGAAAGAAGAGATCGCGCCCCCTTCATCTCTGGCCCTGGCCCTGATCAGAAAAAGAAGCCTGGCGCTGGTAGTAGCAGTAGTAATAGTAGTAATAGTTCAAAAGGCGGACGCAAAACAAGTACTGGTTCAGCCACTGGTTATAACGAAGAAAGTCGCACTGGCGGTAGTACTGGGCGCAGTACTGGGCGCAGTACCGGTAAGAGCACCGGCAGAAGTACTGGCCGCAGCACCGGTCGTAGTACCGATATGGAAAGTGGACGCAGCACCGGTCGCAGCACTGGGGTGCGGAAACCAGCCCTTGTAGAGAAAAAGAAAAAAAACAAAGCTATCAATATAGACTTTGCCAAATATTTCAACAAGAAAGTCATTTTGATCGTGGTTGGCTTAGTCGTCATTCCAGGTGTGATCACGGGAGTTGTTATTGCCGCCAACAAAATGGGCAATGATAATCCCTTCTCACTGACTAAAAACTACGAGGGCGTTTTGCTCTATTTAAGAGCGCCTACGCATGACAGTGAAAGTGGACAGGAATTGCCGGGCTTGATGTACTTAATGCCAAGCAAGGCTAAAGCACCGTTGAAAATAATGCTTGGTGATTTCAATTTAGAAGGTCACTTGGGCCAGGCTGACAAATCAGACCAAAAGCCCGGAGCGGTCTGGCATGTCTCTGGTCATAAAGGGCCAAATAATTCGTTGCAAATTGAAGAAGGCGATTTTACTGAGCACAGCGATAACAGCGTAAGCCCAGCGCGGCAAAAGCTCGAAGAGTTTCTTATCAATCTCTATCGAGCGCGCACCCCGGGTAGCACTACTCTTGAGCTTGCGTATAAATGCTTGAGTGTGGGCGCTCAGAAGAAAGAAGACCCAGAACGGTTCAAAGAAAGATATGGCACAGATCCCAAGTTTATTGAGAGCTTTAAGCCCGATGCCATCGAACCATCTGCCTTCAAGGTTGGTGTCATAAAAAACTCAGAGATAACCTTCTATCTAAACGGCAAATATCTCTTTGAAAACCAAGAGATATACATGGCCAAGATGGTCTCCGAAGACCACATCTGGCGAGTAGAGTCTCTTGAACCCTGTAGCCCAGACTTGTGGAAGACGACCTTGCCTGATTGACATCTATTGTTCGCTTTTCTTCTTACAAATTAAGGATTTATTTCATCTCAGCCTCTGGGCAATACTATAATAAGTCTGAAGAACTTGGTAATCCTTCAACTTTAACCAAGCGCTAAAAACTAAGGAGTGCGACATGGACGAACAATTTCAATTAATGGCTATAGTATTTGCTTCAATCATCATTATGCCTTTGGTCATCATCAAGCTTGCTAAAGCCATGAAAGTACTCAAAGATAAGAAAGCTGCAGCAGCTGCAGAGAAGTAGAATTCAGCTTCTAAAGTATTGTCCAACAACTTATTAGCAAAAATCCAAAAACAAAAAGCGGCCCTCTCAGAGGGCCGCTTTTTATTAATACTCCAGATGCTGGATTCGAACCAGCGACCAATTGATTAACAGTCAACTGCGCTACCGCTGCGCTACTCGGGAAAGTAGATGGCGATTGAACCGAACAACCAGTTGTTCGAAGCAAGATAACAATACTAGCATGGCCCAACATCTTCAAGCCCGACCAGCCCTGAGAGCCGAATGTTTTGACATTAACCGCATTTAATAATGCCAGAGAAAGGCTCTGTTTTGTATACTGGGTAACTTGCGCTGGAAAAACCCTTCGCAACAAACTGCAACTTGTGCCAGTAAGGTCATGGAGAACAACTGATGGGAATATTTGGGGCTCAAAAAGTCAGCCATGGACTGTCTCTGGAAGCCAAAGCAATGGTCGAAGCCTATTTTCAGAGGCGCGGTTTGAACCCAGCTGACCATATGCTGAGCGACGCCAGCGGCCTTGGCTGGTGGCTCATGGAAGGCAGCGCCAAAGTGTTCATCTTTGTGCAAGACGGACCCCAGGGGGCAATTTTGCGCTTAACCTCTCCTCTGGTTCACATACCAGACAAAAATCTTGAACAGTTCTATCGCCGCTTACTCGACCTCAATGGCACTCTCTCTAGCTGTGCCATTTCCACCCATGAAGATTTAGTGCTGGTGGTGGCCCAAAGACCAACTTTTGGTCTCGTGCAAGAAGAACTAGATGATCTCGTCTGGCACGTCGCTTATGTCTCTGATCTGCTAGACAACAAACTAGCCGAGGAGTTCGGGTGCAAAATGTACTCCGGCTAGACTTTTGACGTTTACGCATCTCTCTAATGAAGATATTGAAATAGTTGGGCGCCTGGCAGAAGAGGCCGGCCAGCTTGCTATGTCAATGCGCGACGGCGTAGACATCTCTTTTAAGGCAACTTTTGACGACAAGGTCACAGGTGCCGACAGAGCCCTTTCTAAACTAATTACTACTGCTATCAAAGAGCGTTTTCCTAACGATTGCGTAATTTCAGAAGAAGACGATGAGCATTTAAGTGCACTTTCAAACCGCCAAAAACGTGTTTGGATGATCGACCCAATTGATGGCACGCAAAACTACATAATTGGTGACGGCCAATATTGCGTGATGATCGGCCTGATTGTAGATAATCTGCCGGTCTTCGGTTGGGTCTATGAGCCTCATTCAAACATTCTCTATTTTGGTGGACCAGCCTATGGTGCCTACAAAAGGTGCGACAACAAACTTGAGCGCATTGAACATCTAGCAGCCCTTGATCCAACAGCCAAAGCTCGCTTAGCCATGGGTTCTCGTGATCGAAAAAAGCATTACTGGATCGACAAACTAGCCGTAGTTGATTTGGTCAAAGTAGGAAGCATTGGTCTAAAAGTGGCTCGCATACTAGAAAAAGAAGCCGATGTATTTGCCCATCTCTCTTGTAAGCTTAAAACATGGGATACAGCAGGACCCGCTGCCATTGCCCTCGGAGCAGGGTTAGAAGTCGGTGGCATGGACGTCGATCAGCTGCTCTTCCCTTTACCCGATTTACTCCACAACACCAGCATAATTATGGGCCGACCAGGCGCTTTGGCTTGGTGCCGTAATCATCTAACAAGGAAAATGTAAGTAATGGAAAACCAGCGCACAAACACTTCATTAATTACAGACCCCAAAGAGTTAGAGAAAGTGGTGGCCTTGATCGAAGAGGCCAAAGTATTCGGCCTCGATCTTGAATTCATTCCTGAACGAACTTACTATCCAATTATTTGTCTTGTACAAATTGCCGTTCAAGACAAAGTTTTCTTAGTAGATCCGATCGAACTAAAAGATCTTCAAATACTTTGGAAGACTGTCGCTGACCCGCAAATTGTCAAAGTTTTACATGCAGCTTCACAAGATTTGATGATCATTTTTCAACGCTCTGGTCTTATTCCAAAAAATATTTTCGATACTCAAATTGCTGCTGGTTTTCTTGGCCTTGGCTACCCAGCCGGTTATGGCAAACTTCTAGCAGCGCTATTTGATCTCAACCTTTCTAAAACAGAATCATTTACTGACTGGCAAGCCAGACCACTATCGCGCTCGCAAATTGAGTACGCCATTGATGACGCTTTGCACTTGATTCCACTCTATGAGCGACTCCAAAGCGATCTCACTACGCGCAACCGGCTTGAGTGGGTGGTGGAAGAATGCAAACACTATGAGCAAGACAGCTACTACATAAAAGAAAGTGGCCGCGAATTTTTACGCGTCAAAGGAGCTCAGGGTCTCAATCGACGCAAGTTGGCAGTGCTACAAGCGGTTTGCTTATGGCGGGAAGCTGAAGCTAAGCGCACTGACAGACCAGCTCGGTCGGTAATCAACGACAACATCATGCTTGAACTAGCAAAGAAACCGCCTTCATCAGTTGAAGACATTCAACGAATTCGTGGCATTCGCACAGACCAACTCTCACACTGGGGCCGCAAGGTTGTTAAAGTAATCGAAGAAGCCAACCAAATCGCCGACAAAGATTGCCCACAGTGGCCATCAGGCAGAGCGCCCTCAAAAGCAGATGTCTTAATTGCCGATGTGCTCTACACCGTCCTCAAAATCAGGGCTCTTGATTTAGAAATAGCCCCCGAGCTAATTGCAACAAGAGATGAATTACAGGGTTTGGTCAAAATTGGTCGTGACATCAAGCCTGAGTCAAAAAATGCTATCGAGACAGCGCCGAACGACAGCATCGCCGACGACGATGGACAAAACGCTCTCACCTTCGGCTGGCGCCGCAGATTAGCCGGAAACGAGCTGATTAGCGTACTTCATGGCACTCCTATCAAGGTGACAGTATCAGCGAGCAGCAGCAATCCTATTGCGATTAATCTTTGTGATGGCACCTGATGCCTTTCTATGGGCTAAAATCTGAAATAAGATCTGAATGATTTATAACTTTGCTTTACTACTGGAATTGAAACATGACATCAGTTAAAGACGACTCAAAAGACGCTAGTTTTGCCGAAACCGCCATGCAACTGGCCGGAAAAAGCAAAGAAGAAGCCACACGTACCGGTGCTGTTGACCGCACCGACGACGAAGTCGATTCGTTCTTCGCCGAGCAGTACAAGACGTCTAATAGCCCTGTTCACCGGGCCATATGGGAAGCCAAAGTACCTGTTGAATTGTTCTCCACGCCTAAACTCGATAGCGAATCGATGAACCTACCGGCGATGAAAAAGTCGCTTGAAGTTCTGGCTCGCCACAAGAAAAATGGCACCATGCTTGATGAGCAAGGCAAAATTGCCAAGGTTGTCTTAGATGAGCTGGCCTCTGCTGGCTACTGGGGCATGCTAATTGAACAGAAATATGGCGGCCAAGGCGCCACCTCGCGCCAGTTTATGACTTTCCTCACCCAAGTGGCCTCAATCGAGCCCACTGCTGCCGGCCTAGCTTCTGTGCACGGCTGTATCGGTGCAGTTGACCCTGTACGCTATTTTGGTAGCGACGAGCAAAGACACCGCATTTTGCCAAAACTCGCGAGCGGCGAAGCACTTTCTGCTTTTGCTCTTACGGAACCACAAGCCGGCTCAGATTTAACTGCCTTAAAAACCGTAGCGAAGCTAGAGGGCGACCATTATGTCGTAAACGGCGAAAAGCTATTTATCACAAACGCCATAGCTGGCCGCACAATTGGTTTGGTTTGTTTAGTTGATGGCAAACCAGCCGCTCTAATTGCCGATCTGCCAAAAGCTGAAAATGAAGAATTCAAAATCATTCCTTACAAGCTTCATGCGCTCAAACATGCATTCAACAATGGGTTGAAGTTTAAAGATTTCAAAGTACCAAAAGAAAACCTGCTTGTGCCAACGACCGGTGATGGCCTCACTGTTGCTTATCACGGTTTAAACATGGGCCGTTTGGCTTTATGTGCTACGGCTTCCGGTGTGATGCGCATCATGCTAGCCAATATGTTGCCTTGGGCAAAATTCCGCGACACTTACGGCAACGCTATCGAAACGAGAGAACTGGTCAAGCGCAGAATTGCTCGCGCAGCCGCTCTAATCTGCGGCGCCGATGCATTGGTCGCCTGGGGATCGTGGCTACTCGACCAAGGTTATCGCGGTGAGCTCGAATGCATCATTGCCAAAATCTTCGGTTCTGAAGCAGAAAAAGAATGCGCTATTGAACTGTTTATGAAAACCCATGGAGGCCGCTCATTCTTGGCTGGTCATTTACTTGGCGATAACATTCACGACTTCCTCGCTCCCTGCATATACGAAGGCGAAGGCGAGATGCTCGGTATGGCATTCTTCAAATCTCTAGCGAAGCAACACGGCGTCACTTACTTCGAACCTATCGGTAAAGCCATTCCCCGCGCTGGCTTGAAGAAATTCAACCCATTGAATCCATTGCATGGTTTTGCTCTACGCAATGAGCTAGTGCCTTATGCATTTTGGTGGATGGGTAAACAGCTTGAAGGGGTTGACTCACACGAAATTCCTGGAATGTCTTTAGAACTCAAGGCCCACGTAGATTTCGCTTTAGAGTTTCTCTCAGACACTCCATTAGAGTTAAGTCAGAACATGGTTAAGCACCAGCTCAAACTGGCCGACAGACAATGCCGCATTGCTGAGATGTCGCAACGGGCACAAGACGCCATTATTATCTTGGTCACGGCTCTCTGGGCTCATAATGAGAAGAACCCTATCATCGAAGCTGCTGCTGACATTCTCTGTCAAGATCTGCGCTGCAAACTAACCGGTGAAAGACCTTCTGATAGTTACTTCAAGGCTGCCAGTAAATTGGCCGATCAAATCATTGATGGCAAATTCCCTGGCTTGTCAGAAGTAGCAGTACAAGAGATTCTCTTCAAGTACGACAAGCCTGTCAAAGAGAAAGCTTAGACTTTTTCGTCTAGATTTCTAATTCGGCAATTACCGGTGCATGGTCAGAAGGCTTTTCGAGCTTTCTCGGCTCAACATCTATCCATGAGCGTTTGAGCGCTTCTTTTAAAGGCGGGGAGATCAATACATGATCAATTCGCATGCCTTTTTTGCGACGGAAAGCCATCATGCGGTAATCCCACCAAGAGAAGTGGCCTGGGCCTTGCTCAAATTCACGAAAGCTGTCAATCATGCCCAAAGCAATAAGCTGGCGGAAGCAGTCGCGTTCAGGCTCGCTTACCAGAATTTGGCCAACCCACTCAGCAACATCATGCACGTCGCGATCTTCCGGGGCTATGTTGAAATCACCACAGATAACTAGTTTGTCCGTAATCACTCCGTTTGTGGCATGACGTTCTTCTATATAAGAGATAAGTGCTTTAAACCAAGCCAATTTATATTCGTATTTAGCTGAGCCGACTTCTGAGCCATTTGGGACATAGAGGTTGAGAATGTACACACCATCAATGCAAACTTCGATTAAACGGCTTTGCAGGGGCTCTGGTGCGCCCGGTAAAAACTTGCTGACGCACTCAGTATTGGTTTTGGAGAGAATGGCCACGCCGTTGTACGTTTTCTCACCGACAACATGTGCGCTATAGCCTATTTCAGAAAGCTTTTCGAAAGGAAACTTTTCTTCGACGGTTTTCAGCTCTTGCAAACAGAGATGATCTGGTGAAGCGTTTTTGAGCCAGTCTAAAAGATGAGGCAATCTAACTGTTATGGAATTGACATTCCAACTTGCAATGAGCATGGCACTCCCTAATTGAATCTAAATTTGTTAGCGGTAAACAGCAAAATGTCAGGCAAAAATGAATGGAAGTCTTATATCTAACTAGATTTCCCTACTAAAAATCTAGTCTCTCTGCGCCTTTTGCCAAACATTGCTCATTGTGATTGAGCAGTCAAAGAAAATTTGACTTTTTTGTAGCACAGAAATATATGCGATCGGTGCAAAACCTGTAGATAACCCGGCAAGTAGTACTCCACTGTCTGTCTATAGAGCTTGAAATTGGCATGAACACTTGCTTCATCGTGCAAACGAATATACCGGTCAGGTTCCCCGGGGTTGCATATACAACAGTGGTATCAATAGCGATACCATTTAATGATAACTAGATGCCATCTGGCTTACATTGCAGACATAGTAGAAATATCGGAACGAGCAAGACACTAAGCCCTACTAAAACAGGCCAGATAAACTCAAAACTGCATAGAACCGAAGCCGCATGATAAGCCAGTTTGAGTAGTTTTGGAGCAAAAACGACTAAGTGCCTAGCACAATTTTTTGGCAATGCAATAGGTGCATATGTCCTTGTGGATCCTAGTATCTATACCGTTTCTGAAGCGATCCGCGAAGAGTGTTACCGTGCTTGCCATTGCGCCTTTCGGAAAATCCTTTTATGTGGACTTCTACGAAATTGGGTATTTATGCCCCTTTTAGACCTTTACGATATCGACTTTCATGTGTAAATTGAATACATGTTGAAGGTGGTTGATAAATCCAAGACGCCACCCAAAAGCAGTTACCTATTGTTAAGACCGTAGACAGAAAAAACGGACTTAGAACTGTAGGAACGACTTCGTCTCAAGACATCTGCGCCAGAGTGCAGCTTGCTTGAGGTGTACCTTCGCGCCCCAATAAGCCCCCCTATTTACAAAAAGCCATACTGAGGAATCGAATATGCCCAAAAAGGTCCTAATTGCACTGCCACCTGCCATGCTAGAGCAAGTAGATTTCATCGCTCAGTGCGAACACCGCACTAGATCAGATCTGATAAGAGAAGCTCTTCGCCGGTATCTCGATAATTTCAGAAGGCAGCAAGGTGGGGCTCACCTTTCAGTCAGCACGATGGAAGTCTCAGAAAACTACTCCGCCATCGGAGCAGCTTCAACTCCTTCTTCTTCAACATAAAGACTGCCTGTCAGTTACAAGCAAAAGAGACCGTCTCAGTCAGAGACGGTCTCTTTTGTTATTTCACCAAGTACACTTAAGTACTAGCCGACTACTATTAGTAGAAATGAACTGTAAAAGAAGATCAAAACATGCTGCATAATCTCGAAGAAGAAGAACGTGTCAAGGGCATACTTTCTGTACTAGATCACTGCTTCGCCTTGGCCACCAAGATTAACGAAATCGTCTCTCGCATGACAGAGAAAAGGGTGACCCTTGAAGAAAAGATGATTCGCACTTACTTCCATCAGCTAGCCGCCAATTTAGTTAATTGCGCAGCGGTCATGCACCAGGGTCTTGCCAACGCCTACAGTGATGGCACCACGAGGCACGAACAGAAGACTGAAGCAATCGTCGCCTACGCAGGTGAGCTATTAAGCCTCTCAAATGCTTTAGAGGAGCTTCTAGAGGCTTCTGAAGTAATAGTTGATGACTTGCTTAAGATCTTAAGATATAACTTGAATTTTCTTGAGCAATACTATGAGTACGGTTTGTACACGAAATTGACTGATGAGTGCGATTTCGTCACTAAGTCTGCACAGTTGTTAGCAACCGTTAAAGACAAGCTCAAACTTTAGACTGCCACTAGCCGGCGTAGGCACCAGATTTGCGCAAAGCTTTTTCTGCTTTCTGTCTAGTTTGTGGATCTTCATCATCGCGCATAGCATTTTTTAGGCTTTCGACAATTGGTTCAAGCTCAAGATCGCGTTCAGCATTCTTGGCCGCATTTTTAGAATTGGTATCTTCTTTGATTTTGGCGAGCATCTTACCAAGAGCCTTAGCTGCTTCTCTGCGCACTAGTGGAAACTGATCTTCTAGCTGCTCAGAGACGGCCAGGGCAATTAACAGTGATGGATGCTGATAGCGCTCTAAAGTAATTGTCGCTTCCATGCGCACCCACTCATCAGAATAAGTGAGCAAGCCCATAATCGCTTTTAAATGGGGCTTGATGGCCCCTGGCTTCTCTTGAAACCAACGTAAGGCTGTCAATCGCACATAGACGCTAGAATGACCTAGGGCGTCAGCATAGAGGCGAGCACTGAGCTTCAGTAGCTGTTCAGTTAGGCCGATGCGAAAAGACCTTGGTTCAAAACCGGGGTAATCGTGCTGAATAATCATGTTAGTAACAAAATCAGCTAGTGAATCAAGGTCGCTGGCGGAAGAGGTGTTCATCTGGTCATCCGTAAAACAAGTTTGAAGGTTCTGAGGGACAGGGCGGCTCTCACCTATTTCTATTGGCCAAATAGGCCTTGAAACGGATTGAACCCTGGTGGCAGCTGAGGTGAGCCCCCTCCACCGCCAAATGGATTTCCTCCTCCAAAAGGATTCTGTCCGGGTTGCAAGCTCGGGAATTGGCTTTGGCCAGATTGGCCCGGTTGCATCATCTGCATCATACCAGAGTAGGGATTAGTATTAGCCACTTGGCCCTTTGTCACATATCCGTACATAACAATCTTCTGCTGGAACTTGCGGTCTTGCCCGAAGACCACTTGAGCAGCTTGCACATACATTTGCTGACTATTCACTTTAGTGAAACGCAAGACAGATTCTTCGTAGCGTTTTCTTGGCTGGCCAGTTGAGCGCATAATCTCGTTGCACTCGGCCACAATTTGCTGCTCAAGTACATTTGGCGCCAACTGCCGCACCTGGTTCTTCAAAGTGCGTTGGACAAATTCGTTACCAGACAAACCTTTGGCATACTGACTAGATTGAATATCACCAAATGAAAATATTACAGGCACCGGCATGCTCTGAGCCATCTGCTGCATCATCTGCCCCATCGGACCCATATTAGCGAAGCTTTGACCACCCATCATTTGAGCCATTTGCTTATCAGCACCAATATCTTTGCCAGGCACTGAGAACATCACCTTAGCTGGTGCTAGAACAATGCCGCCGCGAGTATCTTGAGCAAACATAAAATTGGTCGAGCCTTTGGCACCAGACTTAAAGATTTTCAAGACCTTGCCGGCTTCTTCTGGGTCTATTTTGTAGCAAACTGGATCTTGCTCTACTCGCCAAACCGTCAAGTCGCCGCCCCAGTTGCCGCGGTAGTCAGAAGGGAAGCTTTTAGCAATGGTGCCAGAGAACATACTGGCATCGCTAGCTGCTCCAGTAAGTGGCTTCTTCACAAGCGAGTTATCTAGCTGAGGCGTCATCGCCTTAAGAATGATAGGAAAATTGGCACCGTTGCCGCTGGTGATTTGCTCAATGCGGCCATAAAGTTTGGTGGTCGTGGCTTGCGCTTGAATCGGTTTTACTACAGTTGAGGGAGAAGCTACCTTGGCTGCGCTTCCTGTTAGACCTGCTTGGGCTTGAGCGCGAGCGGCAGCCTCTTTCACATGAGGCAAATCAATTATTGGCCGCACGATAACAGGATCGGTATAAGACTCATTAGAAGAGGAAGAAGTGGCGGCGGCAGACGGGGACGCAGAAGAGTTACTCTCACTTACAGGGGCACTTGTAGCATTTGTGCTGGTGGAAGATGCAGTTGCTGTGGAAGCCTCAGTCTTCACCGGATCTATTCCGGTTACTTCAGAAGGCAGACCAGAACTAGAACCTGTGCTTGAGCTAGAGCCAACGTTAGCACTTGAGCCAGCGGGCTCATCTGCAGCAAAAGCTGACTGCAAGCTGAGCAGCGGGCTTATAACTTGTAGCGCCAATGAAAAACTCAATAGCAATGCTGAGGTTCGCTCAGGAAACTTTTTCATATTTCTCCACCTGTGACTTCAGCAATGTGCCCAATGACAGCACATTTAACCATCGGCAATAGAGAACTATCTATCTAAGCTCTAGCAGGTACTGACGATCCAAGTATTACTTCAACTTTTTCAAGAATCTCAGGGCTAAGTTTTACCCCAGCGGCCTTGACGTTCTCGTCAATTTGGGCAATTTTAGTTGCGCCGATGATCACGCTGGCGACATTCTGGTGACGTAAGCACCAAGCCAGAGCAAACTGCGACATGGTGAGACCACACTCAGAAGCAAGAGCGCTAAGTCTTTGCACTTTCTCAAGAGTTTCGTTGGCCATCAAATTACGGCCCATCATGAAGACGTTTACCTTGCTGTCAGCAGCGCGTGAATCGGCTGGCAATGGTTTTTCTGGCAGATACTTACCGGTGAGAACGCCTTGAGCCAAGGGCGAAAAGACCACTTGACCTACGCCGGTGCGCTCACATGCCGGTATGACCGAAGCTTCAATATTGCGGGTTAGCATGTTGTAGCAAGGTTGATTAGATATAGGTGGCACAGCATTGAGTTCGCTAGCAACTCTGTGGGCGTCTTCAATTTGTGAGCCGCTCCATTCGCTAACGCCCCAGTACAAAATCTTACCTTGTCTGGTGAGGTCGTCCATTGTCCGTACCAATTCTTCCATTGGTACTTCAGGATCAAAACGGTGACATTGATAGAGGTCAATGTAATCAGTGCCTAAGCGCTTTAGGCTGGCATGACACTGTTCATAAACGTGTTTGCGAGATAGTCCCTTATCGTTAGGACCATCACCCATCGGAAAGAAGACTTTGGTAGCGAGAAAAATAGCATCGCGTCTAAGGGTCTTAATGGCCTTGCCAACAACGCTTTCAGAAGCGCCTTGGGCGTATACATTGGCATTATCAAAGAAGTTTATGCCTTGCTCGAAAGCGTGATGCACTTGCTTGACTGAGTTTTTCTCATCGACCGATCCACCATGGGTGAGCCAGCTGCCCAGTGACACTTCGCTGACTTTGACGCCCCATTTTCCAATTCTGCGGTATTGCATTTTCGTTATTTATCTTCAAGTGGCAACAAGAGAATGGTGATCATACCAGGGATAGATAGAACGAAACTGAGCAAAAAGAAATGAGGATAGCCAAGGGCACTCTGAAGCTTGCCACTGTAAATACCAGGTACCATCACGCCTGCGGCCATCAAGGCAGTTGCAATGGCGTAGTGACCAGACTTGTATTTGGGGTTCACAGTTCTAAGTAAAAACACTGTATAGGCGGCGGTGCCCAATCCGTAGGCAAACTGCTCAATAGCATTACAAACCGAAGCCAACAGCGTACTCGGTGCCGAAGTGGCCATAAAGTAGTAAAGCAAGATGGCAGCATTTTGGAAAATCGCTGTTGGCATTAGTGTACGTTTAAGTCCAAATTTGCTTACAACAAAACCGCCTACGATACCACCCAATAAGAGGAAGCCTACGCCCACACCTCCATATATAAGTCCGACAGTTTCGGTAGAAATACCGAGGCCACCCACTTTCGGCTCATCGAGCAAAAAGGGCGCCGCCATTTTGAGCATAAGAGCGTCACCGAGACGAAAAATCAATATATAAAGAACTATTGGCACAATCGCCTTTTGCGCGAAGAAAGTGCGGAAGACTGTGAGAAATTCAGCAACGCTGATTGCCGGTTTTTCGTCTGTTAAGGCTGAAGGATCCTTCAGATTTTCTTTAACAGGCTGTTGAGGCAAACTGAAAAAATGAAAAACGCTGAGCAAAACGAAAATGACAGCACACACTACAAAAGCGACAGACCATCCACCTTTCACGCCAAACGAAGGCTGGTGAGCAAGCCATCCAGCCAACATCACTAGGCCGCCCTGACCAAAGAGCACGGCCATTTTATAGAAAGCATTGCGCACGCCAACAAAGTAAGACTGTTGTTCTTTGTCTAAAACCTCAAGGTAATAGCCATCACTGGCCACATCTTGCGTGGCAGAAATTAGAGCCATAATCGAAAAAATGACAATACTCAAAATCGCTATTTGGCTACTGGCCAGGCTCAATGCCAATGCAACACAGGTGAGCGCTAGTATCAGCTGCGCCACCACGATCCAAATTCTCTTTTTACCCACAAGGTCTACAAGCGGCGCCCAAAGAAATTTAGCAACCCAAGCAAGATAGAAAGAGCTAGTAACGACACCGACAAAGTCGTTCGACTCACCCAAGTTTTTGTAGAAAATCACTGAAACCAGCACAACTAGTGTGTATGGCAGGCCAGAAGCAAAGTACAAAGTAGGAATAAACAGGGCCGGCTTCTGGGGTTTCATATTCAACAAATTCTAGCAGCAAGTAGCGAACCCAAGGCTGCAAAGAAAGACCAACCGAGGTTATTTGAAGAATAAGCCCAGCGCCACATAAGCTTCTTCTCGAAGTCTGGATGGAATTCTTTGAGAACTTGATAGTGGATACCGACAGCTAAAATCCAGTAAAGCGGTGCAAAGAGAAGTGTCCAGATGGGCGCTAGAAGTGCTATCGGCATACAAAGTATGAATGATAAAAATGTGGCAAAGCTAGCAATGGTTGAAGCCTCAGGTGCTTCAAGAGATAGCTGACTGACAGCCCCTCTGCGGGCAAACCAGAGATCGCAAAGCAGTACGACAATTATCCAGGGGAACAAGATTGGTACAACAAACTGGTAGTACGACAAAATAGACACTTAGAACCAACTTATTAATTTAAGAATGCCTCACGCCAGTATAGGTCAAAATTGAAATATTCAATTAAGACAGCCTGCTATACGGGCTCAGCAAAGCTCTTGATAAGCTTTTTTGTTGCAAAAAATAGTACAATTAGAGGCTTAGACTGAAGCTACAAGAGAGACTGCAATGGCTGAATTGAAAGTATCCGATATCAAAAAACTCTACGAAGCGCTGCCCAAGAAGCATCAAGAAGCTAGAGAAAAATTTGGTCGACCGCTAACCCTAGCCGAAAAGATACTGACATCACACCTTGATCACTGGCCAACTGAAGATATTAAACGCGGCGAAACCTACGCCTTCTTGAGACCAGATAGAGTGGCGATGCAAGATGCCACAGCGCAGATGGCTCTATTGCAATTTATGCAAGCTCAGCTAAAAACCGTAGCGGTACCAAGCACGGTGCATTGCGATCACCTAATTCAAGCCAGAGTCGGCGCTGAACAAGACATGATTAGTGCTCTCGATGAGAACAAAGAGGTCTATGACTTCCTCGAATCAGCTAGCAACAAGCACGGTATTGGTTTCTGGAAACCAGGCGCCGGAATCATTCACCAAGTAGTACTAGAAAACTACGCAATACCCGGCACGATGATGATCGGTACTGATTCACATACACCTAATGCTGGCGGCCTCGGTATGGTTGCCATCGGTGTTGGCGGTGCTGATGCTGTTGATGTCATGGCTGGAGTGGCTTGGGGCCTGCGTTGGCCAAAGCTCATTGGTATTCACCTCAAAGGCAAATTAAACGGCTGGACATCTCCTAAAGACGTCATTTTAAAAATAGCTGGCATCTTGACCGTTGCTGGCGGTACTGGCGCTATCGTCGAATATTTCGGCGAAGGTACAAAATCAATTAGTTGTACTGGCAAGGCCACTATCACTAACATGGGCGCTGAACTCGGGGCAACAACTTCAATTTTCCCTTACGACGAACGTATGGCTAAATATCTCTCAGTCACAAAGAGAGAAGAGTTTGCCCAATTGGCAGACCAATATAAAGAATGTCTAGTTGCCGATCCTGAAGTAGCAGCTAATCCAACTATCTTCTTTGACCAAGTTGTAGAAATCGACCTCGATACACTTGAGCCTTACGTAGTCGGCCCACACACACCAGACTTAGCTAGACCAATTTCAGAGTTTGCTGCTGAAATCAAAGTGAAAGGCTATCCCGATAAATTGACCTATGCTCTCATCGGCAGCTGCACGAACTCTTCTTATGAAGACATGAGCAGAGCAGCCCACGTTGCACAGCAAGGCACTGATCATGGTATCAAGTCGAGCTGTGGCTTCTTGATCACGCCTGGGTCTGAACAAATTTACGAAACTATTGATCGCGATGGCCAACTGAAAACTCTAGAAGGCATCGGCGGCACAGTATTGGCGAACGCTTGCGGCCCTTGTATCGGTCAATGGAAGCGCGATGACATCAAGCAAGGCGAAAGCAATTCAATCATTACATCGTTCAATCGCAACTTCCAAAAGCGCAACGATGGTAACCCTGAAACTCTAGCTTTCATCGGCAGCCCAGAAATAGTTACGGCCTTAGCTCTATCTGGTTCACTTTCATTCAACCCTTTGAAAGACACCATGGTTGGTAGCGACGGAAAACCCTTTACTCTAGTGCCACCACAAGCTCCCGAGCTTCCTTCAAGAGGCTTCAAATCAGAAGACAATGGTTATATACCACCGGCTTCAGATGGCGACCAAGTGACTGTTGTAGTCAAACCAGATTCTGGCAGACTGCAGCTTCTTGAACCATTTGCCGCCTGGGATGGCAAAGACTACGAGAATCTTCCTGTCTTGCTCAAAGCCTTGGGAAAGTGCACCACAGATCATATTTCACCTGCTGGCCCGTGGCTCAAATTCAGAGGTCACCTTGATAAAATCAGCGACAACATGTTCATCGGCGCTATCAATGCCTTCAGCAAAGAAGTCGGCATCGGCCTTGATGTCTTGAATAAAAAACGCATGACCTATCCTGAAGTGGCTCGCCACTACAAAGCTGAGAAAACTGGCTGGATAGTAATTGGCGATCAGAACTATGGCGAAGGCTCAAGCCGCGAACACGCAGCAATGTCTCCACGATTCTTAGGCTGCAAAGCCGTTTTGGTGAGAAGCTATGCTCGTATTCACGAAACCAATTTGAAGAAACAAGGCATTCTTGCTTTGACATTCATCAACCCTGAAGACTACGACAAAGTGCAAGAACTCGATAGATTCAGTATCAAGAATCTAGGTGCACTGGCTCCTGGTAAAAATGTTGATGTTGAGATCAAACATGCTGACGGTACTACTGAAGTAATTACAGTGAAGCACACCATGACAGAAGAGCAAGTAGGCTGGTTCAAAGCCGGTTCTGCTCTTAACTTGATTCGCGAAAATAGCCAGAAGAACTAGTTATACATTTTGCCGTTAGGCCGTTCTAGCTGAAGCGAATGAAAAAGGCGCTCAGATTTTCTTTCAATGTTTCTTTGGCAGTAGCTACTAAATCAGAGTGTCCACTAACCGGTAAAGCCAATAGCTGTTTGGGCTGAGAAGCGCACTCGTAAAGCGCTTGGGCATGATGGAATGCCACTGCTTTGTCGAGCATGCCATGAATGATTAGCAGAGGTGGATGCTCAGCAGCCAAAATATCGCTGCTGCTTGTTCCAGGCATAGGGAAAAGCCAAGACGGATAAAGCTTGAGTGCTCGAACGCGCTCGCCCCCGATGTTTCGCAGTGAACTAAAGCCAGATTGCAAGACCAGTCCGGCCGCCTTTCTCTTACTGGCGATATAACTACTAACCGCAGCGCCAAGAGACTCACCATACAAAAAAATGCGACTGGCCGGCAAAGCAAATTTTTTCACAATAAAGTCATAGGCTGCCAAGCCATCTTGATTGACACCCTCAACAGTGGGAGCCCCTGTGCTTTTACCAAAACCGCGGTAATCGTAGATGAATACTGAGGCACCACTTTCAAACAGAGTTTGAAAGAGCGGCAAGCGCATCGTGAGATTGCCAGAATTGCCATGACTGAAAATCACGAGAGGTGCATCTTGATTGGGATGTTGAAAATACCAACCGTGCAATGTCTCTTTTGAATCTAAGTCGCCAAAGCTATTGAAATAGAGTTCTTCAGGTTCAATGTTCATAGCGCGTGGCAGATTGCCGCTGGGCAACTCAGGGAAGGACGTCGGGTGGAAGAGCAGCTTACGGTAAAGCCGCATATTCACCCGAGGCGCAAGCAGTAAGTAGGCAATAGGCGCCAAAAACAAACAACGCCAAAGGCCTTGCCTGGCTGTATTAGTTGTTTTTTCTTCGACTTTCAATGCTACACACAACGGTATTAGATGATTTTCTCTAATATTGTCACATCCAGCCAACGATCGTACTTCTTGCCGACCTCTTTGAGGCACCCAGCTTCAAAGAATCCAAAGTCAAGCATGAGTTTTATACTAGCCGTGTTCTCACTGCATATGAGGCCCAAAACGGCATGGTAAGAGGCTTTCTTCGCAGCGTCCATCAGTTCAGTCATGAGCAGTCGACCGTAGCCGCAAGAAAGATGATTATGGTCAACATATATTGACGCTTCCACAGTTTGTCGGTAAGCACAGCGCTGGTGATAAAAAGAGAGCGAGGCGAAGGCAACTACCTGCTTATCTAAAACCCCAACTAGCATAGGTAAATGACGCTCTTGATGTTGAGCAAACCATGCTTGTCGTTCGGCCAGAGTCTCTGGGTCTACGGCGAATGTAGCTGTGGAAGTCTCCACGTAATGATTATAGATACTAGATATATCTTGGCAATCAGCCAACTGGGCAGAACGAATTTGCAATCTGATGGTCTCAAAAAAAGTACTTAAGCCACTAGCTTACATGAGTCATTGGTACCGAGTATATATCCGCGTCTGGCTTGATCGTCAGCATAAAAAGCAATAGCGCTTGCCACATCAAAAACGAGATCATTTGGTGCAAACTCGATTAAGCGCATGAGCATCTGTTCAACTTTTTCCCATTCAGGTGTATTAAGTGGAATGACCTCGTCAAGTCTTTTTGCAATAGCTTGATTTGCGGCCATTTCAGCTTTGCTTACAGACTGCACACCAGATTTCTTACTATTTCTAGCGACACTTTTAGGTTTACGCACTTTGGCATCCATTTTAAAGCTCCTTGCCTTCCTCTTTAATAGAAGAAACCGTTTTATTTGAACCTAATATCCATACTGCTAATAACGACCAATTAGGACAAAAAGTTCAAAGCTCACATTCAGTAAAAAGACGCTCCCTGTTATGCCAAGTTCCGAGAGATAGCAAGATGAGTGGATTATAAGGAGAGCTTGCAAACATCGCTTTTGTACTTTGCAACTTTCTTTTTATGGTTGCTAAGCCAAAAGATACGAATTGGCCAATCAACTAGCAACAATTAGAGCTTTCCGAAAATTAGACAAAACCTGGGTCACACAGTGTTTCAGCTGGCTATAATTTGTTATGTCCGATAGTGGACCGAAGCTGTTACGGCTTTGAGCATCCCAGGAGATTGAGACCGATGACCCAGCAACTTACTGACTTGCCTGAATCAGAGCTTCCGCATTCAAATGCAGTACCAGCTTATGAAGGCCCGACGTCACGCAAAGACAACTGGTGGGTTGAGCCCTTTTTAATTGCTTTTGTTTTCACAGCTTTCGGTATTTACGCCACTGGCAGAGCCATAGAGAACAATCTTTATGAAGTTGGCCCCTACCTCTCGCCTTTCTACTCTCCAAACCTCAAAGAATTTGTGCCGTGGTGGCCACTATCACCGGCCTTCTTGATTCTTTGGATTCCCCTTTCGTTTAGAGCGACTTGCTACTACTACCGCAAGGCCTATTACCGCTCTTACTTTATGCATCCACCTGCCTGCACGGTTGGAGTGTTCAAAGGTAAAGGCTACACAGGCGAACAGTCCTTCCCCTTTGTTCTCCAAAATCTCCATCGTTACGCCTTTTATGTGGCGACACCAGTGCTACTAATTCTCTGGTGGGATGCCATAAAAACTCTCTATTACGACGGATCTTTCCACATGAGTGTATTGACCCTAGTAATGATTGTTAACTGCATTCTTCTCTCCGGTTACACCTTCGGCTGCCATGCCTGCAGACACCTTGTCGGTGGGAAAGAAGACTGCTTCTCTTGCCCATCCAATGAGTCGAAAGTTAAACCGGCCTTCCAAGCCTGGCAGCTTGTCACCAAGTTCAATGAGCGTCACCAGCAATGGGCTTGGACCTCGCTATTCTCAGTGGCCCTGACCGATCTATATATCCGCTACACCTGTGTCGATCCCAACATTGCATTTCAACTATTTTAAATTATGAGCGAATACGAAATTAGAGAACACGACGTACTGGTTATTGGCGCTGGTGGAGCCGGTCTTAGAGCCGCCATCGAAGTGTCTGGTCAAGGCGTCAGCGTCGGACTGGTCTGCAAATCACTTTTAGGTAAGGCTCACACAGTTATGGCCGAAGGCGGAGTTGCCGCAGCCTTAGCTAACGTTGACCCGATGGACGGCTGGCAGACCCACTTCAAAGACACCATGAATGGTGGCAAGCAGCTAAACAATTGGCGCATGGCTCAATTGCACGCGCAAGAAGCCCCAGAGCGCGTCAAAGAGTTAGAGCGTTGGGGTGCCGTTTTCGACCGCACCAAAGATGGCAAAATCTTGCAACGGGCCTTTGGTGGCCATACATGGAAGCGTCTATGCCACGTCGGCGATAGAACCGGCCTAGAGATGATTCGCACTCTTCAAGACCGCGGCGTGCATCAAGGCATTGAAGTCTACATGGAATGCACCATCACTAAACTAATCAAGGACGGCGACAAAATTGCTGGCGCTTTTGGTTACTACCGCGAAGATGGTCGCTACATTCTCTTCAAAACTAAAGCAATCGTGCTTGCCACTGGTGGCACCGGTAAAGCTTATACAGTTACTTCTAACTCGTGGGAATACACCGGTGACGGACAGGGCTTAGCCTATGATGCCGGCGCTGAATTAATTGACATGGAGTTTATTCAATTTCACCCCACAGGTATGGTCTGGCCACCAGGCGTACGCGGCATCTTAGTGACCGAAGGTGTGCGTGGTGAAGGTGGTATCTTGCGCAACAGCTTGGGCGAGCGCTTCATGTTCAAATACCTACCTGAAGCAACCAGAAATGACTACGCTGCTGATGAAGCTGAAGCTGTTACTTGGGTTAATGCCGCCTTGGCAGGAACTCGTACTGAAGCCCGTCGCCCACCAGAATTGTCTACTCGCGACAACGTCGCTCGTGCCATCTACACAGAAGTAAAAGAGGGTCGTGGTTCGCCCCACGGCGGTGTCTTCCTCGACATCAGCTATCAAGATTCAGAGCGAGTCAAGAAAAAGCTTCCTTCTATGTATCACCAGTTTAAAGACTTGGCCGATGTAGACATTACGGCCGGGCCGATGGAAGTTGGACCAACCATGCACTACACCATGGGTGGTATCAGAGTAGATGCAGAAACCCAAATGACGAAAATTCCTGGTCTCTTCGCTGCTGGCGAATGTTCTGGAGGAATGCATGGTGCCAATCGTCTAGGAGGCAACTCCTTATCTGACCTTGTCGTATTCGGCAAGAGAGCAGGTGCGGGTGCGGTTGAATACGTCAAAGCATTCAATGGAACGCCAAACATAGACGAGAAATTTGCCAAAGAAGCGATTGCCGAAATGGAAGCACCGTTCTTACTTAAAGACGGTAAAAATCCATACGACGTGCACAAAGCTCTGAACAAAATCATGTCCACTTACGTTGACATTTTCCGTGAAGAGTCTGAGTTAAAAATCGGCCTAGCCAAGTTAGAAGAGCTAAAAGCTGACGTGGCGAAAGCCGGCGCCAAAGGCAGCAAAGCCTTTAACCCAGGCTGGCACATGTGCCGCGACCTTAAGAACATGATGATTTGTTCTGAAGCAATTGCTCGCAGTGCCCTATCTCGCCAAGAAAGTCGTGGTGCTCATAGCCGCCTTGACTATCCAAACACTGAGAAGGAGTGGGGCACCAAAAACTCGGCTTGCAGCAAAGGAGCCGATGGCCACATGGTTTTGGAGCACACGCCACTGCCAGAAATGCCTGCAGAGTTGAAAGATCTTTTCGTAAAAAAGGAGCCCGCTAATGCCTGAGTCAACCGGTCGCCAGGCGACCCTGAAGGTATATAGAGGTACAAAAGATAAGGGTGAGTTTCAATCTTATAAAGTGCCTGTTGAAGCCGGTATGGTCGTGCTCGATGCTATTCACTATATTCAACAAAACTATGACCCTGAGCTAGCCGTACGTTGGAATTGCAAAGCTGCAAAATGCGGTTCGTGTAGTGCCGAAGTAAATGGCATGCCTTCTTTGATGTGCAAATCAAGAATGGATTCGTTCAAAGATGATGAAGACATCTGTGTACAGCCAATCAAGACTTTCCCAATCATCAAAGACTTAGTTACTGATGTTAGCTGGAACTATGAAGTCAACAAAAAGATCAAAGGCTTCTCTCCAGCGCCTGATGCTGACTGGACTATTTACCAAGAAGATATTGAGCGCGTTCAAGAGTTCCGTAAATGTATTGAGTGCTTCTTGTGTCAAAACGTCTGTCACGTATTGCGTGACCACGAGCGCAAAGACAACTTCATGGGCCCACGTTTCATGGTACGAGTAGCTGGTCTGGAAATGCATCCACTCGATCAAGCTAACCGTATGAAGTATCTAAAAGACGAAGGTCATATCGGCTATTGCAACATCACAAAGTGCTGCACCGAAGTTTGCCCAGAAGATATCCACATTACTGACAATGCCATTATTCCATTGAAAGAACGTGTTGTAGACGAGTTCTACGACCCGCTAGGCAAATTCATTCGTGGCGTGCTCGGCGGCGGCAAGAAGAAATAGCTACTCAATTGCTAATTAGCAGTTAGTGGTTTTATCGAAAAATAAAAATGTCCGATTTCTGTCCCGAAATCGGACATTTTAGTAGGCGCTAACATTCGGCATCGCCAGCTATTTATATTTATAGCCAGCTATTTATATTTATAGCCAGCTATCAATTGATTTATTGATATTTCGACTAGCCAGCCGGTACAGAGTTACCGGTTGGGCCACTAGGGCCGCCCGGTCCAGCAGGGCCACCGGGACCACCCGCTCCACCGGGTCCAGCTGGGCCGCTAGGTCCACCAGGACCAGCTACACCAGCCGGTCCGAAAGGTCCACCAGGGCCGGCCGGGCCACTTGGGCCGCCAGGTCCACTCGGACCACCAGGGCCTTTTGGTCCACTCGGTCCAGAAGGGCCACTTGGGCCTTTGGGTCCTGAAGGTCCACCGGGTCCGCTTGGTCCTCCGGGGCCTTTCGGTCCAGCGGGGCCACTCGGGCCGCCAGGTCCAGAAGGGCCACTTGGGCCTTTGGGTCCTGAAGGTCCACCGGGTCCGCTTGGTCCTCCGGGGCCTTTCGGTCCAGCAGGGCCACTCGGGCCGCCAGGTCCAGCAGGGCCACTCGGGCCGCCAGGTCCAGCAGGGCCACTCGGGCCGCCAGGTCCAGCTGGGCCACTCGGGCCGCCAGGTCCAGCGGGGCCACTCGGGCCGCCAGGTCCAGAAGGGCCACTTGGGCCGGTGGGTCCTGAAGGTCCACCGGGTCCGCAAGGTCCTCCGGGGCCAGTCGGTCCAGCAGGTCCACTCGGGCCGCCAGGACCA
>JBBRMD010000074.1:0-28658 GCA_038231015.1 Candidatus Obscuribacterales bacterium
CACCTGGTTAAAAATATTGCTTTTCTTAAAGGCCAAGGCGTTGACCGCGTTTTGCCCTACGGCGCCGAGAAGACTTTAAAAGATCAAACCGAGAGTGAGCCACTTGCTCGCATGGTTGGCATTCACTTAGAAGGTCCTTGCATGTCGCCCGAAAGGCCTGGAGTGCATCCCAAAGAATGGATCAGACCATTCACCGCCGAAACCATAACACCGTTGCTTGACCCTACGGTGGCCTTGTTCACTGCAGGCTGCGAAGGTGATCCTGATGGTAAGGCAATTGCCCTTTTAAAGAAGAACAACATTGTCGTCGCCCTCGGCCATTCTAACGCTACTTTTGAAGAAGCCAACAGGGCCTTTGAGCAAGGCGCAAGTTTGATGACCCATACCTTTAATGCCTTGCCGCCACTGCATCATCGCAAGCTTGGAGCGGTGGGCGCCGCTTTACTTTCGAAATCAACGACCTGCTGTCTAATTGCCGACGGCTTGCACCTTGACAAAGCGGCCTGTGCCCTAATCTTCGCCATAAAAGGGGCCGCAAAAACTATTCTGGTAACCGACCGAGCAGCAATCGGAACTTCTGGTGGAGAGCTAGTCGGCTCTTCTATAACCCTAGATAAAGCTGTGCAAAACATGGTCAATTGGAATATTTGCAGCTTTGCCGATGCCATTAGAATGGCCAGCCTCAATGCGGCCAAGGCTATAGGCATAGACAACTATCTTGGCTCAATAGAAGTAGGTAAAGCAGCTGACCTAGCCTTCTTTAATCGCACGACTCTAAATGTAGAGAAGGCCTTCATTGCTGGTATTCAAGCCAAAATCAAAGTCAAATAGAGAGCTGCTTTATTCTCTATTTTTTGCGGTTAGTGAATGTTAGACCAGCCACCAAGGCTCCAAACAAGGCACCACCAATAACTTTAGTGGCCTTGCCACGCCATTGCTTGTCCATGTAGCGCTGCACTTTTACGCTGTCAGTGCCCGAGATTTGCTTTTCAAACTCTGTTGTTCTTGAGCTATTAAGAGCAAAAATGGCTTCTTCTTTTGTCAGGCTGCCTCTTGTCATTAAGGCGTGACTGCGAACTGCTCGCTTCATATCCTCTTCATCGATAAGGCCGAGTTCGACATAAAATCGACCAGAGCGAATTGGATCTTTGAGCATAGCTTCATAGTTGCGCTGAACATCGGCTTGACTGAAGACCCCAGCGGTCTTGAGCAAATCAACCAGCCTAGTGTCAGCGACACTTTCAGTAACTTTTGCAGCAACAGCCGAGGTCGTGGCCACTTCAGCGACTTCTGACTTCTGCTGACCTTGGTTCTGGTGGCCGTTGTTGTGCACAGGCTCAGTTTTCGCTATCACATATTCGTCAGCGGCAATAGTGTCTTTGCCGTGCAGTGGCGTCTTATCTTGCTTTCCTTTAGACTCTTCAGCCTTAAGCCAAAGAACAAAAGTATCTTGAACTTCTCTAATACCTTCTTCTCTAGATAAAAGCCCGTCAATCAACTGCTTTTGAATACGCTGTAAGGAAGGAAATAGAGCTGGCGAAAGTATTCCCTGCAATACCAGAGCACTGCCAAGGGGAATGCCTGAAGTCATACTTGTTTGGATGGCACGTTCCATATCTTCAGGCGCAACCAAATTTGAGTCGAGTAGCAACTCGCCCAAATATTCAGGGTTATCCTCAATATCGGGCCTAAGGTCTTCTTGGGCAAAGGCATCAGCAATGGTCACACGCAGCTGGTGAACCCGACGCAATGCGCTAATAGCCGCGTCGTAGGGTATTTGCCCTTCACGAATGAGCGGTTGTACCTGCAAAGATGCTGCTAGCTCGTCTTGACGGACGCTGCCACTCATCATCAGCACCCGACCAATTGGCACACCAAGGCGCTTAGAGACTTGAATAGCCTCAGTCATTTCAGATGAACTAATAATCTGAGCATCTACAAGAAGCTCGCCGACCCGCACAGATTTATGGTTGCTAGACACAATGGCTACCTTAGTTATTCTCTATCCGGATAAGTTCTCACCCATCCGACTAATATCACTTTCCACATAGAAAGATATTCTACCCCTTAGCAATATAGCTTGAGGTTAACTCAATTGCTCTGTTAACCAGTCGGGATAATTGGCATATAGTTATTGTCTCGGGCCACAAATTGAATTTTTAAGGGGAAATAAGTGATGCGTCAAGTTCGGCTAGGTCAGGGCCAATCGGCTTTGCGGAAAACAAGGCCATTGGTAGCGCTTACCTCTTTGCTTGTACTCATTCAAGTTGGTTTGCCATTGTCAGCCAAAGCCCAAGCGATGATGGAATACGGTGGTCTTATGGCCATGCCAAAAGCAGTTCCGAGTGGCGGCACTGTCAATATGCTGACAAATCCATACCGCACCATAGAAAACAAAATGCCCGGCAGCGCTAATAATGCATCTGGCTCGTCACCAGGGGCGACACCAAATCAAAACGCTAATCCGAACTCAGCAGTGACTGTCGATGCCTTGGGCACGGTTACTATTGACCCAAAAAAGGCTCAGATATTAGGAGCCAAAGCTCTTAAACAGTTCGAGCAGGCCAAAGCAATGGTGGCTGCCAAACCACAAGATTTGAAAGGCGCCGAGGCCGTTCTCAGAGAAGCAATCAACACCCGCAATTCAATTTGGGGTTACGATGATCCGATGATGCCAAAAATGTTGACATTAATGGGCGAAATCTATGCCAAGCAAAAACATATTTCTGAATCAGAGGCTTGCTATAAAAACGCCCTCGTTTATATCACCAAGAAGCAGGGTTCGGGCAGTTTCGAACGATTAGACACACTGGCGAAGCTTGGTACTTTGTACAGCGAAAACGGCAATCCGAAAGAAGCTGTGCAATTCTTCCAGCAAGTAACTCAAATAAAAGAGCGCCAACTGGGTGCATCAGCAGTCAATACTATGCAAGCAAAACTGCAATGGGCCAATGTGGCAGCTGCTGCAGGGAAGCCAGACGCTGACTCACTTTACAAGGGCCTGAAAGAGAACTTAGAGCAATCTGACAAATCAAAACCTGGCTATAAAGAAGTTCAAGAAGGCTTCGTCAAATCGTATGGTGCGTACTTAGCCAAAGAAGGCAAAGGCGAAGCCGCTAACGATTTAGAAAAGAATTTCAAGCAAGAAGCAGCTTCACCGTCTCAAGCGGCCACTGCAATACCAGCAGAAGTTACTGAAGCCAAAATTGAAAAAGCAGAAAAAATAGGTAAAGCAAATAAAGTAGATAAAGCATCAGCTCCAGAAGCCATACCAGCTGCTATGCCAGCTGCAAATACTTCTAGTAGCCCTAGCGCTTCAGTTGGTCAAATGACGATGGAACAACTGATCAATGCTGATTCTAAGAAGAGCAAGTCGAAGTCTAAGAACTAAAATAAGTTTCTAAAATTGCTCTCCAAACTCTAGAATGGCTGTGCAAATGCACAGTGTTTATGGCTCTCTATCCTCCTAACATGGTCTAACGACTATAGGGGGAGAGCCAGTGGAGATAAATATTAGTCCTGCCGTTCAGGCAGGCTTGGTGACCATTGAACAAGAGGCGAAGCCAAAGCAAGCGTCGCCAAAGCAGGCAACAAAGAATGGTTCTGAGCCTAAATTAGATATTGCTGCAAAAAATGCTTCAGAAGACAAGTTTCAACCAACTCTAATAATTAAAAACTTGGCTCAAATGCTTGAGCTTGCGGCATTAGAACGCATGCTGACCACGATCTATGATCAACCGGCAGGTATTTCATTAGGCGACATTTTAGAGAAAGTAAATTGCGACAGGCTGACTTTGTGCCTACTTAAACACTTAGCTTACGCTCCGATTTCACCTGGTTTACTGAAAGGATTGCAAGAGTCACTGACACTAACGGACGAAGGGAGAAAACTGTTTGAGATATCGCAAATGCTCTTTGGCTTTCACGCCCAAGCAAGCAATTGCACCATTTCTAATACTGCAATTGCCGTAAAGCTCAAGCTTTCACCAGCCGAAGTAAAGCAAGCAATAGTGAGGCTAAAAGCACGACTTCAGGCACCAAAAGTGCGCAATCTAGTTGAACTACTTGTGCGGCAACAACTTAACGAATTTAAAAGTTCAGGACTTTATCAGGCCATGGTTTTGCAACAAGATTGCTTTACAGCTATTGAACCTCTTAGCGGCCAGTGGACAGTGAGCGAATCAATATCTGCTGAAAGAGAAGTACCGAGGCTAGTTGAACAGGTCTTATCTTCACTTGAAGATTCAAACACTATCAATGTGGTTGGCGGCAGTGGAACAGGCAAGACAGCTATTGCCAGCGAAGTGGCTGTTGCCCTTTCTCAAATGGGTAAGAAAGTTTTGTTGGTCACCCATTCAAGACTTCTTGCCGCACAGTTGCGCTACCAACACCAACAGTTTTTGACCGACCAAGAGCGAAAAGAGCAGAATCACTTTAGTCCGGATAATAAATCAGATGATGGTCAAAACCTACTCACGATCTCAACATTTCATGCGCTGTGCCATTCTGCCGCATCAAAAGCTGATCTTAAGACCCCGAAATTCAGAAGCACACGCATCTTCAATGAGATATTTCCCGAATTATTGGTAGCGGCGACCGAACTTTATAGCGAACTCAAGTTTGATGCCATTGTTGTCGACGAGGGTCATAGCTTTGGTACTAACATGTGGAGGGCGCTAAAACACAGCCTGGTAGACCAAACAAAAGGTGCCTTTGTCTTTTGTTATGACCCCCAACTGCTACTCTTTAACCGCCTCAGTGTCATTCCGCACGCGGCCAAAACCATCGAGCTAAAAGTAAGTTTTAAGCGCAACCTCGATTTGTTAGCCAGCAACGAAAGCAGTGAGCTTTACGAGGTAAGCAGCACAGAAGAACAAGCTGAAACTGTGCAATTTATTGTTGACAGCCTGCTAAATGGTGGCAAGTACAAACCTGGTGATTTGGCCATACTAAGTGCCAGCAACGAAAAAAGTCACCACTTCAAATTTGCCAAACGGGTAAAGGTCTGTCAGCAGCCAGTCAAAGACCAAACAAGAGCTTTGTTTGAAACCTCAGTGTTTCAGTTTCGTGCTCTTTCTGCCAAGGTAGTTATTCTCATCGATCTCTTCGATGCAGTAGACAAACTAAGCGAGTGGAAGTTTCAATATTTTTGTTATTTGGTCTGGGGCAGAGCAACTGAGAAGCTCATAATTGTCGGCCGAGAAGAGGCAATGCTGCGGCTTCTGCCACGACCATTAACAACCCTTGCCACAGCTGAAATTTTGCCAAGTAAAGGGCGAAAGTAATAGTCTAGTGTAGACTCTAGATCGGCTTGCCAAATTTGTTTGTATTGGATTTGTTTTTTATTGAATCAGTCTCTAAACATCACTAAAGCTCTCTACCTGCGGCTTCTGGCGTTAGTCTATATGAGCGCCTTTGTCCTTCTTCTACCGCAGCTAGAGGGCCTTTACTCAACCACTGGCGTCACCCCAGTGGCAAACTACAATCTCTTAGTGGCAGTCACTGCTAGCGGCAGCCTGCTATCAATACTCCTCTTATTTGGCATAGCCGAACCAGCAGTTCTCTTTTTGCTCTACCTGTCGTATTTACATATTGTCTCTGTCGGCCAAGAGTTTTTGTCTTTTCAATGGGATACCCTTCTGCTTGAAGCTGGCTTCATCTCTATTTTTCTCGGTCGCAGTCGCTTTTTTTCTTTTAGCGAGCGGACTGGCAAAATAGCGGTGATGGCTCTAGCCTGGCTTACTTTTCGCTTAATGTTTTCATCTGGTTTTGTCAAATTAGTGAGCGAGATTGGCGGTGAAATTGGCAGTAATTCAAGCTGGCTATCTCTTACCGCACTGACCTATCATTTTGAGACACAACCCTTGCCAAATCCGCAGGCATTTGCTTGCCACTTGCTACCGTTGCTATTGAGTAAAGCTGCATGCGCTATAGCTCTAGCAATAGAACTGATAGTTCCATTTTTTATCTTTGCCGGAGTAAGAGCACGGTTAGTGGCGGCTCTGTTATTTGCTTTTTTGCAGATTGCCATTTCTTTAACAGGTAACTATGGCTTTTTCAATTTACTCAGCCTAATCTTGCCTCTCTCCTTAGTACATGAGCAAGAAACTGAACGCTTCCTGCGACTTTTCCATCTAGCCAATCTAGAAAACTGGTTGCGCGCGCTCACCCTAAAAGCTAGAGACAATAGCCAACCTCTAATAATCATGATAGAGAAATTGCTTAGCTACTCAGCCTTTACTCTGATTGCCTTTGCCAGTGCCATTAGCATCGCCCTTACAATTCTTGGTCGTGATTTCTTTGCTAGCCTACCTGCCCCACTGGCATTGACTTACGGTCTCAGTCAGAACTTTGGTATCAGCTCGACTTACGGCCTCTTTGCTGTAATGACGCGCAACCGGCCTGAGCTAATAATAGAAGGCAGCGATGATGGTATCGAATATAAGGCCTATGAATTTCGCTACAAAGTAGGTGACGTCCACAGGGCACCACCGTTAATTGCGCCATACATGCCACGCTTAGATTGGCAAATGTGGTTTGAGGCCCTGCGAGCAGAAAGCGGTGCCAGCCCAGATATTTGGTTTAGCCATTTTCTTTATGCTCTCTCTTGCGGTGAAAAGAGCGTCTTAGGCCTACTCAAGACTAATCCATTTGAAAACGCACCACCAAAGTACTTGCGAGTCAAGCTGTACAAATACAAATTTAGTAAACCTGAAGTACTGTTATCCACTGGCCAGTGGTGGCAGCGCCAAGAACTCGGAGTCTACCTACAGAGCAAGCCAACCAACTCAAGGCTTCCCAACTAGCGGCCTGAGGTCGACTTTGAGCTCTTCTGATTTGGGACTGAAGACAGATAAAAGCTGTGGCGGGGTGGCATCAGGAGGGTAGAGCAATTCAATTGCAAAGCTAACCTTTTCGCCAGGTTCTAGCTCAAAACTATCAAGGGGCTCAAGTTTTTGGCCCTTGTGTAAAACTAGATGGTAAAAACGCTGGTAGTTTTTGCTTGAAAGCTTGACCGAACCACGGTAAAAAACTGCTTTTTCTGGCTGTTCAGCATATTTGACTTCATTCTTATCACTCTTCAGCGGACAGTCTAGAGTTAGATATACGCGGCGTTTTATGTAGTCGCTATTGCTCACGTTAAACACTACTTTATAGTCAACGCAATAATTTCCATGCGCACTATAGGCGGTATCGTCGTAACGGCGCAGAAGCTTGGCACTTTGAATTTCAGCGGTGCCAAAGGTACCCCGAGCCAGCGAGCTGATCGGGTAACACTTACTTGCATCTTTGGTTTTGGTGAGCAAGAGCTTATGGGTTGCATTAAGGTGTACACCCAGCTGCACGCCAGCCACGCGACCATATATAAAACGTCCTTTGGCATTATTTGGCGTTGGTCTCAGTTTTTCATACTCACGCGGCTTGGCCATGAGTGAGGCCTGTAAGAGCGCTTCTAACTTGCCGAGATCTGGTGGACCAGTCTCTGAAAATGTAGCAATAGTTGCCATTTGCAGAGCGCCATCAATGTTGCCCCGGGCGAAGAAGGAGCGTCCATTGTGGTGAAACTTCAAGTCTGCCACCGGTACATCTATATGCCTTATAACGGCAAACTTACCGGGCTCAACAGTAACTTTGTAGGGTGGTTCTATTATTGCTTTGTCGTGAATGTAATCGGCCGTTAGCCGATCGCCAGGACCAGAATAGAGCTTGTTATCGTCGTCAATTGCCAGCGGCACACGCTCAACAAAAGGAGCATCTGGCTGGCTAAGATATGAAGCTTGTTCGCCGACGCTAATGGTGACAGGTTGTTTTAGCGGGTTAAAGGCTAGCCAGGTGACATACAGTGTTTTTTTCGCATCAGCGTCGCTCTGCTTGTTGATGTGATGCAAGAAGAGAGCAAAATTGCCTTTAAATTTAAAGTTCAAATGGTTCTCGGGCACATCTTTGCCCAGTGGGCTCATAGTCGAAACCAAAATGCCTTCCCCCGAGACCACTTCTGGGCAGTTGCTGTTTAACATTGGCAACTTGTCCGAAATAGCAGCGAGTGGTTTAACTTTACAAATCGGCTCTTTGCTAAACTCTTTCAAAGAAGCAGCCCAGGCCGTCGTTTTAGCCTGCCAGCCTGTAGCTAGTAAGGCCAATAGGGCTCCAGATGCGCATCTTAGTACTCTATTCATGATTATGTGATTTTTCTGAGCTAAAATTATGGGGCAAATTGGTTTTTTGATCTCTAACATTTATCGCATACGGCATAGATAATTGGCGATTTTAAAATCGGTGATGCAAGTCGATATATACATTAGGAGACTACTATGACTGAAAATAAACCAGCAGTATCCATTACCTTCTGCGGTTCTTGAGGGTACAAATCTAGGGCTGTCAGTTTGGCGGCCGATATCAATAAGATCCTTAATTACTCTACGAACATTCACCAATCAAGCGGTGGTGTCTTCGAAATAGAAGTCGACGGAGACCTTATTTTCTCGAAAGCGACCTTAGGGCGCTTCCCTGCTGAAGGCGAGATTCTCGACCTTCTATCTAGTAGGGCAATGGGCTAGACAACATATTTTAGGTTAAGGCGAAAATATGAACGATTACGATGCCATTCTCTTTCTTTCCTTTGGTGGTCCAGAGGGAATGGACGACGTCATGCCCTTTCTTGAAAATGTGCTCCGAGGTAAGAATGTACCTCAATCACGCATGCTCGAAGTAGCTCATCATTACGAGCGCTTCGAGGGCGTGAGCCCTATTAACGGTCAAAACAGGCTCTTGATTGAGGGGCTCAAGCGAGAGCTTGAAAGCCGCTCAATCAAATTGCCAATCTACTGGGGCAATCGCAACTGGCATCCGATGTTGGCAGATACCCTCACCCAGATGAAAGCCGATGGTGTGAAGCGCGCTATTGTCTTTGTTACCTCGGCATATAGCTCTTACTCTGGCTGTCGTCAGTATCGCGAAGATATTGAAAAAGCCCAGATAGCGGCAGACGTCACTGGTATTCAGTTTGACAAATTAAGAGTCTTCTACAATCATCCTTTATTTGTTGAGGCCAATATCGAAGCTGTCAAAGCAGGCCTTGAACAGTTCGCTGCCTCAGATCAAAAAGACATTCATGTTGCCTTCACCGCCCACAGTATTCCGCTGGCGATGGCTGACAATTGTGACTATGTTAAGCAGCTCTCTGAGACCTGTGCGTTGACGGCCAAGGCTCTCTCTGTATCTAACTACAAGCTGGTCTATCAAAGCCGAAGCGGCCCGCCAACGCAGCCGTGGTTAGAGCCAGATATTCTCGATCATATGCGTGAGCTGAACGGTAACGGGGTAAAGCACTTACTTATTCATCCTATTGGCTTTATTTCAGACCATATGGAGATTCTTTACGACCTAGATACTGAAGCAAAAGAGCTAGGGCACGAGCTTTCGATGCAAATGGTGCGCACAAGTACTGCTGGTACCAATCCTAAGTTTGCAAGAATGATGGCTGATTTGGTGCAAGAGCGGCTAGAATCAGATAACAAGGCTGAGCGAAAAGCTGTCGGTTGTTTTGGGCCTGCACCAGATATGTGCGCGCCCGATTGCTGTTCTTATACACCAACCCGACCAGCTCCTGCAGGCAATGCGGCCACCCGGCCCGCACAGTGATATAAGCGAGACTACTAAGTGCCTGAGAAGAAGCAAATTCTGCCACTATTCCCCCTGCCAGATGTGGTGCTTTTTCCTGGTTCGCCACTGCCATTGCATATATTTGAGCCACGCTACAGGCAAATGATCGCCTCAGTTATGGAGTCAGACAAACTCTTTGGCGTATTACTTTTTGATCCACATAGCTCGCAGGCGGCCTCTGTTGGTTCATCTGCTGAAATTATCGAGTGCGAGAAATTGCCAGATGGTCGCTTGAATATTATGACCGAGGGCCGCAGACGCTTTAAGGTCGTGCGCACCATCGAAGATATGCCTTACCTGCAAGGTGAAGTAGAATGGCTCGACGACGATCCGGCTGACCAAGACCTTGAGCCGGTGACAAAGCAAGTGCTTGAGTCAATAAAAGATATTTTGCATTTAAGCAGCAAGCTCACAAACAAAAATGTGGAAGTGCCAAAAGACTTGCCTTCAGATCCTATCAGTCTCTCTTATTGGGTGGCAGGCACCATGTATGGTGTGCCTGAAGATCAGCAAGCGCTTTTAGAGTTGCAAGATACTCATGACAGGCTGACTCACGAAGCCAAAGTTCTAACAGTAACCACTAAATATCTAGCGGCACATAGCGCCTTGAAAGATGCTGTCGGCTAAGATTAGTGGTTCTTTTATTAGTTATTGACCGAAGAAATCATCTCTTTGATCAAGACCGCTAAGATAGCGCTTCACCATCCAACCATGATTTTGCTGAGCTAGGGCCATATCGGCAGGAGAGTCGAGGTCATTGCCGCGCATCACCCGCCTATCAACTCCAGCTATTTGCTCATCAAAGACGCGGCCAACTGACGTTGCTCTAAATCTTGAACTCCACACAGGAGCGTGCTCTGTCTGTCCGTGTTGGCCTTGGGCGACGCCACCAGCACCAGGTTCAACGCGGTGCATTTCGAATGGTGTACCAGCGTTCTCTGGTCGACCAGCTAAGTAATTGTTCAACTGCCGCCACTGCGGTATTTCATCAAGCGTCTTCGCTTTTGCGGTAAGAGCAGGCAGTTCAACTTTGTGCGGTAAAAGCGTACCGTCGCTGTCTAAGAACTGGAATTGTTTGCTGCCATCAACTCGCTCAGTCAATCGGATGTGAGCTAGTGAACTAGGAATAGTGGCCTCGCTCATGTGGCCATTAGGAAGCTTAAACACCATCCGTCCAGAATGTTCAATCCAGGTCTGAACACCATCTTTGTGATTGAAATTGATAAAGCCATCTTTTATATTGTCGACCATATGGAGCCGGTCACCATTACCCAACACGGCCTTCACTTCGTGATTGACATTATTGACTTCCATATTAGAAAGAACAGTTTCGTTAAGTCGATATTGTTTTTGACCACCGGCATACTCGCTCACAGTGACACGCTTAATGGGCATGCCCAGATCAAGCATGCGTGCTTCGCCGGAGGGGAAAGCAACTACAACTTTACCGCTGGCACTAATTCTCGAAATGGAATGGTCGCCGTGAATTAGTTCAACTGGTTTCATAGCGGGCAATTTTTCAACGAGCTGAACGTCTTCTCCCCGGGTGCCTCGGAAATTAAGAACCTTGTAGCCGTCTTTTAAAATTTCACGATTGGAAGTTCCACCACCTTCTCCATGTTTAACCATGGCCATGGCATTTTCTGGCAGAGGCTTTAGCCCAGGGGCTTCACTTGGGGTATTGAAGCGCAGGCGCGGACCAGCAAGGCCCATTCCATTTAAGGAGCCACCTTCAAAGGCTAACTGTGGACCAATCTCAAATGAAAGACGAGGAATGACATCTGTTGGGAAAGCTTTAGGCAAGCTAGCTGCCAGCCGTGAGCCTAGGTGGCCAGCGCCCACCATCATAGCGGCGTCGAAAGCTAAGGGGCCAAGAGTCTCACTAATAGCTGCTCTGCTCTCGTTTATATTGGCATTGGTCATTTCTTTGGTAATGCCGATAGCAGTGTTAGTAGCTTCAGCCGCATGACCGGCAAAGACGACTGTACCAACAACAGCCACACCCATAGCAGGAAGTCTCACCCAGTTTGGGCCCTTCATGGCCAAAGTCAAAGCTGTGGCGCCTAAAATTTCGCTGCCAAAACGGGCAGGATTGTCAATTGCCTCAGTCAAACCATGGCTGACCATACCGACAAGGGTACCGGTGACAACCACTTCAGCTTTTCTCAAGTTACTAACAGGACCGGCAGCTGGTATCTCATTTGATACAGCCAGAGAAGCCAATAGCTTTTCGCTAATGTCGGTTTCGCGGGTATTGGGCTTGGAAGCCTCACTACTGTCATTGAATATGGGCATTAGACCTAACAACAATTATTAACTCTTGAGATCATCTAACTATCAAGCTCCGCCGTAAATGGGGCGAATACGAAAATCTCATCTAATGGCAATATCTCTCCGTTCTGCTATAACTTTGCCCTCTGGTCTTAATTTGAGGACTCAAATGCGTAAACTAGCGCCATCATCGACTTTTCTTGCTTTGACTCTGGTAGGCCTAACAAGCCTGTCAACAACATCCTGCTCAAACGCTTCCACCCCTGTGGATGCTAGCGCTGGAGCGAGCAATATCGCCACTACTGATAGTGGCACTCTGACAAATAACGTTAATACAAACGGAGCAAATTCCATGACAGAAACTGGAACAAAAACCCCTACTGGTCTTATTATTGAAGACATCAAGGTTGGCGACGGCCCTATGCCTAAAAACGGACAAACAGTTTCAGTGCACTACACTGGCTGGTTGGTAGATGGCAGCAAATTCGACAGTTCAGTTGACCGCGGACAACCATTTGAGTTTCCTATCGGTGCTGGTCGCGTAATCAAAGGCTGGGACGAAGGCGTAGCTACAATGAAAGTTGGCGGCAAACGCAAATTGACTATTCCACCAAGCCTAGGCTACGGTGAAAGAGGCGCTCCTGGCGCAATTCCACCAAACGCAACCTTGATCTTCGAAGTGGAACTATTGAAGCTTAAATAAGCTCTTCACTAGGATACAGACAGCTGAGGCAAAGCGACAAACCATGACACTTGAACACAAGCCTTTAATTGTTTCAGGGCTTTTCATGACTTTGTCGCTTTGCTTTTTGCCAGCAGTTCAAGCTCAGCTCGATCCATCGCTATCAGGAGTTTCTTTGCCTGGCTCGAAACAAATTGAAAATGCACCCAGCCGAGCTATGAACCCAGCTCTGACTGTTATTGCTTCGGCTAAGCAACTAGAAGACGCTAGCGTAAAGGGCGGCAAAATTAAGCCATCAGTCAATCAGGCACTTAAACTTGGCGCTCCGGCCAGAGACGACCTCGAATGGATCATTGCCAACGGCAGCCCAGCTGGCAGGCTTTATGCAACTGCTATTCTCGGTCGCTTCGACCAAGCTGCTGCTAAAGATGCCTACCGCGCACTTGCGGCTGGCATGGGTGACGTAAACGTAGACTATTTGAGCGCTCATGAACATTGCCATTACTCGGTGGCTGATATTGTTACTGACCAAACCTCGCCAAAGCCATTAATTGAAATAGTGCCCAAGGCAGCCAAGCCATAAGATTTTCGGCTAAATCAGTAAAGCTCAGGTTTAGCAGCATTTTCCTTCGGGAAAACAAATAATAGGACCTGTTTGATCAATTGGTTGAGCAGGTGGTTTCCTTCTCTCAGAATCCCCGCATAGATGAACCCCACTACAATTTCGCCAGGAGAACCGATGTCCGCCAGTGGTAACGAGATTGGCGACCTTCTGGTCGACATCGGCATAATTACCGCTGAAGAGCTCGCCAGCGCAATGGAAGAGCAAGCCAGGTCGGGCGACCGGTTAACCTTAATCTTGGATCGTTTGGGGTTGGTTACTTATCACCAGCTTAAAGACTCGCTTGAACTCCAATATGGCGTCAACTTTTTCTCGCTGTCAAAGAATCCACCAGAGAAAGAAATAGCAGATTTAGTCTCGCTGGAAATCAAAACCAAATACAAGCTCATTCCTGTAGCTAATTCTGGCACTCAGTACACTATAGCCATGGTCAATCCGGATGATTTGATTGCCGTTGATGCTCTGAGAGTTGAGTTGCGGAGTGGCCACATAAAACAACTTGTCTGCACTGCTGATGAATTTGAATTCTGCATGAAAAATCTCTACGAGCCGACAGCAGCACCAGCCATAGACGATATTGTTCCGCAAGCTGCAGATTTATCTATTGATTCTGATGCCAAAAGCGATTTCAAACAAGCTGAATCCCTCAGCGAAGAATTCACACTACCAGCTAGCGTTATTGCCCAAGCAAATGCATTAGAGAAAAAGGCTTCACCGCGAGTACCGGCTAAAAAACATCTGCAATCACTATTTGGTGACGATGACGATGATGACATAGACTCTTCTGTAGCACCAGCCTCGCCAGCTCCAATGGAGCCGATTTTAGAACAAGTACGAGTTATACAAGAAGTACAAGTGCCACAAGAACTACAAGTAGTAGAAGTAGCGGCAATAGCTAGTGATTCAGATGTGCCAGTTGAGACCCTTATTGTTGCAGCACTTTTGGGCGACGCGGCCACTCCGGAAACTCCTGTAGAAGTTTCGCTAGAAGCTCCAGTTGAAAATTTTGTTGAAGTTTTAGTTGAACCAATTGCTGACAGAGCACCAGCATTAGTGGCGGCAGTTAAAGAGACGGAATTAGCACCACCAGTAGCACCACCTCAGATTAGCCCAGTCGTATCATTGGTCGATTCCACTCAAGGGGTTCCAAGTCTCTCGTCAGTTTTAGAGCGCGTTGTCGATCAAGTGGTAGGCGAGATCGCCACAGCTGCTCAGTCGGCGCCAATCACTCAAGCATTGCCAATTTTAGATCCGCTGCCAGCTTCAGAACCAGTATCAGTTTCAGAACCAATACCAACTTCGGAACCAATATCAGCAGCTCTGTCATCGGTAGACCAGGCAGCAGTAACAGCCCTTAAGCAAGTGGCTCAAGCAGAAAGTGCATTGCAGGCTGCAGTGACCAATGTCACCAATCAACTAGTAGAGTCGAGCATGGGCGCACTTAATGCCAATGCCAATCGGCAATTACTTGAAGATGTGGTTGAGTCTGAACTTGGTGGCAGCGAAGAAGAAACCGACATTCACCGAATGAAAGAGGCTCAGAATGCTTCAGTAATGCTTCTCGCTCACGAGATTATTGGAAAGGCTACGCAAAAACGCTGTTCTGACATTCATTTAGAACCAGATGCGAGTGGTGTTTCACTGCGCTACTTCTTGCACGGCGAATTGTTGGCAGACTGCATGCTGCCGCTGGAAATTCATGGTGCTTTAGTTGGATCTTACAAAGTAATTGCTGGTCTCAACCCGCAAGAATTAGTCAAACCACAAGACAAAAAGTTCACTACAAAAGTAGAAGAAGATGAGGTAGAGCTGAGAATTACAACTATTCCAACCGACAACGGTGAGATGGTGGCAATCTCTATGCGCTTTACCGATCCAAATTCAGCAGGCGCGATTGCTCAAGCGAAGCTAGCCAGCATGAGTGAAGACTAATAACTCTAGTTAAGCCTAATCAGCAGCTTTTTCATCTGCTTTTTGCTCGGCGTCACTGCTTTCTTTAGTCTCAGCAGCTTCTTTTGTTTCTGTGTCTTCTTTTACGGTTTCTTCTTTAGCAGCATTGTCTTTTTTAGCATCATCTTGCCCAGTAGCAGAATCGCCAGCACCAGATGTGGAGTCTTCTCCCTCGGCAGTCTCAGCATCTTCAATAATGTTGCGACGTTTCAAAAGCCAAATCAGACCGAAAATAAGAACACCAGCAAGAGCAATGCCAGTAAGGTAATTAATACCGGTAAAGACGGCTTCTAAAAAGCCACTGTTTTCATGGGTTGGTAAACCCTTAATTTCAGCGGCAACAACTTGACCGGCAGCTGGTTTCTGTGCCAACGTTGGCAAAGCGTATCCAACGACCCATGACCATGCAATAGCAATACCTTTCAAAGAGTTGGCTCTTGAAAGTATGGAAGGCCTGTTCATGAATAATCCTCAACGCTCAATTATCTAAATTATCGTCATCATTATAGTCTTACTAGCGCTCAACATAGATTGGCTAATTACAAAGAAGGCGATTGCTGAATCTTTTGCTAGCGATCGACTATCGAGAAGCTATATGCTGACATCTCAATTTTAAAAAACTCCTAAATAACGTCGGTGCTCAGTTATCACTTGTAATGAGCAATAATAGACACTCTAATGCCGTTAGATTTGCCGCATTGTCGCTTTGCAAATCAGTGTTTCCCTTACAGAACTAGCGATATGACAACAAGACAAAAACAGTTTCTTTTAGTTGGCCTCCTTCTTGCTGTCACAAGTAACAGCTTTGGAAACCCTGCGCTGGCCCAACCCAAATCTCATCGCGGCGTCGAGTCTAGCGTTGTAATAGATGCCTCGCCAAAAGACGTTTTCGAAGCAATCCAGCACTCACGACTTGAAGACCCTCATCGCAGAAAAATTGTTTCGAGCCATGATGGTATAGCGGTTATGGATGAACACTTCCGCGAACTGCCAGTTATAGGTAACGCCCATTGCACGTATAAAGAAGTTGAAACTCCATACAAACGCATTGATTTTGCTTTGCTTTCTTCAGAGAAACTAAAAGCCTTTGAAGGTTCGTGGATCTTAACTCCTCTTGGCAATGGTGATAAAACCGAAGTGAGTTTAAGCACTTACAGTGAGCCAAAAGTCTGGTTGCCTTTTGCTAAAGAAGTCGCTGGCACATCGATTCTTAAAGATATTCGCAGACGGCTTGATACATTGAAAGCCTGGGTTGAGAATGACGATCACTGTGCAATCTCGGCGCATCCAGATTTTCAACCAATTAATAACGGCTCAAAAGCTGTTAAACATTCTTGCGAAAACCTAGTTGCTGACTAGATGAGCGTCCCAATTAGAATACTTCTACTTGTATCTTTGGCCTTAACTTTGTCGTCTAGCTATTGCTGGGCTCGACCTTTAAGCAAAGCAGCACCTAGTAAGAAAATGCTGCCTTGGCAAAGCGACTTTACTAAGGCCAAAATCGCAGCACAATTGAAGCACAAGCTCATTGTAGTTGATGTCTATACAGAGCATTGCGGCTGGTGCTCACGTCTCGACCACGAGACATTTGAAAATCCTGGCGTAATAGAAGAGCTTGGGCAGCGCGTTGTCTGGCTTAAGCTAAATGCTCGCGTCAGCGTAGCCGAATTGAAACCCTATAAAATCGAAGGGTTTCCTACCATTTTGATTTTGAATGATAAGGGCAAACTAGTGTCTAGTTTTTCAGGCTACTTGCCACCAGAACAATTTGTAGAAAAAATTGGCTTGTTTTTACCCTAACTAGTAATTCTAATCCCAAGCTGTTGCTGGGTCATAGTTAGGTTCGTCGCGCTCATCAGGCCGCTGCATCTGATTACCGTTGCCACCATGACCATAACCGGCACTGTGATACTGTGGTGCCGCAATTGGAGTAGCTTGCATTGGCTGCTGTGGTTGCTGCTGTGTCCAGCCTTGTCCGACTGGCTGCATCGCCGCTTGCTGATATTGTTGCTGAATAGGTTGTTGTATGAGTTGTTGTATGGGCTGTTGAATAGCCTGTTGAATAGGTTGCTGAATTGGGTTTTGCATAGCATCTTGAGTTGCGTACGGATTCGGCACTGGGCCTGCAGGCCAACCGCCGAAGCTTGGCCGATTTGCCTGACCAGCCACGGCTTGACTGGCAGCCGGTGTTTGCGTATCCACGGGTATCACGGGTGCCACTGATACAACCGGTGCCACCGCTTGCATTGGAGCTGATGGTTGGGGCGATGTAAATTGGGGCGATGTAAATTGGGGAGAAGACAATTGGCTTGGCATTTGAGCTGATGCCCAGGGAGAAGGAATGGCCGAAGCTTGAACAGGCTTAGGAGCCGCCCCTGACAACTCGGGTAGTGCCGCTGCTACTGATGCTTGAGCAGGAGCGTGAGCAGGCGCTTGAACTGGAACTGGAGCTGGCACTGGACTTGGCATTGGACTTGCCACTGAATTTGCCGTGGGAGCTGGAGCCATCGCTGGAGCTGTAACTTGCGCTTGCATTAGAGGTGATGGAGCAATCGGAGCTTGGGGAGCCATTGGAGCCATCATCGGCCCGGCTGAGACAACAGGCGGCGTCAGCGCTGGCCCTAAAGTCGGAGATGGAATAGGAAAAGGCGGAGCGGCCCACTGAGACTCAGCAGCTATAGAGTTGGCAGCAGCGGTCCAAGGAGATTCAGGCTCAATAACCGGCGATATCACTGAAGCAAAGTCTGGTGCTGGAGTATTCCAAGCCGATTCAACAGAAACTGGTGGCGTAGCTGGTGCACTCGATGGCCAACCTGGAACCTGCATAGCTTGTGCAACTGGAGCTGGCGGAGCAGCTGGAGCTGACGGAGCGACTGGTGCAGCTGGAGAACTATCAGAAGCGACTTGAGGCAGCACCGCTGCGCTTGGACTAGCCCAGCCATCACTGGATGGCGCTGGAGCAGCAGTTGGTGCCGCGATCATTGGTCTTGATGGTGCAGCGGCAGTAACCCAGGGAGATTCACTTGGTGCAACCGTTTGAGTGGCAGGCGCAGATACGTTGGTTGGGGCTCCCCACTGTGTGAAAGCGGAAGCCGAAACCGGAGCAGAAGCCGCTGCAGTATTAAAAGTAGGAGCAGCTGCAGGAACGGCGATGGCCGCAGGTGCAACACTCCAAGCCGGTTCCGCCGCCACATGGGCTGGAGCTATGGCCGCAGGTGCAGCATTCCAAGCCGGTTCCGTCGCCACAGGGTTGGGCGAGATGGCGGCATGAGCAGCACTCCAAGCCGGTTCCGTCGCCACAGGGGCAGGAGCTGGAGTCCAAACCGGCTGTGCATTGGAACTTAGGGGTTCGTCAGCAGCAGGAGTGTCCCAAGCTGAAAGAGGAGAGGTCTTTGGATCGACCGGTTCAGGACGAGCAGGCATTGCCGACCAAGTGGTTTCATAGTTAAATTCATCGGTGGGATCGACCAATGGCTTTGTCGTAGCGACAGGAATAACAGGAGAGGCAGCCAATCCCAAAGCTGATTTGAGACTATTGGTTGGCTCTGGCGAACCCCAGCTTGAAGAAACATTTGCAACCGGTGCCACAGGAGCCACAGGGGCACTAGGAGCCTGTATAGCTGCAAAAGCTGGCTGAGGATGAGGCTGAGCTTCTTTCACATCTCCCCATGGTGAAGTTCCACTTGAAGGAGCCTCGTCTGAATTTCCTAATCCCCACGCTTCAGCCACGGCTGTCTGCTTAGACTGATTCTGACCAGGAGTAGGTGATGCCCAGGCGGCCGAATTGTTCAAGAGCGAATTTTGGAAAGTTGGCTGGGCAATAGGTTGCGGAGCTTGAGGCGACATGTGACCAGAACTAGCACCGTGATTCCCTTCAGGCTGTGCTGTGGGAAAAGAGGTCTGAGTGGGCACTGGAGCCGGCGACTGCCCAGCTGGAAAAGCAGAAAACGGCAAAGCAGAAGAAGGGTTGATGCTCACAGCTAAAGCTTGTGATGCAGCAGCTTCAAGGCGAGCAAAGCTATCAAAATCGACTTCTGGTTGTAGTTGCTGGTCGAATGGAATTGGCTCGGCGCGGATCTGAGGAATAGTCTCTGACTGAGAATCTCGGTCAGTGCCATACTGGCTGACCGGAACAGCGCCATCGGCAGCCGTTTGATTGAGCCATTCAATTACTTGCTTAGGTGCAACTCCAAGCTGTTCGAGTTTCTCCATAACCATGTTGAGATACTCGTTGTACTGCGCAGAAGACTTGCCAAACATCTTCTCGTACTCTTGGCCGTGGCCGATAATGTCTTCCTGAAGATTAGCGCGCATCGTCTGCACAGCTTTCTCTACAGTTTTGACCGAATCATGCTGCAGCCTCTTTAGCTGCCAATCACTATCTGCGTTAGACCAACCACCCTGCACAGCAGCCCCCAAAAATAATAAACGCCATAAATTTCATACCCATAACCATGGATATGAAGCAGGTGACAGACAACCTTAAGCTGCTTGTAAAGTAGCAGTAACATATAGCTTTAAATATATGATTCAAAATGGGCTTCTTTTGGGCCAAGAGGGCTAGAATTGGCAAAGTGTCCAAGGGAAAAACCATGAAGATTCTCAATTATGTTCTTTCTGCAGCTCTCGTAATAAGCTGTGTCGTGCCGAGTGCTAAAGCTTCTGCCGAGTATGACAGACATTATGCCGTAGGCAAAGACTTTCTCAATAGAGAGCAATACAAATTAGCCGTTGATGAGTTCACTCAAGCCCTGAAAGCCTCTAGTTCTGCTGCTGCTCTTGTCGATAGAGGCACCGCCTACAGTGAATTGAAAAAGTATGATGCAGCTATAGGCGATCTCAACGAAGCTATCAAGATCGACGGTAAGAACGCTTTAGCTCTCACTGTTCGTGGTGTTGTCTACTTTCGCAGTTTTAGACCACAACAAGCTATTGCAGACTTTGATCGCGCCTTGGCCTTAAATAGTGATGACAAATATGCTGTTGTTAATAGAGCTGGTGCCTACTTGATGCTAGACAATCCTGCTGCTCAGGCTAAAAACACCCTTGCTTGGCTTGATCGAACTCAGTGGAAATCAGACTTTTCTGGTCACGCGGCTAGCTTAACTGTTTTAGCTTACAAGTTGTCAAAACAGCCAGCAGCTGCCACTGCACTTAGTGAAGTTAGTTTGAAAAAGTTGAATCACCTATTCTGGCCATATTCAGTATTTAAGTTTTTCACTGGCAAAGAAAACCAAGAAAAGCTACTAGAACACGCTGAAGATAGCACTTACGATCTAGCCCAGTGCCAAGCCTTTCTTGGCATCGATGCTTACAGTAAGGGTGACGATTCAACTGCTCGAGACAAACTTTCGTTTGTCAGTAAACATGGAGTTGTTAATTCGGTCGAGTATTGGCTTGCCAAGTTTTACCTCAACAAGATTGACCCGGTCAAACCTGTAAAAAAATGAACGTTAAAGAGTTGCCCAAAGCCCGTTCGCTTACCGATCTCTTAAGATTAGTCTTGCCGGCTTTAGCCTCTGTAATTGCCATACTTGCTACTAAGATTTTTTTACCCAGTAACGCAAGTCTGTTTATAGTAGCACCGTGTGCAGTGGCAATTGCATTTCTTGCCTTTGAAGCTGCACTGAGAGTAAAGACAAACTTTCTATTTATAGTGGCGCTGCAGATATTGGCATTTTCTGTCGTGCTCGCTTGGCTAACTGGGCAATTATCTGGTTCTATCAGCATTGTGACAAATCTAACTTCAAGCATAATTAGTTTTGTTCTAGGATTAATCGCTAGAGCTGTAAAAGATGCAGAAGAGAAGCAAACTAGTCGCTATTTTGAGCTAGCGATCAAGAATCAGGAACTCACTCAAACAAGACTTTCTATTCTTAGGCAAGATGAAGCTGATAGGCGCATCTTAGCTTCTGATTTACACGATCAAGTCTTAAACGAAATCAAGCAAATCAAGTCGAAAGTAATTGCTTTGCCTAATGGACAAGAGCTAAACAAAGAGAACATTGCCGAAATCGAGGCTTCGCTTGATACGGCAGGAAGACACATCAGAGAGGTGATGGAAAGCCTTTTTCCGTCGGTCCTTGAAAATCTAGGATTGTGCACGGCTTTAGATCAACTAACAAGAGATAGCTGTCAGAAAGCTGGCATTCAAGGTCGCTTTCTAAAAACCGTAGACGATGCACATTTAGAGAAATTGACCAAGACAGAAGAGCTATTGCTTTTTCGACTAACTCAAGAAGCTCTCAATAATGTAATTAAGCATGCCCAAGCACGCACAGTACGAGTAAATTTCGAGAATAAAGACAAGCTAACTCTGAGCATAATCGATGATGGTATCGGCTTTACTGAGAAGGAGAGAGGGAATTCTCGCGGCCTTCGATATATGCGACTGAGAGCTGATTTGATTGGCGCGACAATTAGCTGGCAAGTCAATCTAACTAGCGGCATAGAACAAGAGAATAAGGGAACAATAGTAAAAATTGAACTGGCCTAGAATAGGTAAATTTTATGGGTATAGCTGAGCTGCAAAAAAGTGGTATCAAACTTCTCATTGCTGAAGATTTGGTAAGCCTTCGCCAACATGGCGGAGAGCTATTAAAGGAAGTGCTAGCAAAGCACAAAATAGAAATTGCCATGCTTGAAGAAGCGGCCGATGGTGCCGAAGCTGTCCGCAAAGCCAAAAGCAGCAAGCCCGATTTTGTGTTAATGGATGTCGCGATGCCAAATTTGAATGGCATCAAAGCCGCCTCAGAAATCTGGAAAGAGCTGCCTTCGCTCAAAATCTTATTTTGGTCTCAATATCATCATGAAGCTTACATTCGTGAACTAGGCAAAATAGTGCCTGATGAAGCTATCCACGGATACATTCTGAAGAGTGAAAACGACAGCACTTTAGCTCGAGCAATCGAATGCGTCATTGTTGAAGACTTGCCCTATGTCACCTCAACGGTTGAAGAAGTGCGTCATCGGCTGCGCGATAAAGCCAGTGCTATCAGTGACCTAGAATTCGAAACGCTGATGGATATTGCAATTGGTTTAACGGATAAAGCCATTGCTCAGAAAGAGCATATTTCTTACAGGGGAGCACAAAACAGGCTCTCTAACTTGCTTAATAAGCTTCTTAAAGGTGAAGAGTCATACCTCAAAGAAAGCACTGGCGTTGAAATCTACAACCCTCGCACAAGACTCATATTTGAAGCATTTATGCGGGGGCTTCTCACGCGTGAAGATCTGGAGGCTCAAAACAGCGAGCACAGGAAATGGCTTTTCAGTGAATTTGGCTACGAGTAAAAACGAATTCTGGCACAAGATCGTCTGATTGGGCATAATAAATAAACCAATGCTTGTGTATCGTATGAAAGAACCAGAACTAGAACCAGAACTAGAACCAGAACTAGAACCAGAACTAGAACCAGAACTAGAACTAGAACTAGAACTAGAACTAGACACAGTTAATGCCACAGTGGGCGACTCAAAAAGAATTTCATGGATGGGCTTTCGCGAAGCCAAACCAAGCGTCACACTAAATTGTGACGAGGTTTCGCCCTGTTCTGAAAAACTACATAGTGTTCAGCATGTAAAGAACTTACCTAAAGATTTGCAGCATTTAGCTCAACTGGTTGCCAATCCTCAAACACAAGAATCAGTATGGCTCAATGCTTGTGTGGCAGCTGGCAGCAAAACACTGGTGCCTAAGCCCAGCAAGTTTCCTTGGTTAGCTGGCATGCTAGCGGTTATTGGAGCATCCTTCTCTGTAATAGCTTTGTTCTTTAATTTCATAACGGCTATGCTTCTCTCTTCTGATGCTGCTTACCTCTTCAATCAGGTCGACCCCAATATTTACCTTAAAAGTCTTATTGATAGCCATGTAAGCGGTTGTCTTGTGGCGGTATTCTCAGGCTGTGCTTTCTGGTTCGCGTTCTTAGTGCAAAACACGAAACTAAGGCGTTTTCTTGTCACCACTACAATTTTGTCGCTGGCGGCCTTGCTGCAAATTACTTCCATCGATTTTCTCAACACTCCTGCAGCTCTTGCAGTGACTAGTTTGGGCGTTGCCACTAGTGGCATACTGGCAGCACTGGCGAGCATATGCCGCGAGGCTTTACCCAAGACTTTCCCGGCAGCAGCCGTGGCAAAGTCGGTGGTTGGCATTCTCTCAGTACCAGTAGTGTTGATGGCCATTATCATCGCACTGGGCAACTCCGGTGCCCTGCATACAACATCGAGTTACAGTCTGCCAACTGTCGAGTCGGCCGTCCTATTTTCTTCGATATTGTTCTTTTCAGTATTCGGTCAAAGTTTGGCAATAGCACGAGCCAGCAAAAGTAGCTCTCTGAGTGCCTGCCTGCTGCTCTCCGCATGCGTGCAAGCACCATTGGTGCTTGGCCTGCTTTTCACATCAATGTCTTCGGCCTTTAAAAGTTCCTTAGTATCCGCAGCAGCCACTGCTGCTGCAATAGGCGATCCAATTCTTTATTGGTCGCAGTTTGGCCACGTCAAGGCTATCTTCAGCTTAGAGACCGCTGTGCTCACGATGGTTTTCGCAGGGGCAGGCTGCTTGATTGGAGCAGGAGTTAATGCTCGCAAAGCTAAGCTTTAGCTAGTGTGGTGAATGTCGTATGAAGTAGCGTAGCCTAAAGCGACCTTGGGTTTCTTGGCAATTTTGTCAGTAGTGCTGATAAAGCGGTCGACTTGTACCCCAGGAGTGCTGTCTGTCGGTCTAAAGGAATACTTCGACACAAGGTTGGTCACTTCTGAATCAAATACAGTCTTGCAAGGTACCGAGTGTCTGCGATTTTGCCCCATTAAACTGAAGGTGAGGTTTAAAATAGAGACATTGTCTGCAATGATCGAGTTTGCCATAATCTGAGAGTCAGAGTGCTTTTTCAGATACTGCCAGAGCGAGTTGATGTCTTTTTCAGAGACTGCACTGTTGAGCGAATTTATACCCAGCAGGCCATTGCCGAATACATAGAGCAAACATACTGCATTGCCTACATTATCAACTACGGCAATAGAGGCTGGCCCTGCGAAACTGTCAATAAAGTCTAGGCACTCAGAAAGTGCTGCGACTGCCGTCGTACTCTTCTGTGGAGTGAAAACTTGCCCATGAAACATTGACGCCGCCGATAGTACCACTTCATCTTGCAAAATATAGCTAGATAGCTCTACATGCACTGAGCCAAGCTCATTAAGAATCATCGTGTAGGCATCGGCACCAAAGAGTTGCTGCGGATTTTTCTTACTGCCGTAGACACTAGCAATCACCTGCCCTTTGTAGAGCAGCATAGCCGACCTTGATTTGAATTTACTTGATTCTGTTTTTACGCACCCAGAGAGCTTCTGAGCCTCAATACTGATGAGCTGTGGCAAGAGGGGTAAGCGCTGCGATATTGCCAAAGAAACTTTTGTTTTAGGCGAAAGAGACTGGCTCGGAAAATAACTGATAGCTCGCCGATGGGTAAAGGTCGGATGTTGAGTGCGATTGAATGAAGCCAGTTCTCTAAGCTTTACGCTGAGATAAGAAAGCATGATTTCTCTCCCGTGGAGATTTCAAAGAAGGGGAGGGGGATAGTAAAAGCTTAAAGCTGTAAAAATCAAAATAAAATGCCAAGTAAGAATGTATAGCTTATTTTGCGCGATGTAAAGAGGAAAAGCTTAATTGCTACCTTAATTCTGAAAATAGCCAACTACACCTCAATTGTCAGGTTTTGTCACTGTTCCGGCTACATCAGTTAAGCACCGCATATTGAGGGGAATTCTTTAAATAGGAAACCTTCTTTCCATTACTAGATGGAGCTCAAATGTCAAAATCTATTGGGCCTAGTGAGCTGAGTGAAGACAAGCTATTTGCTATCAAGCTCCAATATGAATGTCCGTACAAATGGTCGAAAATGAAAGGCGACGATAAAACGCGCTTTTGTAATTCATGTCAGAAGAATGTCTACAACATCTCAAAACTATCGCGCCAAAAAGCAGTAGAGCTAATCACCGAAAAGGAAGGTAATGTCTGCGTTCGCTTCTATCAGAGACGGGATGGCACAGTAGTGACCCAAGAGTGCTCATCAATACGCGGCCTGCATCAAATTCGCTTGAAGTACGGTTGGCTTGCTATGGCTAACGCTGGTTTGGCCTGCATGGCCAATATTTTGATGCCGATGCTAGGGCCAGCCTGCGTAACCATTGTTGGTGGCGTAGGCCCGATAATGTCCGGAATCAGAGACGAGAGACCGCGTGACCCCGAATGCGATAAAGTTATCGAACCAGACTCAGCAACCGACGACGAGTAACCACAACCAGTGCTCAGAAAAATAGTACTAAGACAAACAGTACTAAGACAAGCAGCTAGTCTTGACCTATTAAACAGCTGTATTGCTGTGCTAATTGCCCTGGCCTCAACTATGCAAAATTCAGTCGAAGCCGCTGACCAGAACTATGAGCGAAGTAAGAAAGCAGCTGAACTTACTAATCAAGCAGTTAGCTTAATGAATTCAAATAGCCAAAAGAGCGCTGAATTACTTTGGCAGGCGGCAGCCTTAACACCTAACGACGCTATTATTCAGTATGATCTTGGCCTGGCATTCTCAAAACTACAACGAGAACAAGAGGCCTGGAAGTGTTTTCAAAAAGCAGTGACACTAGACGCAACGATGGCAGATGCGTGGTTGCAGCTGAGCCAGTCTTACGCTAAGTGTGGCGATACTAAGCGAGCACTAACTACATTAGACGACATCAAAAGGCGTTTCCCCCGAGACCAGCGGACACTTACTATTGCCGAAGAATTGCGGCAAAACTTTGCTCTAGGTAGCGCCAGTAAAGCTTCAAATACTATGCCAGCCGAATCACTAGAATTTTTCCGCGCACAGTCTGCCGCTGCGCCAGGTAATATACAGAAGAAATTCACTTACGCAACAGCTCTCACTGCGGCCAAAGATTACAAAGGCAGTATTGCTTTGTATAAGTCTATGGTGGCAAGCGAACCAGGCAATTACAAATTCCTCAAGAACCTCATGTATTGTCAGGCTTATGGTGGAGATTTAGAAGGATTGCAAACATCCCGCCAACTTTATGTCGAGCGCTTTCCCACGGCCGCCGACGTTGGCACCATCAAAGACGAAATTAAATACTATGGCGAAGATTTCAGGCGAACTAGAGCGCAAGAGGCCGGAAAAGCCGCTGAGGGTGAACGCGATTTCCGTGTCTATTCGTCAGAGCGCATGCCAGTCAAAGTATGCGTGCCAGACATTTGGCGCAGCAAACTTGTATGGACTGCTGGCGCAACCCCCAACAAGGACGGCCCTGGCTATGCCAAGTTAGTTGAGCAAGCGTTCAATACTTGGGCTGATGCCAGTGGTGGCACACTTAAGTTTAGATTTGTGGCCATTTCTACTGACAGTGATCTTACTTGCGAATGGACCGACGATCAATCTAAGTTGGTGCACTCATTTGCTAGTGGTGTTACTGTCGGTGGCAGAAATAGCGCAGGCCAGCGCACTGAAAAAATATTTCTCTTGGTCAAACCTGGAGACAAATCGTTTGACAAAGATGAGTTTTACAAGACCGCACTGCATGAAATTGGCCATAGCCTCGGTTTAGGTCACAGCTCTAGCCCAAGCGACATCATGTACTTCTCGTCGAGCGCTGCTGCCGATCTTAGTGCCAATGATCGAGGTCGAATGCGACATCTCTATAGCCGCTAGAACCCTATTGGCCTGGGCAGATTACGCTATATCAAACGATATCACGCTCGTGGTGCCGACGCCGCACAAATAGCATCTGAACCAAAGTCGACCTCATTTGATGAAGGCTTAGACGAACTGATAGCTGGTTGTGAGCAGGGTGAAGAAATGTGGGCAAAAATCTTGCTGATACATGTAGATGCTTACCGAGAGGCAAATGGAAAGATGCTATCAACTTTCAATTTAGAATAATCTTCAAGCAAGGTGCGGCATGCTAGTGTTCAATAAAAAATCTGGCAATGGGAGAATTCCCAATTAGATCAATGTTTTTTCAGAGTCAGCTGTAAGCGCAGATACCAACGCCCCAAGTTTTCGAGAGTCTAAGTTCTTCAGCTTCTTCTTGGGCCAGTAGTTCTTGGTTTGCCTGGCAATACTCTAAAATTTCCTCTATTGCTTCTGGAGGGAAATTCCAAATCGCAGCAGCCTCTTCAATAGTCTGATTGTAGGCAAGCATTGCCGTCCAAACATCAGAAGCGGGAACTTTGCTGCCCATCACAAATAACTGTGTGCGCCAAAAATGCTTGCTTGGCGTCAAGAACTTCCACTCAGTGTGTGACTCGGACAATCAGTACTCCTCAAGGCAACAGAACAATAGTTTATCAGTAGTTATATTCATCTAGATCTAGAATAGTACTGTTGCAGCGAGGTTTTCCTAAAGAGAGCCAACTGCATATCTATAAATAACCTGGTAAATGTTTTTAGGACATACTTTATTGTGATTAGAGTAATTCAGCCACGGTAATCGGAGTTTTCAAAGCTAACCAAAAAGTAGCCAATGGAAAACATGCGCCGCCATGAACAGTTCTCCGCATGTATACTCGCCGTCAGCTAATGCTTATTTCAAACTACACGGCAGTGCTATCAAAAAGGCGTGTGCTGACACCGATATTGCCGCACTAATGAGAGCTATTCAATAGTTTAGAGGCCGCCGGACAAATCTTATTAGACCCGAAGAGGTGCAATTACAGTGGCTCTACTGGTACTCGACGAAGTTATTGTGTTTACTTCTGCGCATTACCTGTCATAATGTGCCCAGATTAGGCTTGATTTAAGTCGTCGAAAGCATTGAATCCCTGCTTTGTGCGGGAGTTACTTCTTACCTTGTCTGGTGACTACTCAGACAATTAGGTTAAGCCTGTGGCTGCACTAATACTAGCCTTACTTGAAGACCACATTAATGCTAAGCAAGTAAAAACTTGCTTGGAGAACTGCGGCTATGACGTTACTGTGACAGACAGTTTTGTCAAAGCCAAGGCCCTCCTAGCTAGTCAAAAAGCAGATCTAGTAATCTCAGATGTTCACTTAGAAAATGGTGGAGATGTCTTTGACTTTCTTCGCTGGATTAAGAAGAACAAGAAAACCAGTCACATTCCCTTTGTTCTCTTCAGCTCACAACCATCTCCTAGGGCAAAGATACTGTCTGATGGGGTGCGCACAACCTCTCGAATATTGGGAGCAGCAAAATACATAGAGATGGACATTTTTGATTCTGCTGAATTTATCTCACATATCCAAGAATTAGTTCCTATCAATAAATAGGTCCAATTTATTCCAGCTTTAAAATACAAAGACAATTTGGTGAACAACATGGATGCCCGCATACTAGTAACAATGGAACACCCAAACGAAGCAAGAATGATCAACGACAGCTTGGTTACTTATGGTCACCAAGTAGTTAATGCTGATACCTTTCACGCTTCGATGGAAGTTTTAAGAAATACAGATATCG
>JBBRMD010000075.1:0-28546 GCA_038231015.1 Candidatus Obscuribacterales bacterium
AGAGCTTCGAAAAGAGCTAGAGCTTCGAAAAGAGCTAGAGCTTCGAAAAGAGCTAGAGCTTCGAAAAGAGTAAGAGCTTCGAAAAGAGTAAGAGCTTGTTGTATCTCTGTTATTCGGGGCTCGGTGTGGCAAGGTCTTCGCGGCTAGAATCAAAATCTTTCTTGCGATGCCAGCGAATATTTGAAATGGCTGGATTTCCCGAGAGAGTGCTGTGAACTAGACGTGGCAATGCTTCGTCTATTCCTTTGTCGCGCCCACCGAATAGGCTGGCCATAAATCCGGCCGATCGCTCTATCCAAAGAATCCAATCACCATTTTCAATTTCGGCAACGTCCTCGTGGACTTTTTCGTTGTCTTTTTTCTGCTCTTTTTCTTGCTCTTTTGCTTGCTCTTCGCTAAGGCGGAAAGCGCAGACTAAACAGTAAACCACTTTATTCAGAGTGAAGTTGAAATACCAACCGAAGTCTTCTTGGCTGGGCTCTTTATCGCAATCTACCCCTTTTTTTGTTAGTTCTTCAATTAACCATTTACAGATGTCGTCGCCGTAGCAACAATCATTGATAAAGTGCTCTTGCGGCACAGTAGTGTTGAATTCTATTGATTGGAAAGTGATGAGATTTCTTGCTGGTTCGCTCATAAACTGATTGATTTTTTCCTTATATCAATAGGTCCGATTATCTGCGGATCGAACGGGCCAGATCGATCTAGCTTGTAGGGGAGAACCCGAAGGTGGTAGGTTTCAAGATCTGGCATATTTTCTAGAATAGGTGCGAATTTTGGATCGCATGCATAGTTAAGGCCGATTCCATCTGAAAGATAGCCCACAGCTGCGATTTGCTTAAATGTTTCCAGAAATACTGGTGAAAGTTCGCTCGCGAAATAGGGCGGCGTAGTAAAGGTCTTTTGGGTAGGAAATGTCTTTAGCTGACAGGGTTCCTTCACTAAATAGAATTCGTCGAAGCCTCCACTAAGGCAATTGTAGAGGTATTTAGAAACTGAGTCCGCTTCGATTAGGAGTGCTTGGCCTATCTCTTTGCAGGCCACTCCGTGCTCTGTGCGCAGATACTCTCTATCTTGGCACATCAATGCCGGTGTGCTGTCTAGATGGGTGACAATGATTGCCAGGTTGGCAAAAAACTCTGGCAGCTTTTGCACAACTTCTGCTATTTCTAACTTTGCACTGCCGTAGGCAACATCGTCGATTGTTTGGTATGGCATTATTTTGCTTCGTCGAAATTAAGGTTGGTTGGTTCGTCGTTTATATAAGATGCCCGTTTTGTGGAAGCCCTACCGCTTTCTCCCACGACTGCAAAGCTAAAGTCATCAACCCACACCTGGCCACCGCCAAGTTAGTCTTGCTGGTATGCCTTTGCTCCGCGGCTGCTTGCGTGAAGAGCAAGGTCTTTAAAGTTGCTCTGGTGCTCGCCGATGAATTTATCAAAGGCCGCCTTAGAGAGAAAGAATTCGCTTGGAGGAGTTTCTTCTAATTTTGCTAGATTCTTTTTTACTGCTAGTAAATATTGATGCCACTCTGGTTCAATTTGAGCAATTGGTTTGTCGAATGTTGCTTCTAAGAATGTGGCGTAGCCTTTGCGATTGTTAGCGGCAACAAGTTCTACATATTGCTTGAATTTTTCTTTTTGGAAAATGAAGAGTGATAAGAGGCGCTCTTCGCACTGAGTGTCACCTTTGTTTTCTTGTGAAAACTTGATTAGGCCGGTTAGGGTTAGGTCTGGCAGTGATTTGGCCGCTAGTTTTAAACGCCAGGGGTTTTGATATCCCCAATAAATTGCTGAATTTCCTTTGTCTTGGTAACCGTAGATCTTTTCAAAGAATGCGATTAAGCCTGAGAACGAGTCGTCATCAGGTAGTTGATTGTGAGCGATTTGCGAAAATAGTACATGACCAACCGTTCCAAGGCCGCTCTCGGTATAGAACACCATAGCATTGCGTTGAGGCAAGATTGTTCCGGTGCAAAGCTCTGGATAGTTCATTTGCTCGCTAAGAAACTTATGTTGTGAGGCTTTATCGGGCATCATGTAAACATTGACTGGCTCTGGCCAATCAAGTTTAAGCAAGTCACTATTGATGCGAGTAAGAAATCTCTCGGAGAACAAGGCCACCAGTTTTGCCCACTCTTCATTTCTGTCACCATTCGCTTTTGAGCCACTTCTAAAGTCGTTCTTAAAATCAGTTTTGTAGAAGATCGAGAAATGCTTTGTATCAATGCGATGGTGGAAGTATTTTTGCGCAGGATCGAACATGTTGGCATAGACTAAGTAGCCATTGGGAACTACTGCACGGCCAACATCGACATATCCTAAAAGTTTTACTTTGGCAGCGGCACTGGTAGCTAACGCTGTGTTTCTCATGGCTTTGGCCGCTTCAGAGCGCCAATAGTAGGCGGCGCCGCCGCAGCCTCGGGGATCAATAGCAATTGCCTTGCTGCAATCATCCAAGCACTCTCTAAACTGCTTAAGGCGAAAGCGAATTTCTGCTCGATTGGCATACGACAGCAGCTTCTGCTCTGTTGTTAGTGCCGGTATTTTGAGCGCTTGATCGAGGTCGCTTATTGCTTCTTGGTCATGGCCTAACATGTAATTGCAGTTAGCCCTATGAAAGAGCTTATCGACAGTATTGTCTTTACTTAGGCTCAGCGCTTTGTCGACGTCAGCTAAAGCTTCTATGTATTGTTTCAGTGAAAGGTAAGTATTAGAGCGCAGGAAGTAGGCTGAGCTGTTTGCCGGGTCGATCTCAATTATGGCATTGAGGTCGATCATCGCTTCATCATAGCTTTTCAGGGCAAATTGAAGAGCAGCCCGTCGTAAGAGGAGAGTGATGTCATTTGGTGCGCTCTTGAGCTTTTCGCTGACATTCTCACTGGCTTTGACTAAGTCGGCAATTTTGTGCTGGCGAGCCAGGACTGCCTGCGGTACAAGAAAGAGCGAGGAGGCCAAACAAAGGCTTAAAATAAAGCCTTGAAGCTGACGGCGATAGCGACTGCTCATTCTTTTCCCTTTCAACATTGAAAGAATATTCTATTAGAATAGGGCTCAAAATAGACTAATATATCTAGATTGCAGCTGAGGATGATCATGCGTTGGCGGTTGCTAACTAGTTGTTTAATTTCGCTATTCTGTTCAAGCAGCGCTGTTTCTGCTCTTGAAGAAAGTGACTACGTGCAGGGCACTGCCTTGTTCAAGAAGCAAGAGTATTTGCAGGCTTTCGAGAGTTTCGCCAAAGCTGTGCAGTTGCAGCCAGATAATGCCGACGCTGCTTATTATTTGGCTGTTACCCTTCATCACTTGGGTCATCTAGACAAAGCTCGCGAGCAATATAAGTTTGTAGCCGATAACTTTCCTGGCACTCCGGCCGCTCAGCAAGCCGCTTTGATAATCCACCAACTCTCTGCAGCAAAGCAGGCAGAGAGCGCGGCATTGCCGAAAGAAACCTGGGTGCGCTATGAACGCCGAGGAAATTCTATTGAGGTTGATGGATTGGTCAACAACCATTCGGTAAAATTTGATTTTGATACCGGCGCTGAGCGCTGTTTGCTCACTCCAACTCAGCTCAAGCAAATGGGCATAGCTATGCCAACCGGCTCTCCTAGTGGCTACGGCGCTGGTATTGGACAGGTTAAACCTATTCCTGTCTGGCATCTCAATGTCGATTTGAAAGTGGGTCGCATTGAAAGACGAAACTTTCCTATTTTAGTGAGCGGTGTGCCTATGGATTTCCCTTTGCTGGGCCAAGACTTCTATCGTGACTTTGAATACAGTATTGATTCTGCCAATAAAACTATTTCTTTTCGCCAACATTCGTTTGATATTGCTACAAAGAAAATTGCTCCAGCACTCACTGTAGATTCAGCTGGTCATTATGTTTTTAGTGTGCCTTTTGTGAAAGAAGGAAATTCTTTGATTGTCACCGCTGCTATTAATGGCAAAAGTATACCGATGGTATTTGATACAGGTGCTGTCTTCTGCTTGTTCTCTAAGCAAGAAGCAAGGCAAGCTGGCATCAGCCTAGACTTGCATCGTCCATCGTTTCCTATTTCAGGTCTAAGTGGCCAGACCATGGCTCAAGTTGGTATTGTTAATGGTATCAAGCTTGGACCAATTGAGCGTCATAATTTCGCTATTGGAATTAGCGACCAAGCTAATACTGCCAAGCCGCTGCTAGGCCAAGACTTTGTTGGTGACTGGAATTACACGATTGATAATCAGCAACAAGTTATCCGCTTCACTAAAAATTTGCAGTGAGCTTTCAAGGTTTAAAGCTTGGTTCTAACCATCAACTTGAAATTGTCGTTTGCCTTCAATCAAAGTTTGTTTGAAAAAGTCCATTATGCGTTTAAATTCTTGCTCAGAGCCGAGTTGGTGACCGGCTCCCTGCACTACTACAAGCTTTGTTGGCACACCAGCTTTCGCTAGCTTTTCTGATAGTTCTTGGCTTTGGGCAAATGGCACTAAATCATCGATGTCGCCATGAACAATTAAGAAAGGCGGATCGTTTTTACTCACGTAAGTGACGGGGCTTGCTTCTGCTGCTAGTTCTTTTTTATCTATTGCTAAACCACCAAGGAGCTTTGCTACTGGTCCGTCGGTGCTGTCATAGTCAATGCGCATCTTTGAACCAGCTTGCTCTTTTACCGAATTTAAATCAGTGAGACCGCACCAATCAACTACGGCCTGAACCTGGCTAGCCAAGTCAGGTTTTGTTTGGCTGTCGCTACTAATTTCAACATTTTTATCACCGCTCAAGGTGCCTAGCAAGGCTGCTAAGTGTCCGCCAGCCGATACTCCCCAAACACCAATGCGATCGGCGCTATAGCCGTATTCTGGCGCCTTTGTCCGTAAAAAAGCAATGGCTTTTTGGCAGTCTTCTAATTGAGAGGGATACTGCGCCTCGCCTGTTAAGCGGTAATTGAGACTGGCTACAGCAAATCCATTCTGAGCTAGTAGTACACCAATGTCTTTTGCTTCATCCTTATCGCCCTGCAACCAAGCGCCACCATGAATGAAGACTATTAGTGGTATCAGAGGATAAGACTTGGTTGGCACATATAAATCTAGCATCTGGCTGCTACGTGCTGGCTTTGTTTTGTCGTTGATGTAAGCAATGTTCGGGATGAAACGCACACTGCCAGGACCTTTGCTATCGTTGGTCTTGGTGACAAAAGGAATGGCGATAATACATAGAACCGAGAGGCTGATCAGAATTGTGCGAGTGCGCATAGTTGGTGCTTTCTTTTTCTTAGTCTTGATAATTTTCTAGTTCAATTAACAGCTCTCGCATCGTTTGATGTCTGTCTTGAGGGTGCTTTTTTAGTGTTTTCATGATCGTACGGCAAAGTCGGTGCGGCACTTTTATGCCCGGACAAGCTTCACCTAAATCTGTTGGTAGAGCCGTGACGTGCAGGCTCATCGTTTCAGCGGCGTTGATACCGAGAATAGGAAGGATGCCTGAGATCGTATGGTACATCAAAACACCCAGGCAATAGATGTCAGAGCGTGAGTCAAGTTTATTGCCCAAAATTTGTTCAGGACTCATGTAGGCTGGCGTACCAAGTACTTCTCCATCCATAGTCAATTTTTTTGAGTTCTTTGACGGCTCATTGACATACTTAGCAATACCAAAATCAACTAGTTTTACAAACTCCGGATTCCAGGCTGTATGCATTAATACAACGTTTTCAGGTTTGATGTCGCGGTGCAATATTCCCTTCGAGTGGGCATGCTCTAAGGCTGAGGCCATTTGCAAGAAAATTGCTACGGCTCTTGCTACTGGAAGTTTGCCGTGGCGTTGCAGAATGTCTTTTAGGTTTGTCCCTTCGACATAGTCCATAACCAAGAATGGCGTCTGATTCTGCGAGATGCCAAAGTCGTAAACCACCACAATGTTTGGATGGCTCATCGAGCTAGCAGCTTGGGCTTCTCTTTGAAACCGGTGAAAATTTGTTTCGTCTTTCTGTACTTCGCCAAACAATACTTTGACGGCTACAGTTTTTTCCATGACCAAGTGCCTGGCTTTGTAGACGACCCCTAAGGCGCCTCTGCCAACTTCGCAGATTATTTCATATCGATCTGCCAGTATTGCACCGACTAAAGAGCTATTCGGCAAATTCTCCTCCGCGAAGGGTTCCACAGGGGTAAGATAGCTCCATGTAAACACACATTAGTTAAGTCATAGACCAAAGACTTAAATATTAAACCCTCTAGAGGATAAGTTAAATATGAGCTTACCAAAACGGACCCAAGATGAGGATGGCGGAAACCATGATCTTCCGGTTCTTGAACTTGGCAAAACCACAGTATTTGGCACCCCTCTGGACGCAAATGTTGCTAGCGCTTTGGCCTACCTGCCGCTCGGACCATTCGCTCTAGCGGCCGGATATATCTTGCTCAATTCGCCATCTGAAAACGCTACTTTTAATCGTTATCATGCCATGCAGAGCCTGGTGTTCTCCGGGGCCGTGCTCGCTCTCTTTATCGCCAACAACATACTTTGCTCTATTCTTCTAATCTTCCCTTTGATTGGCCCAGTCCTGGCCATGCTGTGTGGATCAGTTGGTGGGCTTCTGGCGCTGGCCTATATGATCATTGGCCTTAAGCTTGCCTTTGATACTTATAGTGGCAAGACCTATCGCCTGCCGTTTCTTTCGACCTATGTAGACAATTTTCTAGAGAAAAGCAAATAGCTAGAAGCTGATGCGCCACACTTTAGTTTTAGAGAATAATCTTTAGGCTCTTTTTGAATTGCATGTTTAGCTCTGGGCTAACCTCAGAGTTAGTCGTGCTCTTGCTTGCTAGAGGCGCTTTTTTGCCAAGTACGAGATAGAGGCGGTACTCGCCGCGTTGGTCACCAGCAGACGGTGAAAGATCTTGATTGTCACTGAAGTTAGAGGCCTTTGCCATGCGCCCGCTCTGCTTGCACTGTGAATCTTTAGCAACCCTGATGATGGCCTTGTCCGTTACTCTCATGTCGCCATCGGTGCTCCACTTTCCCAGCGAGAAGCCCCACAGGGCCGGAGTCATTTGCTGCTTCTCTTGAGCTTTGAGGCGGTATTGACCGAATACAAACGTGCTTTCGGCTTTCCCTGCCGCACTCAGCCCAGCTGTAAGAGTTATGGTGTTTTCGCCTTGAGCCGAATCGAAATTAATAGCTGTCAGCGGCACTCGCACAAAGCGCCATTGCCTCAGCTTGCTCAATGGCACAGCGGCTGCCCTAGCCGCCTCGTATACGACTGCTGACTCTGACGGTTCTTTTACTTCTTTGTCTACCGCTGGAATAAGCAACTCGGGTCGACCAGCCACCTTTTTACCATTGAGTTCGATTGTGCTGTTTTGTATTTCACTATTGCCATCTATTAATATCGCGGCCCAATCACCGTCTTGCTTGAATTTTTTAGCCAATATTGGTGGAATTTTGAAGCGCCTTTCGATAGTTTGGCCTGCCATCAATTGGCAGTACCACTCTGGCGGCAGAGCATACTGTTCTTTTAAATGCAAAAACGAAAAACTGGCAAGAAAAGCAATGGCGAGAATGAGCCAAGTGAAGTTGCCGCCTGCTAATAGTTTGCCACCAATTCTTTTCGCTTCGGCGGCGCGACAGCAAGCTGTTAACCAAACGGCAAAGGTTAGCGAGAGCGCTAGGTTCACAGCTATGGTGGCATTTTCGATATTGCCGAGTGGCTTGACGAAAAGTGGTGCTAGTTCGATGCGGTTGATGACGACAAACAGCATAGCCAGGACGCAACTCGCGCCCAGTGCCTTTGAATGCCAAGTATGTTCTAGGTGGTCAAGGCCAATGATCGTTAAAATCATGACCCAGGCCATAGCTGGGAAGGCATATCGACTTTGTGCTTCAAATAAAACAAAGACGAAACTTGATGCCACTATTAGTAGTGCCGAGACTTTGATTAAATCAGTGCCGCTCAATTGTCTGATGTTTGTGCGTAGAATGCGTTCCATAACTAAGAGGTAGACAGCGCCTAGTGCACCGCCTATTAACAAAAGTTGATGAATTAGTATCTGTGCTGGTTTTCCTAAACCAAGGCTAGTGTAAAAGAAGTCGTTCCAACCATTGCGGAATAGTCTTTCTACTTTCCTTGCAAACAATGCACCAAGTTCTATCGGGTTGCCTTTGAAAGCATTGGCAATTGTGATTATTGGCTTGTCGTGTTCGACTAAATTGACATATTCTGTTTTCGGATAGGGAGCCCAGCCGTCTACATCGCGATCAAGGCCAATAGCAGTATTGAAGCCCGGCATTCTTTCTGGCAGCAAGGTGCGATGCTGCATCGTCGCTTGGGTGAACATCAACCAGGGAGTGATTACAATAAAAGCACCGGTAGCGAAAACCGCCACTAATGTCAGGGCCCGACGGCGCGGGCGCAGGTTGATGAAAGTGAAAGCTATGATAAGTAGAGCCACCGGAGCCATCGCCGCTTTGGTGTGGGTAAGAATTACCAGTGACATTCCTGCGGCAAATGCTTTTAGTAAGTCTTTTACTGTCAGCGCTTGGGGTCCTACCTGCGTGCCACGCGGCAGCAAAGATGAAAGTAAGAGCACAAGTATTAGCGACATTGTCGCTGCCAGCGGTTCACTCATGAAGCGCGAGGCGCCTATCACTTGACCAGGATAAAGACCCCAAGCGATGCCGCCAAAACTGCTGAGCAATCGCGAAAAACCAAGGCGCCTGCTAATTCTAAATATCAACAATGAGTTTAGGCCAGCTAGTAAGCACTGCCCAACCAATACTGATTTGTAGGTGCTCTCCAGATTAATGCTGGCGACGGTGCTGGCGTTGCTCTGAAAGAAGCTGCCGATTTTTACCAGCAGTGCAGCGAAGCTTGGCATGATCATGCCGTCAAGAAGCAGTGAATAGCCCATCTCGCAATCGTGCGGGTTGACATAATGACCTTGGCTTAGATCGCTAAGCCAGGTCGACAAGAGTTTGCCAGATAGCACATAGTGAGCTGAGTCCCAGATTATGCTGCGGGCAAAGTCAGGTAGCGCAAAGGTATTGTATAGAGCCGCGAGCACTGGCAATACGAAAACAACTAGTTGAGTGATAACACTCTTAATTCTCAATTTAAAGCCTTGAAAGTATAGCCAGGGAGGCAATGCTAGCTAGTTCACTGTGCTAGGTCAAGGCCGCTCTATTCATGCCATTGTCTAATGGCGGGCTCTCGAAGGCAGAAATGTCGGGTATATTGAGCTAAGTATTAGTAAGCCGAGGCTTTGTATGGAAAGAGTTACCAAATTGTTCGAGAACAAGACGGTGAAAATACTAGCTGGCGATCTCACCGCTGGTGACTGGGAATTCAATATGGGTGTGCTTTGGGGTGGTTTCGACCAGGTTAACCTTGCCACTGATTTGAAGGGAATGCAGATTCAGACTGAAGAGTCGGCTAAGAATCTGGCTCAAACTCTAGGCTGGGCGGTAGTTGGCAATATAGTTTTTGGCCCGCTGGGCTTGATTGCAGGCCTGGCCATGGGTGGCAACCGCAAAAAAGTTTGCGCTATGTGTGAACTGAAAGATGGCCGCAAGTTTCTAGCCGTCATGGACGCAAAAATCTATCAACAGATGATCGCTTTAACAATGAGCAAAAGCACTTAGCAATTATTAAAGTTAAGAAGGCCATCCTTGGACCATTAGTCATAGGTGAAGCTGATCTCACCCAGATTGCCGTTATCCGGCCCTAAATTCTTTTAGAATAGTGGCTTAGCGTTTGACTTATGCTCAACATCTGGAGTTAATCCTGAATAAACCAGCCATTGAAGTAGGCAGCAAGCTTTCCCTTGCCCGCATAGCCTCTATAGGAACAGCCGTTCCACCGAAACTGCTCACCAATGCCGATCTAGAAAAGTTGGTAGAAACAAGTGATCAGTGGATAGTCGAGCGTACGGGCATTAAGCAGCGGCACATCGTTGATAACGGCGTGACATGCTCTGACTTGGCTGCCGAAGCGGCGAAGAAAGCTTTAGACGCCGCTGGTGTTGCTGCTAGCGAAGTCGACTTAATCATTGTCGGCACTGTCACTCCTGACATGATGCTGCCGGCCACGGCTTGTTTGGTGCAGGACAAAATTGGTGCCAAGAATGCCTGGGGTTTTGACCTCTCCATTGCTTGCTCTGGTTTTCTTTACGCAATGCAGGTCGGTGTGCAGTTTGTTGCCACTGGCGCCCATAAGAATGTGTTAGCCATTGGTATGGATGTGATGTCATCAATCATTGACTATACCGATCGCCAAACTTGCATCATCTTTGGCGATGGCGGTGGTGCCGCATTGATCCAACCTTCACCCTCACAAGAGGCTGGCTATTTCATTGATTTCTTGCATGAAGTTGATGGCTCTGGTGGCAATTATCTTTGTATGCCTGGTGGTGGAAGCCAATTCCCTGCTTCAGCTCAGACTGTGGCCGACAAAATGCATTTCGTCAAACAAGACGGACCGGTAGTCTTCAAATTTGCTTCTAAACGGATGCCTGAACTTTGTGCTCGCCTGCTTGCTCGCAATGGCTTGACCGGCGCAGATATCGATCTCTTCATTCCGCACCAGGCAAATTTGCGTATTATCAAAGCCGCTGTTGATCGCCTTGATATACCAATGGAAAAAGTTGTCGTCAATATTGATCAGTACGGTAATACCACTGCTGGTACCTTGCCTTTGGCTATTGGTTCTGCCCTCGAACAAGGGCGCTTGAAAAAGGGCGACCTGATCTTGTTTGCTGCTATGGGTGCAGGACTCAGTGCGGGCGCTTGTTTGATGCGCTGGGGCTATTAACTAAGACTGGTTTTTTATAGCAGTATCTTTGCTTATGTTTTCGCTAGTCTTTTTGCTAGTGCGAGAATTCAGGAGATGCAAAATCTCATCGTTTGCAAATGGTTTCTTAATCCAGTCAACTAATTGTGGGTGGAGCACGCGGCCAATATTGGCTTCTGAGCCGCTCAATACAATAACTGGTATGGGGTCATCTGCATATTTCTCGTGCAACCAATTGACGAAATCGAGACCATTGCCATCCGGCAGATTTATGTCGGCAAATAAAAGAGCTGGCCGCTGACCTTCTGCTAATAGACGCGCTTCTGCAATGTTGGCTGCTCGCATGCAGGCATAACCTTTGCGTGTAATCAGAGTTTTGAGAATGAGAGCGATTGAGTCGCTATCTTCCATTAATAGAACCAGTGGAGGATCGCAATGATCTTCTCCCCCTCTGGTTTGTTCGTCAGTAGTGAAATTGTTTTCTCGATTAGGTTCATCGGCTTTGATGGCACCACTTTCAAGTTGATTTTCTAGGGTTTCGAGGCTCGGTATTTCGATCCAAAATATTGCCCCATCTCCAACTTTGCTTTCGGCACCAATAATACCGCCGAGTTTTTCCACCAATGCTTTTGAAATAGCCAAACCTAGACCTGAACCAGTGTTGACTTCATTTTCAACACAGCTCAACTGCTGAAAAAGTCCAAATAGACCTTGCAAGTGTTCTTCAGCAATGCCCGGCCCTTGGTCAATAACGCTAATTTTGACATTGACGTCATGATTGCTGGCAATGATCGCGACGCTTTTGCCACGGGGAGTGTATTTCAAAGCATTAGATATAAGATTAGTTAATACTTGAACTAGGCGATCTTTGTCGCCAATGATGTCGCGCCCTTGGGTTTTGTTGACGAAAGTTATGGCGACACCTTGTTCTTCGGCAAAGGCTCTGAGCGAATCAATAGTTTTTTCAATTAGTTCTTGCGGAGCGATATTTTCGATTTTCATTTCTAATTTGTTCGCTTCTAAGCGGCGAATATCGAGAATGTCGTTGATCAATCTAATAAGCCGGTCGCTGTTGTCTCTGGCGATGCTTACATATTCCATTGTTTCAGGGCCAATCTCGCCGGTAATGCCGCCTTCGATTAGACCTAGTGCGGCTCTGATAGAGGTTAGAGGTGTGCGTAGTTCATGTGAAACGGTTGAGTAAAATTCGCTTACCCGGCGCTCAACTTCTTTTTTCTCAGTGATATCGTGGGCAATACCATACAGTCTTTCGCATGCTCCACTTTTGTCAAGCACAGGAAATATTCGCGCCCAAATCCAGCGAATTTCATTTTCTTTGGTTTCGATGCGAAACTCTAACTCGAAGCCTTGGCCATCTTGTCGTTGACTGTCTTGTCTTTCGCTTGCGAGCACCAGGCCCTGTAATGCTCTGCGAATACGCGGTCGGTCTTCTGCAATGATGGCATTGAAGAAAACTTCTTTGTTTTTATAAAGTTGATCACAACCCTCTAGCCAAAGCTCTTCGAAGGCAGGGCTAGCGTATATAAATTCATCGGTGCGTGCTGAGATAATCCAGAAGACTTCGCGAATGTTTTCTGCTAACTGGCGAAACATCGATTCGCTCTCTAGCAAACGTTTTTCATACTCATGGCGAGTAATTTCGGCGGCTTTTAGCTCTGTGATATCGCGGTGAGAGCCAGCCATTCTAATAGCCCGCCCCTGACTATTCCAAATCGCTTGCCCGCGCGCACAGATCCATTTATAGTCACCAGATTTGGTGCGGAGGCGCATCTCCGCTTCGTAAGCTTGCTTGGTGTCAATGTGCTTTTGAACTTTGTCCATCACCTGCTGATAGTCTTCAGGGTGGCACAAAGTTCTGAAGGTGTCGAAGTGGTTGGCTAGTTCGCTTTCTTCAAAGCCAAGTTGTGACTTGTAGCGCGGTGAATAGAAAACTTCGTTAGTTACTAGATCCCAATCCCAAATGCCATCATTCGAGCCAGTAATGGCAACGTAGTAACGTTCTTGGCTTTTAAGATAGGCTTCATTGGCTTCGATGCGATCAACAAAGTTGCCAATTTGGTAGCCGATTGATTCTAGCGTTGCAACAAGCTCGTCGCTAATCGGCGCGGCGCTTGTCGAAAGAAGGCTGATCACTCCCCAAATGCGGTTTCCGATGCAGATAGGAAAGGCTGCCACCGCTGGATAGCTTTTAGTCATGCGTGAAGCTGGTTCATTGAAGCAAGTTTCGTATTGCTCCATGTCTGTATAGACTCTACCTTTGCCGTTAAACCAAATCGAGGCGGGGAAGCCTGCCGCTACCGAAAGAGGAACATTGACAGAGCGTGCAATTAGATATTCGTGCTTAGATGTCTCACCGATTACTTTGTGAACCAAACGCGCCATTCGATTGGCTCGTTCATCGATGCGCCAAACTATGCCAATATCAAATTTCAATAGAGTGCAAAGGGTAGAGCAGATTTGCTCTAAGGCATCAACAATGGCCGTCGAACCAATTAGTACTTTGGTAATATCAAACTGAGCATTCGACTGACTTTGCTTGAGCCAACTTTCGGTAATATCCCTGACGAAAAAATTGAATTGCTTGTCGCTTGCCTGATTTTCTCCGCCTGCAGCAGTAGAGAGTGACGAAGAAATTGAAGAGTTGCCATCGATAATCACATAGCGCAAACTGCTGTCACTTGTTTTAAATACCGCGGCAAATTCTTTGAGGATACTGTCTGCTTGCAAGAGAGCGAGAGCTTGTTCAGACTGAGCGGTGCGGGCGAAAAATTGGGCTATATTTTGCCCTAAAATAGTTGCATTGTCTCTTTGCAGTAAGACCAGGGCTGCTTGATTGGCGCGCTTGATGATGCCTTTATCGTCAGTTTGCAACAAAGGTATGGGGGCATCTTCGAGAAAATCTAAAGCCAGCGCATTTGTATTTGAATGTTTATTTGATTGGTCACTCACTGATGGCTACTCGCTGATTTTCGCCGCTGGGAGACCACTGTTCTATTAGTTTCTTGATTTGACCCGGTAGCTTCATCGGGTCAAAAGGTTTTGAAATAACGCCAGCGATAGGCAGAGATCTATATTGGTTCATCTCATGATTTTGCACTCGGGCAGTAATTAAGATGATTGGGATGGCGCGGCAGTTTTTCACTTTTTTGATTTCGCCAATGGCTGTAAGGCCGTCCATTTGCGGCATTGAAACATCCATTAATATAAGATCGGGCCGGTGCTCTTGAAGATAGGAGAGTGCTTCTATGCCAGAGTCGGCAGTGTCTACCCGCCATTGGCAGAGCGCTGTAAGAATTTTTGACACTAACTTTCGCAAGTCAGCATTATCATCAACCAATAGCACACTGAAGTTTTCCACAATCGGCCCTTCTTTAGATTGTGAGCTTTCTACCGCAAGTTGCTTAATTTGCAGGCACTAAGCTTTGGCAATTGAAACAGTTAATAAGTATTTGCCCAAAAGAACTTTGATTCTTGCGCTTCTAATCTACTTTTTCGGTACTGCAAATTCTCAGTGCGGCATATCTACGATTGTATGCTTGCGACGTTGAGGTAAGTCAAAATTGGTCCAGTCTGTAATTGATTTAGGCACGCTAAAGCAAGTGATTGGAGCTGCGCAAATCGGCTTTGATGACCTTAAGGCGCTTCCCATTGCTGGGTTTAAGGGTCTTTTTGTGTTCCGGAAATATAAAGACATGAAGATTGCTGAGTGGCATAAGCTCAATCAGATCTTGGCTAATCTTGGTTATACAGCTGTTTTCGTCAGCGAACTAGAGCGTCTGCAGTTTCTCAGCACCAGCCTGGAGCAAGCTCAAGAGTTTTACCAAGATTTCTCGCAAGACTTCTGGCAGAATCCGCGTTTAGATTGTGATTTCGATTCTGACCATATTTTTGCTCCGCCTCAGTCACAAACCACGTTACAAGGCACCTCACCAACCAATAGCTTACCGTTTGGCCAAGAAATGATTCTGCGGCAAAAACTTCGGGAGGCCTTAGAGAGCATTGCCCGCAAGGCTGACGATGCTGCTGCGCTCGTTTTAAATCATCCGTCTAGCGGCCAGACTTCGGGTGATCAAGCTAGCGCTAATGCTCCAGCAGAGCCTTTAATTCCTGGATACGCATCAGTCATGCGCTTTCTTGCCGGCAACGATTGCAGCCTATCTACTGACGCCTTTGAGCAAGCGGCTTTGCGCTTAGATCAGCTGGAGTGCATAGAGTTGGTTCCGCTGCTCGCTAAGCTCCGCTCTCAGCACAAAGTGCCGACGGTTAAAGATTACCTGCAAGCTGCTTCTGAGATCGATTTAGAAGCCTGGTTAGACGTGCGCCAGGATGCTGCTATTGAATCGCGCAGCGAACCGCCTGCTCGACACCAAATAGCCGCCACACGCTCGCAGCAACTAATAGACAGTGTGCAGCACCTGATGCTGGTACCTGTGGTTGAAACCGATTTGGTCCCGGCTTTCTTTCATCTTGGTGGCGTGAACGATATGCCGCCGGCTCATGTGCACCTAGCTTTGCTGCAGCGCTGGGCGACCGTCTACGGCGCTAAGCCGCAAATCTTGGGGCTTGGTCCTGACTCAATCTATGTTCATGTGGCAAAGCCTGTCTGTTCTAGCGAGCAAGCGGCGCAGCTTGCGATTGAACAGTTTCGCTATTGCCCAGATGCTGTTCTACAATCTTTGGGGTCGGTTGGTCGTCTAGCCAGTGAAATACAAGGCTGTGACCTTTGGCAATTTTGGTGGGAATGAATATTGATTGAGCCTTAAACTCACATTCAGAAATTACGATTTAGGCACTGCGTTTTGGTAGTTTTGCCAAGTTGAATCGATGGTTTTCTTAAGGTCTTTGTCAAAATTGGCGGCTCGACGTAGCTTCTGGAAGCTGAGCTTGAGTTCTTCGGCAATTGCCTGGTCTAGCTCTTCTACTAAATGTGCTTGCTCCATCGTTTCTCTCCCTTGCCTGCCGCTCTCATTTGAAGATAAGGCAAGCCCTGTGAAAAAGCCGTGAAAGATTTCTCTAACTGAAAATATGCTAAGTGAAAAAACTCTAGCCTAATAGCTGAATTTACCCAGAGCTACTTTGCCATGGAAGACCCAATAGACAATCACTGTGTAGCTGAGAACAAAGGGCAGGCCAAGCACAGCGATGAGCAACATGGTCTTGAGAGTGCCTTGCGAAGACGAGGCGTTGTAAATGCTCAAACTGAGGCTTGGGTCGATGCTAGAGACAATCAGGTTAGGGAAAATTGCAATGCCAAACAGAGCCGCTAAGGCTCCGATTGTGGCAATAGAAGAAAGGAAGGCATAGCCAGGTTGCTTGAGGAAAATAGTGCGGGGAATGTTGCCAATCGCCAGAATATTGACCAGCACAACTAACCACAGCCATGGGTAATGCTTGAGATTGGCCGTCGCTGAAGGAATCTGAGTGAGGGTAAAAATAGTGGTGAGCATATAGACCACAACAAAAAGGCCGTAGGTATGCCAAATATAGTTATGGATGCGCTCTTGCAACTCGCCTTCGGTTTTAAGATAGAGAAAGATTGAACCGTGCATGGCACAAGTGGCAACTGCCAAACAGCCTGTAATGACAGGATAAAACTCAAGCACAGACATTTTTTCTCTATGCAATTCAAGTTGGGCGTCAATGGGCAAGCCTAAGAAGAGCTGTCCAACAATGTAGCCGAACAAGAAAGAAGCGCTGAGGCTCGAAAGAAAGAAACAAGCATCCCAGAATTGCCGCCAAATCTTGGCGGGGTGCTTGCTGCGAAATTCGATTGATACTGCTCGAAAGATCAGGGCGCAGAGAATAATCATAAGATTGGTGTAAAAGCTAGAAAAAGCGAGAGCGTAAACATCGGGAAAAGCGGCAAAAAGCGCCCCGGCAAATGTTACTAACCAGACTTCGTTGCCGTCCCAGAGTGGACCGATTGAGTTGATTATTAAGCGGCGTTCTTCATCAGTTTTGGCAATCGGGTGCAAGATGCCAACGCCTAAATCAAAACCGTCAAGAATGCCGTATCCGGTGAGCAATATGCCCAAAAGAATGAACCAGATGAAGTTTACAGAGTAGTCCACTAGGGTTTCTCCGTTGATTCTGACTGCTCTTGCGAGTTTTGCGATTCTGGATGGTCAGTCGTTTCTCTCTTCTCTTCCACCACAGATTTAGTTGAGTGCGGCCCTCTCCATGTTTCAGAAAGTGAGGCTGGCCCGCGTTGCAGAAGCTTGCCAACTGTCGCCATGAACTGGCTAATTCCTTTCTTGCTACCAGGGGAAAGTTTTTGGTCTTCTTTGACGATATCTTCTACCACCGGTGGTCCTGCTTGAATGCGGGTATTCATCACCATCACCCAAACAACGAAGAGAAAGCTATACAGAATGCCGAACATAATCATTGAGCCCAGCACTTGCTCGCCTGTAATAGCGTGCGAGACACCGTCTTTCGTGCGTAAGAGTCCATAGACGACCCAAGGCTGTCTGCCTACTTCCGCGGCAATCCAGCCGGCTTCATTGGCCGCATAAGCTCCCAACACGGCAATGACATAGAGCCACATGAGCCAACGTTGCTGAAAAAGCAAATTGAGTTTTAGTAAGAGGATGCCTAAAAGCGATAGACCAATAAAGGCCATACCGAGAGCTATCATTAAGTGATAAGTCTGAAATGGAATGAATACCGGTGGCCGATCTTCTTCAGGGAATTTATCGAGACCAGTAACAGGCTGCGTGAAATTGCCATGCACGAGCATGCTCAGCATGCCGGGAACTGCTAAGCCAAACTTGACTTTCTTTTCTTTTTCATCGGGCCAACCGAAGGCATAAAGTGGTGTGCCACCACTGCCGGTTTCGAAATGCCCTTCAAATGCTGCCAACTTTGCTGGCTGATTGTCAGCGACGGCATCGGCCTGAAAGTGGCCAGAGCCAAGCATCGCTAGGCTGCTAATGGCGGCATAGATGAGCGAAATTTCGACAGTTTTTTTAGCAAACGCAGTATGTTTGTTTTTTAGTATATAAAAGGCGCCAATGCTCAAAGCAAAGAAAGCACCAAGAATGAAACACCCTAACCAAACGTGCAACATGCGATGCACCATAGAAGGATTGAAACACATAGCCCAAAAGTCAGTTACTTCCGCTCTCCAGAAGCCAGTGGCCGATTTGACTATGTGATAACCCGCCGGGGTTTGCTGCCACGAATTAGCGATGGTGATCCACACAGATGAGAAAAGTGAGCCAAGTGCCACCATGCAAGTCGAGAAGAAATGCATTTTGGGGCTGACTTTATCCCAACCGAAAACAAGTACAGCTAGAAAGCCTGATTCTAAGAAGAAAGCAAAAATGGCTTCTGAAGCTAAGGCTGAGCCAAATATGTCACCAACAAAGCGCGAATAAATTGCCCAGTTCGTACCAAATTGAAATTCCATTACTAGGCCAGTAGCAACGCCCATGGCAAAGTTAATAGCAAAAAGTTTGGTCCAGAAGAGTGCCATCGACTTGTAGAAAGGGTCTCGGCTCTTTAGCCAGAGCCACTCTACAATGACCATCAATAAGCCAAGACCAATGGTCAGCGGCGGAAATATATAGTGGAACATTAGAGTCAGCGCAAATTGTAGGCGCGACAAGAGGACCACGTCTAGATGCATGTTGTGCACCTCGCTATCTGCTAAGAGTGGTTAGAAACTGGTCTACAGGTAATACTTTAACACTTTAAACGGTGGTTCAATCTCAATGTTGCTGCTAGTTACAGTTGACAGCAAGCATGGCCACAGGCGAAGATCTGCTTCTTGTTATATGGAGAATTGGTGATGAGCATGACATCTACGGATAATCTTGTGGTGATCGAACCGCGCATTCGCGGCTTTATCTGTATTACAGCCCATCCTGTGGGTTGTGAAGCTCATGTGCAAGAACAAATCGACTATGTCAAAAAACAAGGGCCAATCGGCGCCGCTCCTAAAAAGGTACTTGTCATTGGTGCTTCTACTGGCTACGGCCTAGCATCGCGCATCAGCGCTGCTTTCGGCGGCGGGGCCGCTACTATAGGCGTCTTCTATGAGAAGCCTTCAGAGAACGGCAAAACTGCCACTGCTGGTTGGTATAACACCCTCGCTTTCGACCGCAAAGCCAAAGAGGCCGGTCTTTACAGCCACAGTATTAATGGCGACGCTTTTTCCGATGCCATCAAAGAAAAAACCATCGAAGTAATCAAGAAGGATCTTGGCCAAGTCGACATGGTTGTTTACAGTCTTGCTTCACCGCAACGCATGCATCCAAAATCAGGCACTCTTTTTAAATCTGTAATTAAACCGGTTGGTCAGACCTTCACGGCCAAGACTCTCAATACAGATAAAGATCTAGTAAAAGACATCACAATTGAACCAGCCAACGAGCAAGAAATTGCCGACACCAAACAAGTTATGGGTGGTGAAGATTGGCAAATGTGGATGGACGCCTTGCGTGAAGCCAAAGTTTTGGCAGATGGTGCCATTACTGTTGCTTACTCTTACATCGGACCAGCTGTAACCTGGCCAATTTATCGTGATGGATCAATTGGCATCGCTAAACTAGATGTTGAAGCCACTGCTAAAAATCTGAACGAACAATTGGCAGCCACTGGCGGTAAGGCTTATGTCTCAATCAATAAAGCTCTTGTTACTCAAGCAAGTTCAGCCATTCCGGTGGTACCACTTTATATTTCACTGCTCTACAAAGTAATGAAAGAAAAGAACACTCACGAAGGTTGCATCGAACAAATTTATCGACTATTTGCCAGCAATCTCTACAATGGTGCTAAACCAAATCTTGATGCTGCTGGTCGAATCAGAATTGATGATAAAGAGATGGACGCTGACGTTCAAGCTAAAGTCGATGAGCTTTGGCCACAAGTCACAACTGAAAATTTGAAGCAAATTTCTGACTACAACAGCTACAGCTCTGAGTTTCTTAAACTCTTCGGTTTCGGCTTAGATGGTGTTGATTACAAAGTAGCTGTTGATCCGGCCATGGGTCAAAGCTAGTTTTTCTTAAATGCTATTGCTGTTCCGATAATTGCTGCTAGAGCCAGTATGGCTAATGCTATGCTGCTGATTAGCGCGCCCAGTCGATAAGATTCTGGTTGGTATGAAAATACTACTTTGTGTTTGCCTGCAGTTAGTTTAACTGCTCGCTGCACATAGTTAGCTCTGCATATGGGCACTTTCTGGCCGTCTAATGTGGCTTGCCAGCCAGGATAGTACTGGTCTGCTGCCACCAAATAGCCGCTAAAATCTGCTTCAGTAGCAAGTTCAATTTTTTCGTCTGCCAGTGCCTCTACAGTTACTGCACTGATGCTATCCAATTTAGTTTCAGAATTTTTACTAGGTGCTTTCTCGCTCTCGGCTCTAGTTTCGCTTTCTATTTTGGTTTGGCTTTCAGATTTGGTTTGGCTTTCGAGTAGCACCATCGTTTCAGGATCAAATAATTCGCCATTAGGAAGTGCGCTAGTTTTAATGGCAACCAGTGCCTGCTGAGCACTAACGTCTCTATGCTCAGGCACTAAGTAAAAGCGTGGTCGGGCTCTGCTATTTTCATAACGAAGAACACCACCACTTTGGCTAACTAGCTTCCAATATTGCCAGGCATCGTCAACGAAAGCGCGGCCGCCAAAGGCGTCTGCTGGTGCCAGTAAAAAGCGAACAGCGCAAATATCAAATGAGCGATCTTGCGCTTTGATGCGCCACGGTGGTTGTAAAAAACCACCTTCAGCTATGCCCAAGAGTTGCATGTAACGGCGTGGCATCAAAGGTTCATAACCAGATGCATTGCTTACGGCCCATAGTCTACTTAAGTTAGGTGGATATTCTCCCGCTTCTCCTTCTAGACCGCGTAGGCTGAAAATGCGTTGGTTCTTCTCTTTCAGCTGGTCTTGCAGTTGGGCGCAATCGCTCGGTGGGTTGAACTGAGCAAAATTAACTGATGCTTTAAACCACTGCGAGTTCACTGCGTATGAAGCAATGACAGCAAAGATGCTGACTAGCAGTAAACCTTTGCGCCACAGAATCTCTGGTCTCGATTTAAACAAGATGATTGGTAGGGTGCCGAATAAAAATGTTGGCACTAGAGCACTGATTAGCACATATAAACACAAGGCAATATGCTTCCACTTACCTAGCTTTTGCCAATTGGTGAGCGCTTCTTGCTTGAATGATAAATTGCTTGTTGGTGCTTCGCCGTGTATTTTATCGCCTTGCATTTTATCGCTAGCAATTTTATCGCCTTCCATTTTGGCAATGCCTAGAGCCGCGAGAATACTAATAGCAAGTGTTGGCAGCAGAAGTATGCGATAGAGCCCACGAAAAGAACCCATTACAGGAATGGTGTGAAAAAGTGGCCCCAAGGGAGTATTACCACCCAAGGCAAAGAGCGCCGAGAGAATGCAGGTGACAATCAGATATGGCACCACCGGCTGGGCTCTCAATTTCAGCGCAGCGAAAATTGCCAGTATGAGAGGGGCGTAACCAAAGAATAGTAATCCTGGTGGCGGGCCTTGTTCTGAAAATGGCATTCCATCTAGGCTTCCGAACTGACCGCCGAGCATATAAGGCATGCCAAAACCGAGTATCTGCATTGGTTCGAGTTGGCCCACTAAAAAGTCTTTGTAGCCAAAAGTAGATCTGACACTTTCTTGCGACAGTTCATACGAGGGCAATAGCTGCACGGCCGCTAAGGCCGCGCCAGAAATGATAGCGGCCGTAGTCAAGCTGGTGACAATGAGAGTTTGTTTGAATTTTCTGCTTTTGCTGTTTTCTTCGCTGCTAAAAATAGCAAAGGCTGCATAAACTCCTGTGGCCGCAAATATATAAGTAGCGGTTTGGGGATGGCCAGCGAGAATAGTGAGAGCACTGGCGGCCGCCATTAGAACTACCTGCAAGATGGTCCACTTACTGCGTTGCTTAAGTGATTCGACAAAATAAAGAAGCAAGGGCAACCACACCGCTGTTTGAATAATCTGAACATGACGCAGTTCCGAAATCAGATAGCCCCCAAAACCATAGACTAGTCCGGCGACCATAGCCGCCAAGTGTGATTTTGTGAGGCGAAAAGCAAAAAGAGCGGCAAACATGGCACTGAGAAAGTACGCACTGAGAAGATATAAGTTCCAACCTTGGTAGCCAGCTAGCAAGTGCTTCGAAATAAAACAGAGCGGATAAAACATGCATGTCTGCGGATCGGCTAATACTGGAAATCCGGTGAGTAAAAGCGGTGTCCAGAAGAAACCAGGTGAAGCGAAAGCTGGATAGTTTTGTACGCGACCATCTTCTGCGGCAAATATCACCCCTTGAAATATTTTCTCGGCAAATATTGCAGCCAATGCTAGACCATAGACGAGTGCGCAATAGAGCCACTGAAAGCGCTCATTGAGGCCGGCTTTTTGCTCTTTATGTTTTGCTGTTTCTTGACTGTCCAAATTATTCAACTTATTCAACTTACCTATAAATTGATTGATTAGCGTTTGATCAGAATGGTAGCGTCGTCATCTTTGAAAAGTGTCTTCCAGCCTGAATCTTTTGCCAGTCGGTTGACTAGTGGGGCTCGTGAAGGAAAGAACACCCAATCAATTTGATACTGCTCTAATAGTTTTTGCCAGGGCCCACGACAATTTGCCATATTCCAGAAATCTAAAGTGATTTTGTCGCCGTATACATCAAAGCGCGTATCAATGAAAACTTGAGCCTTTTCACCGCTTGCTAAAACCAGTAGGTCACCATATTGCGGATCGTTGAGAAGGCGCCCCTTGGGCTTGGCCTCTTCTATTACCGCAAGAGCATTGGTTGGCACGATGAAGCCAAAGGTACTATTTGGCAAAGCGGCGTGAAAGATAGAAATGGCCGTGTGTACACCGAAGGTCGCTAGTAAGAGAGGAATCAATAAGTACTTAGTCTTAATAGAAGGCCAATCGAAAAAGCCCAATTTCTGTCTGTGAGTAATCAAAAATTGATAGACAAAGCCCATGGCAAGCAGAGCGGCAAATGGCACCATTCGTCGGCTTTCTAAGGCGATAACCCAGCCAGCCGCGGCTAATAGCAACCAAGGCAGATGATTGAAAGTTTCTTGCGAAAATTTCTTTTGCTCTTTTTTTTGTTTGATCTGAATAACAATGTCAGTAGCAAAGCCGACGATTATGGCTATTCCAAGCATGTCAAAGGCGAGAAAGTCGAATGAAAGCAGTTCAAAAGATGTGAGGGGAAATAGTTCTTGGTTGTATTTATTTGCTTGCGAGAAAAATAGATGTGGCAAATATTGCCAGAGTTTTGCTGCATATGGCGTAACAAGGCTGCCTGCTAGGCCGCCGAGCAAAGATGCCAGAAGTGGCACCCGTGGAATGAAAAGGGAGGTCACTGCCAAAACTGCTAAGCCGATTACGAAGCCAGTGTGCAGATTTGCCCAGAGGGCAAAGAAGAGAGCTGAAAAAATGCCATAGGCAAAGAAAGGCAGCTTGCCCTTGCTTTCAGATAGTTTTACGGTGGCGGCAATCAGAAGCGCTAGAAGCAGATACGAAAAAATTTCTGGACGACATGGAAAGTGAAAACTACCGGCCGATATGCCGATGCAGGCTGCTGAAGCCACAAATAGTGGTGATATTCGCAAAATTTTGCTAGCAGCCAGGGGCACGACCACAAAGCTGGTAATGATTGAAAGTGCGGTGAAGTAAAGAAGGGCAGTGGCGCCGCCAATTTTAAAAGTGGTGGCAAATATTATGGCACTGAGCCATTGATAAGCAATGTAAGGCTGATTGTCAGACAGTTGCGAGGTAAGTGTCCATGAGAAAGGATCTACAGAAGGAATATTTCCCCTCTTGGTAATCTCCTGACCGAGGGCAACTAACCAGCAAGTATCTGGATCTGTCAGTGCAATCTGACCACAGATAAAGCCGAAATAGAGATTAGCAATGCAAAAACAAACAATGAAGACCCAGCTCAATGACTTGCTGGGTTCAACGATTGTTTGTTTCATTCTCTGCCGTTATTGGCTATTGAGCGTATTTAACAGAGCAGCCGTAAGACTGGCTCGAAGCAACTTTAGGTTCTTTGTTCTTCAATAGAGAGTCAAGAGCAGCGCGAACATAGTTCTTCGCCGATTTTACTTCTTCAACATCAGTACCATTTTTGTCATCAATAGCGCCAGCGTAAGCCAAATCGCCTTTCTTGTTGATTACAAACATGTGCGGTGTGGTCTTTGCACCATATAGGTGGCCGACTTTACCGTCAGAATCAATTAGGATCGCTGTTGGTGCAGCACCAGCAGCCTTCATAGCGGCATTGTGCTCAGCGTTTGTTTGGAAGCCTTGTTTGCCTTCAGCAGAGCTCACGATTGAAAGCCAGATGACATCTTTGCCTGTGTACTCTTTTTGCAAAGCTTGCATGTTGCCAGAGTTATAGTGCTTCTTGACGAAAGGACAGCCGTGGTTGAGCCATTCGAGCACAACGAGCTTACCTTTATAAGAAGAAAGAGTTTGTTTCTTGCCGGTGGTGTCAGTCAAAGTGAAATCAGGTGCAGACTTGCCGACTGTCGCTGTAGTGCTGTTTTCTGAAGCAGCACGGACAAACTTGCCATCGGCAAATTCAGACGACATGTATACGCCCGCCGTCAAAATTAGCAGAGCTGCTAGCTTTTGAGTAATTTTGGAAGAGACGTTCATTGCTCACCTGTAATTAGATAAGAGTCCTTTATACTAACCGATCATTGTAGATTGGCGCCATTTAACAATGTGTTTAGCTTTCCTGCTGTGATTAGGCATTGTCAACTCTTCGCCAATATTAGCCGAGACAAGGCACCACTCTTTATCTGCGATTGGCAAGCGGCTCTGCTTTTGTAAAGTCGAGTTCTTTTGCCCAGGAGTTACCGCGGGCTGCCGGGAGCACGCGCCCAAACTCAAGCTTCATCTCTTTAGTCCAGGTTGGTTTTTCAACTCGAATATTGCTGACGCCTTTGAGTTTGGCTAGTTCATGGCGACAGGTGAATATTGGATCTTGCGCGGCTTGGTCGGCATCAGTATTTGCTGCGCCTTCAAGTGGTGCAAAGGTATCGATTTCATTTCTTTTGGTTTTTAGGCTGAGAGTCTTCAAGTTCGCATGTCTGCTAATGGCAAGAATGGCTGCTGGTTCAATCCAGTCATTACCTCGCCCTTCTAAGCTTAGGACCGCGAGCTTTGGCATAGGATGCAGATTCATTAGAATGTCATTGACTTGGGGGCAGTCTTCTAACTGCATGTCTTCTATACGATTTAGGCAGTCGAGGACCACGAACTTCTTGTAGTCGAATCTAAGTCTTTTAAGCCAAAGAAAATCGAGATTTTTGATTTTGTCAAAACTAGCAAGATCAGAATCTTTGATATTGCCACCATCTATGGTTAGAGCAGTAAGGCGCGTCCATCTTTTTAAGCGCTCAGTCACTTTCCCTACCGAGCTATGATTTTCTAGCCGAATGCTTGCAATATCTTCTGGTGCAAACTTGTCTACTAGCTTGGGGTAGTCAGAAACTTTTGAACCAAGGTGCAGGCTTATGCTTTGCTCAGCTGGAAATTTCAGTTCGCCTTGCGCTTCGATGTGCTTTTCTGAGGCGGCCTTAATGCGACCGATCGAAAACTCTCTAGGAAATTTGAAGCAACGCATAGCGTGGCCGCCAATAGTTTTGACACCTTGCGAAAACCTTGGAAACTTGTTCAGAAGAGCATTTATATCGTCAATCATTCTTTGCTGGGCGTCGCCGGTTGAGGCGAATTCGTTGTCTTCTGTCAGCAAATCTTGAGGTGGAGCAAGATTCATAGCTTTAATTTCGCTCTCTTTCTTTTTGAGATTCTCATTCATTTTGAGCGCTACATCGTCACTAATGCCTATGCCCACTGCTGTAACGTCCCTCAAAATAATGGGTTTCACTGGTCGCTTCATCTCGCCGTTCATGGCAAGAAAAGCACTGGCGGCCAGAGCGACTGAGGCTAGAGACAGCAGGGGCACAGCTAACTTACCGTGTTTGATAAACGGTGATTGAGAGCCTTCCTTCGAGGCTTGGATGTCATCATCTACAAGCTCTCTGTCTTCATGGTTGCTGTCGTCACGCATAAAAGCGTTTGTGCGCAGCTCATGGCTCAGATCTGAAATTCGTGCAGCGTTGCCTATTGGCTTGCCGTCTATAATGCGCTGCAAATCTACCGCTAGCTGCTCAGCCGATTGATAGCGTTGCTTCGCTTCTTTTTGCAAGCAGCGTGCCACTACTAAATCGAAAGCGTCAAAGCTAGTTGGGCCAGCACTTCTACTTTTCAATAGGCTTGAAGGGGCCGGTGAGTCAGCATCTTGATGCATCATCAAAGTTTGTATTGCTGTGGGCCCAGCAAAAGGAACGCGGCCAGTGAGAGTTTCAAAGAGCGAGCAGCCAAGCGAATAAATGTCGCTGCGCGCATCCATCTCTTCGCCCGTGGTCTGCTCTGGACTCATGTAATAAGGACTGCCGAAGATTTCTCCACTGGCAGTTAGCGCTTGACTAGTGGTGCCGCTTGGTATTTGCAAGCGGGCCATAACCTTTTATTTGATCGGCGAGCGATACTCCTTCTAGCCAATCCATAACAAAGTACGGACAGCCTTTGTCGATACCCATGTTGTAGATGGCAACTATATTGTTGTGCTTGAGCTTCGCTAGAGAGCGCCCCTCTAGCTCGAAACGGCGCCAGCTCTGATTGTTGATTTGATTGGGCGCCAGGAGCTTTAAGGCATATTGCTTACCGAGAATTAGGTGCTTGACGCGATAGACAACGCCCATGCCGCCTTGACCGATCAAGTCAATTAATTGATAAGACTCGCCGATGATGTCACCGCGGCGGTAGTGGTGCTCTGATTTTCCCTGGCCGCGAAAGATTACTGTCTCTGCTTGCGGGTCGATTTCAATTTCCATTTATTTGGTCTCGTCTGTGCATCGCGATTTGCATCTATATATAAGTAGGAGCGCAAGTAGGTTGGCTAGAGATCTGTGAGATGCCAAGTCTATATTGCTATTGAAATTCTCGGTTGCTTGCTCGATGACATAGTTGTCATTAATTGAGGAAAAGTTGAGGGCGCCTGATAAAAATCGATTGGCAAGGGGAACAGTAGTAAGAGAGTGATAAATGTACAACATGGTGAAGTTGCAAGACATGCTAACTGACTGTGTTTCGCTTCGCATTGTGAAGATCCTTGAAACAACTACGAGGAGGTTGGGACAAGTGCAGGCACCAATGGTATTCTTTTTTGGCTGCGGGCTATTAGCTCAGGTGGCTAGAGCGCACCCCTGATAAGGGTGAGGTCCCTGGTTCGAGTCCAGGATGGCCCAGTAAGTAACACTTTCTGCAACAAAGCCGTCTCACCAATCTCGTTCTTGATAGTATGAGATTCAGAGACATCGCAGAGCGGAAAGATGCTCAAGCGAGCTGCTTGTTACGCGATTTGTTCCACACCAAATGGAACGTCAAAAATCGTTTGACACCAAAAGCAGTTTGCAAAAGCCCGGGGGCTTGGCTCAGTTGGTAGAGCGTCTCCTTTGCACGGAGAAGGTCAGCGGTTCGACTCCGCTAGCCTCCAGAAATCAGCTGTTCATCAGTCTTTTAAAAGATTGAAAAAAAGTGAACAGCACCGCAGAAAACGAACATCAGTTGTATGATGTAAGCGAGTAAGCGTCTCGAAGAATTAGTGATGGTAACGAAAGTAACCAAAGCTGATACGGAGAGAAGACAACCATCGAATCGATGTGTTATGCTTCTCGAAACGAAGCTAAGTGCCTAAGAAGCGCTCTAGCGGCCGATTCCGAAGAGTGAGTTTGTTCTAAACAAAACACTCTTCAAAAGTCCGATTGGTGTGATATAGTTATCCACTCAGTCGGACACCAAGTCCGACAGCCGGTCGCGAGGCTTCTAATTCCGATTCCGTACCCTGAAAACTACATATTGAGGTCCGTATTCCACCAAGTAGTTGTGTGTGAGCAATCACATGCAGCAGCAGTCTAGAAGACGCACGCCAAGCAAGCTTGTTATCATAAACACAAGATCTTCTAGACGTTGGTTAAGCTACTAAGAGCGCACGGTGGATACCTTGGCGTCAGCAGCCGATGAAGGACGCAATAAACTGCGAAATTCCACGGGGAGTCGTTATAGACTAAGATCCGTGGGTCTCCGAATGGGGCAACCCCGCTGAGTAATGTCAGCGACGCACATCTGAATACATAGGGTGTGACGAGGTAAGCTCGGGAACTGAAACATCTTAGTACCGAGAGGAAAATAAAACAAAACAGTGATTCCCTAAGTAGCGGCGAGTGAACGGGGAACAGCCCAAACCAGTAGGACGTAAGTCTTATTGGGGTTGCGGGACTCTATAAAGAATTGAAGAAAGTTAGTTGAAGAGCTCTGGAAAGGGCTACCAAAGACGGTGACAGTCCGGTAGACGAAAACTTTCGACATCTGGGAGTATCCCAAGTAGTACGGGACACGAGAAATCTTGTACGAATCTGCCAGGACCATCTGGTAAGGCTAAATACTGACTGACGACCGATAGTGAACAAGTACCGCGAGGGAAAGGTGAAAAGAACCCGTGAAAGGGAGTGAAATAGAACATGAAACCGTGTGCTTACAAGCAATTGGAGCCCTATTTATAGGGTGACAGTGTGCCTGTTGAAGAATGAGCCGGCGAGTTACCGTATGTAGTTGGTTAAGCAGTTAATATGCGAAGCCATAGCGAAAGCGAGTCTGATAAGGGCGTTGATAATTACA
>JBBRMD010000076.1:0-28191 GCA_038231015.1 Candidatus Obscuribacterales bacterium
ATATTGGATTCAACTATTTGCTGATGGTTTTCTCCATCCATTTTCTGCACCGATAACCACAGCTTCCATTGCCTTAGATTTCCAGTCATCTGGCTTCGAACCGGCTCTCTATCATGCTGTTAACGTGCTTCTGCATGTGGCGTGCGTCATTAGTTCATTTCTTTTGCTGGGCCGGCTAACTAATTATTTTCTGGCCGGCCGCAAATCTGTCGCTGCTAGCAAATACCCTCTTCTAATTCCCTTTATTGCCTCTGCACTGCTGGCGGTGCATCCAGTCGCTAGTGACTCGGTAGCCCATATTCTCAGTCGTGGCAGTTTAATCACTTTTCTCGGCTTGTCATTGGCTCTTCATTCCTTCCTGAGTGGCTTTATGGCCAATTCAGTTGGTCGTGGAGTACTCGGATATCTGGCTGCTTACCTTTGTATTGCCTTTTCTGTTTTCACTTCTTCTCAGTCAATTATTATTCCTCTGTCGATGGTTGTTGTCGGCTTACTTTTGAAGCCGGCTAATGATTCGTTGCCTGGCAGCTATTCTTGGAAAGACTGGCTCTATGAGCGGGCTTGGGAGTTTGCTGCTCTAATTGGTACCGCCATCGGTATGCCTTTTCTCTTTCTCTTCAAGAGCACATTACCGGTTGGAAATGGCTTGGGGCTGCCACTCATGCCTGCATCGATTTATTTTGCTACCCAGTTTAAGGTTCTCTTTGCTTATTACTTGCGCGCTTATGTCTTGCCCTTTGGTTTTACAATAGCGCCTCTCTTTGCCATTGCTACAGGCTACAGCGATCCTGGCGCCTTAGCAGGTATGGCTATAGTTGTCGTCACTGCTTTGCTAATGTTCAAATTTAGCAGCAAGCCTATGGCAATTTTTGGCCTCTATCTATTTCTCTTTGGCCTCCTACCGCAAGCTCTCGTACCCCAAGCTGAATATGCTTCGACCGAGCGTTTCTACCTGTCTTGCTTTGGACTTTCTATTGTCGTTGCTCACTTAGCAGCGCCGTATTTTGCTAGTTCGCTAGATAAGGATGGCCGCAAAGTATTTGGTTTATCTCTTAAGCCGGTAGCAGTGCTTTCGCTTGTGCTTGTCACATTGATTGGCTTGGCCAATTGGCGCGACCATGCTTATTCTTCTAATAGCGCTTTACTGCGCAGTTCTCTGCGTTTAGAGCCAAATGACGCCAAGCTCAGAGCATTGCTCGCCTTTCTTCTTACCACCGAGGGTGGTGTCGACACTGAGCGCGGTAGTATCGAAGCTGAGCGGGCACTCAAATTAGAGCAAGATTTACCGCTAGCCCTTATGACTCAAGGCATTTATCTCGATAGTCAGCGTATGAATGCTCAGGCTATCAATTTGCTTTCTGCGGCTTTGCGAAAGGCTGAAGAACAAAAGCTTTCATCTGATATTGTTCTGTCGGCCAAAGCGGCCTTAGCTATAGCAATGTCTGGGCAAGAGACAATTAGCGATGCGGTTTTTGTGCGAGAACTGGCTAAGAGTGCTCTTGTACTTTATCCAGCCAAAGCTAAACTGCATCTTGCCTTGGGTAAAGCGATGCTGGCTGAAAATAAGCCAGAGTCTGCCGAACTAGCTTGTCGTCAGTTCGACCTTGGTCGTAAGTTTGACCGAAACGATATCGATTTCACAGAACCCTATGTGCGGGCAGCCCTCAACACTGGTTATCCCTTTCGCTTTGAAGTGGCTCACGGAGCTGCTCGTACCGCTTACAAAATTAAGAACTCAACTAATTGTTTATTGCTTTGGGCGCGCGCTTGCCTAGAGACTGGGCGTATTCGCAAAGGCATTGCCTTAATGAATCAATACTTTGAGCAAACTGCTGGAGGAGCAACAGCAGAAGCTTTCAAAGTTACATCTGGTCTGGCCACACAACTAGGCGATCAGGTTAGCGCAGCACGCTATCTGGCTGCGGCTAAGAAACTAGATATTGATGTCGATAAGCACGTGCATCTGTTTTTGATTGTGCCGCCCAAGCCTAGTGGTGAAGACAATCAAGGGCCGGCCAAAATTGATGATAAAAGCGCTAAAAGCCATCCCTAAGAGCCTTTCTTTCTAGGGGAAACCCTCTTGGCTTCCCCGGCGAACTGTTCAGAATAGTGGCTGATAGAACAGCAGGCCACTAAGCGGCAGGAAATTACTAATGGAAAATAGTTTGCATGGGGCGATGAGCTCTTTTGTTTTTTTGCGCCCCTATAAAAAACGAATATTTATTGGCGTTTGCACTCTTCTGGTGCTTAGCTCAATTATTTCAATGCTGCATGATGTAGAGTACACGGGCCAAGATATCTCTGTGCGTGGACCACGAATATTTGCTTGGCTAAAAGGCGTTGTGCCACCATTTTGTCTGCGCTCTATTAAAACTTCTCTGGCGAGCAATCCAGAAGGGCCGCTATTTGTTCATGGCCTAGATTCGCTGCGACCTGAGGTGATTGTTCAGGGGGCTGTCTATGACTGCCGTTTCCTCGCAACTGTTGCCTCATATACGGCCACAGCTGCTGGTCGGCAGGCTCTTTACGATAGTATTAAAAGCAATAAAAATGGTTCTTATAGCGTCACTTTTCCGGGAAACAACGAAACCGTATGCGTCTCGAAACTGACAGATGAAGAGCGTCTTCTCTATGCTAAAACAAAAGATAGAAGTGGCAGGAGTGCTGGCATTTGGTTAGCAGTGCTAGAAAAGGCCTATGGTCAGTATCGCAATCAGCATCAAGATTTGCTCTGTCAAATTAGACGGGCCGCCAAGCACATAATATTAGAAGGCCGCTTCACTAGCGATTCGCGCTTGCCTGGTTTTGCCGCTGCCTATGGTGCGACTGATGATCAAGCTGCTCAGCTGCTAAGCGCTAGACACCTTAAAGAGCTGAGGGCATTTTCGTATGAATGTGGTGATTCAGGTTTTGGCAAAGACTACGTCACCCTTAGACAATTGAGTAGTTGGTTCAATCGTGATCAAGTAAAGAGACAGTTTGTTTGCGAGCAAGATGCTGCTTTGCGCAAAGCCAGTCAATCAGAACTTCTCGGCATTGCCACCACCGAACTGAATGGTGATTGCGAAGCCTATGGTCTTAATCCTGGCCATGCCTACGCTGTCTTGTCTTATAACCCTGATAGGTGTTTACTCAAGCTCAAAGACCCTTTTGGGCGCGGCGACTTGTGTCTCGCCAACACCAAAGTTGCACTAGACGGCGTCGATGACGGAATCTTTGAGATCGGCTTGGGCGATTTCAATTTACTCTTCTCGCACCTTAGATTGGCTCAGTAACTACCAATACTTGAGCTATTACCAGTTGGCTATTCTAGCTTTCAGTTCAGTCATGTTGTTGAGAGGCTTATCGCAAGTGAAGTTGCGGCAAATGTAGACTGTGGTTTTTTTGTCTATCGCTTCTTTGCCTTTAAGAAAATCAAAATCTATATTTGATTTGCCCTTAGTTACTGCCACAACTTTATTTGGATAATACTTTTGGTGGAGGGCGAAGAGTAACTCAGTATTGTGATCTTCGCCTAGAGCTATAGCCACTTCTGGACCCTTGAACAAATACATGTCTAAGCAGCCCAACAAGTTTGCAAACTGGTCGGGCATGCGACTAAAGTGAGGGCCATAAAGGCTGAAAACTTCTTCTACCAAAGTTAAATATTCTTCTTTGCCGGTTAGGTTGGCTAGCCTTAATAAGACTGCTGTCGCTACTGAAGTTCCTGATGGCACCGAGCCATCGTAGTGGCTGCGTGGCCGCACCACTAACTCTTCATGATCTTTGGCCGTAAAGAAGAAACCACCTTCGTCTTCATCTCTAAAATATTTGATCATTGATTGAGTCAGTTGCTCTGCTATTCTAAGCCACTTCTCGTCACCGTCTACTGAGGCCAAGTTGAGCATGGCTTCAATGAAGTAGGCATAGTCATCGAGACAGCCTTGTAATTTCACAATGCCGCTGTCTGCTTCTCCTGCATTAACAGGCATGCCCCAAACACGCATGAGGCGGTCATCTACTTTGAGGTTGTCCAAAATGAAGTTGGCTGCTTGCAAAGCTGATTGCAAATATTCTGGTTTTGCAGTGGCCTTGTAGCCTTCGACAAAGGCAGTAATCATAAGGCTGTTCCAGCTCGTCAATACTTTCTCGTCGCGGGTGGGCCGTATGCGCTTGGCACGCTCTGTCATTACTTTGGCCGCAGCAGTGTCGATACGCTGCCAGAGCTTCTCTAGGGGAGTGGTGAATTTGCGCGAAAGTTCTTCGGGAGACTTGCTCAAATGTAAAATTGAGGTCTTGTGTTCAAAGTTGCCACGTTCACTGACGCCGAAAACTTCGTTGAACCAGGTGCCTTCTTCTTCGCCCAACACGGCAATAATTTGCTCGGGGCGCCAGACATAAAATTTGCCTTCTTCGCCTTCTGAGTCGGCATCTAAGCTTGAATAGAAGGCCCCATGTTTCGTTGTTAGTTCGCGGCTAACAAAGCTTAGAATACCTTCGGAAACTCTCAGCCAGTATTCGCGGCCGGTCAGTAAATAGCCATCGATATAAGTCTTCGCGAGTAGGGCATTGTCGTAAAGCATTTTTTCGAAGTGCGGTACTAACCAATGGCGGTCTACCGAATAGCGAGCGAAGCCACCACCAATTTGGTCATGAATGCCGCCATAGGCCATCTTATCGAGGGTAATTTGCACGACATCTAGACATTCTTCTTTGCGGCTGTCGCTAAATGCCGAAGATTTTGCACAGGCACGCATGGCTAAATCAAGACTCATTGAATGAGGAAATTTGGGTGCTCCACCAAAGCCACCGAAATCACGGTCAAAGTTGCGCTCGATTTTTTCTAATGCGGCATTGATAGTGTTGGTATTGGCTACAGCTGCCAGGCCTAACTCTTCTGACTCAGGCTTGTCTGACTTTATACGTTCCATCATTTTTAAGTGATTGGCTAGTTCAGATGCGCTGTCTAAAATTTGCTCGTTGCTAGTTTGCCAGGCTGCCGCTACGTTCTTAAGAACTTTTTTGAAACCAGGAAGACCGTGGTGATCGTTCACCGGAAAATAGGTGCCACCAAAAAAAGGCTTGCAGTCAGGTGTGAGGAAGACTGTCATAGGCCAGCCGCCATGGCCGGTCATCAGCTGAATTGCCTTCATGTAAATTTCGTCTAAATCGGTTCTCTCTTCGCGATCTACTTTGATATTGACGAATAATTCGTTCATCAAATCAGCGGTTTCTTGATCTTCAAATGATTCATGAGCCATCACATGGCACCAGTGGCAGGCGGCATAACCAATAGAAAGCAAAATAGGTTTATTGGCTTGTTTAGATAGTTTGAGAGCCTCTTCGCCCCAAGGATACCAATCAACAGGATTTTCACAGTGCTGCTGTAAATAGGTGCTGGTCTCATTGGCCAGACGATTCAGGGTGACGCTTTTAGTCTCGTCTTGTTTCTTAGTCAAGATATCCTCTTTATTTGTCGATAGGCAGCTTCAGTAGCTTCTACGGTCTTTTGCCAGGTAATTTTTTGAGCTGATTGACGGGCTTGTGTTGATAGCTTTTTATAGAGCTCTTGGTTGCCCATAAGTTTGGCCATCAAGTCAGCTAATTCATTAGCACTCAAATGATTCTGCAATATCAAAGCATCGCTATTGTCACTCAAGACTTCGCTAACGCCGCATACCTTGCTGACAATTGGCACTAATCCATATTGCATAGCCTGAATTGGTGCCATGCCAAATGGTTCAATCTTTGATGGCAAAACTAGCGACTGTCCGCGGCGAAAGACACTGGCCATATCTTTTTGATAGCCGAGGAATTCAACTTTCTTCTGAATACCTAATGCGGTCAGTTCTAATTTTTGCAGTGGTTTTTCTTTAAGACCCGCAATGAGCAAGCGAAAATCGAGCTTTCTTTTGTTCAATATTGAACAGGCCTTAAAAAGAGTATCGAGGCCTTTCTTGCGCATGCCTTTGCCAACAAAGAGAAAGGTAAATGGTTCTTGCCCTTGGGCTCGCTCTAAAGTTATTGGCTCATTCTCTTGGCTGTTTCCCAGCTCGGCTCCGGGAGGTGCGATGGCAAATGGTGCTTGTGAATCTAAGACGTAGGTATTGTAAAAATCTTCTTTCATGACATTGGCGACGAAAATGCGCACACCGGCATTTTTGCAAAGCTCAAGATCATATTTGTGGCGCAGCTTGTAGCCCTTTGCCGTGGCCATCTTATAATTGTTGAGCAAGCGCTCAAGAGGATAACCCACGAGCGACAAGCGACCAGCAGTATGGTTGTGATAAGTGACCGCATCTAATTGTTTGCTAGCTAATGGAAAATGTTGCGAATGAACTATATCGAAAGGCCCTGCCTTATCTACGGCCTCTGAAGCTACTTTTCGATAGTGCTCAATCTTCTGCCATTTACTGCTACCGACCTTAGGTGCGGCAAATTTTTGCACATCTAAATTGACGTGGCTCAGGTTGCTTTCGTCTACTTCGCAAATCACAGTAACTTTGTGCCCGCTGCTAAGCAGTCCTTCTATCAATTTCAGAGCATACAACTCTAGCCCACCCTGGCTAGAGAAAAGACGCATAACAAGGGCGATATGAAGCTTTTCTAGCATGTCTTTAGCGCCTGATTATAGTTATTGGTCTGTGAGCGTCGCAAGTAGTCCGTCGTACAAATGAATGTTGGCATCGAGTACACTGTTTAAGCCAAATTCTACTGCTTCAAAACTTTGATAGCGAGTAAGAAAATATAGTGCTAGAGCAATAGAATCGCCCGAATGCTCTTCTTCTACTCTTACGTGGTCAAACCATATATGGTCTTGCAAATCGAACTGCCTGAAGGCAGTCTGTAAAGCCTTAAATTCTTCCACTGCCATTAGCTCGGTGGCTGTGATGGCACCAGCGGCGATGGCAGCTTTTGCATAGATGCCCTTCTTCTCTTTGTGGTGATCGAGCGGAAAGTATAGTGGAGTGACATTTTTGATGAAAGTCTTCACCGATGATTCGACACTGTACCGTCTGTAATCGCTTTTACTGACCCCAGCGCTGAATGCAACATCTTGCAGCTGCAATTGATGGCGGTCACTATCAACGCCATTGCCGTATTCATTGCGCACATTCTCGAGAATGAATCCTACTGCCGACTCTGGCATGATAGTAGCGGCTTTTAGAAGCAGCCTGCGTAAGTGCGAGGCATGGGCATCGTAGTTTTTAAGCAGTCTTCCTGCCGAAGAACGGCTGATTTTGCGGCTTTCTAGAGCCTTGAAGAGGGGATGTTCAAAAGCTGTGTGCTTTTGGGCAAAATCGGTTAGAGCCTGGCCCATGTCACTATTATTCAAGAGCTTCTCTCTCAGATTGCTCTGAGATATAGTCTTGCAGTCGACCTGCAGCGGTAGATTAGTAGCAAAAGTCATGGATGTAAGTTACAGGAATAATCAGGAAGCTTTACTGCTGGCTAGAGTTTTTTTTTCACTTTCGCTTTCAGCTTCTTCATTCTCTAAAAGCCATTGAGCTTCTAGAGCGGCCATACATCCGGTGCCAGCTGCTGTGATGGCTTGACGATATAGTTCGTCTTGCACATCACCAGCGGCGAATACGCCTTTGATAGATGTTTGCACACCATTGGTTTTGATATAGCCGGTTTCGGTTAATTCAATTTGACCTTGAAATAGTTCTGTATTGGGCTTGTGACCAATAGCGACGAAAACACCGTCGGCGGGCAACTCTTGTACTTCGTTGGTTTTGATGTTACGCAAGCGAATGGCTGTTACTTGGCCTTCTTTGACATCGAGAATGTCTTCGACTACCGAGTCGAGAATAAAATGTACTTTGTCATTGTTGCGAGCGCGGTCGGCCATAATCGCCGATGCTCTAAAGCTCTCTCTTCTGTGCACAACTGTGACAGAACTAGCAAAACGGGTGAGGAATGTCGCTTCTTCAAGGGCAGTGTCACCACCACCAATAACAAATACGGTTTTGTCTCTGAAGAAGAAGCCGTCGCAAGTAGCGCAGGCCGAGACGCCGTGCCCCATCAACTTACTTTCAGATTCAAGACCGAGCAACTTGGCTGAAGCGCCCGTGCCGATGATCAAGACATCAGTAATGATTTCTTCAGAACTCGTCTTGATTTTGAATGGCCGGCTGCTCAAATCGACTGATTCAGCATTGTCATAAATAAACTGGGTGCCGAAGCGCTCGGCTTGCTTATGCATCTCTTCCATCAGTTCTGGGCCGAGGATGCCATTAGGAAAACCGGGGAAGTTCTCAACGTCAGAAGTAATTGTCAGCTGTCCGCCAGCTTGGAGACCTTGAATTACCAGAGGCTCTAGGTTGGCACGAGCAGCATAGATAGCAGCGGTAAGACCAGCAGAGCCGGAACCGAGAATAGTTACTTTCTTTCTTATTGGCATTGAGTTTTCCAGAAATTTAGATATTTAAATTGTATGTTCATGACTTGATTAATAGCGTTACTTTCAATATTACTTAACTGAAAATGTTTATATGTCAATAAGTGACTTCAAACGAAGTTGATGGGCGCAGGCCATAAGGCAAGTTGTCTTTTAACGGCTTAATTTCTTCAGTCAGACTAGTAAGCTCTAGTACCAGTCGGCTTCTTGCTTCGTCTAAGCCATCAATACTCTTGCTGCCAATTTCTTTGGCAGCTGCCTCAAGGGCTTCCTTTAATAAGGTCAAATCGTGATGCTTGCCCAGTATCTGCTGCGCCTGTACCAACTCTAAGTTGGTTAATCCAAAGAACTCAGCCAATATGTAGCGCCAGCGTTTTACAGAAAGACGCAGTTCATGCAGCTCTTCATCGGTATTTGCCAGGCGCGCCTGCTCATGAGCCACTCTTTCAGTGGCTTCAAGGAAGCCCACCATGTGATGGTAAGCCGAATCGTTTATAGAAAGCTTTAGCTCGTTTTCGTCAAAAGCTAGATATTTCTCAAGTTCGTAGGCTTTTCTGCCCATATAGGTTTTCAGCGAGCTAACAGCCCGTTGTAACTTCAGCTTGCCGATTTTTTTAGCCACTTCTTTAGTGAGTTTTTTGCGTCTCTTTATCCAAACATCGATTACTTCTTGAGGCAGTGAGTACTCTTTGGCATGAACGATGTTGACATCGATGTCTCGCAGCTTGCCAAGTTGTTTGTTGAGAGCTTTGAAGGTACTGCCAATTTGCTTTTCATATTGCTCATCTTGCCAGCGGTCCAAAGACAATATGTCCCAGATTGAGTACCAGCGCCTTAGCACTACACGAATTTCGTGCACCCTTCTGTAGGTCAATTTCTTGTGGGCCTTAGCAAAGCACTTTTCAATATCACGCATAACGCTCAGGGCCCGGCTTTCTTCTTGCGAGAGCCAGGAGACTGTGATCAAATGTTCAGGGGCGTGCGTGATTCGAGGCGACATTACTTAAGTATGTCATTTAATAGCTCAGTTGATCGCTTAATGATCAATTCTTTGCCGCCTCTTCGATATACCGCCCGGGCTCTCTCAATGAGATTGGGCATGGTTACTGCTTCATGGGCAGGCAGATGGTATGGGTTTCTTAAGAACTTTTTGATCGGCTCGGCGTTGTCTTGCCAATGGAAGCGTTGCCCCAACTTAAAAGCATTAGCTTTCATGGTTGCTAGCCTTTCGCTATCTTTGAGGCAAAGTTTGATCGCTTCGGCCCAAGCGTTCTTATCGCCATAAGGCATGGCCATGCCTGCCCCTCCAGCTTCGATTAGTTCGGCTAGTTGGTCTCCGCCGGTGGTGAGTATAGGTATGCCACACCAGAAATAATCGAGTAGGCGAGTGCGGAAGGAAAAACGAGTCTCTGGCAAGTCAAAGTGCGACGAAACGGCAATGGTGGCATCGAGTAAATAATTGACTCGCTCTTCGTAGTCGACCCAGCCAGTCAAGAAAAATACGTTTTTGTCGGTGAGGCCAAGTTTGCTTGAAAGCTCAATGGCCTTGGTGGTCATGTCCATCACCGGTACTTTCGGATTGGGCGATTTGGTGCCCATAAAGACCAGTCTAATGTTAGGTATTTCGCTAGCAACTAGCTTTACTGCTTCAATCACCGTGAGCGGGTCAAACCAATCCCAGATGCCGCCGCCCCACAAAAGCACAGGGTCATCAGGGCCAATCTGAGGTAGGCGCTCACGCAAGCCCGGGCCGTTCTTTACCGCAGCTGTTGCCGGTAGGCCAAAGGGGACAACGTCAATTAGTTTGCGCAGGCTGGGGTCAAAGTTGTACATGGCAGGGTTAACGCGGCCGAGGGCGCAGAAGCGACCTATCCAATAGTCACGCTGTCTTTCGGAGGCACAGACTGTTAAATCTGCAGCCAACATGTGCTTTTCTAAAACTTTATGCATCAAGCGATAGCTTGATGAAGCTTGCACCGCATCATCTTTGTATTGCACTAAGACGCTGAATAGGTAAGGGTCGTAGAGGTCGACAATTAGGTGCTTGCTCATCTCGCTGAGAAAAGGAAAAGGCTTGAGCACATTGGCTTGCAAAAAGATTGTATTGGCTTCAGTGGCTAATTCAGTGAGTTTCTTGCGGCCACCGCCAGTGATCACTTGCAAATTGTTTCCAAGGTTTAAGGTGGTTGAGGGGCTCTCACTTTCGATTTCGTCGACTTCAACTGGTGAGAAAACTACCACCGGAAACTCGCTAGCGATTGCTTTGCCTAGCTCGACGGCGCGAATGGCCGGGCCGGCCATCTTTTTAGAGATCGGCTCTAAAGTGATTATAAGAATTTTCGAATTGCTCACTATGTCTCTATATTAGGTCAATTGTTGATTGTCGCGCTCAATTATAACTGGATAGACATGGCGGTTGTAGCAAGAAGAGCTTACAAGCAGTAAAATAGCTACCTGTTGAACTATTAATCGAAGGCTATTAAATTTTGAGCGATACCTTAGCGCCTGAGTCTACTAAAGACTTGGTCTCAGTTGTAATTCCCAACTGGAACGGCAAGCGTTTTTTAACTGGCGTACTCGATTCGCTCGCAAAGCAGACCTACAAACAAGTTGAAGTTATTGTTGTAGATAACGGCTCTCGCGATGGATCTGTTGAGTTTATCCGTGAGAATTATGCATTTGTACGCTTAGCGCTCTATGAAAAAAACACCGGGTTTGCCGTGGCCGTTAATCGTGGCATTCGCGAGTCTAACGGCGAATTTATTGCCTTGATCAATAACGACACCGTATTAGAAGATGATTTTATTAGCGAACTCGTCAAAGGTATGCACGAGCACCCTGAGTGCGGCTCGCTGGGCTGCAAGATGCTTGCTTATGATGACCATACTTTGCTAGACGGTGTCGGTGATGGCTATCGCCGCGGCGGCTTGCCAGGACGTATTGGTCATCGCGAAAAAGATACTGGTTTGTTTGATCAGGGGCGTTATATTCTTGGTGCCTGCGGTGGTGCGGCTCTTTATCGCCGTTCGCTCTTTAGTGACATTGGCTTGTTCGACGATGATTATTTCGCTTACTTAGAAGATGTAGATATAGCATTGCGCGCCCAAAGTGCAGGTTATAAGTGCTATTACATTCCTACTGCCCGCATTTATCATCTTGGCTGCGGCACTACTGGTAGTGGCTATTCGCCTTTGGTGGTAAAGCTATCGGCGCAAAACAATTGGAACACCATAGTGAAAAATATCCCTATGCCTTTGTTGCTCAAGTTCTTGCCCCAAATTGCCTTCTGGCAGGCATATTACTTAGCTGTGGTCTGTGTGCGGGGCGGCCAGGTTTTGCCTTGGCTGGAGGGCAGCTTTAAAGCGTTATTGCTGCTTCCTAAAATGCTTGGTAAGCGTGCTCAAATAAATAAGAAACGCAAAGTGAGCCTCAAATATTTTGAAGACGTTATTGTTGAATCAGAAAACGATTTAACTGCAGCGCGTGATCGGCTCTATAAAAAAAAAGTGGCAGAGACAGTTAAGAGTGCCCGTTAGAGTCGCCGCTCAGCGAATTGGCTGAATATTCAAGCTCTTCAATTGTCTGTTTAAGCTGGGCAATGGCTGACTTTAATGGCGGAGCCGCTTTTGTGAACTTGCGCATGCGCAGCTGTTCTAAGCCAAGGCGCATTTGCCCAAGAGCCTCTTCTGCGTGCTCAATTGCTGTCGATACGCCATCTTGAACAAGATCAATTTTGTGATTGGTGTCTTTCGAGCGACAGTTTTGACAATAGCCGAGAATGTCAAAGCGACTGGCTGTGTGATCGAAACCTTTGCGCTGGGCCATAGACTTGCCAAAACCGCGAATCAGTTCATCATAAAACTCGATGGTTGTGCCGCAGGCTAAGCAAATTAGGTGGTCGTGAGCCGGCCCTTCTTCAGCAGATTCATAGCGCAGACCGCGGTCACCGCTTACCGTGATGACATTGCCATCGGCCTTAAGCTTGTTAAGAGTGCGGTAAACAGTTGACAAGCTCACTTTCAAGCCGCGTTCGACTGCTAATTCATAGACCTCAGGGGCTGTTAAGTGGTCGCCTCGAGGAATTGCTTTGACGATAGTTTCAATTGCTTCCTGAGTGGAGAGCAGTTTGTTCTTAGATTCTTCCATACATATATGTTCGCCGATTTCCGTCAAGTGTGATCATACTTTCAACCGATTCAATCGCATTTTTTGACTAGCAACTAATTGAGAATGATTTCTAAAGCTGGGAGTTTTAATTCTTTGCTTTCACTGAGCAAGCGCTTGATTTCTGAATTGCATCGTAGCCTTTTCCAGTCACATCAATTTCTCTCATCCTTTAGGATGAAACCTGCTTGTCAATGGCAACTAACTAACTTCGTGGTAAGCATTAGAGAGGTCTAGATCGGCTTCTCCTTAATGTTTTATTCAGATATGTTTTGTTGACACTGACTATCGAGAATGATAACTTTTTATGGTCACTAATGAGAATAGTTCGCAATTTATTGCAGATTAGTTGCACTTTAGTGGCGAATGGCAAGGTTTTCACCGACAGTTTGCAGTCAGATTTGATGACTCTCTGTTGGACCATTAGTAGTTTTATCAACAAGAATTGGAGATTGGTATGAAATCAAACAAGTCAAACAGCAATCGCAGCAAACGCGGACAGAGCATGGTTGAGTATGCCCTAGGCATTGGTTGCGTCGCCGCCCTTTGTGTCGTTGCTCTTGGTTCACTTGGTCACATTTCTGGTGACATGATTAGAAACGTCGAGCAAGCCACCAACTATCAAGGTCAGACTTCAGCAGACACTGGTCGCACCATAAAAGTTGGCGCCACTCCTTGGGTTCTTCAATAGACCTGGTTATGAATGTGGTTTGAAGGGTGCTGAGGCAGCACTTTGAACTTTAGGGTAATTGATGACTGTATCGAAAGTTAGAAGGTCCAAGAGACAAACATATGATGGTAGGGGCAAGTACGGCTCCTACCGTCGTACGTTCATTAATAGAGCAATAGGACAGTCTATGGTGGAGTTTGCTTTTGCCATTCCTTTCTTGCTATTGATTGTGCTCACTATCATGTATTTTGGCCGCGTCTTTTATACGAAGCAAGCTGTCGCTATGGCATGCCAGGAAGCGGCTCGGCTAGCCAGTCGCACACCACAACTGGGTGACGCGCAAGTGCGCCAGGACTTGACCGGTTTTTCTAGTTCTGGTGATGCGGTTAACGCTAATTCGGTTGTTGCACAACAGCTTGGCTCTGCTCACCTCTTATCGCAGGGCACTACTGGTAGTTTGCCTGTCGGTGCCAAGGTTAAGGTATTGCCTTTCGATTCTGACGGCAGTGTTGAAGATCAAGTAGCACCTGGGACTGTTGGCGTGCGCATTGAGTATCCATTTGTTTTTGTCGGTAGTGCCTTCGCCACAGAAGCAAGCGAATTTGGCAATTCTGTTTCGGTATACAGTGGAGCTGGTGGCTCACCTGTTTCGTTTCTCAATTTTCCTATCTCTGAGAGAGCAGTGTCTTTCACAGAGGTTTACCAACAGTAGTACTTAATAGGTCTAGTTCGAGGTTTCAATGCGGTCTTCAGCTCCATCTGTAAATTCAGAAATTTCATCGGTTTCGTCATTGCTAGGGCGAGAACGTGTCCCGGCTAAAGCTGCCAGTGCCAAATCGTTCAAATTGGTGCCAATTTTGTTGGTACTAGTGGTGATACTAGTTTTAACGGCTGCTGCTCGCACTTTCGCCCCTCATGCAGCAGTAGCTAAAACAGTGCAGATCGTAGGAGCGGGACAGGATATTTTTCCTGGCACTCGCATAGCTTTTCACGACTTGCATTATGTGACTGTTCCTGATGCATTCTACAGCGACGATATGTTTACTAAGACAAATCTGCTGGTAGGTCGTGTGGCTAACACTTATATTGGTAAAGGCGAGCCAATTGTAAGCGCTAGTCTCTTTACCGGTAAAGACGGTATTGCCCAACGAATTGAAAACCATGAACGGGCTATGACGCTCAAATTAGATGATTATGCTTTGGTTGATCATAGTATCAATAGTGGTGACAAAGTCGATGTAATTGTAACCAGCACATCTGATGGAAAAAAGTTTAGCAAGACTGTCTGCCAGAGTGTGCCAGTGCTTTTTAGTTACCCGAGAGAAGCCCTCCACAGCCAGTCGTTACGTGGCCAAGAGTCTAGCCGCATCACTTTGGCTGTCACCGCCGAACAAGCTGAACTTCTTGCTCTAGCCGAGGAGAGCGGCAAAATTAAGCTTGTACTACGCAACCGCTTATCTGCTGATTTACCACATCTCGTCGGTTATAGCGAATCTGACTTATTGCCTGCCAAGGCTCTAGAAAAGAGCGAGTCTTTGAAGTTTTTGTCAGGTACTGACGGCCAGTCTTCCTCGGCTTCCTCCCTCTTGCATTCAGCCATGCCACCTCCGCCACTTTCTGGGGCTTTTGTCGACGTGCCGATTGCTCCTCCGACATCTATTGATGCTGCACTATCACCAATAAGTAAGACCGCAAAGTGGGTAGTGGAAGTCTTTTCAGGTAGCAAACGAGATCTATATGAAATTCCCCAGTCGACATCACCACAATAATAGACCTGCGAATTTGCGTAGTGAATGCGGCGCAGTAATGCCTCTCGTCGCTTTTATTGTAGTTCTGGGTGTAGCTTTTATGGCCTTTTCTGTTGATGTCATGCGCACTGCCTACGCCTCCTCTTCTGTGCGCTTTGCTGCAGAAGCGGCTGCTCTTGGTGCCTTTTCGGCTACTTTGACTAGTCCTGAGCAGAGCTATATTCGCAGTCAAGCTGAAACTAATATTCGCCAAACTATTGGCCAGGCCTCTGGTGCTATCGGCAATGTCGCTTGGAACAGAGCCCCTTATGGCCCTGATTCTTCTTTGCAGGGAGTGGCTGCCGCTGAGAGTTCTGTTACGTTTGATGCCAGTGACGTCAGCATTGTTGATAATCCGAACGGTGCCGACAGTGGTGATTACTTCTTACAAGTTAGGGCCCGGCGAGATGATAGAGATGCCCTTAAGCTTTTCTTTTTGCCTTTGATTTATGCCTTTAGTGGCTCCGTGCCAGCAGAATCTCGCCTAGCTAACCCTCATAGACTTGTTGAAGTGATTGCTCAGCCGGCATCACGCATTGGGGCCGCCGTGCCCCGTGCTAGCGCTTCGGGGCGCGATCTTGATCTTAGTGGCTTTGCTACATTGCCTGTGGCAATTAGTAATGTCCAGTTTCGTCTTCTGTCCGATCCCAAGGTGCCACTTTCAACTGCTGCTTTCAAGCTAACTCTCGGTCTGACTGCTCCCTCTTCTAATACCAATATTCGGGGCGCTTTGGTTAACTTGAGTCGTTCTTCTTCTTCCTTTAGTTACTATAACGATGCATCAAGCAATCTCTCTGTCAGTCAGCTTCTAGCCAATTTGGCTTACTTCTCGCCCATTTCTTCAGCTAACGAAATACCTTCGGCTCTAGTAGAGCGAGGTAGCCGGCTATCAGCTTTTAATATTGGCTCAACTCTGTTTGCCTCACCGACTGTGCAACAGCAACTGTTAACTCAACTGCAAAAGTTGCAGGTGGGACGTTCTTATATTTTTCCGGTACTGGCTAGTGACCCTAATTTTGCGCCAGCGAGCCAGGCGAACGAAGTAGTTGGTTTTGCTAGATTGAGGCTACTGGCTGCTCCCGTTGTCTTTGATCAATCAATGTATTTGACGGTTATGCTTGAGCCCTATTCTGTAGCTCTGCGCAACGCCAGTTTTGCCAATGCCAAGTCTGTTGTTCCTGATAGCTCGCCGCTACCCTCTGGAATGATACCGGCACCGGTGGCGCCATTTAATACCAGGGTGCTCCTGCCAGATGGTATTGGCATCAGCACACGACCACATTCTGTGGTTATGGCTCCCTCTCTATCGCCTCGCACTATGGTGAATTAAATGAAGTCGAGCAACAAAGAATCATCGGCAAAAGTAATAGGTGTACTCGGTGCCAAGGGAGGAGTTGGTTCTACTACCATCAGTATAAATCTGGCCGCCGCTCTCGCTACACATGGAACTAACAACCCTGTTACTCTTCTTGATGCGAACCTGCAACAGCCAGATGTTGCTTGCTTATTGAATTGTCGGCCTCGTTTCTCATTACTTGATCTGGCGCTACGCTCAGCTGTTGATGATGAAATTATTGCCGCTTGTGCCGAGAATATTGTTCTAGAGCCGGGCAGATTAGCAAGGCAGTTTTGCCTCTTTAGCCCCCCGCTAGATGCTAGTCAGGCACTGCAGGTTTCGCTTGCCGACGTTAGTCGACTGCTCGGTATTTTTAAAGAGCTTTCTGCTACCTGCATTGTTGACTTGCCACGTTCTGTCAATCTTGAATTAGTTTCGATGCTCGACCTCTGCGATTGTATCGTGCTCGTGCTAGAGCCAAGTGTAACTGCACTTGCTGCAGCACGACGCTGGTTTGATGTCTTTCAAGATCTGGGTTTGGCAAAAGAACGCCTCGTTGCTGTGCTCAACCGCTCTGGCGGAAAGCATAGAGAGATTGAGAAGCAGCTTTCTAACGAATTAAATGGCGTACCGCTTTTGCGTCTACCTAATGCCTACGAGGCCTGTGAGAACGCCTCAATAGAGGGCTTGCCTGTGTTGGTAAAGTATCCTCGAACGGCCTATTCTAAGGCAATTGCAGACTTAGCGTTAGCATCTCAGAAACGGAGTCTTCAATATGTCTAAGCTGCGCCACTTACTAACAAGCCAAAGTCAGAAGTCGGCTGCACTGCCGGCAGTGCCAGCTCCTGTGCTAGAGTCGATTGCAGATAGTCAGCCTGTTGCAGCTGTGCCTGAAAATAAAGTTGGGCTTTCACTGAGCCGTCGTGTCAGCAAAATTTCGGCATCTGAAGCGAAAGACGATCATGAGGTTAACCTCTATCATGATCTCAAATCTAAGATTCACGAGCGCTTGATCGAAACAATCGACGTCTCTGTTCTCACCCAGCTGGATGGTAATGAAGCACTAGAAGAGGCTATCGAAGGCACTATTCGTTTGCTTATCGCCGAAGAGAGGTTGCCTCTCTCAACTAGCGAGCGGGATAATTTAGCGCAAGAGGTGCTTTATGAGACTCTTGGGTTGGGGCCACTGGAGCCACTTTTGTCTGACCCTATGGTGAATGATATTTTGGTCAATGGCTCGCAGAGCGTCTGGATCGATCGCGACGGCAAGCTGGTTGAAACGGCTATTCGCTTTAAAGATGACCGCCACTTACTTCATATCATTAATCGAATTGTCGCAAGAATTGGCCGCCGCATAGATGAATCTTCACCAATTGTTGATGCCCGACTGCCAGATGGCTCTCGGGTCAATGCCATCATTCCGCCTCTATCTCTTGATGGGCCAGTGCTTTCAATTAGGCGCTTCCGACCCGTGCCGTTTGCCTTTGAAGATTTGATTGCCAGAGATGCCTTGACTAAGAACATGGCTGATTTTTTACAGCAAGCCGTTAAGGCTCGTCTCAACATTTTAGTTTCAGGTGGCACATCCGCTGGCAAAACTACTTTGCTCAATGTGCTCTCCTCTTACATTGGCGACAAGGAGCGCATTGTTACCATCGAAGATACTGCTGAATTGCGCCTACAGCAGCGTCATGTCATTCGTTTAGAGTCTAGGCCGCCTAACACCGAAGGTAGTGGTGCCGTTGGTCAACGGGAGCTGGTGAAGAATGCTTTGCGTATGAGGCCAGACCGAATTGTAGTAGGTGAGGTGCGGGGTCCTGAGGCTTTAGATATGCTTCAGGCAATGAATACCGGCCATGAAGGTTCGCTTACTACCGTGCACGCCAACAGTGGCCGCGATGCTCTTAGCCGAATTGAAACCTTGGTTTTATTGTCGGGTGTGGAGCTGTCTCAACGCAGTATTCGCGAACAGATAGGCTCTGCCTTTGATCTTGTAGTGCAAGTCAAAAGACTCTCGGATGGCAGGCGCAGAGTGGTAAGCATAACTGAAGTTACTGGCGTACAAGAGGGCGTTGTCGGTATGCAAGACTTGTTTGAGTATCGCCAAATTGGAGCTGGCCAAGATGGAAATTCGATCGGCTTTCATAATGCTTGTGGTATTAGGCCGCTGAAGTCTGAACGCTTTGCTGAACATGGCTTGCCTTTGCCTTCTTATTGGTTCGAGCCTGAGGATGAGAAGCGCTTTGACTTGCAGTTTCAAGAGGCGCAGGAAGCCGAAGACGAAAGGTTGTCTACGCATATTGACCCATCGATTATTGATGGTGGCAGATGAATATAAACTTGATTTCTATTTTAATTTTTTCGATTCTGGCGGGAGTTCTTGCTGTTCGTCTAATCAGTATTTTCAAACGAAAAAAGCAAGTAGCCTTGCGTGTTCAACAGGCTCTAGCCGGTTCGCCTAACAAGCAGACAAAACCAGTTTTAGTTGCGGCTTCAGGCGATTATCGAGATTCGCGCCGAGAAGCTAATGTTGAGCCTGAAGTAACGCCAGCGCTTTTCGTTTCAATCCTCAAGCCTAAAGTAATTATTCCGAAGTTTGCTAATCTTTCTCTTACTGCGCCACTTTGGCTCATGCGTTTAGTTGAGCAATCGGCTATTGATATGTCTGTTACCGACTTTATTTTGCTCCTGGCCTGCTGCGCTCTTTTACCATCTTTAACCGCCTATCTATGCGCTGTTCCTGAGCTGCTTTGTCTCGCCCTTTCTCTCGTCTCTGGCTCTGCCCCTCTCGTTTACGTTGCTATATTGGCCTCGCGAAAGCGCACCAAATTTATCGAACAATTGCCAGATGCTATCGATCTTATGGTGTCGGTTTTGCGCACGGGTCACAGCGTGCCGCAAGCTGTTCGTTCGGTGGCTAGCGAATCTGCCCAGCCTTTGGGAGATGAGTTTTCGCAAGTTTTACAGCGTATCAATTTAGGACAGCCTTTTGGCGAAGCTCTTAGTTATACCGTTGGTAAATTCAAGTCTGATGAACTCGACTTGATACGGCGCGCTATCACCATTCAGGCTGAAGTTGGTGGCAGCTTGGCTGAGCTTTTGGAGAAGACCAACTTGACTTTACGCCAGCGTCTCAAGCTAAAAAGACAAGTGCGTGTTTTGACAAGCCAAAGTAGATTGACCGGAATTATAGTGGGACTTTTGCCATTGATGTTGGCTGCGGCTCTCGATTTTCTTAGCCCAGGTTATTTGGAGCCTCTATTTACAAGTGAGCTTGGTCGGATGTTGCTGGTACTAGCGGTAGTACTTGAGTTTGTCGGTATAGTTTTAATCAATAAGATGACTGAGGTGAAAGTCTAAGATGTCAGCTATCACTCTCTTTCTAGCGACCTACCCAGAGCTAATTGCAGCGGCCCTTTTGCTTATTCTTCTCTTGGTGCTGGCCCTTCAGTCGAAGGCTGCTAGTCATAATAAATATCAGTTGACTAATTTCGCTTTGCCATCAGTTTTGACTGAGCCAGCAGTTTCGCTCTTGAGATTTGCACCAGTTAACTATCTCGTTTGGCTGCAGCAGCGTCTAGTCTTTGCTGGGCTGCGCAACAATCAATACTTTGCCAGTCTAGCTGCTGCCAAGGTTTATCCATGTTTGCTTAGTCTGTTCCTTCCTTTATTTATGCATCCTGGTTTTGCCCTGTTGGGTTTACTTGTGCTGTTTTTCATGCCCGATTGTCTTTTAGCTTTTTTGGCAAAGAGAAGGCAACAATCAGTGGCCGAGAGCTTGCCTCAGGTAATTGATTTAATGGTCCTTTGCGTTGACGCCGGATTGGGTCTTGATGCCACCATTCAAAAAGTGGCCAGCGAGAGAACCGCTCTTTCGTCTGCTATCAACGATGAGTTGTTGACTTTGAGCCGGGATGTTCTGCTCGGCATGAATCGTGAGAAGGCCTACCAGGAACTTTACAACCGCACTGGAGTGGACGAGTTGCGTTCGCTTTCTGCTTCACTAAATCAAAGCGCTCAGCTTGGCATCAGTGTTTCTAAGGTATTGCGTAATCAGGCTGAGTTCTTGCGCAACAAATTGAGTCAGCGGGCTGAAGAGAAAGCTGCCCGGCTGCCTGTGCTAATGGCTTTCCCACTCTGGTTTTGCATCATGCCCACCTTAATGGTGTTGGTTTTGGCTCCCTCGCTTATAATCTTCTTTGAGCAAGTTCGCCCTATGACTGGCTTGGGTATGGGCCCATAACTTAGGAAGTAAAACAGGTAGTTGGCAAGCACTTGAAAATTAGTATCAACAAAGAAAGCGCTGTTCCCATTAGAGATCAGCTCATTGAGCAACTGGGTTTGCAAATCGCCTCAGGCACTTTAGCCGCTCATGAAAAACTACCTAGCATTCGTGCTCTAGCTGATCGGCTGGGTGTGCACTACAGCACAATTACAGCTGCTTACAATCACATGGCTGACGTTGGTTTATTAGAAGTGAGGCAAGGTAGTGGTGTGCGCGTAGCATCCACTGGTCGCAAGTCAGAGGCTGACGATGCCTCCCTCAATTTAGATGAGATGTTCAGTGAGTTTGTCGCCCGAGCTTCTGAGCGCGGTTATTCTAATGAGCAAGTGCAGCAGTGTTTAACTAGCCTCAAGGCGCGCAAGAAGGTTAAGCGCATCTTAGCGGTTGATGCCAACAAAGACTTTCATAAAGTGATCGTTGGTGAGCTTGCCCCTCACTTTAAAATTCCGGTAGAAACCATTACGCCAATTGAGCTTTTGGCTGACCTTGGCCAAATGGAAGAGTCACTTCTAGTAGCCAGCCTCTATCACTTATTTTCCTTTCAAAAACATGTCACTGACTTAACTAGGCTGGTGGCTTGTAACATCGAGCCAGCTAGGGTCGAGCTTGAGGCCGTGGCCAATTTGCCGGCCCAGAGTTTAGTGGTATTGGTGTCGGTGTCGCCCACCCTTTTGCATATGGCATCTAATTTGGTGGCAGCCATGCGCGGAGAAGAAGTTGCTGTCAGAGCAATCGGGCGTGATGAACAGCAAGAACTCAAATATATTGTCAAACATGCCAATCTCTTTGTTTGTGATAGTTTGAGCGAAGAGACTGTTGCAGCCTTGGTTCCCCGCAACAAAATAAAAGCCTTTAAGCTATATTCTGCTTCAACCATTGAGCTGATTAAAGACCGTTTAGCTAAATGGGGCTAGTTATTGTTTGCCCTTTCTAATTGCGTTTAGTGACTCCAAGGCCAGGGCCTTCAGGTAGTCGCAGATAGCCGTCGTCGTATATCGCACCCTGATAAGGGTCGTCACGTAAAAGCAAGGCGCCATCTAAGTCTAGATAATCGCACAAGCTCGATAAGTGAGCGGCGGCAGTGACGCCAATTGATGATTCGATCATCATACCGAACATGATTTTCATCGAATGAGCGCGAGCAGTAGAAATTACTCTGATAGCCTCAAGTAAGCCACCACATTTAGCAAGTTTGACAACGACACCGTCAACCGCACCAGCCAATCTGGCTACATCATTGGCTCTACAGACACTCTCATCAGCAAAAATTGGGATAGCGGCATTTTCTCTTACTAAACGAAAGTCTTCTGCTAACGAATTTTTTGGCAATGGTTGTTCGATAAATTCGACACCATTTTCTGCTAAAAATTTAGACATTTCAATTGCTTGCTTGACCGACCAGCCACCGTTGGCATCAACACGTAGTGGCAGATTGGGGGCCATTTTGCGTACGCTTTTAATAATCTGATGATCGTAGTTAGTGCCTACCTTTACCTTGAGCATTTTGTAGCCAGCTTCAACTGCTTCTTTAGTTTTGCGCTCGATCATCTCAGGTGAATCGATACCAATAGTGAAATCAGTCATTGGGTAAGCGTGGCCAGAAAGCCCAAGCATCTTGTAAGTTGGTTGGCCGCAAATTTTTCCAGCGAGGTCATGCATAGCCATTTCGACAGCAGATTTAGCCGAATAATTTCCGGCGATTAGCAAGTCCATGCGCCTGGAAACTTCAACGGCGGCAAAAGGATCGCTGCCTAAAATTCTGTCTTGGTTGGCGCCAATTTCTTCTAATACAGCCATCACTGTCCCTGGAGTTTCGCTGTGATAGCTGGCAGGTGAAGCTTCGCCAAGGCCGATATGACCATCGTAAGCTAATTGCACCAAGACATTGTTGGAGATATCTGAAGTGCCGTAAGAAATGCCAAAAGGATAGGCGAGTGTTAAGTCTAGCGGTTCAAAACTGAGGGCAATTGACTTTGATTTTGTTTTAGCAGGGTTCACAGACTTTCCTTAATAGTGATTAGTTAGTGACTGGTTAGTGGTTAGACGGCGTGAGAGCGAAATCTTCTACAGCTTGCCAGAGCAGATCTGCAGAGAACCTTACGGGGTCTGTCGTTGGTAGCTTGGTGTGAGCGCCGACTTCGGTGATTACCGTAGCGGCTTCATCTTCACTTAAATCGCTGGTGTTGAGAGCAACAGCAATTACTTTGCTTGGTCTTAGATAGGTGGCAATTGATTCGTAAGTGCCGATCAATTTATTTAAATCTGAAATAGCAAAGTTAGTGCCTTTTATATGAGTGCGGCTCGGCCGGTGGCATAGAATCATGGCTTGCGGGCATGAACCATGGACAAGGGCCATAGTTACCCCTGAAAAGCCTGGGTGGGCCAGCGAGCCTTGGCCTTCAACCAGGACAACCTCTGCTTCTTGGGCGGCCTCAAGAACCATCATTTCGGTAGCGCCGGCCATAAAATCGCCAATTACGCGGTCAATGGCAATGCCGCGCCCGCAGATCATAATACCTGTTTGCCCAGTGGCGACAAAAGCTGCTTGTTTGCCACGTCTGTTGGCTGAGCGTTGCATTTCAAGAGCGGCAGTCATTTTGCCCACCGAGCAATCGCTGCCGATAGTGAGCACCACTAGGCTGTTTTTGCCCTTGTGTCTTGCGTTTTTGAGTACTAGACCCCCTGCTACCGGCAGATTATCTGGTGGTTTGCGGACGTCAAATAGTCGTTTGCCGTATTTTTTTGCCGTTGCCACGATATTGGCGTCAGCTTCAAGGAAGTCATGAAGGCCATTGATGATATCAAGGCCAGATTCAAGGGCCTTAATAATGTCTTTGCGCCAAGGGGCGGGCATGGCGCCGCCATTCCAGGCTGTTCCTAGCAGTAGTGCGTCTGCACCTAAGGCGATTGCTTCGTCGATGCTTGCAACTATGGGGGCTTTGACATCTATTCCTGCAACAGACTTAATCGAGTTGCCAACTTGGCTCTCGTCAATAATGCAAGTTATCGGGTTGTTTCCGTAGCGCAGAACGCCTTCAGCTGTTTTTGAGCTGCCTTTGCCAAATTCGCCAGGGGCATAGAGGGCTAGGCGCGCCGTTTCTTCGATATACATAGATTTTATTTGAGACTTTGGGAAATTTTTTAGTTTTGTGTTTTTAAGTTTGCGGTTTTTAAGATAGGCGAGTAATTCGCATTATTGCCTGCCAAAGGCATTAGAATTATAAGGCTCACCGTTTAAAATTAGAGTTAGTGATTTATACCGCTTGGCATTTGTCAAGATTTAGTTGGGAGACCTTTTCTCGGATGGCTATTGACGATAACGACGCCCTGACCCCTCCAACAGAGGAGTCGACCAAAGAAAAAGAAGATCGCCAGTCTAAGGCGAAAGCTTTTTACCGGGCTATGTATGCCGGTGGTGACACACCCGATCCCGAAACTTTTGGCCTCGATTTGGGAGCTAAAGCTCCTGCTGGTCAAAACGATAAGGGCGCTCAACTGGCCATCAATAACCTTGAAAACGCCTTGCGCGACTCAGAGGGTAAGGCCAGCGAATGGGAAAATTCATATAAGCGCTTGGCTGCCGACTTCGAAAACTATCGCAAACGAATCGACCGTGAGCGTGAAGAGTTTCAGGCCGTGGGCATGCAAAAAGCTCTTGAAGCAATTTTGCCAGCCTTAGACGATCTTGATATGGCTCAATCGAAACTCACCGAAAAAACCGAGCCTAAAGTGATGCTCGATAGCTTGAAAATGGTCTGTAGCCGATTTGGCCGTTGCTTAGAGCAAGTTGGCATTAAGCAAATGCAACCAATCGGTGAGCCTTTCGACCCGATGTATCACGAGCCAGTGCAAGAAGTTCCTACCAATGACGTGCCTGACGGTGCTGTTGCTCATCAGTTGCGCAATGGATATATGTTCCGCGAGAAAGTCCTACGACCAGCCCTAGTGAACGTTGCTGTTGCTCTTACAGGCGAAGCAGCCGAAGCTTACGAAAAAGAACAGGCTGCAAGAGCTAGTACTGGCGGAGCAGGAGATGCAGGCGGTGCAGGAGATGTCATAGACATTACTCCAATAGCTCAAGAAATCACTATTCCGCCGTCTTCAACCGGAACTGAGACTTCTGAGAGTCTTGATTCTATTGGTAACGAACGCAGCACCCAAGACATTCCCTTCGAAGAAATAAAAGCTGCTTACAAAGCTTCAATTTCTGCCAATGATGCAGCAGCTGACAATGTTGATGCTAGTGAAGACAAAACAAGTAAAGTCTATGACCTTACTGACGTTGAAGAATAATCATTCTAAAAGTATGAATTTGGATTCTAAACTCTGATGAGTGATGACAAAATAATCGGCATAGACTTAGGCACCACATATTCATGTGTGGCTGTAATGGAAGCCGGAAAGCCAGTCATCATAGAAAACTCAGAGGGCGCCCGCACTACACCATCTGTAGTGGCATTTACGAAAGGCGGAGACCGTTTAGTGGGTCAATTGGCTAAGCGCCAAGCGGTTACTAATCCGGCTCGCACAGTGCAGTCTATCAAGCGCGAGATGGGCACTAACTATCGCGTCCAAGTAGATGGCGTTTCTCATAGCCCTGAACAGATTTCAGCAATGGTGCTGCAAAAAATAAAGGCCGATGCTGAAGCTTATTTGGGCGAGAAAGTAACACGTGCAGTAATTACAGTGCCAGCTTACTTTAACGATTCACAGAGACAAGCGACTCGCGATGCCGGTCAAATTGCTGGGCTTGAAGTGATGCGCATCATCAACGAGCCAACTGCCAGTGCTCTGGCCTACGGTCTTAACAAGCTCAATGAGCACGCCGTCGTGCTTGTATTCGATTTAGGCGGCGGCACTTTCGATGTCAGCATTTTAGAGATTACCGAAGGTGTTTTTGAAGTACAGTCCACCAGTGGCAATAACCGCCTTGGTGGTGATGACTTCGACCAAGCAATCATCGACTTTTTAGTAGATGAGTTTAAAAAAGAGACTGGCTTAGATATTGCCGGCGACTTAATGGCCGTTCAGAGGCTTAAAGAAACCGCTGAGAAGACAAAAATTGAACTTTCTTCGGCCCTTGTCTCTGAAGTGCATTTACCCTTTTTGACTGCCGACCAAAGTGGTCCTAAGCATTTAGAGACAACTCTTACTCGGGCTAAGTTTAACGAAATAACTGCCAATCTTGTTGAAGCTACTATCGGGCCATTGCAGCAGGCTTTAGAAGATTCAGGTTTGAACCCTCAAGACATTGAACATATTATTTTGGTCGGTGGTTCGACTCGTATACCGGCAGTGCAAGATATGATTCGTCGGTTCTTCCAAAAAGAGCCGTCCAAGTCTGTCAATCCTGACGAAGCCGTTGCCCTTGGTGCTGCTATTCAGGCTTCGATATTGGCTGGTGATTTGCAAGATGTGCTTTTGCTCGATGTAATTCCTTTATCGCTAGGAATTGAGACTGCCGGTGGTTTATTCACCAGGATAATTGAGCGCAATACCACCATTCCAACTAGTCGCACGATGACCTTCACTACTACTGAAGATGCACAAACCTCGGTGGAAGTGCATGCTCTTCAGGGTGAGAGAGAATTAGCAGTAGACAATAAATCACTGGCGAAATTTCACCTCACAGGCATTCCTGGTGCACCGCGCGGCGTACCGAAAATTGAAGTTACCTTTGATATTGACGCCGATGGTATCGTGCATTGCTCGGCTCGGGATCATGGTTCGGGCATCAAGCATTCAGTAACTATTCAGCGTACTACAGGTTTAAGCCCTGGTGAAGTTGAGCACTTGCAGCGTGAAGCTGAAGAATTTGCCGATCAAGACAAACTGGTACGTGAGCGCATTTCTACTCGTGTGCATGCTGAGTCAATGTGTGCCGAAGCAGAGCGCACCGTAACAAAATACGGTGAGCGCGTTGATAAATTGCACGTTGACAAGGTCATGAAAGCCGTAGAGTTAGTGAAAGAAGCTCTTGCTCTGGATGATTCATCAGAATTAAAGCAATTGGTGGCTGGCCTTGATGTCTCTTTGCTTGATTTGGGTCGAGTGATTCACTCTGGCAATCGGCAGTCGCAGTCGCGCAAAGAAGAGCGTCAAACAGCTGCACCTAGTACTAGTAAGAAGAAGCCGACCTACGGCGAAGATACGCCAATAGAATTAGGTGAAATTGGCCGACCGAGCCAACAAATTAGTTCTGTGCTAGAAAAAGAATTATTGATGGAAGAATCATTACTCGAAAAAGATCCAGATTAAGGCAAAGAGAAATTTTGCAAAGGCTCTTCTTTTTTGACCTTTAATAAGAAGAGCTGCAAGAACGAAGAAGTAGAAAAACCAAAGGTGCTCGCTTGGAAACTATGGCAAAACGTGATTATTATGAAGTTCTAGGTCTAGCCCGTGGGGCTGCTTCAGACGATATTAAGAAGTCTTTTCGCAATCGCGCCAGACAACTTCACCCTGATAACAAAGAGAGTGGAGACGAAGCTGCTTTTAAAGAATTAGCTGAAGCTTATGAAGTGCTCTCTGATGAGCAAAAGAAAGCTTCTTACGATCGCTATGGGCACGAAGGAGTTAAAGGTTCAACCCGTGACTTCGACAACGTCGACTTTAGTTCTTTCCAAGGCTTCGGCATGGAAGATATCATCGATGCGCTATTTGGCGGCGGCGCGCGCGGCGGCTTCTCAGGCGGTGGTGCTAGCCGTTCTGGGCCTCGTCAGGGCGCTCATTTGCGCTATGACTTAGACCTAGAGTTTCTCGACTCAGTGTTTGGTCTAGAGAAGAAAATAACAGTTAAGCGTCTTGAAGATTGCGATACTTGCGAAGGAAGTGGTGCTACCCCAGGCAGTAAACTCTCAACCTGCAGCACTTGCCAGGGCCAAGGTCAGGTCAAGCAGCTAGTTAACATGCTGTTTATGCAAAGCTATCAAATAATTTCTTGTCCTGATTGTGCTGGTTCTGGTAAAAAAATCGAGAAGCCATGCAAAGACTGTAAGGGCGCTGGCCAGTCAAGAAAAGCTCGCGACTTTGATGTGAAAGTGCCTGCCGGGGTCAAAGACGGCGACCGTCTCAAGCTCTCAAGCGCTGGAGACAAAGGCGCTCGCGGCGGCACATACGGCGACCTCTTTGTTGTTCTCAATGTCAAAGATCACCCAGAATTTGTGCGTGATGGTTTTACCATTCACGTCAAACAAATAATTAGTTTCTCAATGGCTGCTCTTGGTGCTGAAATTTTGGTTCCTACTGTTGAGGGCGCCAAGGTACTTAAAGTACCGGCTGGTACTCAATCTTCTAGTCAATTAGTGATGGCGAGTTTGGGTGTGCCCCATCTCAATAATCCGTCTAGACGCGGCGATCATGTGGTGCACGTTGTAATTGAAACACCGACAAAATTAAGTGCTGAAGAACGTAAGTTGCTTGAGCAATTGGCTGAAATTCGTCACGAGAAACTGAAAGTGACAGCTCCTCTATCTGAGTCAGCATCTGAAAAAGAGAGTGCTACTTCGGAGGCCGGTAAAAGCGGCACATCTAAGAAAAAAAAAGCACAAGAGAACGCGCCTGAAGCAG
>JBBRMD010000077.1:0-26874 GCA_038231015.1 Candidatus Obscuribacterales bacterium
AGGGCCCGGTGAGAGAGGCTGCCGTGGCTAGCGTGCAGAGAGAACTGGCTGAGCAAGCCACCAAAGAGTTTGCTAAACATACTGCTAATTGGCTTGTTTACCAGGCTTCGTCTCAAGGCTTAAATGCCGGAGCTGGTGCAGTGGCCAATAGTGGCACAGGCTTCATCGAGGGTGTTGCCGCCTGGGATTCGCGCAAAGGCCTAAGCGATAATCTTTCTAGCATTGGTCTGCATACTTTCAATTCTTCTCTAGCTGGCGCTGGCGGCGCCTTGGTCTTTGGCGGAGTAATCAAGGCTGCTGAAGCAGGGCTAAGCGGACTGAGTCGTTTGCGGACTAGCCCTCAGATTTCTTCTAGCTCAGAATTGAGATTGGGTTCAGACCCTTTACTTGGACCTGATGTTACACCCACAAGTTTAATCCGACATCTCACAGATGTGCACGGGCCGAACATATCACACGAAGTACCGCGTGGTCAGATCGACTTTGCTCCAAATGCCGCTATGGCAGCTATTGAAACTCATGCGCGGCCCTCAAGTGCTGCTAAAGATCAAATTTGGCAACCTGTTCGTGAATTAGAAAAATTGGCTCCAGTTGAGCGTGCTGCTCTAATTCGTGAAATTGGAAAAGACATAACTCCGCTCAATACTTCACTAAGAGCTGGGCAATTTGTTGATTCAATTGAGGGTGCTACCAAGTCTTGGTCAGAAGATTTTTCGCACCTGCCAAAGGCGCTTGATGACTCGTATCTGCGCTTCCAAGTCAGTGGACAAAAGGCTAATACTCTAGTAGAAAAATATGGCATGCCTTGGCGCAATGGTGAGTTAGACACTGCCGACATGGCTGCTCGTATGAAAGGGCATCCTGAAGATCTCGCAACGTTGAAAGCCTATGTAGCCGATCGTCAGGTATATTCAGATGCTTTGATTACGCAAACTAAAGTGCTTGATCAACGAGTTTCTGATCTGCAGAAAGCAATGGATGCATTCACTGCGGCCAATGAACTGCCGCGTGTAGAAGTCAGATCTGGTCGCAGTGCTGCTATGGTGGGCAAGGCTGCTACTTATAGTGACGGTGTCATCACTCTCAATCCTGAAAATCTCTTGAGCAAAGATCGCTCACTAGATCTTTTCGAGTCGGCTTATCACGAGTTGACTCACCACGAGCAAAGATTTACTGTTGGTCGCAGTCTTGCCGATGAATTGCACATTGGTGCTCAACCTTCCAAAGAAGAAATCGGCCACTTCCGTTCTTATTACGAGTTCAAAACTAAGCAGCGTATGAGTGAGGCTCAAGCACAGCAAGTTCTTGATGCTCGCGGCAAGTTGAGTCAGCTCGAACTTTCCCCTGAGCAGACTTTTAGAGCCAATAATATCGAAGATGCTTTCCGCAAGAATGCTCCTGCTGGTGAGAAGCTCGTTGCTCTAGGTAATGATTTCCGGGCGGTGAAGAGCTATCTCAAGCCACTACAAATTGGTGAAGATCCAAACGCGGCCTATCACCTTCTCACTAAAGTTTTTGAAGGTAAAGATGAACTGCTTTCTAAGCGTTTGTTCGGCACTGCCACTCCGCCAGCAGAGGCTCAAGCTTTTTATGGCAAGCTCAAGAATTACTTAGACGGTCATGGTGATACTTGGAATAAGACCGAGTCTGCCAACGCTACAAGGTATTTGAAAGACATTCTGGAAAAGAGACTGGGTGACATCAACACTAGTCGTCAAGCCGTTTACGCTGATTATATGCAGACTCACGAAGTAGATGCTTTCTTAAGTGGCCAACGTGCTCGCTCGCAAGCAATGGAGCGCGGGCACAAACCAGCACCAGAGATTCAAGCAGCGCGCCGAACCGCCTCTGATAATGCTGAAATAGAATATATTTTGGACAATGCTTTCGAAAGCATCGGTAGACATGTCGGCCCAGAAGTACCCAAGGTCAAGCCCCCAAGGCTCTTCTTTGACGGCGGTCAGGGTACTGTCAGCAATTACGATCTGGCTAGCGATTCGATAACTTTTGATCACGCTTCGGTGACTGTGAAGAGTCCGGCAGCGAAATTGCAGCATCAGTTTAACCGCTCCAATTTCCGCGATGGTGAAGAGTTGTCTATTAGAGGGCTAACAGAAGGCCTTCCTGGTCTGTCAAAAGTGAAAGTTGTTACTGCCAACTCAGAGCGCGTCAGCTTGCGTTACGAAGGGCCTTATACTATTTCGCGCCAATCTTTGCCTAAGGTCAATAATGAAATTGGGCAACTCGACGACTTCATCGCTGAGAAAATAGTACCTAAGTTAACTGAACCTAACTTTAATGCCGCTGGCAGTGCCGAAGCCCATGTCAAAGCCGCTTTGCTAATGGGTGATAATCTCGCTACAGCTGATGCCAGTGTACTTAACTATGCATTGAAGAATAGCAGTGCTGATGGTGAGTTTCGTCCAATTCTCTTCAAAGAATTAGCTCGTCGCGCCCAAGGCGAAACATTGCCAGAGAGAACAGCTTATCTCTGGTTCAATGAGATTGGGCAGTCTCTAAAATCTAATCCTGCTGAGCGCGCTAAAGCCTACAAAGATTTTCTTGATTACACACCTCCTCAGTTGCGCGATCAAATCACTAAGAGCGGCGAAGCTAGCGAACTTTTGACGCGGGCGTTCAATGCTGTAGGTGACGGTAATAGCTGGCCGCTTAAAGGCTCTGTAGAAGCCAATTGGGCTACTGGCGAAGTGGCGCCAGTGGTGCGGCAGTTGGAGAAGGTGCGAAACCATGTGATTTCTAGTGCTGAATTTAGAAGCCCAACTACTGGTGGCGAAAAGACTCAGTTGACAGTCTGGAACATGCTCTCTGGTGACAGCGGCATTCTTGCTGGTTTGAAGCGCGACAGACGCATTAGCGCTGACTGGCAAGTCTATCCGACTGAGGCTGGCTCTCCGCTCGATAGAGCTGGTAGCGATTATCTTTTAGTTAACACTAAGACAGGCGAATTCCATTTCTTAGATGCCACTTCTAATCCTGAGAAATCAAACGTCTTTGCCTTGAGAAGACCCGGTGTAATCACCACCGAGAATAGTTTGTTCGACATATCTGGTGCGCTAAAAGTTGACGATCCAAGTTCAAGTGTTAGGGCTAAAGCAATTAGCTTTAGGCCCGATCTTGAAGATCAAATTTTGAGAATGACCCAGCAGCCATCACCATTTCGTCTAGGTGCTGATGGACCGCCGTTGCCGAGTTTAACTCGTGTGAGCGAACAAGAAGCAACAACCCAGTTAGGACAGTTGATTGATTGGGCCAAGGCAAAAGCAAGAAACAGTGCTGATTCTTATGAACGTACTGATTGGCAGGATATGGCTTCGGTTGTAGAACGGGCCAAAACCTATTCAAATATTCAGGCTAGTCAAAGACCTTCGCCCGAGCTTGCTACCAACCTTGATTCTGTAACAAAGACCGAGCTGATCAATTTTGCCATGGCCAAGGTTCTCAAACACGAATACCCTATGCCAGCCAAAGTAACAGGTGGAGCTGACGTACAAATTTCTAAAGACCGCACTGTTATGCTGAAAACCAAAGATGGTGGTTTCTACAACGGTGGCAATATTGAAAATTCTGTTGAAGAGGCGCGCCTCAAGCTTCTTGATCCTAAAGCATTGCCGAAGTTCTTGAGCAATGCTCAAATTGAAGCACTTGGTGGTGATGGTAAAGCCTTAAAAGGCTTGCCAGCGGCCGAAAGAGAAGCTGCTATAGAAAGACAGCTGCGGGCTAATCCGCGTTTGCAAGCTAATGTAAAACTGGTAGCTTCTGTATTCATGAACGATCAGAACGTCATACGTAATGGTGGCGCCGCTGGTGATAAGCCTGCTACTATCTTTGAAAATGTCAAAAGTAAGTTGCGAGCCCGCACAGAAGATTCTCTGTTAGGTAAACCGCCTGTTGTAGCCGCTAAGCCTGGCCCCCTTAACGCCAACGCTGGTCGCATAGAAAGTTTGGAGACTAGCCTGCCTGAGGCTACTAAGGTGCTCAAAGAATGGCGAGAGCCACCGTCTCGCCTAGATGTTCCAGCGCAGAATATCAGCGATATTCTTGATCTCATTATTGAAGAGAGTAACTCTATTCCTGTTGCTGAATTAGCTAAGTTGAAAGGTTTGCGCGATGCCTATAGCGATCCTAAAAACCCAGAGCACGCCCGCGCCATGAAGATGATCAACGATTTGATGTCGGCAAACTAGAGCTTATTGATGCGTAGACGAAAATGTCACATTTTCTGCATAAAATATGACATTTTCTTGCGACTAAATTTGCGACTGAGGTTGTCTTGTTTTTTCGTTTGCGGGACAGATGGTCGTCATTAATTGCAATAAATGAGGTGTAGACTTGTATTTCGCTTATAACTATATGCATTAATAGATGCAGGTAAAAGAGAAAGCAAAGTAAGAGCCGTGGCTCCTACTCTGCTTCCCCAAAAGAGAAATTCTCTTTTTGTTGTTGCGCTTGCAGCGACTTTGCAGCTTGTTACAGCTTCGAGTACTGGCGCAGCAACTGACCGAGAGTGCGCACTGCAACACCAGTAGCACCGGCCGCATCGACACCGTGGTCGTAACGACGGAAGCTCGTACCGGCCACGTCCAAGTGAACCCAGACGGTGCCGTCCTTGATGAACTCGCGCAAGAACCAGCCAGCGGAAATGGCACCAGGGCCGGTACCGCTGTTGTTCAAGTCAGCCATGACGCCCTTGTTGCATTCCCTGTACTCATCGAAGAGTGGCAGATCATGCATCGGTTCGCCAGCATCTTTGGCACACTTCAGCACTTCGCGGGTGAAGCGCTCGCTATTGCCCATCAGGCCTGAAACCTTGTCACCAAGCGCCGTTTCGACATCACCGGTAAGGGTGGCCACGTCGATCACTTGGTTGGCACCACAAACCGTCTGGATGTAGTGCAGGGCATCGGCCAAGGTGAGGCGACCTTCAGCGTCGGTGTGACCGATTTCAACTGTCAGACCAGCCATGGTCTTGAGGATGTCGCCCTGGCGCATGGCCTTGGCGTCGATCAGGTTTTCGCTAGCAGCAATCACTGCTCGCACCGAAATCTGTGGCTTCATCACCGACAGAATCGACATCACCTGCAATACCGCGGCAGCTCCGCCCATGTCATTCTTCATGTCGAGCATGCCGTCGTAGTCTTTGGCGTTGAGACCACCGGTGTCGAAGGTGATGCCTTTGCCGACCAAGCCAATCACCTGCTGAGTGACACCGATTTCGGGGTCATAGCTCATGGAGATGAAAGCCGGCGGGTTCTGCGAGCCCTGATTGACAGCCAACAGGCCGCCCATTTTGAGCTTCTTGATGCCGTTCAGGTCGAGCACTTCGCACTTCACCAGACCACCCGAATCTTTGGCCACGGCGCGAGCCATAGCAGCGATCTTCTTGGGCGTCATGATGTTCGAGGGTTCGTTCACCATGCTGCGAGCGCGATTGGTGGCATCAGCGAGCAGCCGGCCCGCGAGAATGCCTTTCTTGGCCGCTGCCAGAGTGCCGGCGGTGCAGAGCACCTGGAGCGACTTCAGATGGGTGCGCGGGCCTTCATTCAACCACTCACGCGTTTTGCGGTGGTTCGGTTCGTAGTCGGCCAGAACCGAGTATTCGGTGACGACTTGGGCGAACTGCTCGACAGAGAGACCCGCCAGGTCAACGTCGATGAGGGGGAAGACCAGGCGTTCGGAGCCGGCCACGTCGCGAGCGGTGGTGAACGCTTCAGCCAGAGCTGCGCGCAGACCGTTGAGGGTGAGCTTAGAGCGAGCGCCCAGGCTGACCAGGATGATTTTGTCCAAACCGTCGATGGTGAGATCGGTGTCGATCACCTTGGTTTGGATGAACTTGGCTTGAAAGCCGTCCTGCTTGATGCGACGCTTGATCAGACCGGCGGTCAGATCGTCAGCGGCAAGAGCTTGTCCGGAAAGCTTTTCACCAGAGAATACAACGAGAAGGAGGTTGGCACGAGCTCCAGCTTTGACCCGCGAAATTGCCGAGTCAAGACGGCTGGAGGTTGCCGAGATGATGAGTGACATAGTTTTTTCCTCAAGCGCTAGGCTTATGGGCTTTGCGCATGTTTGAGATTGTTGGTGAGTGAAACCAGCATCAGACGGCAATCAGGCTGACCTGCTCCGTGATGTTGGCGTATCCGCTTTCCGAGTCGCCGACGAAGGTGGCGCAGTGCGTTCCGTCTTGCATGTCAGACTGGAGCAATGCATCGATCTTGCCGTAGTTCAAAAGCTCGATATCAAGAAAGTTGAGAATGTGAGCTTCGAGGTCTTGTACACGAGCGATCGTGGCGGTGACGTAGAGGCTGGGTGGGACGGCTCCTGAGAGGTCCATATCGTTGGTTCGGGCGATCACGCTATCACCAGTGGTGCCAGGAGCGATGCGTTCCACCATGATCCAGACGAAGCGAGAATAGTGCGGTGTATTTGACACCAGACGCATTCTTGTCGAGCTGAGGTTACCGGTGATTGCGCTAAGCATATCGGCAACCGCAGCGCGCACAAAAGATTGGGCGTTGCTGTAGGTTGTGGACATAAAAAATCTCCTTGCAAGCGTCACCTGCCTAACCGCTATAAGAGAGCGTCAGGGTCAAGGGGGCACTAGCAATAAGTGTTGGGGTGGAATTCGAATATTTGGGGGTAAAAGAGACCTATTCGATTTGGGAAAGTAGAAGATATCTAGAATCTAGTGATGAGAGCTAAACAGGATCAACGTCATCTTTGACTAATAGCTCTTAAAGACACTAAACATTGTTAACAGACCGCTTTACATGCTCGCGTAAGCTCGCGCACGTAGATTGTCAAGAGTTGAGCTGGCTCGGACTCTTGGGGCTCAAGCAATCTTCTCTAGCAAGCGTTTTGGTGCCCACTGACAACCCGGGAGCGCTCTTCTGGTGCTAGTTCTCAAGCAATTCTCATAATCGCTTCCTGATACATGCCTTGACATCGCTTGATATCAATCAGCCCTGCATCATAGGTTCGATTAGCACTCCCAAACCAATCCCAAACCTTCCCCTTGTTCCAGAAAAACTTCCATCCAAAAGCGCACTAGTTCCATCTCTGCATCACTTCTCCTTCACTCACTTTGGTGTGGTGCTTAGACTCTCTCATATCGAGCGCAGTCTGTAGTGTTGGTTAAATTGAGACAAGAAGCGCTTCTTGGTTGGAAATACTATTCGAAAAAGATTTAAAACACTCGCCCTTTTCACTGCTCTTTTTTAAGTGAAAGACGAGTAACAGCGATTGAAGCCTATTAGCTGCGAATTACAGCCTCGTAGTTTCAATCGCTTTTTTTATCTGGGAAAAAATCCGCAAGCCTAGCTTGCTCAATAATACAAAGGAGATCCAGATGAGTCGTTCGTTAAAGCGGACCCCCATCACCGGCATGACTGACGCTGATTCGGAAAAAATCGACAGGAGCTTGGCCAATCGCAAACTGCGACGCAGCACCCGTCAGATTCTTTCTGCACACGGCGTTGATTGTGACACCACTTACCTGCCCACCATTCGACAAGTGAGCGATGTCTCGCTCTTCGTCAAGGGAGGCAAACAGTGGCTCGAGGACCCCGACATAAAGGATCTTATGAAGTAGCGTTGTGAGTAATCGAAAGCTCTTGCTCAAGTGAAATAGTCTTGCCGCAGTAGCATTCGATTCTTACTAACTCCAACCAGGAGGGAAGGTATTAGGGCTCCCGCTCTAGACCTTCCCTCCTCTTCGGTTGCTTTTAATTTTTTTGATTTTATACTATACGATGTAAGTGACGGCTGGTACTCCAGTATTAATCAACTTTTCCAGAATCATTGGGTATTACACGCATTGTTTGATCCTATCGAATAGTTTTATATAGAAGCACAGTAGTTGCCCAATGTATCTTTTTTGTTGACAGGTATCTAGATGCTCTTAAATAGGCTGTTTCTGCGAAAAGTCGCCGTTTGCATTTTTGCTTGCAGTATCACTGTTGGCGCTTTTTCAGGCACCATGCCTATCGCCATTGCCCAAGAGCCGAACAGCCGCATTTCCGCAGAGAGTCTAGAAGATCCAGTTTTGGCCAAGCAAAGGTCTGATGAATTGATCCGATCAAGCTATGTATCTGCATGCAAAAAACTAATCAAAAATGCTACTAAGCCCTTTTACTCCGTCGCTAATCTACGCCTATCAGTTACGCCTGGTTCACCTTTGAGTATGCGTCTAGAGAAGTGGTCTGGCCCTGGCAAGATGCGCGAGAGCCTTAGCCGTGCTCTCAATTCAGTTGATTTGCCTCCACTGCCATCCGTTCTTGTCGATCAAGCAAATTTAGAATTTTCTGCTTCGCGCCAATGCGGTGTGGTGGAGAGCGGATCTCCTCATGATCCATTTAAATCTATCAAAGCGCGCTTAAGAGCAGTTCAAGAGAAAACAAACAATACTAGTCTTGATGATCTTTCTACTGAAACACTTGAGGAGAAGTGGCAGAGCTTTGTTGCTTGGTACGAGTGGCCTGATTTTCTTGTTCCGATATCTAATGCTTTGGAGGCGCGTTACGAGAAGGAGCATCAAGCTCAAAAGCTAAAAGCGCTCAATGAATCGATAAAAGATTTAAGTGGTAAGCCCGGGAAGAGCCAGATAAAGTATCTTTATAACTTGCTGTACCAAGCAAATAAGCTCTATTCAGCCGGTAAAGTAACAGATGCTGGTGCCAAATATCGACAAGCCGCGGCCTACTTTGACCTTAATCTTGCCGCAAGTGCAACCGACGATTGGCCACCATTCACGCTATTTTCGCTGTACACCTATTCTTGCTTTCTCGCTAGTCAAAAGCAGTTCGCCGTGTCAAACACTGTATTTGAGAAAGTGGTGGCAGAAGCGCAAATGCATAACGAGACTTCCGGATCGCTTCTATGCAATGACTATCTTGATACTTATCTGGAATTGATTCGTGAGGCACAGCCTGAGCGCTACTTGCAGTATCGTGCTTGGGTGAAGGATGCAAGATTCGGAGGTATGCACGCAACTGGCTATATCGATAGGCAAGGCAAAACCGCCATTTCTCCCGATTTCGTTAGAGCCAAAGAGTTCAAGGATAACTTGGCTGCTGTTGAAACAGTTAGAGGTTGGGGTTATATAGATAAACTTGGTGCCTGGAAAATAGCTCCTAGCTTTAAGACAGCCGATAACTTTGGCGCTGGTTTAGCTCCAGTGTCCGGCAATAAAAGGTTGTTTCCTTTTGAAGAACCCACTAACGAAAAGGCTTTGACTCAATACATCAATGCTGCTGGAAAAGTGGTTATCCCTGAGTCTTTTGAATCTGCCACGCCTTTTGTAGATAGGCTTGCCACAGTTCAAAGCATTGGAGAACAAGGCGGGCACTTTGTTGACAAGGCTGGAAAAAAAGTCTCACCGACTGATGTCCCGATTGGTCCTTTCTGTGGAATTTTTGTGAAGTCTGTCAAATCGCGCATGGTGGGTGAATTGCAAGATTCTTATTTAGTGCGAGTGATCCGCTCGGGGCCAGACAAAGATGGCCAATACAAATTTGAACCGGATGATTTGAATCCATTTGCCGAGACAGATGCAGCCAAAGAGTATTTGTTTGGCTATCGTGATGCAGCTGGTAAGGTATTAATTGAGCCGAAGTACACTCGCGCTCTTCCATTTACCGATGGCCTTGCCGCGGTTGAGGTAACATCGGGCAAGTATGGCTTTATTGATAAGTCTGGCGCCATTAAGATAGCAGCTCAATATTCTTCTGCTCAGCTTTTCCAGAACGGCCTGGTTTGGGTCAGCAAAGACAATAAGTATTTTTTGATTGATAAGAACGGTGAGGTTAAGTCTGATTTGTTTGACCGCATTGATCAACCCTATGGCATGACAGGCATGATGGCTTACACAGGCGATAAAAAGTTCCTTTTCTCAGATCAAGTCAAAGGTCTCGATGTTTCTGCTTACGATAGTGCTCGTCCGTTTCATGAGGGTCTAGCCGCTGTGCAGAAAGACAACAATTGGGGTTTTATTGATACTGAAGGAAAGCTGGTAATACCAATGCAATACGGTTCAGTGGGTGATTTCTCCGAGGGGTTGGCCTCGGCGAACTTCCGCTAATACCCATTGATCATTTTGTGGTGAGCAAAGATGTTGAGGTTTTGAATCGCGTTCTTGGACCGAACATCGGCTCAGATCATTTACCGTTGTATGTCGATTTGCTTGTTCGCGGTAGTCACTAAGCCGTAACAAATCATTCCTATATTGAGAGCACAGAGAAGCCCCCCTCTCAAATCAAGTAGGAAATGAAAATGCTAGATTCAAATCACTTACCAACAGACCGTCTTGCTCCAGTTGCTCTTGGTGGCAATAGCGCCGGTGTGCAACGTGAACTGCTTGAGCAGTATAAAATTCCGGCACGCAGTAATGGTGCCTGCACTCTTAATGATGCTTGCTCGCCTTTTAAGCCTGACTATGAGCGTAAGACTGAGTCAGGGCGCGCTTGGAGTCGCGAGGCAAAGAAGCAGCAAGGTAATGGCTTTGATTTAAATGCCGAAGGCAAGTATGAAGTGAAGCCAGGCGACAGCCTTTGGGGCATTGCTGAAAGGTCAATCAAAAAGGAAGGCGGAAAATCTTCGCCTGCTGAAGTGCAAAAGCGTGTTAAAGAGCTGGTTGAGGCAAACAAAGAAAACTTACCTGGGCTCGATTGCAATCCTCATTTGTTGAAGCGCGGTGGAAAATTGAATATTCCCGGCGGCGGAAATCGGGATCAGTCGACTGCGAAACCAGCAGAAAAGCCGTCAGAAAAACCAGCAGAAAATCTAACACCGGGTGCGGCAGCCAAACCGTCAGAAAAACCAGCAGAAAATCTAACACCAGGTGCAGCCAAACCGTCAGACCGCACTGAAAAGCCAGCTGATAAGCCAGCTGAGGCATCTCCCGATGTCTGTAAGCCCGCCGATATCTACAAAGATATGGCCAAATTTCCTGACCTCACTACCAAAGAATACTTAACTGCTTGCCGCATCGGCCGTGCTGTTGTTGACGGCGATCCCGAAGCTCTGAAAAGAGCACTGACTGAATTTCCAGCTACCAAAGAATCAGGTGAACGGGTAGCGCGCGCTCTCAATGAGACTTTTAAAGAGCAAGGCATTGTCGTTGATTACAACCAGTACAACTATTTCCGCGCCTCTGCGCCAGACAAACAAGAGACAATGAGCTCTTTCCGTCTCTATCATCGCGGCGCTGATCGCTATTTAGAAGTGAGCAAAGAGAATGTCGGAATCGGTGGACCAGTTCGCCAAGGCCCAGGAGGTTCGATCGATTATGGAACCGTTGCCTATCATTCCGAAAGTCAGCGCAAAGCAACTATCGATGATCTATCGGCAGCGATGAAGAAACGTTATTGCCCGTAAGTAAGGTTTTCGCGTTTTCCGACAATTTGGTTTTTCTCGATGGGGGAGGAAGAGGTGTGGTTGCCTAGGGTAGCGATACCTCTTCCGTATATCTGAGCGACATTCTTCTGGCGCGCTCTAGTTTTCTCTTGAAAAGCCCGTGGTCAGGCTAGTGCTAGCTTCGCAAGGCTTGCGGGAAATTAGAGATTTGACGGTTTAGCCTCTGCTTTCTCCAATTCTTAAGACGACCGTAGAACTTAGCTTAGCGGCCTATTGCTTGCTCTCGTTGGCTTTCACCAAACCTTCCTCTTTGTATCCGTGCGGCCAATTTAATAATCTTACTTGGCAAGTTTAGAGAATACTCCTTTACATCAATCTGTAATGGAGGCCTCAGCCCCCTGCGAATTCGTAGGTTTTGAGTTCCACTTCTCTTCCCGTTCGCAATCAAACAAACCACTCGAAAAACAAACCCAGCCCATCACCTTCGATTTCACAGCTTCCCCACAAAGGATGCCTGTTGACCTCGACGTCAATTGATGTGCTGCTGCTGCGTTTTTTAGAGAGTTTGTTCAGATCACATTGGAAGAGGCGGTAACTATCTGTGCAATCGCGCGAGTGCTGCGAACTCACCTGCCTTATTGCACTCTCAATCACCTAAAAGGACAATCTTATGGACATCGTAACGTCACTGCTTCCCTGGCTTCCGGTTCTGCTCGGAGTCATCGCTCTCGGTTTTCTGGCCACCCGTTTCATCGTTAACGTCGGCCCGACCGAAATCGCTATCACCGAACGTCGCTACCTCGGCAAGAAGTTGCCTTCCAACCGCGCTTTCGCCACTGCCGGCCAAGTCGGTATCCAGGCTGCTTACCTCTCCCCCGGCCTGCACTTTATTCTCTGGCCTGTCACCCGCGTCATCAAGAAGGCTCCCTTCGTGGTGATCGGTTCTGGCCAGCTCGGCGTCATCACTGCCACCGACGGCGAATCCATGCCTTCCGGTCGCGTGTACGCTGAAGATGCCGCTGGCGAAGCTCACGGTTCTTTCCAGGACCCCACGGGCTTCCTCACCAACGGCGGTATCCGCGGTAAGCAGCTGCGCTTCCTCACCAACGGTACCTTCAAGATTCACCCCTACATGTTCCAGGTGGTGATGATCGAGAAGACCGTCGTTCCCGAGGGCAGCATCGGCGTCGTTACCGCTGCTGACGGTGCGTCGCTGATTCAGGGCCAGTTGCTCGGCCAGCGCGCTGCCGACCACGACAACTTCCAGAAGGGTGAGACCTTCCTGAAGAACGGCGGCCAGAAGGGTCCGCAGATCGACTTCCTGCGTCCCGGTACCTACAACATCTTCTCGGACATGTTCCGGGTTCAGATCGTGCCGGCCATCCAGATCAAGGAAAACAGCATCGGTATCGTCGAAGCCAAGTCGGGTGAACCGATGGGCAAGGACGACGTTGTCGCCGGCACTCCCGAGATGAGCCTGCACATGTCCTACCAGGACGGCCAGGCCTTCCTCACCAGCGGCGGCAAGCGTGGCCCGCAAGAAGCGGTGCTGCGTCCCGGTACTTACTACGTCAACCCCTACCTCTTCTCGGTCTCCATGCAGCCGCAGACGGTGATCAAGCAGGGCGAGGTCGGCGTGCTGATTTCGAACATCGGTAAGGATCCGTCCGAGCTCTTCGGCGAATTCGCTGAAGCCGATGCTGCTCCGTCGACTGCTGTGGCCGTCGTCAAGGCGCCTGGTGCACCGGCCGATGGTTCGCCGCTCACCGCTGGTGCCACCGACCCCGAAGAGACCCGCCACAACTCCGGCGTGCGTGCTCGCCACGTGGTGCCGGCCGGCTACCGCGGTATCCAGAAGGATGTCCTCAACCCCGGCAAGTACAACATCAACCCCCTGGCCTACTCGGTCATCGTCGTTCCCACCACCACCCGTTCGATCGAGTGGTCTGAGAACGACACCGCCAAAGACTTCGACCCGTTTGCTGTCGTCTCGCGTGACGGCTTCATGATGCAGGTCGAAGTGCGCTGCCAGTATCGCATCCTGCCGGAGAACGCACCGTATGTGGTGCAGAAGCTCGGCTCGGTGGAAGAGCTGGAGAAGAACGTCCTGCATCCGCAGATCGACGGCATCTTCCGCGCCCAGGTCAGCAAGTCGCCGGCCATCAACTATCAGCAGGAGCGCGCCACCGAGCAGCTCGACGCTGAGAACGCCGTGAAGAGCGACCTGGTCAAGTACAAGGTCGAAGTGGTCTCGGTGATGATCTGCAACATCAAGCTCCCGCAGGAGCTGATGCACACCACCCAGGAGCGCAACCTGGCCCAGCAGCGCGAGACGATGTTCGACGCCCAGGAAAAGGCCGAGAAGCGTCGTATCGAGTTCCAGGCCACGAAGTCGCAGGCTGACCAGCAGGACACCATCGTCAAGGCGAAAGCCGGCATCGAGGTGGCCAAGCACGAAGCGGCTCAGATGGAAGAGCGCGCCAAGGGTAAGGCGGCTCAGACTCGCATCGAAGCCGAAGCCGACGCCGGCCGCGTCAAGACCGTTGGTGATGCCGAAGCCGGTGTCATCAAGGCCAAGGGTGAAGCGACCGCTGAAGCCTACTCCAAGCAGGTCGAAGCGCTGACCGCTCAGGGCGTTACCTCCATCGAGGTGACCAAGCTCCTGACCGCCTCTGGCCAGGCTCTGGTGCCGCAGGTTGTTGCCGGTGGCGACAGCAATGGCGGTGGCAACGGCCTCATCAACCTTCTGCTCGCCGACACGCTCGTTCGCAACCGCGAAGAGAACGCTGCCGCGCGTGAGCTGAAGAAGCCGACCACGGAAGCCGCCGCTCCGGCTGCTTCCGACAAGAAGTAAGCTTCCACAAGAAGCGAACTGAACAAAAGAAGACAGCTTCCAAAAGAAGCCCTTCGTAACGAGGTGAGCGGTGCTGAACAACAGCACGCTCATTTTCGTTTTTGAGGCGGTGGCGTCAATTGACTTGCAAAAGTTGGTTGGCGTCACCGCTACTTTTTCAACAAACCTCCCAGAGAGATCAAAATTGTGGATGCTCTGCAACTTTTTCAACTTTTTATCCCCGCCTTGTGGGCATTTCTTGCCTGCGTCTTAGGCGGTTTCGCCACCGGCATTGTCGGTGTGCTCGTACTGACCAATTTCTTCAAGGTCGACTACGAATCAGCCGGTCGACGTAGCTTCGTTGTCGGTGCCATCGTTACGGCAGTGGCTATCGTTGCTGCCGCTCTGCTGACTGCCTCGACTGCTGGCGGTTTTCTGCCGGCATTCATTCTCATTGCTCCATCAAGCGTCATCTACGCCCTTGCGGCTGCGGTGGTCGTCTTGCTTTGTTGGGGCGCTCTCATTCTCTTTTAACTTATAACTCCCAGGAGTGACATTCTATGAACGGAACTATCGAACTTATCATTGGCGTTGTCGTCTTGGCCATTCTTGGCTTGGTCGTCTATCGCTCGGTCAGGGGCCCCAAGGCACCGCCGGTCAATCCTTTTGACGCGGTCACGCCGTCTCGGGCACCAAACTTTCCTGACCAGGTAAATCAGTCTGCTGCTGTCGGCGGCGATACACCTGCTGCCGAAGCTGGCTTGAAGCCGGTTGAAGAAGAAGCCACTGAACCGGAGGAAGAAATGACGATCGCGGCCTACGTTGCTCAAGCTGAAGAGCAGGAAAAAGATGCCGATTTCGATCAGGCGATCGACAGCATTAGCGAAGCCATCGCTCTTGCTCAAGTTGAGTTCGGCGGCGATTCGGTAGAGGTGGCCCAGCTTCTGGTCAAGCAAGGTCAGCTCTTTCAGCTGCGCGACTATCAAGAATCAGCCGATGAGATCGACTGCTCCGAGTATCTGCAGGCTTTCGCTATTCTCGAACAGCGCTACGGCCCCAACAGCGAAGAGCTGCAGCCGGTATTGCGTCTGCTCATCTCCTGGTACTACCAGACCGGCGACCAGCAGAAGGCCGAAGCGCTCATTCGCCGCAGCGAAAACATCGAGGAAGCTGCCTCGTATCAAACTCCTGCGGCCGCCGATCAGGCCGGTGTTGCCTCGCCCGGCCCGGCAGTTTTCTCGGTGAAAGTCTCGCCCTTCGCGGTGGCTTTCAACAGCAACGACGCCGCTTCTGTCGATTCGTGCAAAGAAGGCGACGAAGCCTTTGCTGCCGCCGAATATGACGACTCGGTTGCGGCTTTCGAAGCGGCCCTCGAATCGGTGCAAAGCGAAGTCGGTCGCGCTGCTCCTGAGCTGGTGCCGCTCTTCCGTCGCCTCGGCCGTGTGCTGCAGGTGCGTGATGCTGACGAGCGCGACGATGAAGGCGAGGCCTATACCGGCGCTGCCGACAACTACCAGATTGCTCTGGGTATGCTGGTTCAGGCTCAAGGTTTCAACGCCATTGAGCTGGCTCCGCTGCTTCTCGATCTGGCTTCGTTCGAAGACCAGCGCGGTGAGCACTACAAGGCCGAAGGCTATCTGCGTCGGCTGGACATGATCTTGCGTTTGGATCGCGCCAAGCGCAACTAGCGCTAAAAACAATTGCTTATCACTGAGTAAGTGCTATAGCGGTTTTTCGAGGGTCGTCGGATGGAACACTTTGGTGTTCTTTTCGGCGACCTTCTTTTTTATTTCGTGCTATTGTGCTGTATAGTATAATATTGAAATGGCTAAAATTAGAGAGCTAGACTAGCTTCTGGCTAATCGCTCAATCTGTCGATGAATCTGGCATCAAAGTTCAGTTTGACATTAATCAGGATCTATTAACTATGCCTTAACCGATCCTTAGCTACTGCGGGTATAGGTTGGTATCAGATGAATAGAGTAAAAAGAAGAAAGAGAGAAGCGAAAAATGAATCCATTTGAAATACACGGCCCAGCCTACCTAATAGTTTATTTTGCAATTTGCGGAACGGTTTTTTTAGCCGCAACTAAGATCCGAAACTGGATGCTTCTGGAAGAAGCGAAGAAATGCGACCGCTCTGGTTTGCTTGATCCAGCAATGGCTGCTCGTCAATTAGAACCGTATGAGGCAGCGTTTTTAGCTGGTGGCAGCGAAAGAGTATTTCTCACAGCTTGCGGTTCACTTGCTCGTCATAAGCTAATAGACATCGACAAAACAACTGGCAGGGTAACAATAACTGGCAGGTCTGTTTCTGATGTCTATGGCAGTCTTGATAGAGTCGAAAAGGCGTTGCTTAACTCGGTGCGCGGTACCGGTGAATCGCTCACTGCTTGCAACTCGATCGTTTTAAGAGCCACTTCAGATATCACTCGCAAGCTTGTCGCTAGTGGACTGATTGTTGATAGCAGTCGCTCTCAGGCTGCCCATATATTACCGGGCTTTATATACTGGCTGGTCGCCTTGGTATTCGCCGTGCCCCGCTTTATTGAGGCTAGCGCAGCCCATCGACCAGTAGGTTTTTTGGTGGTTGAAATGATGATCGCATTAGCTATAGGTCTGATTTTATTTAAAAATGAGAAGTTTAAGACGGCCAAAGGTCATGCTGTGCTAAAGGTTTTAGGTCAGAGCAATTCAGCACTGAGGCTCACCCATGCCACTAATCCTGCTAGTCTTTCGTTGAGAGACTGCGCCCTAGCTTACGGCTTGTTTGGTGGTATAGCCCTGGCTGGTGACCCATTTCTGGCAGCTCATTCAGGATTGCACCGAGCTTATGCTAGTTCCTCTAGTGACAGCGGCGGCAGTAGTTGTGGAAGTAGCTGCGGCGGTGGATGCGGTGGCGGATGTGGTGGCTAAACTGATGAACAATTGTATGAACCACCAGATTATCGAAAATAATAAATCTCAAGCAGCCTCAGCCGAAACACAGCTTGGAATTGGCTTCAGACCTGAGCTTGCCCGCTTCATTGAACAGCAGGAAAATATTCAATTTGTCGAGATTGTAGCCGATGACTTTATGCATATCGATTGTATTCCACAAGCCTTGCGCGATTTGCAGAAACGTGGAGTGACTATCATTCCCCACAGCTTATCGTTGTCGGTTGGCGGTGCTGAGCATGTTTCGCCGCAGCGTATCAAGCATTTAAGCAGTCTTGCTAAATACTTTGACTCACCATTTGTAAGTGATCACATCGCCTTTGTTCGGGCTGGCAATATAGAAAGTGGGCACCTACTGCCGGTACGCCGCACGCAGTCTAATTTAGCTGTGGTCTGCGAAAATATTGAAAGTGTCAAGGCTGGTTTAAGTGTCCCTCTGGTTTTAGAAAATATCGCTTGCACCTTTGATTGGCCAGGCAATGAAATGGATGAAGCGACTTTCATCACAGCAATTTTGGAGCGCACCGACACAAGACTATTACTTGATCTCTCAAATCTTTTCGCTAATAGTCACAACCTCGCCTTCAGTGCAATCGACTATCTGATGAGCCTGCCATTAGAGCGCCTTGAGTATGTGCATATGGCGGGTGGAATATTTAAAAAGGGTCTCTATCACGATAGTCACTGTCACTCGCTAAAAGAGCAATCGCTCCAACTATTGACGACACTGAAAACAATATGTCAGGTACCGCGGGTGATGCTAGAACGTGATGATAGTTTTCCTCCCATAGCTGACCTTATCAGCGAGCTTGAGGCAATCGCTAATGCGTAAAGATCGGCAGCAATTGCCAGACGTAGATTTATCGAGCAATCGCCTGGCGATGGCTCAAGAGCAGGCGGAGCTAATCAAAGCCCTGCTCTGTAACGCTCCTCATCCGCAAGGCTTTGACTCAGAGCGCTTGCAGGAGGCCTCTTTGGCCTTAGTGCGCAAAAGAATACGCTGCATTCAACGGGCGAATCCGCTAGTAGAAGCGATTTGTCCAGCAGACAACGATTCAATCTTAATGCAGCTGCATCGCTTCGTTCGCGAAAATCCTACGCCACATCCACGCGGCCCCTATTTTGATTCGTTAGACTTTCTCGCCTATGTGGGTCTTAAAAGCGCTGCCAAGCCTAAAATTCAAGATAACTGGAAAAGTAGTCTAGTCAACAAGTTGCGGAGCTTTCGCCGAAACTAGGAGATTGCCTCTCAGTACTAAACCAGGGTGCCAGGTTTATAATCGGCGCTATGCAAATCAAACTGACTAATCAAGGCTTCATTCTTGTGCTCATTCCACTAGCAGTGCAAGTGGCTTTTTTGGTTGCATTTTTAGGCATGTTGCAACAGGCTGAGCAAGAGATTGTTCAAGAGCAGAAGGCTCGCGACATGGTCACCACTCTTAACCATATAGCCAGAACAATCTTGGCATCAAGTGCTGGCATTACCTTGCAAACTCCTAGCGGCGGTACGGTTGGTGACGGTTTTAAACCAGCTGCTCCAAGCGATGCTCTGCCCCGTGAGTTTAGTAAACTACGGCAATTGGCTAGTGGCCATCCTGAACAGATGTTAGCAATTGAAAAACTTGAAGTGACCTGGCGCGAGAGTTGGCATGCCATGCGCGAAATCAAAGATTATGCGAAATCTGGTGAAAATTTCTCTGTATTAGCCAAGGTGGCTAAGCTTCAGGTCAAGCTACAATCTGTCTATCGCGCCATTGATACTTGCGCAGTTTACTTTGAGCAGTTGCAAGCGCACGGACCTGCTGTCCAGGCTGAGTTGAGAGAAAAGCAAAAGTTAGCGTTGTTAGCTTTCCTTTTCGTAGATGTAGCAATGGCTCTTGGTCTTTGTGCGTACTTTAGTCTGCAAACTGGCAGTCGGTTGAAAACCTTAATGCATAATGCTCGCAGTTTGATCGTTGGAAAGCCTATAGAAGAGCGCTTAACTGGCAATGACGAGTTGGCCGAATTGCAGCGCACCTTGATTCAGATGGCCGATTCTTTAGCACAAGCAAGAAAGAAAGAACGAGCTATTCTAGATAATGCTGGTGACGTCATTTGTTCGCTCGATGCCAATGTTTCTATTCTCTCGACCAACAATACTGCCCAAAAACTTTGGGGTTATGAGGAAGATGAGCTTCTGGGGCGGCGGTTAGCAGAGCTGATTGAGCCAGCCGAATGGGAGACAACTAGACAGAAGCTGGCGGAGATAAAAAAGACAGGGAATGCATCTGACATTGAATGTAGTGTCATCACATTTTCTGGTACAGCATTAGCCATGCTCTGGAACATCAATTGGTCTGAGTCCGAACGGAGCTATTTTTGCGTTGCTCACGATATCACCGCAAGGCGTCAATTGGAGCGCCTTAAGCTCGAATTTATGTCGATGATTACTCATGATATTCGCTCACCAATCAATTCTGTGCAGGCCTTCTTATCGATGCTCGCAGAGAAGTTTTATGGTGAACTGAATGAAAAAGGTTTGCATCGATTGAAGTCGCTAGAAGAGAGTGTTAATTTAGTCAGTCGTCTTATTTCTGATCTGCTTGATTTAGAAAAAGCCGAGTCTGGCATGCTAGTGCTAGAGCCAATCGACGCTGTTTCTACTCAGATAATGGCGAGTTCAATTGATGTCGTGCGTTCTTTGGCAGAACGCAAACAGGTAACTATCGTTCAAAAGGGTTCGGCCTTTGACTTGTTTGTTGACCAAAGTCGCATGATTCAAGTGTTAGTCAATTTGATCGCCAATGCCATCAAGTTCTCGCCTAGTGGCACGACTGTCACTGTAGAGTGCCGCGAGGTGAATGCTGAAGCCGTATTTGTAGTCACGGATCAAGGTCCTGGCATCAAAGCTGAGTATCATGCTCGTATTTTTGATCGCTTTGAGCAAATTGTTGGCCGAGGCAAAAGCGGTGCAGGAAGCGGCTTAGGTTTAGCCATTGCTAAAGCCATTGTCGAACAACACAAAGGTCAGATTGCTTTAGAAAGCGATGGAGAGCATGGCAGCACATTTATTGTGCGAGTGCCGATTGGTGATGTTTAAGCGTCGTTACTCGAGAGTTTATACCCCACGCCGTATATTGTTTGAATTGCTGATTTGTCATCAACATCAATTTTCTTTCGCAGTCGCTTAATCCAGGTGCGTACAGTTTCAGGACCAGCCTCTGAATCTGACTTCCAGACATGGCCAAGAATGGCGTCTTGAGAGAAGACTCGGTCTGGGTGGCGCATGAAAAATTCAAGTAAAGCTAATTCTTTTGGTAGCAGTTCTACTTTTTTTCCTGCTACTTCAGCTACCAGAGACTTAGTATTAAAGCTTATGTGGGCCACTTTCAAGACTTCGCCTTCGAGCTGTGCTGGCCGTCTTAAAAGAGCGCGAATACGCGCAGACAATTCGCGCATGTCGCAAGGTTTGGTTATGTAGTCGTCAGCTCCGCTATCAAATCCATTAGTTTTATCATCAATGGTGCCTAGGCCTGTCAGCATTATTACCGGGCTTATACCGCCGTTGTTGCGATAGCCTTGGCATATTTCAACTCCTGAAAGTCCTGGTAGCTGCCAGTCGAGAATGATTACGTCGAAGCCGAACGACTTGGTCAACTCTAAGCCAGAAAGACCGTCATGGCAGACCTCTACTGTATGGTTCTCTTGCCCTAACCAGTCGCTCACTATGGCAGCGAAGGCTTTGTCATCTTCTACTAGTAGAATTTTGGCCACGATTTACCTTATGACCCCTAGCTGCGGTAGAACCAAGCGATAGATTTAGCTTCGATAGATTTACCGCAGCTAAAAGTATAACCGTTTCACAGTGCTGTCACAATTGCTCCCTAGGATGCAAATACGGACTCGATAACAGCACCGTGCAAAAACACCAAGAAGGCGACATTTGTTGCTTGTCCAAAGACTATGGGTGTTCTTGACCTTACTAACTTCGGCTTAGCCGATATTTTCTATTTTTGGAGGTTCTATGAGCGATCATTTACGACCGTCATTTCAGGCCGAGAATTTTCGGGGAAATGAAGTCAATCCTATTCGTGAGGCCGCTTGCCAGGCGTATGCTCCGGAAAATCAGGCTGTATTCAGAATTGATATTCACTCTTCGAAAGGCACTGAATCACTACCTGGATTGCAAATAGTATTTGAACAGGATGGTAGCAGTGGCCGCGGCAATTCTGGACGTGATGGCCACAGAGACTTTTCGCCACCAGCCTATGACTTTTCGCGTGGATCTTCCCACGAGTCTTCGCGTGAGTCTTCCAATAATCCTTGGCACCACGGTCATGAGCAACACTCTCACTCCCATCACCGTATGAGCGACGCGGCAAGCAATAATTTCTTGGGTAATGATCGTACTTCTAATATCAGCCAATCATCACGTTTTGATAGGCAATTTACTAACGACAATAATTTTGTTAGCACTGATTCGCCACCGTGGGAATCACAGAATAATTTCGCGAGCGGCTCAGGACGCGAATCTCGCTATTCATCGCCGATCGACTTGCTAAACCAACTTGCCAATTATATTCGTCAAAATGATATAACCAATTCTCTCAGTGGCAACGGTTCTTCCTCGTCTGATGGTGGCTCTGGCCCTTTCCGTCTGGTCGATACTAGCTACAAAGGCTCTCAAACATCTCCAACTGATTTACTGAGCGGATTGCCTACACCACCTGGACTACCAAGCCCTAGTGATTTACTAAGCGGATTGCCTACCCCACCTGGACTACCTAGCCCTAGTGATTTACTAGCCAGCTTACCGACTCCTCCAGGCTTGCCTTCGCCAAAGAATCTCTTCGACAAGTTGCCAAATCCATTCAAACTTTTCGGTTAGAGAAGTGAGGTTAGGCGCCGCCGATGTATTGCACAATCATCTCGTGCCATTGCGGCCAATCATGAGCGTTTCCGTTCCATTCTTTCATGGCATGCCAAACGCCTTTGTCCCACATTAATTGCGAGAACCACTTGTTGTTACCGTAAAGGGGGTCTTCTACACCAATAGGAATAATCCATTCAATTTCGCGAATCTTGTCGAGTTTGTTGCCATCGTGAAGGTTGGCAATGAACTCGCAAGGGCTTCCTTGCTGAATTGTCTCGTCCATATAGTCGTCGGTCCATTCGCGCACATCGTAAACGCCGCTCATACCGAGAACTCTATTGAAATATTCAGGGTAGCGTAAGGCTATGCTGGCCGAATGATAAGCGCCGAAACTGGCCCCAGTAGCTATCGCAAATGGGTTATCGTTTTTAGAAACGGTAAAAGGCATCACTTCGTTGATGACATACTCTTGATACTGCAAGTGTCTGCGAGCGCGACTTGTAGAATCAATGCCTCTATTGAACCAGCTTTCTGGGTCGATACTATCGACGCAGAAGACTTGAATCCAGCCCTCAGCAATGTGGTGCCCCAAGGTGTTAATTAAGCCCCGGTTCTCCCAATCGAAGTAGCGACCTTGAGAGGTTGGAAAGACAATGACGCGAGCGCCGCTGTGTCCGAACTGAAGAAGCTCCATCTCGCGACCGAGAGTTGGGCTATGCCATTTATGATATTCCCGCAACATTTGCCTTGATTGCCTTTTAGCCAGTATGGATGCCGAGAAATTGTATCATGGTGGCGCAATAGTGAATGATAACCGGCTGGTCACTAGTGTCATAAGTAACTAAATCGCTATACTTATCGTTCGTCCTTGCCACGATTGGGGCTATTCGCCTGGCAAGCTTCTCGAGGAATGTGATTAACCTATGAATTCAGTATTTCTTTCACCTAATTTTCCGCCTAACTTTGCTAACTTTGCTGTGCAGCTCAAGCAAGCTGGGGCATGCGTTTTGGGTCTAGGTGACGATCATTATGATGATCTTAGCGGTGATGTTCGCCGAAGCTTGACTGATTATTACCGTGTTTCTAGTATGCATGACTACGATGAGCTAGTGCGGGCCATGGGCTACTTTACCCATCGTTACGGCAAGATGGATCACCTTGATTCGCACAACGAGTATTGGCTGGAAACAGAAGCCCGTCTGCGCACTGATTTCAACATCGAAGGCATTGATGTTCATCAGATAGGTAAAATCAAGCGCAAGTCTGAGATGAAAGAAGTATTTCGCAAAGCAGGCCTCAAGCCGGCTCGTGGTCGTGTTTGTAATGATAGAGAAGAGCTTATGGCTTTTATTTCAGAAGTGGGTTACCCGGTTGTTGCTAAGCCAAACATTGGTGTCGGTGCGGCCAAAACATTCAAGATTTGCTCTGAGAGCGAGATCGATAATTATTTGGCTGAAAAATTGCCGGAAGAATACATCATTGAAGAATATTGCGAAGGTCAAATTGTCACTTACGACGGTCTCGTAGATGGTGATGGCGAGGTGGTTTTCTCGTCGTCTCTGCGTTACAGTCGCGGTGTTATGGATGTTGTCAATGAAGATTCTGATATCTATTATCACACTGTGCGCGAGATTGAGCCTTCGTTAGAAGCTGCTGGTATCAAGACTCTCAAGGCTTTTGATATGCGCAAGAGGTTCTTTCATCTTGAGTTTTTCATGAATGAAGGTGTTATAACTCCGCTTGAGGTCAATATTCGCCCACCAGGCGGCTTGACACTCAATATGATGAACTACACTTTCGATTCAGATTGCTACCATACTTGGGCAAATTTGATCGTCAACGGTATCGTAGAGCCAATGGGCGAGCGCAGCCATTTGGTGTTTTATGTCGGCCGCAAAGACCGCATTCCATATCAAATTACTCATCAACAGGTTCTCGAGAAGTGCTCATCAATGATGATGCACCACGAAAGATTGAATGATGTTTTCTCTGGTGCTTTGGGCAATTACGGTTACCTCTTGCGTCATGAAGAAATGAAGCCTTTGCTCGAAGCGACTGAACTGATTCAGCGCAGGGGCTAAAGTCTTTCAGGAATATTAATTTGCCTTGCAAATTTAAAGCTGTGCTTTTAAAATGCAAGGATGATTGTTCGTAGATTAACGCAAAATATTAATGAAGCGCTTGATCGACAGGCTGCTGTGGCAATTATTGGACCACGGCAGGTCGGCAAGACCACCTTGGCTTTGCAAATTGCTAACCAACGCCCATCGCTCTATCTCGATCTCGAATCTAGCCAGGACCGGTCCAAATTATCCGATCCGGCAGTGTTTCTTGGAATGTATGAAGATCGTCTAGTAGTTCTTGATGAAATTCACCGTATGCCTGAGTTGTTTCAAACGCTTCGCGGTTTGATAGACGAGAGTCGTCGCCGTGGCAAACGTAATGGCCGTTTCTTAATTCTAGGTTCTGCTTCAATTGATTTGCTCAAACAGTCTGGCGAAAGTCTTGCTGGCCGTATTGAGTACATTGATATGGGTCCACTGGATGGCTTAGAAGTTGGCGCAGATCAAAAAGAGCTAGTCAAGCTTTGGCTGCGTGGCGGCTTTCCAGATAGTTTTCTGGCGAAGAGCGATTTGGATAGCCTAAAGCTAAGGCAAAGCTTCATTCGCACCTATTTGGAGCGCGATATTCTCCAGTTTGGTCCCCGTATTGCAGCGGAGACACTTGAAAGACTATGGATGATGTTGGCTCATAATCAGGGTTCGCAGCTAAATGCCCATAAGTTGGCTGCCGGGCTATCGATTAGCGCACCCACTGTTGCAAGCTATGTAGATCTCCTGGTTGACCTGCTGCTCGTTCGAAGACTGCGGCCATTTGTGACAAATGTTGGTAAGCGCTTGGTCAAGTCACCGAGGGTATATGTGCGCGATAGTGGAATAGTTCATGCCTTACTAGGCCTTAGAGATTTTGATCAGCTGGCAGGTCATCCTATTGTTGGCGCTAGTTGGGAAGGTTTTGTAATTGAGAATCTTTTGGCCGCGGTCCCGGAAGGCACGATGTCTAGTTTTTATCGCACTACAGGTGGTGCGGAAATAGATTTGGTCTTGGAGCTGCCGGCCAAGAATGCTATTTGGGCGATAGAGATCAAGCGTAGTCTGACACCAAAGGTGGAAAAAGGATTTTACTTCGCTTGTGATGACATCAAACCAGAACGGCGATTTGTGGTCTACTCTGGCAGCGACCATTACCCTTTAGCAAATGGAGTTGAAGCTATTGATGTGAAGTCACTTGCTGCGCTGCTAGCGAACTTGTGCTAGCTGCGTTAGGTTTCTCTCCTTATGACAAGCTTAAGATGGCTCAAAGTTTTGATTGCGCACCCGGCTGTCAGGCGCTCGGGTTGATTGCTATGAGCTGCTTCTGCTGCTTGTATGCAAGTTTAGATTAACGTTGTCATAGGTGTGGTGGGCAGAGAACCGTGGTGGCTTTGTCGTAGAGTCAGGAGCCTCTTTAACCTCCTTTTCTAAAGCCAAACAAACCACAGAACCAACCGAACCACAATTCATTTCAGATATAAGCTGCAACTTAGGTTGTCTTTTATCGCTGCACCTTTATGCATTTGATTTGAATTGCGGTTCGGTGTCCCTTATTTGTTTGCTTCGAACTGTGCGGTTTTGTCTAGAGGAAAACCAAACAATCCATTCGAGAAGAGAACTTATGAACACACCAGCATCCACCGCTCAGAAGCCCAATGTCACCGTCGGCTTCGGTCTCTCGCTCCTGAAAAAGGAAGTCGCTGCCTCCAAAGGCAAGAACGTTCTCGTGTCACCGGCATCGGTGGCAATCGCCCTGGCCATGACCCTGAACGGCGCCAAAGAAGCCACTCTCGCTGCCATGAAGGCAACGCTGGGCTACTCTGCTGACGAAAGCGTCGAAGCCATCAACGCCAGCCTCGCTGCCATCATCGCCGGTGTCACCGACCCCAACATCGGTGTCGTCCTCAAAGTCGCCAACGCCATCTGGGCTGACCAGAGCGTCGATTTCAAGGCCGATTTCTTCGACCGTGCTGCCGACAGCTACAACGCCCAGGTCAACACCGCCGACTTCCTCAACCCGCAGACCATCGCCGACATCAACGGCTGGGCTGACCTCAACACCAACGGCAAGATTCCCACCATCATCGACGAGATCTCGCCCGACATGGTCATGTATCTTCTCAACGCCGTCTACTTCAAGGGCTCCTGGACGACCAAGTTCGACAAGAGCCTGACCACGACCGGCTCGTTCGCTGGTGAGGCCGGCGCCGAAAGCGCAGACATGATGTTCCGCAATGGCGACATGCGCTACTCGCAGGGTGAGAACTACGCCGCTGTTGCTCTGCCTTTCGGCGACAACAAGCGCGTTCAGCTCTACGTGCTGCTGCCGAACGAAGGCGTCGACATCAACACCTTCGTCGAAGGCCTGGACGCCGCGGCTCTCGATGCCATCAAGTCCACCACCTGGGAGAGCGAGGTCGACCTCACTCTGCCGCGCTTCGAGCTCGACTATGACGTCGACCTCAAGGACACGCTCTGCGACCTCGGTCTCGAGCCGGCTTGCTTGCCTGGCGCCGACTTCACTGGCATGGCCGATGAAGCTCTGCTGATCAGCACCGTCAAGCACAAGACCTACGCCAAGTTCGACGAAGATGGTGGCGAAGCTGCTGCTGTCACCGCCGTTGGCATGTCGCTCGAATGCATGGTCTACACGCGCAAGCTGTGCGTCGATCGCCCCTTCGTCGCCATCCTGATGGACGAAGGCACCGACACGCTGCTCTTCGCTGGCAAGATCGCCTCGACGAAGAAGTAATTCTTCTGCTCTGCAAGGGGCTGCTCGGAAACTTTTCCGG
>JBBRMD010000078.1:0-26873 GCA_038231015.1 Candidatus Obscuribacterales bacterium
CCTGTTCGCGATGATTATCTTCAAAAGTACTTAGAGCATTATCAATGTTCTTGAGCTCTTCTGGATGGGCCTTGAGATACTGCCAGTCGCTCTTGCTAAGGTTTTCGACCGATCCAATCAGTTTGTTTTTGTCGGTACTAGCGCCAATACCGGTAATCCAAAAACCTTCATAACGAGAAGAAAGTGCTTCAGCAATGAAAGTGCCATGATTGCGTAATTGCGCTTGCCAAATCGCTACCTCACGGTTATCTCCAGCACCGTGCAATGCTGTATCAACGGCATTGTAATAGGTCAGAGCACGCTCGTCCTCAGGTGTTTTTGGTGTTTCGCTAGTAAACTTGAGCTGCTCGCCGCGCACAAAATCTTTGCGATCTTGTTCACTGGCATTGACCATTGAGCGGGTAATGTCTTCACGATTGGTATGATACCAATGGGTATTTCCAGCAGCAATTGTGGCAATACTGGCGCTACCGCGATCAAGAAAGTCTTTTGAAATTTGGGCATCGGCAGTGTTCATATTGCCGTTTTCATCTGTATAGGCAGCATCAATGCGCTTATAGCCATCAGCAGTTTTAAACTGATCGCGAGCAGCGGGTGTAGCATCTCGAAAAACATCGTTAAAAATATCAGGACGGTGCTGCTTCAAGGCATAGTCAGCTAAATTCAATGTGTCTTCGTCTGTTCTAGCATCACTTCCTTTAAAATAGACTTTAAGAGCCTCTTTGGTTTGCAGTGAAAGATTTTTATCGTTGAGCAAATCGCTTGCAAGATCGCGACCATAATCGTTTTGATACTTGATTTTCACTTCCGTAATCTGAGCAGCAGTGAGAGCGCTCAATGGGTCGCGAATCTCTTTTTCACTGCGCACCTGGCCGTCAGTAAACGGCATTTCTTGACCAGAGTAAATGGCGTACTCAGATGGCGCCAACTCTTCTAGCTTGGCCAGAGCTTGATGTATTTGCCCGCTGTTATCGGCAACTCCGTCTTTTCTTTTTAGCAGAGCTTCGCATTGGGCAGCATCTGATTTACTCAAATAAGTGTTGAGATCGTCTTGCAGTTCGACCCTATATTCGTTCTTGTAAGCCTCTTTGAGCTGCACTCTTTCGACCTCAGTCATGGGCTCTAGGACATCAGCCACTTTCTTGATGTCGCCTGAATTATCATGAATGATTGCTGCCGCTTGCTTTATCTGCTCTAGCTTTTGTTCTGGAGTAAGAATGGCTCTATCGATTTGCTTTTCAGCAGATTTGACGTCGGTAGTATCTGTAGTATTAGTAGTGTCAGGCTTAATAGTTGTATCAGTAGGCCTAATACTAGAGTCTTGGTTACTCACACTGGCAAGTAGATTCAGATTATGCTCCAACGTTACATTGTTCTTGTCGCGCAGCTCACTACCACTATTGTTTCTAGTCAAAGTATTGCCATTGACAAAAGCAAACTGAGTGTTCGCTTCAGCAATTGTAAGAGTGACTGCACCAGTACCATCGCTGCTAGCAGTAACTTTCTGTGCCCGATCAGCTTGTCCTTCGGCTTTCCATAACTGCCCATCAGCACTAGACCACTGCTTGCCCTTCTCATCGGTAAAACTAGTAAGTTGTTTTGTTTTGTCATCGTAGCAAAAGGTTCGGCTTATACCATTAGCATCGACGGCTTCGGTGACATTGCCTTTCTCAGACTTTAAACCTTTAAGACTAATAGAATGCGAGTTGATTTCTACTTTAGCAAAAGTGCCATCTTCAGAATTAACTACAGCACGAAGAGTGCGCGCCTTCTCGTTTTCACTCTGCCAAGTCTGGCCATCTTTGCTCGTCCACTCTTTGCCATTTTCAGTGAACGAGTTGAGCTCACCCTTTTCGTTGTAGCCAAACTTGCGCGAATCGCCTTTAGCATCTTTGCTCTCTACAACACGGCCATGATCATCTTTTACGACAAAGCTTCCGTCAGCATTGCGCACTGTAATTGGCTCAACTTTTATTTGCTGCTCGCGACGCTTTTCTGCTTCTCTTTTTTCTGCTTCTATTGCTTCTTTCTTTTTCGCTTCGAGCAGCAAAGCTTCGCGCCGTTTTTCTTCAGCTTCTTGCGGCCGTTTCGCCTCTTCTATCTCACGCTGTTTAGTGGCATCATCAGAGCCTTTTTTACTCGATGACTCTTTGCTTGATTCAGAATTATTCTTTAAAACCATGCTTTTTTATACCTTTATACTAAGCAGAAAACTTCTTTTTAGGCACTAAATGCGATGGGATTCCAATACTGGCTCCAGCGTTGATTAAATCAGCGTCGGCAATACCGTTATAAGAAAGAATTTGACCAGAAACAGCGCGAATGGTGGGGAAATCAATGACTGTAGCTGAAGCTGTTTTCTGACATTCGCTAAGCAAGTCAATCACCACAGCTCTAAGGGTCTCACCCGCGCGAAACTCATAAGCAGCACTGCCGTCAGCTTGCAAACAAAAAGAGCGGCCATTGCGTGGGTCACCCCAAACATTGGTTTCGCCTAAACCGACTACAACTGAAGAGGGTAGCTTTGCTGGGGCAATCTCATCAGCCCGCCTTTGCTGCCGAGCAACTTTAGCTACTTGTGAGCGGAAATTCGCCAAGGACGGCAGCAAGTTGCCAAAATCAGTAGCTGTTTCATGGGCGCCGTGGAGAATGGAAGACTCAACCGAGAAGTCAGAGCTAAATTTAGCTGAACTGATAGATTCAAAAACTTCGAAATCTGGCAACATGGTTAGCCCTCGGCAAATTGTCAGTTAGTAAGGTGTTGCTTCCTGTTTGTCCAACGAGTGACATATGAGTGACAACTTGGCCATACTAGGGATAAGTTGTTGCTCAGTCGTTAACGCCCGAAATGAACCTCTGGCAGATAAACAGCGTTTCTGCTGCCATCCCGCCAGCGCTACCCACGGTGTTGCAAAGCGGCCATATGTAGCCAATCGCATCTCTAAAATGCTATAAAACTGATCTTTCTAACGGGCGCTCGCCATCCCTTGGCAGGCAACCCTTCTGTCCTTGTTTTGCAAGCTCCTAAGCGAAGGTCAAATGTCGTCAAGCAATTCCAAAAACTATTTCGGGCTTTCAGAAGACTACTCAGACAAAGACAAGTCTAGAGTGGCGATTGTCCCGGTTCCGTACGAAGCTACCACTAGCTACGGCAAGGGAACCAAAGACGGCCCAGAAGCCATGCTTGTCGCCAGTCAACAAGTTGAGCTGTTTGACGATGAACTTTGGATTGAACCGTTCAAAATCGGCATCCACACGGCAGATGCAGTCAAGATAGACGCCGCTGCCAACGAAAGCGAAAGCGCTTTTGACGGTTTGGCCGATACAGTTAAGCCGCTAATCAACAGCGATAAATTTCCTATTTTATTGGGTGGAGAACACTCACTCACCTTAGGTGGAGTGAAAGGCTGCCTTGAAAAATATCCCGGCCTCTCAGTCTTGCAAATAGCTGCGCACAGCAACCTACGCTCTTCATATGAAGGCAATACCCATAGCCATGCTTCTGTCGGCTTCCAGGTCTATAAAGCCCTCACCACTCCGGCAATGACCCAAGTTGGTATTCGCAATATCAGCTGGGAAGAAGTAGCCTGGATGGAAGAGGAAGAACCGAATCTCAGTATCTTCTGGGCCAGAAATCAAAGTAAGTGGGATGTTGGCGAAATCATCAACACCCTTTCAAATGATGTCTACCTATCAATCTCTGTAGATGCCCTTGATTGCGGAATTATGCCTGCTACCGGCGCGCCAGAACCAGGCGGCATTGATTGGTATCAGTTGATGGAACTAATCAAACTAGTTTGTGTGCGCAAAAATGTTGTGGCCGCAGACATTACCGAACTTTCGCCAATACCAGGTCTGCATGCTCCTAATTTCTTGGCTGCAAAACTAATGTACAAGCTTATTGGCTATCGCTTTGCTCTTGATCTTGGTGTCACCAAAAAGTACTTATAGAACGGTTCCAAAAAAGATGCGAGCAACTTGAATGTCGCTCGCATTTTTTTTGGATATTAAAAGAAAAATCGATAAGTTGCGCTTCTCCTTTTTTTAACTACGCTAACCGCCTATACACCCCTGCTTAGCGGGTTAGCGCTTTCACTAATATAACGGTTGTCTTCAGCAGGGACACCCCTGACCTTGCTGATTCCGCTCTCTAAATCTCGATACACCCCTGCTCTCGATTTAGCGCTTCCGTTGTTTGACATACGCATATATACTAGGCCCAAAAATTCTCGACAGATTTTCAGAAAAAAATCAAAATAATTATGGACATTCTCAAAACCGACCAAGAATGGATGCTTTTGGCACTTAAGGCGGCTGGCGAGAATCAAAAAAGTAGCGAGATTTCTGACAAATTAGCTAAAGACATTCCGGTTGGAGCAGTCATAGTTGAAGACGGCAAACTTATTTGCCTCACTCAAAACCGCAAAGAGCGCTTGAACGATGTTACAGCCCACGCAGAAATCGTCGCCCTACGAGAAGCGGCCACAATAAAAGGAACATGGCGCCTGACCGGCACAACCCTCTATACAACGCTAGAACCCTGCCCGATGTGCGCCGAGGCAATTATTCAAAGCCGAGTCTCTAAGGTAGTATTTGGCGCCTACGACCCCCTCTCAGGAGCGTTAGGCTCGGCCTTCAATCTTTATACTGCTAAGCGTATCTACCCCATCCCTGAAGTGTTGGGCGGAATTCTTGAAAGCGAATGCAGCGAACTACTTAAAAAGTTCTTTGCTACGGGCCGCCCAGGCTAATTCCCGTACCGGCAAACATACCACTGCCAAAACCCTGGGCTAACTGCCCGCTGCTCCAGAGATAAGATGCCTCGCCTTCTTGTCCCGGTGTGAGGCCATAAGCGCCGTGTGACCAGTCATACAGATTGCCGCCTGGGGGAATGTAACCCATATAATCGCCTGAGTGAGTATTAGTCATGCCGACATAGCCTGGAGGCAAGGCTGGGGCAGGAGTGACAGTGTGACCTGAGCCGGGGTCAGAACCGCCAGAACCACTACCAGAGCTGCTAGGAAAGGCTCCAGAACCACCAGCGCTGCGCAGAAAAGGCATGTCACAAGTGTTGATATCGACTGAACCGGTAGAAACTACAGGCAGACGCTGGCGACCAGACGTGAGGCCAAGACCAGCTGCCGCTGCACTGACTATAGAGGCAGTATCGAATTGAGCGCCTTGGGCAAGAGCAGCATTACCAGTGTGCCCCGCCAAGTTCACACAGGCGATTGCGAAACAAGAGATTGCTATCTTGATTTGAAAACTCATTGCTCAGGCCTCAAATTCGAAACTATTCAACAATGGCAATCTAATTGAAAGACTTGGCCGAATAGGGTCAAACTTTTGGCAGATTTTTGGCATTTGCTCTAAACAGAGGTAATAAGCCTAGGCTGCTTTTTGGGCTTGCTGCTCACGCTCAGCTTTCAATTTTAGGTAATGCTCATAGCCTTCGCGAATTTTTAGTTGGTCACGTGGGTCGTCGCCATAAGAGCCAGTGCCGGCTCGATCGTAATAGTTGCCAGGCTCGCCCCACTCTTTCTTCTTCACTGTTTGGGCACGACCAGCTTCTCTCAGCGCCACTTCAAGCCGTATGCCAGCAGCGGCAGCAGTAACGCCATAGTTGAAGTTACCAAAATCTTCGTACTGCATTCCTTTGACTTTGTAATCCCAGTCGGCACCTGGTTTCACCTTGTTGTAAAACCAAACGTATTTGTTCAGTTCTTGCGTCACATAACTGTTAATAGCTAAAAACTTGTACTGGTGGCTCTCGGCCTCTTTGATGTTGGCATCAAGATCAACACTCGCAGGCACTTCTTGGATAACTGGAGAAGATTCAGGGTCTGGCGGAGCGTCGAAAGATTGTGGTTCATAGAGCTTATCTGTCGGGTCTACTTTGACCATCTTTCCGCTGTTAGTGAGAATGAACTGGCCATCGTTGTTTGTAATTTCGACTTGGCCGTTCGTTTCTTTGATAGCACCGCTGATGTTTTCAGCCACTCCATCGACTGTGCGAGTAGCCCTAGAAATATTGCCAGCAGTATCGTATTCAAGCTCCATGCTTCCCTTACTATCCGGATAGGTCAAAGTCTTACTAACCAAGCTGGGCTGAGTGTCTTGTACCTCTACTGGATTCGGTGTTTGTGATGAATCGCCGTCTACATACACTGTTCTGACTTTGAACTCAGATTTATTCTGTATCGTCAAGCCTTTTGCCGTCTCAACTGTACGATCAAGATTGTCTTTATCGCTGCGAATGACAGTGCCATTGTTAAGGCGGCGCTCAGCATAGTCACCACCAGCTTTGGTATTGTCGCGCACGACAATACTACCAGTATTGTCACCGCCCACGGTGCCATCAAACGAACATTGCTGGCCATCTTTAGTAGTAATTGTCCAGGCTCTCTTTTGCTTGGTAGCGTCTTTCTCGTCAGCCACCATCTCACTGGTATAAATATTGCCAGTACCATCAGAATAGGCTTTCACAGCTCCCTCTGTATCAAATTGAGCTATGCGAGTCGGGCGGCCGCTACTATGAATTACTAAAGTGGTAGTACCGTCAGCTCCAATAGTTTTCTCAGTCTTGCCACCATCAGGATACTCGGTCACCTCCGCCCCTTCACTGAGCACTGTGCGAGTGGCGCCAGAATTCTTATCGAGCTTTGACGACTTAACTAGATCAAGCTTGGGCAGCACAGGTTGAGGAATTTCATTTTTATGATTCTCGCTGGGCAATCCGTTAGCAAAGCGGCTCAGATGCCCTGAGGCCTCATCGGCCTTGTGTTTGCGATGCTCGCTCTTTTCAGCTTGGCTTTCGTGTTTTGTCATTAGTAAAAATCCTTGGTAAAAATCTTTAGTAAAAGTCAGTGGTAAAAATCGGTGGCCCTCAGTGAAAACAGACTAGTGTCTCTTCGTTGCCGAGTTGTTAACAAGCCAGAGCTTGATTCTTGACAAAGTGTCAATTTCACACTATATTAGTGTCAATACAACACCAATCAATAAAACAGGCCAAAGAATACCTAAGCGAGGAATGCATCATGCTTGGCATAAGTTACCGAAAATCAAATCCTACCGACTATGTTTTGCACTTTTCTAATGGTCATCTAGCTAGACAGGGTGCCGGTCTATCTTTCTTTTATTTTGAACCAACTTCATCTATCGCTCTAATTTCGACGGCCAGTGCCAATATTCCATTTGTTTTTAACGAGCCTACAGCCGACTTTCAGACAATTACCGTGCAGGGCCAGCTCACCTATCGCATAGCCGATCCGTTGAAAGCGGCAGGCATGCTCGACTATGCCGTTGACGGGCGCGGTCGCTATCTGACCGACCAATATCAAAAGTTGCCAGAGCGTCTTGTTTACGACCTGCAAACACTAATTCGCGCTGAAATTCAGCGACTGCCATTGCGCCAGGGCTTGGTGCAATCAGACAACCTAACAGGCATAGTATTAGAACAACTGAAAACAAGTGCCGAGGTAATTCAGCTCGGTGTAGAAATTCTCAACCTAGCGATACTATCGCTCAAACCAAACCCAGAGATGGGAAAAGCTCTTGAAGCAGAAGCGCGAGAAGGCCTCAACCGCAAAGCTGATGAGGCAATTTACACAAGGCGCAATGCAGCCATCGAGCAAGAACGTAAGCTCAAAGAGAACGAGCTGCAAACCGAGCTATTAGTGCAAAGCAAAGAACGAGAATTGCATGAGCGAAAAATGGAAGGCGAAATTGCTTTAGAGATTCAGAAAGCACAACTGACTGATCAAAAAATTGAAAACGAGCGCAAAGAAGCAGACAGCAGAGCCTACGCCTTGAAAGCGGTAATAAGCCCGGTGCAAGATCTTGATTGGCGCTTACTGATGATGCTTAACCCCCAAGGCGGTGATGCTAGAAACACAATCGCTATGGCCTTTCACGAGCTAGCCACTAATGCTGAGAAAATCGGTGAATTGAATATATCCCCTGACCTCTTGAACAGCTTAACCAGCGCTGGCAGTCGGCGAGGATAAGATAATGTTCGATAAAATTGTTCTGGTCACCCGCAAGACGCGTTTAGATGAGCTAGTTGAGCGCTTCAATACCAGAGAACAAGCGAAATTTTATATAGAACACAGCGGCGGAGATTTCAACTCATATGTAGTTGAACATGATGCCTATCAGCGATCACTTTCGACCGTTCGAAGAGAGATTGAATGCGGTTTGAAAATTCAAATTTTAGACCGCAATCTGATATCTACCTATGTTTTTGCTGCAACAGATATGGTTGTTACCCTTGGTCAAGATGGCCTAGTGGCTAATACAGCAAAATACGTAGGAGGACAGCCAATCATCGCTGTCAATCCTGACGCTGAACGTTTTGACGGCCTGCTACTTTCGTTCTTGCCAGAGCAATTAAAACAGGCCTTAGATAAAGCTCTGCAAGCCAAAGCAAAAGTTCGCTCAGTCAACTTAGCAGAAGCGAAACTGAAAGACGGCCAAAGGTTGCTCGCCTTCAACGATTTGTTCATAGGCGCCAGCTCGCACGTCTCGGCTCGCTACAAGATCAACCATGGCCAACGTCAAGAAAACCACTCTTCTAGTGGCATAATCGTATCAACCGGCGCCGGCAGCACAGGCTGGCTGTCTTCGGTCTTTAACGAAACCAGCGGCATTATCTCTTTTCTCGGAGGCATGCCACTAAATCCGGTGCCAATGACTTGGGAAGAAGAACGATTGCTATTTGTGGTGCGCGAGCCATTTATTAGCCTGCACTCACAGGCAGCAATTGTAGTCGGATCAATCGAAAAAAATCAGCCACTAAAGCTTGAGTCACAGATGCCCTGTGGCGGAGTAATATTTTCTGACGGTATTGAAATTGATCACTTAGACTTCAATTCAGGCACTGATGCTACCATTGGTATTGCCAAAGAAAAAGCCAATTTAGTGGTAGCCTAAAGTGAGTATGTCAAACCTCCAAGTCACTGTTGATATAGTGCTCTTCACCATCATAGACCGCAAGCTTCAGGTGCTCCTAATCAGGAGGCTGGCGGAGCCATTTAGAGGAAGTTATGCATTGCCCGGCGGCTTTGTCCTAGAAAACGAATCAGTCGACGCCGCGGCCCATCGCGAGCTACAAGAAGAAACTGGCGTGGAGAAAGTTTTTCTAGAACAGCTCTATACTTTCGGAGAACCGAAACGAGACCCACGTGGTCGAGTAATTACAGTGGCCTATTATGCCCTCGTAGCCAATAGTCACATTTTAAGGTCAGGAACTGACGCTGCTGATGCTGCCTGGTTTTCACTTGAGGAACTACCAGAATTGGCATTTGATCACCAATCAATTATTGAGCACGCCCAGTTGCGCATTCGCGGCAAACTTGATTACAGCAACGTTGGCTTTGAATTACTCCCAGAAAAATTCACCCTCACAGAACTTCAGTTAGTGCACGAATCAATTATCGGAGAAAGCCTAGACAAGCGCAATTTTCGTCGCAAAATCTTGCAGCAAGAAATTATTGAACCCAGTAACGAGTTTCGCAAAACAGGACGCAAACCGGCTCAGCTATATAGGTTTATTGATTCGAGCAATGATGGAGTTGGCGTTTAATTCACCAATCACCTAATGATGTTTTGGCGTTTTTTGCGCGGTTTGTACTTCTTGACGGAAAAGCACCCAATATTTGAGGTCGACCACCGGTTCAAACCTACAATCGGCAAGGCCTCGCTTGAATTTATTTTGATCTGAGTCGCTCCAGGCATTTGTATCAAGAGTCAAATGCCTCAAGGCTCTCATACGCTTAAAATAACCAAGCGAGGCGGGGGTTAAACTACCTCGGCGAATTCTTAGGGTTTCAAGATTTTTCATTTTGCACAGCGGCTCAAGGTCTTTATTGGTGGTACCTTGATTGATCAGCCACAATTCGCGCAAATTATTACATGATGGCAGCTTGCTCAATAATATATTCACGTCAGTAATACTTTTCACTTTCAGGCACTTCAAGCGTCTCAGAAGGGGCATCTTAGCAATTGCACCACCACTAACTTCGGCACCACACAAACCGAGCGACTGCAGTTTAGGCAACTGTTCAAGCAGCACCAGATGCTTGTCTTTTAGGAGAGATTCGTCGTACCTCCACTCAAACGAAGGCATGGCTTTAAGCAACGAATTAAAAAACGACAACTCTTCCAAACGGCTCCAACTGCGCATCTGCTTTATTACAATTTCAGGAGAGTCAGTAGCAATTTCAAGACCTGACAGATCATCATCGCCGAATTTGCCAATAATTTGAGGATACTCCCGTACAATAGAAGAGAAAATCATCACCATTTTTTTTGCTTTTGGTATCCGAATTGCCCCTAAGGCGAAGATCGGATCGCCCTTATCAATTTTAAACTCGCCAAGAATTAGCTCGCGAGGAAAATCAAATTGCCGCACTGCACTTTTGTCGTCGCGGCAAAACGGTGTAAGGAGCCAATTGCGGCTAGCCACAAAGCGTTGGACTAGGCTATTGGCCTGCTGCTCACGTTTATGAAATGCCCTAAAATCATAGGACTCAACCAGCTGCAACTCATCAGTCGATGCACTGTAGGTTTTCAAACAGTCAATTGCTAAATACCGTGGGTCAGTAGCTCTCGCCTCCTTAAATGGATCTACCTCGCTGTCTTTTTCGGATTTACCGCCTGTTACACTAGGTGAGACAAGCGAGACAGCCGAAGAGCTAGTTGATGTGCTAGTTAAGGATCTAGTTAAGGATCTAGTTTGGGAACTAGTTGGAGAGCTGGTCTTACTATCACCAGACACAACTTCGGTTTGAATAGATTTGCTCTGGCCCAGATGCGGCTGGTTCAAATCGGCATTATTCTTGCCAGCAAATATACCAGTGTAGTTCAAAGCAACGACACTACCCAAGCCAATCAAAAGCAAGAGACCGAGCAAGACAGCCACTCGGGGAAAAGGAAATTGATTGTCTACCGCTCCATCATCTTCAGAGTCAAAATCGCGTTCAAAATCAGAATCTGAACTAGAATCAGAGCTAGAACTATATGTTTTTCTTTGCCCGCGGCCAAATACTGACTTGCCGAGACGTATGCGCTCTAAATCGTGCTTCACCTGCTCCATTGTCTGATAGCGCTCATTTACCGACTTAGCCAGCATCTTTTCGACAGCTGAATTTAGTGACTCAGGAAAATCTAAATCAGCTTTGCTCGCTAGTGAGGGCGTTTCTTGAGTTTGATGGAGCAGAAAGGTATGCACCGCATTGGCGCCAACGAAAGGTCGTACTCCGGTTAGAGCCTCAAACAAAGCACAACCGAACGAATAAATATCTGAACGCTGATCAACTCTTTTGCCTTCGCATTGCTCAGGGCTCATATAAAACGGAGTACCGAAAATGACACCAGTGGCCGTTTGGCTTTGCGTCGCATGACCACTAAGAGACAATCGAGCAATACCGAAATCAACCAGTTTAAGGTTGACGATCTGACCGTCAGAATCGCGCACCAACATCATGTTAGAAGGCTTAATATCGCGATGAATTATTCCTTGATCGTGAGTTGACGCCAAAGCACCGGCAATTTGAATGAAGAGATCAAGGGCTAAATTAATAGGTAGCCGACCAGAACTTTCAATCAAGTCTTCTAAACTTTCACCTGATAACTTATCCATAACATAGTAGAGATTTTTGCTGCCATCATCTCGCTTATCTATGCCCATGTTGTGAATGCCAACGATTCCTGGGTGATTAAGACGAGCGAGCGCCTTCGCTTCGATTTTGAAACGCGACCAAGACTCTTCGCTTAACTCACCATCAGCCAATAATTTCAGGGCATATTCTTTGCCTAAAACTAAATGGTTGCAAGCAAATACCACACCCATACCGCCCTTACCAAGCTTTGCAGTAAGCTCATAAGTGTTGTCAACTACATCTCCAATTTCATAGGCCCGACCAGACTGCTCTTTCTTTTTTGAATTGCCTGGGCTCAAAACGCCTTGCAAGCCTTCATCGGTAGGAAATGTATGAAACTGCGGAAAGCCTGTGGTATCACCACCCGGAAGCGCTGAAGTTTCATCCTGTTTCCGTGGCGAAACAGGTGGAACGCTGTCAGTACTTCCGTTTTTCTCGGTCAATTCAGTCTCCTCTGTGGAAATATCTGTAAAAGAAAAGCCCCGCTGAAGGGCAATTTGGCCTTAAGAACTGCCACCAGTCTAGCACTTCTTAGTTGGTCAGAATCGTCACGGCAAACGTAGAAATGAAGCTTGCTCATAGCGCAAAAGTGTAATACATTGGCTTAAGACACCCCTGTTGGTTAAATTCATGACTGCTAGCGTAAGAATGAGTAACGACCTTTTAGTCGGTAACCAGTTTGAACCAGTTAGCTCCGGCTTGGGTCATCTAACTATCGATGCCGAACGCTAGTTGATGACAATTTACTCAAAGCTTCTTGCTGCCACAGCCTCAATATTTATTCTTCAGTGGCTAGCAGTAACGCTACGAGAAGGGTTCACTCCAGCGTTTGCCAAAGCAAATGACCAGCCGCCAGCAATGATACTTCGTCAAGCGCGGCTTGAGGCGCGCAGTATGACCGCAGCTAAAGCTCGCCACCTAGAGCAAACCGCGCATGTTCTACTAGGTAACAGCCATGCCTACGAAGCCAGAGAAATTTGCCAATTAGTTTGCCAATCTAAATTTGCTACGGCTGAGTCATATAGCATATTAGCAAGTACCTTCTTGACTGGTTTCGGAGACGAAGGCAAAGCGCAATTAGCAAAGAAATATTTAGAAAAAGCCCTGCAACTCGATGCCAAATCGTCCTCTGCATACAATATTTTGGCCCTCTTAGCCAACGAAGAAGGGCGCTTCGACGACACCATCAAATACGCCAATTTAGCAATCGCCAATCCGCCCATTCCAATTCAAGCCTACCAATCAAAAGCCTCTGCCCTCGCTAATTTAAACCGCAACAGTGAGGCTCTCACAGTAATAAATAAGGCTCAAGCTTTAGACAATCCAGCGACTAACCCAGGCATCCTTTGGGTCAAAGGAAATATCTTAGAAAACCTCAAAAGCTACAAAGAAGCTGCTGATTGCTATGAGAAATCACTGAAGCTCTACGATACAGACTGGGTCTACTTTCGCTTAGTACATTGTCTGGAGATGCAGAATAAAATTGCTCAGGCTATCGCTGTCACCAATAAAATAATCATCCGCAACTCAAAAGACGGAGAAGCTTACCGCACAAGAGCCTTGCTAAAAGTAAAGAGCCAAGACCTTGCTGGCGCTGTAAAAGACTATGATGCTTGCCTGTCGCTAGAACCAACAGCAAAGACCTATCGAGATCGCGCGCAACTACATCTCAAACTAGGGCACAAAGAGCTCTTCCAGAGAGACCAAGGTGAGGCGCAAAAAATTGAGAGTCGACCTTTTTGAGAGAACGGGGATTCTCACTATGCTTCTAAGCGATAACCGACACCATGAATGGTGCGTATAATTGACGGCTGACCTTCTACATCAATTTTCTTGCGTAAACGTTTTAGACATGTAGTAAGAGCATCAACTGTTGCTTCTGATTCGGTCACCCAAACACGGTTGAGCAGAGCTTCGGCGGCAAAAACTCGATTTGGATTGCGCATGAGAAATTCGAGCAAAGCAAACTCTTTTGGTAGCAATCTAATTTCTTCACCGTTTTTCAGCACCTGATAATTCTGATGATCGAGAGATAGATGGGCGAACTTGAGCAAGTCGCCGACATAACCTTCTGGTCTGCGTAGAAGGGCACGCAATCTAGCTGTTAGCTCTTTGCCATGAAACGGCTTAGTCAAATAATCATCAGCACCAGCATCAAAACCAACTTCTTTATCGTTGATCTCACCTTTACCTGTGAGCACAAGAATTGGCGTGGTACCGCCACGACCGCGAAACTCTTTCAGTATCTCGATGCCAGTTACGTGAGGCAATTCCCAGTCGAGAATGATAATGTCGTACTCATAGACTTTCAGCATATTCTGAGCTTCGGCACCATCGGCGACGATCTCAACTTTATGGTGCTCCATCAATAGCCAATCGCGAACCATTTTGCCCAGAGCAACATCATCTTCGACAATCAGAACTTTGGCCACATAAACCTCAAACAGTTTGTATCTTGCGGGGAATTCTAAACCAGAATGTACTGCCTTTTCCTTCTTGCGAATCTACCCCAATTGTTCCACCATGACGCTCAACGATTGCTTTGCAGATAGCCAAACCCAAACCGCTGCCGCCTTTAACCTTGGCATCGTCGAGTTCGACCTGCTTAAATCTATCAAAAATCGCTTCGCGAAGCTGCTCAGGAACTCCTCGCCCCTGGTCGATGATATTAAACCTTATCCAGTCAGGCTCTTCGACAATGGCAAGGGTTACGGTGCCGCCTTTTGGAGAGAATTTTATGGCGTTCGATACCAAATTTATCAGCACTTGCACCAAGCGGTCGCGGTCGGCAAAAAGCTCAATTTTTGCTTGGCTGGCGGACGAAGGGCTAGAAAGATTTACCCCTTGTTGCTCGGAAAATCCTCGCACAGCCTGCATAGACGGGCCAAGGATAGCGGAGATAGCATAGCTTTCACGCTGCAGTATCAGTTTTCCAGACTCCATTTTTTCAAGATCGAGTAAACCATTGACCAAACCAATCAAACGGTTAACGTTTGCTTCAGCTGCCTCTAAGTTTTCATGTCCGCTATCGCTAAGCTGACCATAGGCTTCTGCTTCTAAAAGTGAGAGAACCATCTGAATTGAGGTGAGCGGAGTGCGCAAATCGTGGCTAACCATGGCGACAAAATCGCGCTTCATACGATCAACCTGTTTGCGCTCGGTGATATCGCGAGCAACGCAAAAGAGTGTTTTTTCAGCTTTTGACCAGTGCGCCGACCAGGCAAAATCAACCCCGCGACCATCCCGACAAATTATGCGATTTTCAAAGGCCCCAGTTCCGCTCGCGCTGGCAACTAGATCATCTATGGCCTTAAAAGTAGCTTTGACATCATCTTCATGAACTATGGCGTCCAAGCCGTCACCGATGAGCTGCTCATCAGGATATCCCCAAAGCTTTGCTACAGCAGGGTTTACAGCAAGAAAGCGGCCTTCACGATCGAAAGAGCAAATGACGTCTTCAGCATTATCGACCACGGCATGCTCTTTTCTCCGCGACTCATCTAGGGCCGAAGCCATGTCGCGAAAAGTATGGTCTAGGCGAGCAATTTCATCTCTTCCCACCAGCGGCGGGTTAAGCGGTTGGTCTAGGGCTAGGCGCTTAGTGTTATCTAGTAAGACATTGAGGCGCTTGGTCGTACCCCGATTGAAGTAAAAGGCCAAACCAATTGCCAGCAGTACGTTTAAGAGCAAACCAGCTGGCAAAACAATTTCTACAGCACGGCGGTATCCAGCCTGGGCCGCCTTGCGCTCTGCTAGCACCCGTTCTTGGTAAGCAACAATCTCGTCTATGGCCCCCAAGAGTTGGCCGATGTCTTTATCAGCCCGCATCCACATGCGAGCTGCGCCAATCTTGTTGCCTAGCTCTAACTGCCCCTGAGCCCGCTGAAGATTTTCAACAGAGACGGTTAGCAGATCAGTAACCTTGTCAACGGCTTGTTTCTCTTCAGGGTGCCTAGCGACAAGAGATTCTAGAGCCTCAATTTGCGCCCTAATCTTAAAACGCGAAGACTCGAAACGGTTCTTGAACGAGGGGCTATCAGAGACATGGTAGAGCACACAAGAAGAAAAGCGGTCTAGCAATGCCGTGAGAGCGGCATTAACGCTGGCATTAACCTCGCGAGCATGGTTCTCGCGCTGCCGCTCATTGTCTACAGAGTAGAGCAGGGCCGACAAACTGACGACAAAGAGAATCTCAAAGGCCAGCGGAATGGCCACAAGGATAAGCGCTTTTTTGGAGAGGCTTAAAGACATCTAGCTATTATTGCAAATTCGCGAATGCCAAAAATCTGCCAAAAGTTTGCCCGGCTCCTGCCAACCCCTTTTCTTATATTGAACACGTTGCCAGTGCAGCACTTACCAAAGAGGCCGAGAAAATGAGCGCAATTGCCAAACAAGCAATCAACCTGGTTCTAACTGCAGCAGTATTGCTCGGTGTAAGTCTTCCAGCTGAAGCTCAACAAAGAGTTGCTACCGGCTTGAAAAATGGTCTTCCACCAACAACCATGGATAGCTTCATTTACGAAGCTGGCGGTCACGCCGAGCACATCTACGGCGACGAAGGCGTCAACGGCCTGCCTCCTTACATGGGCTTCGGCAAAGCTCACCGCATTAATGCTGGCATCATGGACCAACGCGACGCCGGCCTGACCACCGGTCACGGCAGCTACATGCCCGATGCCGCCGGCAATGACGAGTTCATCGCTCCTCCTGGCGAATGGGGCCAATCAGGCGCCAGAGGCCATTCATCTGCCAGCGGTTTCGCTGATGATGGCGTTCCTGTTGTAGGCGGAAGTGGCGGCGCTAACCCAGTAGATTATGGCCCACCCCCCGGTGAAGGCTTCCAACCTGCTACCACTTGCGAAGGTTTTGTTGGCTGGTACAGCCCTGAAGAAGTTGCTCAATCACAAACCGATTTCCCTGCAGCCTTCGAGCATTTCGTATACAGCGGTCGCTACACTGGTAGCTGGGAAAATGCCATGTTAATCCTCACCCTACAAATGCACAGACCACAACCCGGTTATGGTGGTTAATTTCTACCCTAAGGCAAAGGCGGGACAAGTATGATGGGCAAAGAGCGAAGATAGTGTAAATCGCAAAACCCAGAAAACAATTGGCCCGCCACAGTGGAAGAGTTAGAACTTCAAACTAATAATGAGATTCAAAAGCAACCGGCGATTTCAAGCGAAATCGCTGTTTTGTTGACTAACAATTATTCAAAAGCAGAACTTTTTGCTATAGGAATGAAGCGTGGCGCAGCCAGCACTTTTGACTTTACCGCCATTGGACTATTGGCACTAGCACCCTGGCTATTGAAGCAAGTTCAACATCTATCAATAATTGCAGCTCCCTCAGCATTGATAAGTGATGAGAGCTTGTTGATATTCGGCATGTTCTTGGCGATGACACCAATACCACTCATTTACTGGCGCATATTTTTTCACAAGCTAATGCGATCACCCACACCTGGCGAGTTTTTGGCTGGGGTAGCAACAATTACAAAAGAGGGCTGGCGAGGATTTGAAGATGAAGCTATCTATGGGTTGGCACAGTATTTCTTGCTATTTGGCTCTGGAATGCCGCTTCTCCTTTTCGTGCTAGTGTGCTCCTGCACAGGGCGTTTGGATTACGGCATCATAAAAATGGCCACCTATGTTTTACTGCCAGTCTTCATCTGGTCCCTACTTCTGATGTCGTTAGTTTACTGGCCCCGCTCAAAATCAAACTATCAATCATTCATAGATGATCAATGCAAAATTTCGGTAGATCGACTGCGGTAAGGTAACTAATTTTCAATGGAAAAAGCAAAAAACATTCAAGGAAAAAACGAAAGTGCAAAGCATGCAGTACTGCCTGCAAGACCGCTTTCTTTCGTTATAGCTATTAAGAGAGCGGCAGCTACCATTATCGACTTTGTAGCCATTGGTGCATTGACCATGTCACCTTATCTAATGGTGGCCTTTTTGAACTTGACAAACCACGCACCGGAGAAGGGCTTCATCAACGACCTAAGCAACCCAATTTACGGCTTTTGCTTAGCGTCAACTCCAATTCCGCTAATTTATTTGCGCACTATGTTTCACAAGCGAATGCATGTACCTACTCCTGGCGAGTTTCTTGTCGGGATCGCAACCAGGACAAACAAAAATGGCGCTGAAGGTAATGTTCACGAAGCCATCTATGCAGTAGTTCAATACTTGGGCTTACTAATGTCGGGTATGCTTGTACTACTTTTTATCTTGATTACTACAGCGAACAACGGCTTGAATCATCTATGTTACTGGGATGACCTAGTTCAATATAGCGCTTGGGGCCTAATTTCTCTCAGTCTTTTGTCTTTTGCCTACTTGCCTAACTCGCAAATTGGCTATCAATCTTTCATAGATGATTTGTGCAAAATTTCGGTAGATCGACTGCGGTAACGTAGAATGGTGATGTCATAAGAAACTGGGTAACTCGTGGAAGATCCGATAGACACAACCTCTAACAAAGTAATTGACGAAGCAAATCATATTGCTGCAGTAGGTGGGACCTTATCGGTTTTACCGACCACCCAATCTGCTGCCAAAGTTGCTTTAAAACGATCTACGGGAATGACAATCGACCTAATTTCAATTGGATTAGTTGCACTTTTACCAGTTATCTATCACTCAGTAATGCATGGACTAGCAGCGCAAGACATTCTATCGGCAGTCTTGAGTGACAACAGAATATTTATCTATCTTTGCTTGGCAATCTCGCCTCTACCGATGATCTATTTGCGTCTTGTTTTTCGCAAAATATTTCGCTTTCCCACCCCGGGAGAAATGTTTGCTGGAGTTAGTACAGTGACTCTATTACCGGGTTTGGCTGGATTCTTACAAGAAGCAGTCTACTCAGTAGCACAATATTTCACGCTGGCATTTGCGTCGATTTTTGGCGTAATGCTAATTGTGATTTTAGCCTGCAGTGGCCTTCTCGGCAAAGATGGCAGCCCACAAGAATTATTAGCGCTGACAATTGTGCCTGTAGTTGCCACTCTTGCTTCAGCAGTTGCATATTGGCCACGGTCGAAAGAAGACTATCAGTCATTCGTTGATGATTTCAGCAAGGTAAGGGTTAACCGAATGCGATGAGACAAAGACATAGCAAATGAACGAATCAGATATTACAGAACAATCGGGAAACAACATAGAGCAAAAGCTAATGTCAGTTCCACAGTTAGCCTTACTTCGTGGTGCCAGTCTGGCTATAGATTTCGTCCTGGTCGGCACTTTGGCTTTAGTCCCAATGCTCTTTCATGGTGGTGCACTTGAACTACCAAACATCGGATTCAACAAAGAGACCTTAGAAGTAATCGCAAAAGCCAACGGCGCCTCACTAATTGGAGTATTCCTGGCCCTAACGCCTCTTCCAATCATCTACCTGCGGCTTCTCTTCAAAAGAGTAATGAAATCCCCCACCCCTGGCGAAGCAATAGTCGGCATTACAAGTTATTCGAACTCAGCCGGAATCGAAGGGGCGATCCAAGAAATACTCTATGGACTGGCGCAATATTTCATGAGCGCGTTTGCGCTAGTTTTCGGTTGCCTTGCTGCTTTCATAGCTACACTTCTGCCGTTCAACCTTATTCAAGACTTCATTCCTTGGCTATATTTGAGCAGTCTACCTGGGGCTGTCGAGATCACACTTGCCGCTACGATTTATGCTCTCTCATACATCGCGGCTGTAGGCTTTGCCTTTGTACCTCATTCGCGGACCGACTTAGCATCATATTTTGACGACAACTGCCAATTAGAAGTGAAGCGTCTTCGATAGAAATCCAAAAGTTCTTAGCGCAATAAAGATCCAAACTATTTTGGCTAGGTCAAAAACTGCCGCTCAGCTCAGGCTATTAGTGAACGTGGCCGTTGCTCGCTTCTAAAGTTCCAGCACCTTTTGCTTTGTCATCGATACCAATTTCTGAATCAGAATCGACAGTTGAAGCACCACCGCTGGCCAACATTGTTTGAGCACGGTTGCGAATATTCATAGCTCTGACATTGTTGTTGTCATAAACGAGCGCTTCTTCAGCATCAACCAAAGCAGCTTGATAGTCGCGCAAGCCCAAGTTCGAGACAGCGCGTTCAGCCCAGACAGAAGGTTCGGTTGGGAAGTGACGCAGGGCTTGATCTGCATACTGCAAACCTTCTTTGTAGTTGGAAGTACGATTGCAGGCTTTCGCTAGACCAAGATAGCTCTCGCAAGATGGCCCATGGGTGCCGATGGAAGTTTTCAAAGTGGCTGAAGCATCTTCAAAACGGCCTTTTTTCAATTGCTCAAGGCCTAGCTTCTCCACTGGTCTAGGGCGATTGGCAATGCCGATAGCCACAGCACAAGAGACGATAGCTACAACCAACACACCTTTATCGAACCAAGTATGTGTTTCCTTCTGACTAGGAGAAGCAAGATAAGGAGAAGAGGAAGTAGAAGTGGATCCCTTGTAGTGAAGCGTTTTCATTTAAAACTCCTGATTATTTTTTGAATTATTTTTGAAATAAAACTACTAAAACAAGACTCGATTGACTTTAAAAACTAGAGTCCAACCGGGAAAGCACGAATCAACTGCTGAGCAAGCACCAAGTAAAGTGGAATGCCAATCGTGACGTTGTACGAGAATGTCAGACCAAGCGATGCAGCTAGAGGCAGAGTAGGGCTAGCTTCAGGAATAGCGATACGTTGAATCGCCGGCACAGCGATGTACGATGCAGCAGCGCACAAGACGGCGAATAACACGTAAGTACCTAGTTGCAAGGGCTGATTGATGGCATGGCTGAAGAGACAAGCAGAAGCTAAACCAAACATGGCAAACAAATTCGGAGCAAGAAGAGCGAAGGCAACAAACTTCCAGCTAGCAGCTTGCAAATCTTTCAATCGTCTAGCAGCGGTCATACCCATCTCTAGAAGGAAGAGGCAGAGCATTCCTTGAAATAGCGAAACAAACAAATAGTCGTCAGCTTGTACAACTTTATAGCCCTGTTGGCGGCTCAAGAAGCCAACCAGAATTCCACCAAAGAGCAAGATGATTCCAGGATTCAAAAACACTTCGCGCAAGATCTTGGCTGGACTGTGAACCACAGGAACTTCTTCGTCTATCAAAATCTCTTTTTGAACTGGACGAGTTTGCACAGCTGTAGCACTTTGGGCCATAGCAGCAGAACCATTGGAAGAACCGTTGTTTCCTGAAGAAGAAGAGCTCATCGCATGAGCAGGATTGTAGCTATTTGGTACGCGATAGCTTTTCACACTGGCATACAAACTTGGAATGGTATCAGCGTTGTAGTCGTCTTCACCAGGCATATTCCCTTTAACGTCCATACCGGTTTTGCGCAAACGCGACACCAAATACAGGCCGACCAAACAACCAGGAATTTCCATGGCAGCTAGCATTACAGGCATATAAGCAGCGAAGGCAATATGAGCTGCTTGCAATACACCTAAGCAAGTGACAAAGGTTCCAGCTGAGTCAGAACCGTAATAGGCAGCCACTGTGGCTGAATCGATGCGACGCATTTTAGGAATAAAGCGACGCAGTAAGAAATATGTAGCCACACCAATCAACGTATTGGTCACCAGACCGACACCAACAAACATAAGGGCTTGTGCAAGGGTACCGCCGGTTAGCACAGCTAGCTCTTCGCCACCGTGCCAGCCAATGGCTATCAATAAATAGATGGTTAGACCTTGGTAGATTTGCTGAGGGAAATCAAAGGCAATTTTGAGCAGGGGAATGCTGAAGCCTAGATAGAAAAAGAGCAGCAAAGGCTTAAATAGGTTCGAGCGAAAATTGTTGTAGAAATCAGTGAGAAGAGAGTGACGAGTAACCGAAACTTGTTTAACGAAGCCATCTTTAGCAGCAATAATTGCCACTTCATCACCAGGCTTGAGTTCAGAAGCCTGCGCAGGATTACCATTCAAAACAATTTTGCTAGCAGGGTCAACTGCACAAGAGAACTTGTCGAGATAATCAGTCGTGAGACGCAGTGAATTTCCGTTGGTGCTTAATACGATACCTGGCTTAGAGCGGGTGGCAATCACTTTTGACTGACCAGCTTCTTCAAGCAATTTAATGTCATCACCACTCTTGAGGTCGCTGAGCTTTACTTGGTCGCCATTGAGAAAAACAACGGCATCAGCGGCGACTGCAACTTCAACCGGCTTGCCGCCATCTAAAGTTGAGACGAGTGTAATTCTGGGGCCTCCGTCTTGAGCATTCTCAAGCTTGCCAGCCACTGGGTCAGCCCATACAGCAGGAATAGCACTGATGGCAAAAAGCGCTAAGACAATCAAAGCGCATAGGCGCCAGATGAATGTAGGTTGCTTAAAACACCGAAATGAGCGCGCAAGAGCTAGGCCATAGGCCTGCAACGATGACATTATTGCCTCCAGTATTTCGAATTCGAACTATTCTGCTAACAAAGCTGCAGCAGAACATCAGCACCGCGGGTAGTGCCGATATAGTGACCCAGGCATGCAAAAAAGTATCTGATTTCGCTATCGGTGCTTTGCCAATCGAAGAGAGGCATTGGCAACACCGATCTCAAAGAATGAATTTATTCGATAAAAGTGATGAACTTGTGATCAAACTTTCAATGTTTCATTATTGGTAAAGATTGTGACTAATGGTTGTGACTAAAGGTTGTCGCCGGTGACGCTTGAAAGAACTTGCTTTAGGTGATCACACAAATAGTCGGAGCAAATCTTTGGCTTAATATCTTGAATAGTGCACTGATCGTTCTGGAGAAATTGGCAGGGATAACCTTCTTCGGAATCCATGACCACGCGCAAAGCAGGGAAGTGGGCGCGATTTTGCCAGCAAGAACGGTCAGGAAAGAGGCGGCGCCCCTCTTCATATTCTACGAAGACATCGTCGTATTTATACTTTTTACCAAAGCGAGCATTGAGCCTGGCAAGAAATTCTTTTGCGTCAGTTATCGGACCCATAATGAAATCCCGATCGCCCAACATACAGCAGAAGCTAGCTTGTCCCGAAACGCCGTAACAACGCCTCTGACATGTGTAGTAAATGACACTGTCTCTTATTTCGGCTTTGGTAGGTGATTCAGACATGGTTTTTTCGCCAATGGCAGGAATAACTACTCATTGTACCTTCTCTGGAGCTTTTATTGGATTCGCTTAAGGTAAATATGTCAAGATAGCCCGACAATGCTCCTTCTCTTAAGGAGTTAGGTGATGAGACCAGTAATTAAAGCTTGTTTCGCGCTCTTTACTGCCGTGGTCAGCGCCCCACTGGCTGGCCAACTGTTGTTACAACCCGCTCTTGCCGTTGAAGGTTTGGCCGCTAGCGCCAAAGCCAAAGGCGCCCATGAGTTTTCGGGAATGGCTGACTATTATCACCATTCTCTATATGGCAAAAAGACAGCCTCGGGTCAGGTTTTAGCAAAACACCTTTTCACAGCCGCCCACCGTACACTTCCCTTCGGCACCCATGTGCATGTCAAAAACCACAGTAATGGCCGCAGTTGCATAGTCGTCATCAATGACCGCGGACCTTTCACTAAAAGCAAAGTTATCGACCTCTCACATAGCGCTGCCACCGAGCTAGACATGATCAGTGCTGGCACTTGCAAAGTTGGTTGTACAGTCGTGGCTGCTCCAAAAGGAAAGTTTCCAATTGCCAAAGCCGAGCCCGTGGTAACAGCAGAAATTGCGGCCCTTGTCGAAACTGCCGCCAAAAACAAACCTCAAGTGGCTACAAAGAAGCCAGATGCGGTCACCGTGAAAGCACAGGTAGTGGAAGCCAAACCTGAATTAATTGCTGTTAAATCAGCGAAAGAAAAACCCATTATTGCTGGTGCTGAACAAATAACCCAAGCAGTTGAGAGCCGACCTAGTGAGAGCCGAGCTGATGAAAGCAGCGCCGAACTTGAAGGCGCCGTGCCAATCAAATGGACCGAAGTTCAGTAAAAATTATCAGTCAATCAGCCGGCCCAAACGAGTAATAGCAGGCCGCCGCAAGCCCTGAAGCCTTTACAACCACTTGCCGAAGCCGCCCATAAATGGCATAAACTAGGTGGAACCAGGGGGCACAATGATCAAGAAAACTGGCATAACTTTAAAAAATGTGCCGGATATTCCCATCCTTCACCAGATGCTTTCGCAGTCTCTCCAAAAACCGGGCGAGAAACTCACAGCAAACTGGCGCAACAACGAGACGTTGTTGTTCACCCTTGAAGTGATTTGCTCACTTAAAGATAGAGACCCTCGTTGGCTTTTAATCTGCGAAAAAAGTGGTAAACGCAGCGTGGTATCACAAATAAGTGGCCACGATGTCCTGTTGATTTACAAGCAAATAGCCATAGCTTCAGCCAATGCTCACGAAGTAATTTCGAGAGCTGAAGAAGCCGAAAATGCTGTTCGACTGGCCAAATCAAGCGACAATCACCCGGCCTTAACAAAATCGGGAATGTCACTGAGCGCTTCTGTAGGGCAGCAATCGACTGGCTCCACTCAACAAATTCAAGGCCTCACGGGCAAACCTTCAACAAGCCTGCCAGCCAACATTACGGCGCCTGCACGCACAAGGCAGTTGCCGTTTTCTCTAATCGGAAAAATTGCAGACATTTCGCTGCCACGTCTACTGCAAATTATTGGCAGTGAAAAAATGACCGGTCTTTTGCAACTTGAAGAAGAAGGCAATACTGCCAGTCTCTTCATTCAAGAAGGTCATCCAACCGAGGCTAAGCTACTCGATAGCGAAGGAGAACTAACTGGTGACAGCGCCTTTGCCGAAATTATGTATTGGACTACAGCCAACTACACTTTCAAAGTTGGTGCCACCACCAGTACACCAAATCTAGTCAAACATACAGAAATACTTCTTGAGCATGTGCGGCCCCTAGCGCAGGTTTTGGAAGATTTGACACAAAAAGGAATGACTTCAGACTCGGTCTTTAAACATGCCCATCAGAATTTGACAGGCGAAGAATTTACCAGCAAAGCCACTCCTGATGCGCCTGTAGACATGGAGGCCTTGGCTTCTCTCTATCTAAGGCTTGATGGCGACAGCACAATGTCTGACTTGGAAAATGTGCAGATTTTGCCACGGCCACTTTTGGTTAGATCAATACACCACCTAATAGACTGCGGCATCATTACTTTCGTCAATAAACCAGCAGAAAAACCAGTGACTCTTCCAGAGTCAAAACCCGCTCTCAAGCCAATTACCAAAGCAGCGGCAACAAAGCCACAAGAGGAAAAGGCTCCCAGCTCGCCGCCTCTAACGCCACAGCAGCAGAGAGACAGAGACCTCTTTGCCCCCATGGCTCAGCCCGCTCAACCTGCTAAACCAATTCCATTGGCGCAAGTTACACAACCGCTAGCTCAAACGGCTAAACCAATTCCGCTGACGCAAGTTACACAACCGCTAGTTCAACCGGTAAAACTAGGACCGCCTACCAAACCAGTGGTGAAGCCGAAAAACATTGATGGAGCTGCCATTCAGTCGGTAATGATGAGCTTGCGGCGTGAAGACACTGGCCTCTTCATTCATCCGGCCTTCCTCTATTTTTTAGAAGAAGAATTCTTCCGAATCTATCGCGCAAAGGGTGCGATGACAATCATCATTTTCGAGATTAGGGAAGTAGTGAATGTAGACGGTGCAGTGCGGAGAAAGCCGCTATCGATCGACGCAATTGCCGATGCCACCATTCGCATCAACAACAAGAAAAGACACACCGATGTAGTAGCTCATTACGAAGCCTACGACTTCGGCATTCTCCTACCGAGCACCAAATCTAGTGGCGCCAAAGTATTTATACAAAAGGTACTGAAGACGCTATTAGAAAAGCCGCTACAAGGAACCGAGGGTAAACAACTCTCATACGCCTTTGGCTCTGCCAGTATTCCTGAAGACTTTACTGACATAAACTCACTACTCGGCGCAGCAGAAATGAGCATGCATTATGCTCGGGATCGCGGCGAACAAATCATCTTTTTCAAAGATCTTCTGGTTTAGGAATCGACACTTCTGATGAGCAAAAAGATTCAGAAGCCACACGAGAGAATACGCAGGTGCTCATTGATTGCTTGCGCAGCAAATGTCATCCTCAATGCCTGGGCAATCGCTCAACAACCAGCACAAGCAGCCAGCCCGGTCGAAACTCAATATAGCCGGGCTCAGAGCCTAATTAAACAAAAACATATCGGTGAAGGTCAGAAGATTTTGCTAAAGATTTGCGCCAGCCCCTCAGCACCAGCTGAAGCTCTCTGCCTGCTGACTTTCACATATTTAGCTGAAGAAAAAACGATCTCAGACGAACATTTAGAAGAAGCCGATAAGCTAACAAAGCGCGCAGTAAAACTAGATCCTGAATATGGTCTAGCCTACAAACTTATGGCTCAAGGTAATAACCTCCATAGCGACTATGATTTAGCCGTAGTTAATAGCACCAAGGCCCTATCAGTGAAAAAGCCAGACACAAAAGCCTATCTCCAAAGATGTTTGGCCTACGAAGCCCTCGGCAAGCATAAAGAAGCATTAGCAGACATCACCTATTACTCAGAGAAATGTGATGGCTCGGCAGACATGTATGGCCTAAAAGGCTCAATTCTATTTGCTATGAAACGCTACGATGAAGCCGTTGTCGCCTACAACATGTCAATAAAAAGTCAGTTTAGAGATTGGACTATTTACCGCATAGTCGAGTGCTACGAACAAAAACATGAATACGACAAGGCCGCTCAACAGCTAACACGATTGATTAGAGTTAACGCCCAAGATGCCGAGGCCTTTCAAACTCGGGGGCGCATGCAGGGCCTAGCTAAGCACTATAAAGAAGCTATCGATGACTATACGACAGCAATCAAGCTAGAGACAAACGGACGCTTCTACAGAGAACGCGCGGCCCTCTACAAGTTGACCGGCAAGCCCCGAGAAGCGGCTGAAGATTTGCGCAAAGCAAGCATCGAAGACAAGTCGCAGTTTTAGAGCGCAGCTCAATCTACAAAAAGTCTCTTAATTTTCAACTATATTGTTTAGTATTAAGCAGGCATTTTTTTTAAAAGCCCTTGGGGGGCTGCCCGGAAAAGTTTCCGTGTAGAGCGACAAGCAAACGAGCAGCATATGGTCTAAATATGCGACAAGAGGTCTTGCCAAAAAGGGGTATCCGGTTTTGAATGCAGTTGCTTAAGACAACAAAAAAAACCGGATGTCCTGATTTTACTATTTAATCGAAA
>JBBRMD010000079.1:0-26817 GCA_038231015.1 Candidatus Obscuribacterales bacterium
ATTGTTCGGGCCGAGGACAACCCCCACGACCTAGAGAAGAATCGCGGTAAGCAAGACTGGGAGGAGGCTGCCCACGGAATCTGGTATCCGCGCACCACCGGAATTTGGCAGACTGTCTGGATGGAGGTTGTTCCCGCAATCTCAGTTGCTGCAGTGGCTTGGACACCGTCGATCAAAGACTTTACCATCAACTTCGCCGCTCGCTTCGCAGGTGAATGCGTCAACGGTCTGAAGTTAGCGATCAAGCTCCAGATTCGTGACGAAGTACTCGCAGACAACATCTACGGCCTAACCAGCGCCGATGTGCGCACAAGCGAGATCAAGCGGACAATCGAATTGGTCGATCTTCTCGAGCGCAGCGAACTTCCTGATGGCTCAAGCGACCGCATTCGTGAGGGCTACTTCTGGCATCCCAATCACCCCAATATTATCAGCGCCACAGTTGAGCTGCGCTCCGCTGAGGGTCTGGTGCTAGACAGGGTCTCTTCGTATGTCCAGCTCATGAGCGTTGAGGCGTCGGCTGACCGCGTTGTCGTCAATGGCTGCGTCGATTATCTGCGCCTAGCCTTAGATCAGGGCTACTGGCTCGAATCAGGCATGACACCGCCGAGTGATGAAGCGATCCAGCACGACATCCGTCTGGTCAAGGAGGCCGGATTTAACGGTGTTCGCAAACACAACAAGCTGGAAGATCCGCGCTTCCTCTACTGGGCGGACAAGATGGGCCTGTTTGTCTGGGAAGAGCTGCCCAGTGCTTACCGCTTTACCAAAAAATCTATGGACCGTTCTCTGCGGCTCTGGAGCGAAGCGATTGAGCGCGACCTCAACCACAGGTGCATCATCGCCTGGGTACCAATCAACGAGTCATGGGGCGTTCTGCAGCTGCCTTCTGAGGCGATACAGCGCGAGTATCAGCGCTCGATGTATCGTCTGACCAAGAGCCTTACAAACGGTGCCATAGTAATCGGCAACGACGGCTGGGAGATGGTGGAGAGCGACATCGTTGCTATCCACGACTACGACGCCGATGTCGAGCGCATTGAGCGCCGCTACGCCCCTGAAAATCTTGAGCACCTTTTTGCCGCGGAAAAGCCTGGCGGAAGAACCTTGCTGCTCGACGAAATGACGTTTCGCGGCAAGCCTCTCATGATTACCGAGTTCGGCGGTATCAAGCTTTCGAAACAACCTGGAACTTGGGGCTATTCAGAAGCAACCACCGAGGAAGAACTTGCCGCTCTGTACACAAGGCTGATGACTCTGATTAACAAGCTGAGCGTGCTCGGCGGTTTCTGCTACACAGAGTTCACGGACGTATACCAGGAAGCTAACGGGCTCTTCTGGATGGATCGTACGCCTAAATTCTCCATCGAGGTGATGCGCAGGGCCACCTGTGGTTCTTGAAGCATGATACGAGACTAAGAGAAAAAGCTTGTCACTTCTTTTTGCTGAAACTCGCCTGCCATGCTTTGGTAGGTCGAAATTTTGGCATCAAGAAGTGGCAAGTTTTATTTTTTGGCCGTATCTATTCGTCCATATAGTTGAAAGGGGGCCACCCATTCTGGATGATTGTATCCAGTTTTGGCAAGTACTGGCTAAAGCTGCCTAACTTAGCGGCGATTTAATTTGATACCTTGCAGTCGTTGACGAAGTCCTAGCTCAGAGATCTTCACCTCTACATTCTGTAAAACAGCAAGTTGTTTAAGTTGAGTATCACTCAGATTACTTGCTTCTATCTCAAGAAGTTTTAGTCGTTTAAAATCATTGAGCTTGGCAAAGATCTGGTTAGTAAGGCTTGTTTTGGTTAGATAAATTCGCTTTATGCCAGAGCGCAGAGCCAAGGCCGAAAGCAGCTTATCAGTATCTTCACAGTTTTCCAAATGCAATCCTTCAAGCTTACTAAAGACCTTAGAATCGCAAAGTTTTTGTACGGGAAGAGCTTTGATATCGACAAAATAGAGATCTCGAACACCAAGCATCTTGTCTAAAAAGGCTAGATCATCTTGTTCACTCAGTTTAACGCCCTCTAGCACCAGTGTTTCTAGGTTAGTCCAAGAGCTGGCTATATTTAGAATCTTCAATGCATACGGAGAACACTTTGGTAGATAACTATTAGGAAAAAAGCTAATGGTTTCAAATGGTTCCCCCTTAACCCAGAGAAAGCTAAAGAGAGCAGGATCAATTTTTGCGTAGATATCTGGATGAAAGAATGCCACCATAGAATCTGGCGAAACTTGCAATCGCAGAGGGCTATTGACCAATACGGGCTTTGTCGAAACAGCTTGCCGATACAACTGAAGTGAGCCATCAGCATTAGTGAAAGAGAAGTGACCAATTGGTACTGAGGGAAAATCTATGACCTTGCTTTTTCCCGTGGTGCCAGTTTCAAACCTACTCTTAATCGGCCCTGAGTCCTGCGATATTCTTATATCTTTGGGATTTTCGAGAAGCGCTGCCAACTCAGGTTCTGCGCTGCTCTGGCTGATAGTTTTGGCCGCCTTCTTCTTTTCTGAGATGGTTGTATTTCTGCCTGAGTGACTGGTATCCACATAACTAAATAAGGTCGAAATTGCCGCTGCTGAAATAACAGCTAAGAAGGCAATCGCTAAAGGAATTTTGTACTTTTTCGACTGTGAGTTGGTATGCTCTTCAGCTATTTTACTTGGCTCTATGACATACTGCTTGTCTGAATTTCGAATGCTTGAAGACGTCTTACCAATTGGATTGTGATTACTAAGACGTTCTAAATCGTGCACAAGCTCAGCCATTGACTGGTATCTCTGCTCTGGCACCTTGGCGAGCATCTTCTTAAAAAGGCTATCGAGGCTTTCAGGGTAATTCTGACATTGAGGCAATTCTAAAATTGAGGGCGGCTCCGCAGAGCCGTGGAGCATGATCGTTTCCATTGCCGTTTTACCCTTGAAGGGCGGCTGTTTTGCAATGGCCTCAAAGAATGTACATCCCAGAGAATAGATATCGGAGCGCTCGTCGCAACTCTGGCCAAGGCATTGCTCTGGGCTCATATACAAAGGGGTGCCAAATATTTCACCAGCTTTAGTTCTAAACTGCGCGCTATGCTGGGCCGGACCGACCAACTTAGCAATGCCGAAATCAACCAATTTGGCCTGCAGCCTATGTTTGTCTCGCACTAATATAATGTTAGAAGGCTTCAAATCTCGATGAATAATACCGCGTTGATGTGCGTAGCTTAAAGCTTCCGCCATCTGCTTCAAGAGATCTAGCAATTCGGGAAGAGGGGTTTGGTCAGTTTTTTTGCAAACAGCACTAAGGGTAGTGCCAGTTAGAAGATCCATGACATAGTAAGGAACTGAGCCTGAGTCTATGCCCATATTGTGTATTTTCACAATGTGATCGTGATTTAGTTTTGCAATTGCCCGAGCTTCTTGCGAAAAGCGCTGCCATTGATCAGTGCTTACATTTTCACCTGGCAAGATCTTTAAGGCGTACTCTTTTTTCAAAATTAGATGTTCGACTCGGTATACCTGCCCCATACCGCCTCTACCCAAAAGGCCCTTGAGAACGTAGGCCCCGTCAACGACATAACCTAACTCATATTTGCTCATGTCGTTAGCAGAACGAGGATCTTCAGACAATCGACTAACACTCCACTAATAACAAGCCAGCTCCGAGGCAAGTTTTAGCACAAAATTTATGGATTGCAACGGTCGCAGTCACGCGCATCAAGTAATAATAGACAATCTCCTCTAGCAACTTGCTGACTATGCTGACATTTGGGGCAGGCCGAAGGCCATAATTTCTAGTGTCTTAAGCTCTCGCCAGTTTTTTAGACCATCAGCCTGATAAAACTTCAGGTCGGTGCTCGCAAGCGCGCCAGATTTTGTGGCTTCAGGCTCGACAGCAACCAGGCGAATCCAGCGATTCTCGACAAGATCGGCCACCGCCTTATGCTTAGACAATACCCGATCAAGTGCTTCCCGAGGGGCCTGAATCACCGCTAACAATCTCATGGGTTCGTGCTCACAAGAACCATCAGCAGCCATAACCGACTGCCAAGGCAAACCGAGTTGAAGATCGCTAAAACCACCGCGCATGACACCAAAATCACCGACAACATTGTGCAAAACCTTGCTACCACTTCCAAAAACATCGTTATCGACCGTAGAGAGATAATATTGCATATTAATCCACTGCGCCACTACCAGTGGTGCTGTCATAATAATCTCAAGAACAGCATTGTTAGAGTCTTTGCCATGCTCATACGAGTGCAAGAATGTTCGCCCCTTGAGGTCTAGGCCTTTGGTTAAGCTACGAGGGGCGGCAATAAAGGCAGCGTTACCTGCAAGGCCCCACTCTGGTGCTACCTGAGCCCAGTCTTCGCCTCGTACAGAGGGGGCATTAAACGCCTCAATTACACTCTTAGGAAGTCGAGTGAGACGCTCCGCCCGCACCGCGGCGCCTGTTTTTTCTAGGTCGTTTTTGAGCTGATCAATTATTTGATTTTGATCGCCATCAAATAAAAGACTCTGTTCAACGTTAAATAACTCAAAGCGATCATCGGTAGTATCGTGCTCAGCTGCCACAAATACAGTGGTGCCAGGAATATTAAGGCCTTTCGCTAATAATCCCGAGCGAACATCAGGTTGATTGAGGATCTGCACAGCAAGCTTAGCGCTGTGACCGCCAGAATTGCCACCACAGGCTCCACAATCGAGAGCCGAAGCGTATGGATTATTAGCTGAGGTACTTTTGTGGCCGCACATAACAACCACTTTGGCAAAATTCTCAGTGATACCAATACCCCTAAGACAACCTTCGGCCAGAGCTATTTTCTCCTCTAACGAAAACGCACCCGTATCAAGGTGAGTGTAAGCAGCGGGAAAAAGCTGATCAGTTGCCCGGCTTAAAGAGCGTTGAAATTTTTGTGGCCAAAACGTGCGGCCAACTAAAGGCAAAGCCGACCAGAGACCAAATGTTTCAACCAGTCCAAAGGCGCCAATCAGACTGCTTTTTAAGCGCTTACGAAGCTGTAGAGAAGCTGCTAACAAAGCTTGCATACCAGCTAGCCTCTGGGCTCGACTTTTATCACTTACAAGATTTCCAGCTTTGCTTTCAACAACGCCCGGTCTTACAATTTCATTTACTGTTTTCTCTGGAGTGAATAGTACCGGGCACAAATCTAAGGACAGCTTACTATTCAAAGGCTGCAAACGCATGGCGAAGCCAAAGAAGCCAGCAAAACCGTAAGTTGAATAGTTTCCAACACTTTCAAGAGCCCGGCGCACGGGCTCAGATCTAACATCAATACAAAAAACTAGCTGACAATCACTAGAAGCAGAACCGTTAGCTGAGGCTGGAGAGGGCGCATTTGAGCGGCGCAAATCTGATACTAGCTGATTGCGATAATTGATTTCATAAGCTTCTTGCCAGACTGCAGACCAATCATCTGCATGTCCAGAATCGGCAGTACGCTTGGCAAATTCTACTGCTCGCAGGTCATAAAGCGCGGCCCAAGGCCGCTCAGTCACTTGATATATACGCGCAGTCAAAGGCTCTGAGTAGCAAAGCTCATAAAAAAGTCTGATCGCAAGATAGTCGCTTAGAATATCGCTCAAACCTTGAGTTTGCCGCCACTTAAGATGACTGGCCCAACCGGGCAACTGCACTAAATGTCGCTCTAAATATTGAACAGTTTCATGCTCGGCAACACCAAGCAAGTTTAATAGAGCCTGCAGCGCTTGTTTGGGCTCGTCGGGCAAGGCACTTAAGACTCGCCTCCAATGCTTCGAACCATGAATTGAAAGAGTGTAATCAAAAGGGGCCAACTGTCGCCAGCTTTTATACAAACCGTCTTTAGCCATAGCCCACTGAGCTTGAGAAGTATCGAAATAAGCTGAGCACCACTTAATTGATTGTTGATTTATCTGCAAAAGTATATTAGAGCCATGCACCTCATCGAGAAAATCTGCCAATGTTGAAAGAGGAGCAAGTATGGGTTCCGGCTCCTCACTATCAACAGGTTGAGAAGACGCCTGCGAGACCGCCTTCATACGGTCACGCGCTTCTTGCAAATCGCCTGCCGCGATACGACCAGTCTCATACATGGCTCTATATTCGGCTAACGGTAAATAGCCACGAGCATTAAAGAACTTTCTACCCTTCTGCATCGCTTCTTCAAAGAGCTGATTTTCAAACCCTTTGAGTGAATTGCAAGCAATGAAGTTTGTCAGAGGCCAAAAACAATTCAGTGGTTGGGAAGCCTCAAGAATCTTGTCAGTAAGTGTTGCAGCGGATATCGCTTGAGTCATCTAAATTGTCTCCTTGGAAGTTTTGAGTCTTAAGGCGATTTGCTCAACGTAAAATCCATTTAGGGCATGAACATACAAAGCGCGGCCGACAGCGCTGCCACGCACAAGATAACGAGTCAAACCAACCAGGGCGAAAACTACAATGGCAAAGGGGAGAAGCCAATTCTGATCGTTTAATTCAAGTGCGATGCGCAAGTCAAACAAGTGCGCAAGTAGGTCAGACGAAAATACAAGCAGAATGCCAGCCAAACCTGATGCAAATAAAAGCACAAAACTTACGCGCTTGAGAGCAGGCAGGCTTGTGCAGATAGCAGCTGCAGCAATCAAGACAGAAAGAGCGGTTTCGCCAGTAATAGAATGCTCACGCCAGAGCCACAGACCGAGAGGCAGAGCGACAAGCAAAAGAGCAGCCAGAGCAAGCTGTAGGCGTGGTTTTGCTGAAACTATTTCATGACCAATAGCGCTGTCATTTGAGTAATCCCAGCGCTTTTTAAGCAGCCCTTCTGATACTGCACTGCCCGATTGCAAAAACATATGGCACTTAAAGAGGCCGTGAGCGATCAGGTGAAACATGGCAGCCGGAATCGCCCCCGAGGCGCATTGTAAGCACATGAAACCCATCTGGCCTACTGTAGAAAAAACCAATTTGCGTTTCACATCAGACTGAGCCGACATTATCAATGTTCCAGCCACAGCTGATACTGCAGCCAACACTCCCCAAAATGTCAAAACGCTTGTTGACTCTTGCAAGACAGGCCAAAGCCGAGCGGCCAGGATTGCCGAGACGTTTACCACCCCAGCATGAAGCAAACCAGAAAGCGGAGTGGGTGCTTCAAGGGTAGCCAAAAGCCAGCGGTGGAAGGGGAAGAGAGCGGACTTAATCGACATCGAAAGCACGAGTAGCAAGCCAACAGCCGCGCCAACATGAAGGGGCATACCCAAGCCAAACAATTCGACTTGATGGCTCAAGCTAGAGACATTCGCGGCCAAATGAGAAATTTTTGTGGTGTGACAGCAGCTAACCAAAATAACCACAGCTAGAGCAAGCAGAAGATCACTAACTAAGTGGTGATTCAAGACAAGCTGGGCTGCTTTAGCTGAACCTTTTCGCATCGCCACAAGACGCCACAATATTATTGAAATTACGTGCCAGCAAAAGAGAGAGAGAATTAAATTGTCAGACACTACTAAGAGGCTAGAGACAGACGACAAGGCCACCAAGTGCTCAATGAAGCGCAGGCGAAGACTATCACCAACCATGTAGCGCTCAGTGTAGAAGAGTATAACGCTAGATATAAAGGCGATTACCCAGAGCAAACAAGCAGCAAAGAAATCAAGCCTGAAATCTAAGACATTAGTAAACAGAGTGAGCTGCAAATCAGCCGAATAAGCGCAAACGGCAAAGAAACCAAAAGTAGCAAAAGTGAAGGCAGCAAGCTGAGCAAAAAGGAGAGTGCGCAGTTTCGCCGCTTCGTTCGTTATCAAATTTCTAACAAGCAGAGCCAGGGCTGGAGTCGCCAAAGCTATCACTTCGCTGAACATAAACACTGTTTTTTCCATATCAATCGACTCCACGGCATTTCGACTTTTAAGTCAATTTCAAAAACTTTCTTATTTGCAAATACTTGCATATATGAATATATGATTTTTTGACAGTATATAAACAAGCCGGGTTAAGTGTCAAACTAGTCTGGACTTTTCAAGGCCGCCTAAATCAAAAAAAGCCAGCTAAAACCTAGCTGGCTTGCAAAATCAAACTTGTAATAACGGTTACTTCGCTTTAGTAACTTTCTTCACGATAGACTTTGTTGGTTTAGTTTTTTTTGCCTCAGACTCAGGCCCCCAAACCGTAAGAACAGATTGCACTGCAGACATCATCTTTTCGACTTCGCTGGCGTCAGGCAAGATAAAACCGGTTCCGCCCATGATCCACTTAGCTAACTCTGCATTGCGCAGATGATAAAAAACATTTCGTCCCTCGCGATGTTCAACCACTAGGTGATGACTACGCAATACTGCTAGCTGTTGCGAAACGGCAGCATGATTGATACCAAGGATGTCTCGCAAATTTCCAACTGTCCGGTCTTCAGCTTGCAACTCTTCTAAAATACGAATGCGAACAGGATGTGACAATACGCCGAAAAGCTTTGCTAACTCAATACATACAACAGCTCTCTGTGGCATTTACGCTCCGCCTCAATTTTTCGTCATTACTTCTGCAAAAATCAGCATATATAAAAGTCTATGCACAAGTCAAGTTGTCAAACACTCTAGAGCTTACATGTAACTGCTTTGAAAGCAGCCAGGGCTTGCAGATAATCAACTTGCGCCTCAACCTTACGCATTTTAGCCTCTGCCGTGGTGCGCTCTCTCTGATTGACGAGAAACAAGGTGCTATCGCCAGCGGCAAAACGCAGTCGCTCTCCCTCTTCAACCTCTTTTGCTTTGATCACCTCTACCACCGTGGCCTCAAAGCGCTCAAATGAAGTATTAACAGCAGACACTGTATCGTCAACTTCAGCTTGAATACGAAGCCTCTCAGTCTTCTCATCGAGGGTAAGCTTGCGAAGCTTTAGCTGAGCGGCCTCTAGCTGCCCACGAGCGCTGCGCTGCCGCAAGGGGGCCGAAATAGTCATGCCGCCCCTTACCACCGAGCCAATGCCCTGCAAGCCCGTATCTGCACCTTGCGCGAAATAGGCATCTACAGCAGGCAAAATCATATTCTTTGCTAACTGCAATTCTACCTTCACTTGCTGTTTTTCTATCTCAATTTTCTTCAGCTCTGGACGGCGCTCACCAGCCTGCTTTCGGCCGTCAAACCAGGCAGACTCTGTCAGTTGAGTGGGTTCAGGAGCCAAAAGGGGAACTTCAGCTAGGGTCGGCAAATCTCTAGGATTACCGTTCTCATCCCAGAAAAAAACCGAAAGAAGCAGTGCTGCCTTTTGAAATTCTCGCTGTGTTTTTACAAGGGTAGCCTGTCTCCGCTGAATTTCCTGCTCTGACTCAGCCACATCTAAGGCTGGCGAATCGCCGGCCTGAACACGATGCTTCACCTGTTCGACCCTAGTCTGAGCAAGCTTGAGCAAATCATTTGCTATATCAACCCGAGCTTTAGCTCCAACCCAATCAAAATAAGTGGCGGCAGCCTTTAGCAGTATTTCTAAACGGGTGCCACCAAAGACCTGAGCCGCCAGCGGTTCGCCCAACTTAGCATATTGCTCTGCTGCAGCCTTTTCATTTATGCGCAAGCCGCGCATGAGAGGCACGCTAAACCCGGCAGAATATTCACCAGCTCGACCGCTAGGAATGAACGGAGTCTTTGTATCATTGGGATTGAGACGAAACTGGGTAAAGACTTTTATTCCAGAGCGCGTCAGCAAGTCAACTCGACTTTCGTTATGAACGGCTTGCTTTGCCGTACCCGGATTGATGATATCTTGGATACGAAGATACTCATTAATGCTAGAAAAGACAGGGTCAAACGCGCCAGCCTTCTCTAGCCTTTTGGCACCGGCAATTTTCCGCTCGGCATCGGCACCTAAGAGTTTCGGATAATATCTGTCAACATTTTGAATAAATGATTCAAATGAAAGGCTTTGCTCGGACAAATTAGTACCCAGGCGCATTTGCCGCAGCGGTAAAGCATCAGCCGCCCAAGCAGTTTGATTGAAAGCAGAAGACAAACAAGCACAGACAACTAGAGACCAAGATATGCTCTTAGCGTTTGAAAAGCTCTTAATAGTTGCTTCTTGGCGCACTTTCAACTCTATCTTCCCGGTCTCCCTGCCTGTTCTGCCTGTTCTGCCTGTTCTTTCTTACTTCGACTTGCGTTTACTTTCAGACTTGCCTAGATCAGTGCCTTTGTGCAGTCCGAGTTCTTCAGGTTTTACAGTAGGTGGGAACGAGTTAAACTGACGCCACAACTCAAAACCGAGCGGTACAGTATCAAGCATTATCCAGCCACTAGCCTCAGCGCCAGGTCGCAAAAACTTTGACGATGGCCAGGGTTCATCACGCCCATTTGCAATCAAATCGAGATCTGGCTTAACAATTACCCGATAACAACTTTTGCCATCATCAGTAGCGTCAATTACTGAAACTTTGCCACCAAAAGTACCAACGGCAATTGAAGGCCAACCAGCAAATTGCAAAGCTGGCCAGCCAGCAAATTGCAGGCGCACAGGGCGACCAACAGAAACAAGCGGAGCGTCGTTGTCACTAATAGTCAACTCAGCAGCTAAGTCTTCAGTCTGTGGTGCCAGCACGGCTAAAACTGTTCCGGCATCTACTGTCTCGCCGGCACCGACACACATGAGCCTAACAATCTTGCCATCACACGGAGCATAAACTCTGCGAAGATCCATTCTCTGCCTAAGATTCTGTATATCGATATCAACCTTACAGATTTCGGCCGAGGTAGTTTCGACTGTCTCAGCAGCAGAAGCGATGGCAGCATTGATACTACTCATGGTGGCATCTGTATCAGCTACTACTTTATCTTGGTCAAAGGCTGCCACGGTCTGATCACGACGAGCAATGTCTAATGCCGCTATAGCTCTTTGCGCATCAGTCAGAGCACGAGTGTGTTCAAGCTCAGCTAGTTCAAGATCGCGCCTTGAGCGCACGCCTTTAGTAAATAAGTCTTTCAACCGCTGCAAGTTCAGTTCGGTAGTAACCGTGTTCTGCCGGGCAGCTTCGATCGCCTGTTCTGCCGCAGAAATGCGATCATGAGCTTGAGCAGAACGTTCTTTCGCCGAAGGAATAGCAGCTCCTTGCGAAAGCTTCAAACTAGCAACCTGTCGCTGCAATGCTTGAGCACGAGCCTGCGCAGCTTGACGACGACCAGCCAATGCCTGCTTCTGAGCCTCCAATTGCTTTATTTGATGAGGGTCTAAAAATTTGGCATCTAAATCTTGTAATTCTGCTATCAACTGACCTTTTTTGACACTCTCGCCATCGCGAACATGCCAGCTCTTTAGACGGGCTGGAATCTGGGCTTCGATACTTTGTGGTCTCTCCATAGGAGAGACAATCATGATTTTGCCAGTACCGCTAATAGACTGCTGCCATGGAACAAAAGCCAATACGCTTGTTAATCCTAGAAGAAACAGGGCAAGCACAAAAGCAAGTAAAAAATAGCCCCGAGAAGACTCTACCGCTTTGAGCGAGCGATACTGGGCTTGCTTAGTGCGAGATAATAGATCAGCTTTTGTCGAATTAGCTTTTGTCGAATCAGCATTTAGCGAATTAGTTTTTAGCGAGTCGGCGTTTTGTAAATCCATTGCTAACTACTCCCGTCTCGTGCCGTTTTGCGACGTTCGAATGAGCGTATCTGTTTTGCTAAATCAGGAAACAATGTCGAAAATTCACTTTCATTGCGCCAAGCGAGATCTGCTGGCGATGCAGCTTCGACAATGCCGCCACCAGACAAAACATATACCTTGCTTGAGCGCATCACAACTTCAGCGTCGTGTGAGATATCGAGAACAGTCCAGGAGTTCTCTGGGGCAAACAACGAATCAATAATCTTTAGCTTTGTCTTCTCATCAATTCCGGTAAAGGCTTCATCTAAAATTAGCAAACGCGGGCGCTCAGCCACCGCTCTAGCAATTAGCAAGCGCTGAACTTGTCCGCGCGAGAGATTTCTGCCACCACTCACAAGCATGGTGCTAAGACCATAGGGCGCGTTGATAAGATCATCAGAAAACTGGGCCAACTCTAAAGCCCAACGAATATCTTGATGACTAACAAAAGATCTGCCAAGGCTTACATTGTCTTCGATTGTTCCTTCAAAAATTTCATTGGTATCACCGACCAAGCCAACACTGCGCCTAAGGCTCTTAAGATCTATATCTCTGATATCGAGACCGGCCATCTCGACAGTGCCATTATTGGCTTCGTGCACTCCACACAAAATTGAAGCCAAGGTAGACTTTCCCGCACCACTAGCACCAACAAGACTGGCCCGCTCTCCGGCCTGTAGGCTCAAATCTATACCGGTAAGAATTTCTCGACTTGGCAAACTTTGTTTGTAGGTAAATCGCACGGCTCGGCAGGTCACACTCAAGCCACAGTTGTTAAATGGTAGTTCAATACCGCCTGACCGCTCAAGGGGAAGATCGGTGAGATGACCAACTTTATGCAAGCCGGTCAAAAGGTCATAAAAAGTATCGCAGTTGCGAATTAGCTTCTCTAGGGCAGCCAAGACGGTGAGAACAACGATCTCGGCAGCTACTAACTGACCTAGGGTCAATTGCCTATTAATCACAAGCCAGCCACCAACTGCCAGAATTCCAGCACTGGCGAGAGCCTGAAACAAATAGGTGCCAAATGCCTGACGGAATAGCACAGAGAAATGAGCCCGACGAGCACTAAGATAGCTCATCACTAGGTTGTCTGTGCGCTGATTGAGATAAAGCTCGGTGCCATTTGTCTTCAGGCTAGTCTGACAGCGCCCCATATCTTCCAACCACTCCGCCAGCCTATACTTAAGCACCGACTCGGCAATACTAGTTCTCAAACCACCGATACCAAGAACCGCCGTGGCAAAAGTAATAAAGAGAATGATTATCAGGTCAAATGCCAACAAAAAAGGGCTGTAGAAAGCCATTAACAGAAGCCCAACAAAAACTTGAAGCAGAGCAGTAGGCATCTCAAGTAAAAGCTTTCCCCAAGCTTTCTGAACATTGACCACATCAAAAAATCGATTGATCAACTCCGGCATATACTCATCAGTCAGAGCAGCAGCCTTGATTTCGGGTATGCGCTCACTGAGCTGAAGAGTAATTCGGGCAAAGATTCGTTGTTCTAAATTTTCTACCAAGCAAAGCTTCATCATTCTAAGAGCACTGCTAAAAACCAAGCCAGTCAGGACAAGAAGCGATAGAACTATGAGCGGCTGAAGAAAAATTCCAGCAGCGATTGTATTTACCAAGGCTTGGGCAGCGAGGGGAACAGCAAGAGAAATGAAGCCAATAATCAATGTATAGGTGAAAAGCACAAACAAGTCGCGCTTATCTTCAAGAAGCATTTCCCAAAGGCGCCGAAGAGGTGAGGCCGCGTGAGCGTCAGCGGAAGTGACAGCGCGGACTGATTGATAATCGTCAACCACTCGATAAGCGTCAGCTCGCACAAGCCACTCCAGTCTATTGCAGAAAAGCCAAGCTACGGTTACATGCACCGGGGAGCCCCTCGATGCATGATGACTTGAGATTATCACGCACAATCAATTCATGCAAGTATCTGAATATATAAATATCTGAAGGCTTGCTGAAAGAAATTGCTGCTTTGCTTCATTTACTGAGTGTCTATGGACTTATAGGTTGCCAAATCTCATTGCGCCTCATAAACGGTAGCGTCCAAGGCGCATTGTAGAAGGCCCGAAGTGGCCTTTCACTTGATGCAAGATTTTTCTTTTTCATGAATTCTTCGAGCAACTTTTCGTGCTGAAGGCAATTTTTCTCACTGCCAAGTCCAGAAAATTTGGTTACGGCATAACGAGCAGCTGGAAGAGTGACAAGCTTAATACGCTTATCTATTGGCTCTGGCAAAGTATCTAGGGTATAACTTGCCGGCATGTAGAACCGCATGGTCATGCTCTTCTCTTGCCTGTCTGTGGTGACTGGAACTGTCATGGCGATCTTTTCGGAAGAAACTTTTTCAGTAACAGGAACTGTCATGGCGATTTTCTTCTTGGATACATTTTTGCCAAAAATATAGCCGGCAATAATCTTGAAAGCCTCGTTGGCTGCAGGCTCAGCACTGCCAGATACCGACACCTCGGCGGCAATGACGCTCGGATAATCTCTGATTTCGAAAGCTCCATCTTTTTCTACAACAGAAAATGTCGGCTCTTCGTACTTAGCTAGAGCTTCGCTTGAAACAGCAAACATTGCAGCAGCAGCAAAGACTATGACAATCAACGAAAATTTCTTGATACGCATTAGCAATACATCCTTACCTGCAAATTCCGTTCATCTAATTACTGGAAGCTAATTCCTTGAAAACAACTTCTCTACTCCCTCACCAGGCCTGAGCCGATAGAGAGCAATCAGAACATATAGAGACATAGCAATATTGCCGAGGCAGACTATGGCAATAAACATGAAGCCTTTCAATAGAATAGATTTTTCTCGATAACAGATCCAAAGAAAGAACGATAAAAAGGCAAAATAAGCATCAAACAAAGTAGCTTTGAACCAAACATCATTTAACACCAAGGGTGGTATCGCCATAATATTCTCATTAATGGCCGACCAGACTGTCAGAGCAATCATGACCAAAAAAATTACCACATAGAGCAAGCGCAATAAAACAATCATGAATTCGGTTCCCGTTTAATTGACTCCACACGCGCCTTAAGAGCCTGCAAAACCGAAGGCAAATAGCCTTTCACCTGAGAAGCGAGCAACCAAGGAGGTAAAGCAAATCCACCATCTAGGTGAATACTGTAGGTCACAGAGGTGATCGCCGGTTTAGAAGTACCAACGACAACGGGCTCTAATTCCCAAGTGCCCATCACCTCATTAAAAGAACCTGACCTTCTTTTCCAGCTGATCATACTAGGCTTATTTTCAGTCAGATTAACGACATAATCAAACTTGATTGGACCGCCTGGCTTCACTAATTGACGCACAAACTTCACTTCGCCCTCGCGGCCGACAACTTGGCAGAGACTCAAGTTACTAAATATTTCAGGAGCCTTATCGTAGTCGACCAAAGTCTCCCAAACCTTCTCACGGGGAGCTTCAATCAGAACTGTGCCAACTACATAAGTAAACTGGCCACGCTTCTCGACGCGCACTTTTGGTTTAGGCAGATCGCGAGAGCTACTCAAATTATCTCGCTGCGCGAGAGCAGGCAGAGAACTCAGTAGGCAGACGATCAAGGCAAGTACTTTGCATTTCAACTTCTATGCCTCCAAAAGAAACGGAAGAGGGACCGGCAGAAGTCTACCGGCCCCTGCAGAGCTAATTACTTAGGCATCAAAACCGTATCGATTACGTGAATCACTCCATTTGAGCACTTTATATCAGTAGCTGTAACAGTAGCGTTGTCTACCATCACCTTACCATCAGCTTCTTTGATAGCCACACTCGAACCTTCTAATGTCTTAGCAGATTTCATTTTGACTACTTTCTTGGCCAACACTTCACCGCTAACAACGTGGTATGTGAGCACTTTAGCCAATTTAGCCTTATCAGCTAGTAGAGCATTGAGGGCTTCGGCCGGTACTTTGGCGAAAGCAGCATCATCTGGAGCGAATACGGTAAATGGCCCTTTGCCCTTGAGGGTATCAACCAATCCGGCCACGCCTAGGGCCTTGGCTAGGGTATTGAATTTACCGGCAGCGACGGCTGTATCGACAATGTCTTTTTCTGCAGCATCATAAGATTTGGCCGCCGATTTAGAAGAGCACGACGGCGCTGCCAAAGCTTGAGTTAATGGAGCGAAGGCACAGGTACAGGCCAAGACGGCGCTTAATGAGCGGCAAATGCCTTTGCTCGTTCTGTAGGACAACATAGAACCTCCAGCTGCCATAAACGGCAGCAACTTAACTGTAATAACTTAAATTAGTTTGACCGAAAAGACGATTCTAGTCAATCCTCTATTCGTTAATTGTAAAATGTGTCAGGAGACAAAAATGAACCTTACTAGACGCGAAAAAATACTGGCGGCAGCAACTTGGCTATTCGGCTACTACGGCTTTGAAAAGACAACCGTAGATGATATTGCCGAAAAAGCATCGATTAGCAAAGGCTCTGTTTACCTAGAATTTCAGAACAAAGAAGCGATTTTGGTGGCCGTTGTACAGCAGTTCACCAGCCGCGAGCTAGAACGAATCAACCAGCTAGTGAAAGAGGCCAAGGCCCCATACCTAGAGGTGCTGCGTGAGCTTCTACATGGCCATGTGCTCTCTTATTGGTCAATTGCCAGCGGCCAATTGCACAGCCCTGAGGTAATCGCCTCAGCAAACCCTTCAATCATGGCTGAGATTATTAACTTCCAGGGCGCCATCTTTTTACAGATCGCCTACTTGCTAGAGAGAGCTGCAAGCAATAACGAGAGCGCCAAGGCAAAATCTGACGAAGAGTACTTTTACCAAGCCGAGCTGGTCTGCTATCTTTTAGCCGCCCTCTTCCCGCCCTACGAAAGATTAAAGGCGCGCGACCCGCAGTCATTTACTGAAGAGACTCTGCGCAAATATTCTAATAGCATGATCGCTATGACCTTGGCCGGGGTGCGCGACGGCCTGAGTTAGCGATCCACCATGCCAGCGCCTGCTGCAAACCAGTGTACGGGATCACTCTTCTCACAGTTTTTGGCAATGTAGTCTTTGAACAAAGGCTTGATTTGCTTCCAGGCAGCAGTGTTGCGCACCTGAGCTAACTCGCCAGTGTTCATACTGCGAACAATGTCAACCACGTTGCGCAGTGCCCGGTCGCGCTCTTGTGGAGTAGCACCACTAAGGCCACCCCCCCAAGTTTCGTTCACTTCTTTTAAAGCACTATTGAAGTCTCTAACATAGCCTGCGGCATGGCTACGCTCATATTGCAAAGCAAATTTATTAAAGCGAACACTCGACAATTCAAGAACTGGATCCACCGTTCCAGCGCGTCTGTTGTGAGCTACCGCATCGTTTAACTCGCGCACATCTTTCATGTTTGCTTTGCCATCAACGCCAATCGGTTCAAAGGCCGAATAGTAAATATCCTTGCTCGATAGCCTATTCTCACCAAAGTGATCGGCAGAGGCAGTCCAGGTTCCATCTATCGCCACACGTTTCGAATTCGCATCATAGTCAGTTACTGAAACAACGTGAGAGCCGCCGTAAGCGTTCTGCCTGTCAGCGCCAGAATCGTGAGCAAATGGCTCATTGTTTGTATCTACCATAAGAATGGCTGGGTAAAGGTTCTTCTCTTTTGCTTCGCTCAATCTTTTTTCTAAGCCAGTAAGGGTCTCAAATCTGGCCGATCCTTCCCAGTCGTGATTAGCTCTCTGAATGACGAAACCATGCTCGCGGGTGCCGGCAATGCGGTTGTAAATAGGCTCTAAGTCGGTCACACCGAGGCTTGGTGAGTCAGAGAAAGGTGAGCGTTTATTGCCCTGGTATAAGAATATTCCTTCTTTCGCGTCTGTTGCAGTTTTCTCGCCTTCTTCGTAACGAACAGTCAGACCAGCGCCTTTTTTCGCATCCGAATTCCAAAAAGATGTTACAGCTCCTAACTGAAAAAGCTGACTAGCATAAGACCTATCACCATCAGCAGGTGGATGAGTGCGCGATTCATTATGCGGTAGAAGACTAGTGGCAGATTGATTATCATAGCTAATGATGACACCATCTGCAGTGACATGACGGCTAGTGAGAGCCAAGTCAGCCACAAGCCTAGCGGCTTCTGATGGCTTGCGCGCGTACATGCGAGATTCGACATTAGCGACATTACAAGTAGGATGATCACCTTGCTCGACAGTGGTCGGAGTAGCCGCATGGTTGAGGATTTGCTCTGCCAATATGATTTTGTGATTCTTCCCAACCACATGAGTCTTGTCATCGCTAAGCAGGCGAGCGATTTGCTGGTAAGTATTGTGAACTTCTGAGGTAGGCATTTTTTGCTGGGCTGCCCGGTTTTCAAACTTAGCCAAATCAACCACGAATTTGGCAAATTCAGACTCAGCCTTGACTTTGCTACCAGCCAACCCTAGTAACTCAGCACGGTCGTGCTTTATGGCTGCATCGCTAGAAAATTCAAACTTACTGCCAGCACTATCACTCACCTGCATGCTTTTGTCTTTTGCAACTGTGATTGAAAAGTTCTCTTCAGGACGTCTGCCTTGGGAGCAAATAACCATGTTGCCATTACCGTCTAGTTCGCGGGGCAAATGATTTGTAGTAAACATTTTGCCGTCACTGGTATGACCAGGCAAGTTGAGTAATTCACCGGCAACAAGATGATGCTTAGCCGGTTCTGGAATATTATTTAGTTTACCGATTTCTCGCACATAGGTGGCAACATCTTTGTCCGTCGCTTGATCACCAAGCTGGTTGCGGGCAATTTTTCCGAACTGTTCTTTGCTGGCACATATGTGCACCGCTGGTGCCACCGAAAGCTTAATCTCCTCGCCCTTGTACGCTGCTTCATTCAAGACTGCTAGGCGCTTGCTTGCTTTTTCGAGACTGGTATCATCGTTAGGTGTGACTTTGTTTTTTGCACCTTCAATGGCGGCCGGAACGTTATTTTCGATAGTAAGGGCAAAAGCCTGTTCTGAAAGTTTGTGTGAGGCATCGCCATGTTTGCGCTCAGAGGCATTCTGTGGATTGTCTAACTCATACAGCATGAGAACTCCCTGATTTTGCTTCTTAGTAAAGTGGGCTGGGCAAAATCTCTATGCTTGAAGCGTAATCGACGATTATGTCTAACTTTTGGCAGTCAGCCGAGTTAGCCTAGGCGGACAGAGTATAATGCCAAGACCAAACGAAACGTAAAAAGGAACCGAAAATACATGTTGAAGAATTTACTGGTCGCAGGTTTGATATTGTCTACTTTTTGTACACCTGCAAATGCTCAAGTTTCAGAAGATGCAGCAAAGAAAGCTGATTTTGTGAATATCATGCTTACTGAGCATTCGTACGCCGATGCCCAGATTGTAGGCAAACTTTTCACTTTCAATATTTCACCTTCTTTCTGGGCAGAGTTGAACAAAGCGAATCAGAGTAATAGCAATGACATTGGTCACGTAGCGGTTCATGCTCTAGTCGAAGAAGTAGTGAACTATGCCAAAAGAGACAAACTCGGCGACATGGACGCTCTTCGTGTCTTTGACAAATCCAAAGAAAAAGAGAACCGTCCGGAAGTTGATGACATTATAAATAAGCTCAAAAGTAAGTTTTCCCTAGTCATTAACGCGCCAATGGAGTGCAGAGGAAAAGGTTATGAAATGTTCCTCCGTTACCCATATCAGGCACTGAATAGAATAGGTTCAACAAATCCCGAATGGAGCCCTGCTTCGGGCGAAGCTCATTTTGTTGTAACCCTCACCACCGACGCTAAAGACATGAGCGTCAAAACGAGCAATGCCGGACAAACTTATACTATTACCGGTCCGGCCTATACCGAGGCCTATGACACACAAGGAAAAATCGAAAAAGGGCTCAATCTCACCAACAAAAATAATTAAAATGGCTCAGACAAAGGTTCTTAGACAATTTGAAAATGAAGGTTTTTCGATGTTTTCTTGATTTTCCGTATGACTCACCTTGGTCAGCGCAATTTTTTTTGATTTTGACCTAATAACCTACCTGACGAAGTTTTGATAGGCGCCGTTCAAGCTCCAGAATACTAGTCATTGGCTTTTCGCAGACCGTATTAGCACAAAAGTAAACTGCTCCATCGCTAGATTTAGAAGCATGCTTATTTTCTCCTCCGGCATTCGAGGCGCAAGCCTTCGGCACCAAAACCGTGTAGGGGAGATAGGTCGTAAATATCGCCTTTCGCATAGCCGTCGGCAAAGCACCAGGGCATAGAGTTAAGTGAATTTGAGAGCTTGGATGAAGGTAGGCTTGCAAAGCCGTAAGAGCATAAGCGTTGGCTGCAGGCTCTTGCTGCATTAGGGCCATAAGATTCTTAAGGGCCGAAGTGGATAACTCAAAGTACGAAGAATCATCAGTCAAAGCCGACAACTTAACTAAATTCAGAACCGCGACAGCGCTGCCAGAAGGAGTCGCTGTGTCACTATCGCTTCGCGGACGAGCTATGGTTTTTGGCAAATCATCGGCAGTATAGAAATAACCCCCAGTACTTTTATCGCAGTAGTAAGTACTCATAAAGTCGTTGAGTGACTTGGCTTCATTCAACCAAATTGGGCTGGCATCAACACTTGCAAGGTCTAGCAAAGCTTGAACCATAAATGAATAGTCATCTAAATATGCCGAATTGACCGGTATTCCTGCACCCGCTATATGCTGCAACCTGTGCTCTGTAACTGTTTTCTCTAGCAGAACCTTAGCAGCACGCTTGGCAGCAGAAAGGTAATTTTCATCACCCAGTACCTTATAGCCTTTAACCAAACTCGAAATCATCAGCGCATTCCAGCTAGTAACCAGTTTCTTGTCTAAAGATGGTGGGATACGCTTTTGTCGTGCCCTAGCCAATTTCAGCAAAAGTGGCCTGAGTTTCTGATTGAAAGCCTCTATCGATAGGTTGTTCTGCGCAGCAAGTGCGTCTGGAGTTTCAGCAAAATACAACACATTTTTTTGATCTTGAAAATTCCCAGACTTAGTTACATTGAATACGCGAGCCAACCATTGGCCATCGCCATCACCCAAACAATCCTCTAATTCGGCATAAGTGAAAACGTAGTAAGAGCCTTCCTCACCAGCACTATCGGCATTGAGACTTGAATAAAATGCACCTTCAGGACTAATTAAGTCATGAAGAACAAAATCTAGGACGCCTTTGGCGGTAGCTGCCCAATATTGATTTTTAGTAATTAGATATCCGTCTAAAAATGCCTGGGCGAGTAAGGCATTGTCATAAAGCATTTTCTCGAAATGCGGAATATGCCACTGTCTATCTACCGAGTATCTTGAAAAACCGCCGCCCACATGATCGTGAATGCCACCATTGGCCATGCCATTTAGAGTATTTGTGAAAATTTGCCGACACTTAGCGCGGCGCTCAGGATCTAAAGAATTATCCGCCACCGACTCTGACATACAGAAGCTGAGCACTCCGGCCATAGGAAACTTCAGCCCGTCACCTATGCCACCGTATACTTTGTCGCTTTGAACAAAAATTTTCTCAACGGCATTTCGCAAAATAGCATTGTCAATTACCGTCGAGGTCGCACCGTTGGCATAAGAGCTTTCTATAGCTAAAGCATTCTGAGCAGCTGTTTTGTCAATGTTTTGCCTGTCTGAACGCCAAATTTGAAGAGTGCGTAGAAGCATAGACTGCAGAACCTTTGGAGGGAAATAGGTTCCAGCAAAAAAAGGCTTCTTATCGGGCGTGAGTAGAACAGTCATCGGCCAGCCCCCAGAGCCATTAATAGCTTCAGTTACCCTCATATAAATTTGATCGAGATCTGGTCGCTCTTCTCGGTCAACCTTGATACAAACAAAGCCACTATTTAAAATTTTGGCAATTGCCTGGTTTTGGAAAGACTCTTTCTGCATAACGTGACACCAGTGACAAGCAGAATAGCCAATTGATAAAAATACTGGTTTGTTTTGCAATTTAGCAGCCGCAAACGCCCGGTCGCTCCAGGGATACCAATTTACAGGATCTTTAGAGTGCTCTAAAAGGTAAGAACTCTTTTCGTTGGCGAGCTGATTTTCTACCCCGCTAGCTCCTGTATTAGAAACGCCACTACAAGCCGAAAGCAGAAGGGCAAGCCCAAGAGCGACTGCTGCCAAAGAGAGTGGACCATGCCAATTCGAAAAAGTGCTGCTCAAGTTATGCCCGCTTATCCACCGAATTTTCCTGACCCTAAGACAAAGCTATAATTTGGACCAGCGGATTCTTTGTAACAGGTAGCAGCATAATTTGCAAAAACCCTAAGGAGAAACCACGCATCTCAAGCCAAAGCACAGAGCCTTTAAATTTTTGCGGCGTAATGCTAGCCCACCGGGAATTAAATTAAGCGGCGACCAGTTAGAAGATTAGGAAACTTATTAGACTAGTGACCTCAACAGAATTGGTTTACCCATGAGTGATAGTGAAAATACTTTACAGAAAAAAGCTTAACTGGAGAGAAAAACCAAAAACATGGGAAGTCTTTCTCATGGCAGCGTTTGGTGCCTTTGTGTTGGGACAAGGAGCCTGGGTCTATGGCTCAACAGAACAAGCTCGCCACGAGCACGAAGCGAAGCTTAAAGAGATTCAAGAATGGCAGGACGCGTTTGTTGCCACAGCACCGAGAGCCAGCCAGGCCCTAGAAAAACTTGGCAACATCGATAAAGCTGTCTTAGGTTGGCTCAATAAAGACTTCGATAATACAAATGGCGAAGTAGAAAGATTTGCAACTGAATGGAATCAGTTAAAGTTGAAACGCTGTCTTGAAGTTGTGCCATTTATTCCCAATCAGCAGGTTGCCGCCACCCTGCTCCGACTGCTGTACAAAAAGACTGGAATTGCGATTGAACAAGGCACAGATGCTTTATACCATTCTCTCTGGCGAGAGCAAGAGACAGTCAAACTGGACGATCCTAGTTACGCCGATTTCAAGGCCGTATTGTATAGAGGAATAGATCCGCGATTCAGCGAATACTTCGGACACGATAAAGAGAGCTCTATTAATCTGTCAGAAGTTCGATGGGGAGGCGTTGAGAGAGATGGTATCCCACCGTTGCGTCAACCCAAAATGATCAAAGCCGGCGCAGCTGACTACCTCAACGACAGCGATATAATCTTTGGGCTAGAGATCAAAGGTGACGCCAGAGCTTACCCCAAACGAATACTAGCCTGGCATGAGATGATTACAGACGAGATTGGCGGGCGACCTATTGCCGGGGTGTACTGCACTCTCTGCGGTACCATGATACCTTACGACTGTGAAGTCGATGGTAAGACTTATCTGATGGGGACTAGCGGTTTCCTCTACAGATCAAACAAGCTCATGTACGATAAGCAAACTAAATCACTTTGGTCTACCGCATCAGGAGAGCCAGTCATTGGTGCCCTCGTCGGTCGAAAAATAAAATTAGGAAGCTGTCCGGTTGTCACGACAACCTGGAAGCAATGGAAGCAGCTTCATCCAGATACCAGCGTTCTCTCTTTAGATACAGGCTATTCGCGAGATTACGGAGAGGGTGTGGCTTACAAAAACTATTTCGCAACTGATGAACTGATGTTTACGGTTCAAGCCTTCGACTCTACCCTGCCAAACAAAGCTGAAGTACTGGTACTGCCTTGGGCCACGCACAATACCGCAATATCGACAACCTTACTAAAGAGCCATCCAATCTATCAGGCGAAAGTTGACCATAAACCAATACTCATACTAACTGATAAAACTGGCGCCAACAGGGTGTATAGAACAGAAGTTTGGTTCACTAATTTGGTAACCGACACAGTGCTTTTAGACAAATCTGGGAGAAAGTGGAATGTAGAAGAAGCTTACATTCAATGTCAGTCGACAAAAGAGAGGGCCTCGAGGCTGCCAGCTCATAGAGCTTTCTGGTTCGGATGGCATGCGGCCTATCCAAAAGGTCTATTGATTTCCAATTTCATACCCTAACTTTTTCAGGTGTCAAAGAATTATGAAAAACCTTGTCATAGCAGCGATTTGCTTATCAATCTGCACTTTTGAATTTGCCCAAAATGGTAATTGTGCAGAAGAAGAGGTTGGGCAAGTGAAAGCAAATGCAAAAAATAGCGAAGATAGTTTGAGCCTAAAACAAGAGCTAGAAACTCTTTCAAACCAGTCTAATTTGAAAAGATCTAAAGAAGCAAAAGAAGTAATGCAGAAATCTCTCGCCGATTTGGACAAATCAGCCATGGTTACTCATGTATTGCCAGTAGGAGCCTACGCACCAGACTTTGCTCTGCCAAACGCCGCAAATAAGATAGTTAGACTGAAGTCTCTCTTGAGCAAAGGTCCTGTGGTTCTAACTTTCTACAGAGGAGGATGGTGCCCATATTGCAATCTAACTCTACGTGCTTTGCAAAAATCACTGCCTGCTATTGAAGCTGAGAACGCTAGCCTTGTTGCCATATCACCGCAACTTCCTGACTCGTCATTGTCAACCGTTGAGAAGGACAAACTGACATTTGAAGTCTTGAGTGACTCTGGAAACAAAGTTGCCAAACAGTTCGGAATCGCCTATGAAATCTCCTCAGACCTAAACAAGCTCTACAAAGAATTCGGTATTGACTTGGCGAAAGACAATGGTGATGAAAGCAGAGAATTGCCACTAGCAGCCACATTCGTTATCGCTAAAAACGGATCTATAGCAAATGTATTCGCCGATGTTGATTACAAAAAACGTATGGAGCCGGCAGATGTAGTAACTGTTTTAAAACGAATTCGAAACGAAGATAGATCAAGACTCAACTGGAGACCGGTCAGCCATTAGATAACAATCCGATGTCAGCATAAATGTAGACAGCACTACCTAAGGGGTAAAAAATCGCTTTCCAGCAATTTCAGTTTTATACTTTCGCGGTTCTGCCCAGCTAAATCGCCTTTCAATTTGTATAGCTGAACCAACAGTGCCTGAAACTCATACGAAGAAGAACTGAGAGCCACTGAGGCTTTTGCATCAGCCAAAGCCTCATCCAATTGGTTAAGTTGCATTTTAGCGAAAGCTCTCTTATAGAGATGCACTGCCCGTGAGTAATTACCTTTTTTGCTTGAGCTAATCAATCTGTTTCTATAAGCAACTGCACCTTTCCAATTTGCTTCTTTCTCAAAAAGGAAGGCAAGAGAATCTAGAACCAAAGGATTATTAGGGTCTGTCCTAAGGACTTTTTCAAATTCTATTCTCGCCGCTTTTCTGTCATCGAGCCGCAAAAAACCCTGGCTAGAACAATGCGGGCATCTAATTCATCACTAGTAGCCAACGCCAATCTAATCGTTTTCAAGGCCTCTGGTGCCCTATCTAAATCAAGAAGTATCTGCGCTTCAACCCTGAGATTCTTCGCACTGGTCGGGTCTAGCGCTAGAGCCTGTTTTATCGCTAAATAAGCCTCTTTGTCGTCTTCTAATTTTTCCAAAATAATGGCCTCGTAGTACCAGCACATCGGATTGCGTGGAGCCATCTTTACGGCTGTGTCAACCTCAACGAGAGCTTGAGCTTGGGTATCCATCAAGCGCGAGTGAACTAGTGCATTCTCACAGAGGTTTTGCACAGCACTTTTCGCTGAAGCGCTTGGCGCATCAAGAACAAACGAAGCTAAAAATAAAACGGCAGCTAGTCGCTTACTGTGTATCATCAGCAAATTCTCAAGCTTTTTTCAAAACGTATCTGGTTCTTATGCCCACTAGACATATTTGCAGCTGGTTCAATATCCACCAAACTTAGTACTCTCGTCTTACGCTTACTCTGCCTTTGTAGGCCGTTTTAAATCGCACCAACGCTTTGTTGGTTACAGGGCACCCCGTCAAGTCTATTGATGTTAGCCTTGGCAGATCATGCAGTTGGTCAAGCATTTGATCGGTAGCACCACTTAGCATGATGTCTAAATACAACAAGTTGCGGCAACTAGCAATGTTTTTGATGTCTTCGTCAGTAATTTTCGTCTCTATTGACTCAAGACCTAAATGGCTCAGTTTTTTCGACCCTGCAATAGATTTGAGTAGTTGAGTAACATCAGTATTCCCATTCACATAAAGTTGACTGAGGTTTCGCAAGACCTTAAGCTTGCTGAGCCCTTTGCCGGTAATATCAGAATAATTCACGTTCAAATGGTCTAGCTTGGTCAATTGATCAATGTATTTAATTTGGTCGTCAGAAACATTACTGGCTTCCAGTTTTAGAACTCTCAGTTCTTTGAATTTAGCAATGTAAGGCATTGCCTTTCTAAAATCCGCACCGACAGTGCTTATCGGTACTCCTACCGAGAAAAGGTCACTAGAACTAAAACCGCTCAAAATCTGCGGATTTGCAATGGTCGAATCGCTAGGAACAAAGCAGAGTTCATCTTCGAGTGAAAATACTAGGGTTCCTTGGGCATCTTTTAGCAGGCTCGGATTCTCACTAGTTGAAATAACACCTATAGACTCATTCGTCGGAAAATCAAAGGCTACCGTCTTGCCATCAGGCAAATTTCTTGAAAACTTTGCATGACCTTGAATGCCGCTTAATTCAGGAGCATTCGATGTGCCAACTGTCGCCAAAGTGCCATCTATATTACTTTCGCTAGGTGGCAGATTATCTCTCACACTGACACTTCTACCGAGGTAGAAGCTTAATGCAAAAATTGTACCGACCAACAATATTAGCCCGATGACAATAGCCATCACCATTGTCTTTCTCGTCTGCATTCCGAGAGTTGAGCGCTGTGAACTCGTGTCGCGCGTGCGCTCTTCTTGAATATCTTGAGCTTGGTCGACTTCCTGATGCCTCTTTGTCCTAGTTATCGCACTACTGGCGATGCCATTCTCAAGCTTTGCCAGTTCTTGTGCGACTTTAGACAAGCTCTGATAGCGATGCATTGGCTCTTTAGCCAGCATGGTTGCCACTACAGCCTCAAGAGCGCTTGGAAAAACTCTGCCTGCGCTCACCGCTTGCAAGGTTGACGGCCGCTCTTCTTGATGCTTAAACGCTGTTGCCATCGGGCTTTCACCTTTGAAAGGTGGCTGACCGGTAAGAGCCTCGAAAAGCGTGCATCCTAAAGAATAAATATCTGACCTACCATCGACTGGCTGGCCAAGACATTGCTCAGGGCTCATATAGTGGGACTTTGACAAATCGCCCAGTATGATTAAAGCGTTTTAAAGGCTGACAGCCGGTTAGACCCAGAAAATACAATTTAGCCCAAAGTGCTACCACATATGGTGGCATTTTAGGATCAGAATTGTTTCACTACCGCTC
>JBBRMD010000080.1:0-26728 GCA_038231015.1 Candidatus Obscuribacterales bacterium
AAAGTAGCCTTGCGCTCTAATGGAGCTCAAGTAATTGAACCTGGCATGCAAGTAGTGGTGCCAGCAAGCGATAGAGTCGAAGTAAGGTTCAATATTAAGGCAACCTCTTATGGTCAAGCTCGTTTTCAATGCGTGGCCAAAGCAGACCAGTTGAGCGATGCAGCCGAGTTTAGCCTGCCTATTATGACAGCTGCAAGCAGCGAAACATTTGCCACCTATGGCGCCATAGACAAAGGCGCGGCTGTACAAAAGCTAGCGACGCCGACCAATGTAATTGAACGGTTTGGCGGTCTCACAGTTAGTACTAGCAGCTCCGCTACGCAAAACCTGACCGAGTCTTATGAATATCTGCGCCGCTATCAATATGATTGCTCCGAACAATTGTCATCAAGACTGATTGCCATGCTCTCGCTGCAAGATACTCTACAGGCTTTTGGTGCTCTCAAAGCAGATCAAATAGGTATCTTCAAACGCCGCATAGAAGACGACATTGCTCTTCTTGAGAAGCGTCAAAATCAAGACGGTAGCTTCGCTCTCTGGCAAACAAATGAAAAGCAGAAATGGCCTTACGTTTCAGCTCAAGTAACTCAATCACTCGTTCTGGCCAAAGCAAAACTCTATCAGGTTGATGCCCACGTACTTAAACAGGCATTGTCACACTTAAAAGAAATAGAGAAAGATTTAGAGCCAAACTGCGGCAAAAGAACAAAAATTGCATTGCAGGCGAAAGCTCTAAACGTTAGACACCTGGCTCACGATGATGACAGCAACGCAGCAAAAGAGTTGTTGCATAAAGCCATAGGCGAAAAGTTTGCCAGCGAACCAATTGACCACGCCAAGCAATCATTATCTCTTGAAGTTGCGGCTTGGCTATTGCCAATCTTGAAAACGAACACGGCCTGTGCAGAACAAGTCGCGTTCATAAGAAAGCTTCTCAACAGTGAGATAAGAGAAACAGCCTCAACCGCCTCGGCCAACGATAGCGGCTACGGCGATTCAAGCTACAGACTATTCTACAGCCCACGCAGGCTTGATGCTGTGGTCACCGAAGCACTAATCGAAGATCAGCCCGAGAACAAACTGATACCAAAACTAGTTAAAGGTCTTCTCGCTGGTCGACAAAATGGTATTTGGCAAGGCACGCAAGAAAACTGCTGCGTGCTGCAAACTCTAGACAAATATTTCAGCACATTTGAAAAACAGACTCCTGACTTTGAAGGTCAGACATGGCTCAATGACACACTTGTGGCCAACAGCAAATTTGTAGGAAGAAGTCTAGAAACGAAATCGACAACAGTACCGATGCAATATTTGCTGAGCCAAGGAAAACCTAGCAATGAAGTTCTCATCAACAAACAAGGACCAGGCAGACTGTACTACCGACTAGCCCTCGATTATGCCTCAAAGAACTTGAACCTGAAGCAAATCAAGCAAGGCTTCACCGTAAGCAGAACCTATGAAGCAGTTGATGCCAAATCAGATTTAAGTAAAGACAAAGATGATACTTGGCACATCAAAGCCGGTTCTACGGTCAGGGTTAAGGTAAAGTTTGAAACTCCCGGAATTCGCTACCACGTTGCCTTAAACGACCCGTTCCCTGCTGGCGCTGAGGCCGTAAACGACAGACTACAAGGCACACGAAAAGTGCTCCCTGACACCCTTGAAGAGTCTTCAGAGCCTCACTGGAGCGCCGGCTGGAAGGACCACGAAAACCTGCGCGATCATCAGGCAGAGGCCTTTAGCTCACATCTAGCGGCCGGTCAGTACGAATACAGCTACCTACTGCGTGCCACCACTCCTGGTCGCTTTACAGTTCCGCCAACCAAGGTCGAAGAGATGTACATGAGCGAAACCTTTGGTCGCACCCATTCAGACGTTGTTGTGATCGAATAAACTGCAAAACTTATTTTGCATATTTGTGATACTCAATTAAATACACGCCTTATTCGCTTGCACCACTGGCGATATCAAATCAAGAATCTCACATTCCGAACGACGTACTTATTTACCGCGTAATCGGTGCAAACAATGTCTTGGTGTAGCCGTCGACACCTTGGGACTTCCGATCGCGAAACTCTTGAGTAGGAAATTCTTTCTGCAACTGCAGCCGCTCTTGCGGTTTATATGAAGATATTGGTTGTGGCAATCTGATGTTAGCGATATGAAGCCTGGCTAGCTGTTCTAACCCTGCAGCTGAAACCTTTGTGCCTTCAAGACACAAAGTCTTTAGCTTAGTCAGTCGCAACAGCAAAGGTACAGCCTTATCATCCAGGTTGTGGTTGTGATCTAAATCAAGCAATGTCAAATTGGAGCATCTGCTTACATGTTCGAGACCAGCCAACGACAAGCGACAGCGAACGAGGCTAAGGCGACGCAAATTAGAAAAATGCTTGAGGGCAGCTAGGCCATCAGTGCTTACTGTGGTATTGCACAAACGCAGTCCATTTAGGTTCTTGCAGCCTAGTAATTTAGGAAAGCAGCTGCCTGTTACGTCAGAATGGCACGCTGAAATATTTTGCAAGTTAGGCATTGAGCCTAAGTTAGTCAAGCCAACGTCGCTAGCATCAGACTTATCTAAATCAATTCCTATTAGCGAAGTTATATGGCCAAGGCGGGCGATTGCTCTGTCACAGAGACCATCTTCTTCATCTGCCATCGATACAAAACGCAGCTCAACAAAGTGAAAGGCATCTGCCGGCAGCTTCAAAAGACAATCACTATTCTTGTAGAAATTACTACTTGGAATAAATTCAATCTGCTTGCGAGCAGCTAATTTGACAAGCCCACGAGCCTCAGCCACAAAGCCAAGCTTTCGAGGGCAGAACAAGTCAGGGCTAGCTTGAGCAGCGATCAATGTACCCGCAGAGTAGCTATTAGGAAACTGCAAGTGCCGCTCGCTCGACTGGGCAAAGCAGTGTACGCCGCTGCTATGAACGAGAGCGAGAAAACAAATTAAACCAGTCCTGATAATGGCTAACAAATCTCTTGTTACCACCTACTGCAGGTTGCCAGAGGCACGCAAAAACTCCATCACTTCTTTGAAAATATCAGAGTTTGTCTGCCCAGCGGCTTTGCTAATCTCAGCGTGATTAAGGGGAACGGCTTTCACAGTAGCTTTGCCACCAGCTTTTTCCATTGCCTTTGAAAAAACGTTATGCTGCGCTACGCAAGCTTGCCTTGAGGCACCACAAAACATCAGAAAATCAGGATACTTAGTACCGGCATGAATATTTGAGGTCGGCGAGGCATCGGCCAATACTTTCGGATCACTTCCAAATGCTGTTTTGATCATGCCACCAACAGCCTTGCCCTCCATTGAGCCGTCTACTAGGCGCTGATTCAATTCGAGACTAGCGGTATCGAGACTAATTACACCCTTTACGTCTTTCAGCCCGAGACCTTGCTCAACCAAGAATTTCTCATTAGTACCGAGCAAATCGACCAACTGAGCCCCAGCAGAGTGCCCCATAACATACATGCGATTTGGATCAGCACCAAGTTCGGTGGCATGACTCTTCACATAGGCAAATGCTGCAGCAACATCTTGAATCTGCTTTGGATGAGTGACATTGGGAGCCAAGCGATAGTTAGTGGCAACAAAAATTACACCATTACTGGCCCAGCTTGAGCCTTTCTCGGCGTGCATGCTCTTATTGCCAACACTCCAGCCGCCGCCATGGCAAAAGAAAATTACCGGTAATGGGCCCTTAGCTTCTTTTGGAGAATAAATATCTAAAGTTTGCCGTGGGTCTTTGCCGTAGGGCACATCCTTCTGAACCTTAACGCTCGGATCAATGACAGCATTTGCCGCTCGACCAGCTCCTAAACCAGCTCCTTGTCCCGCGCCTCGACCAGCACCTAGTCCGCCTCTTTGTCCTCCGCCCTGGGCACGGCGTTGGAGAAACTGCCGTAGACGCTCGCGGCGATTTCCAAGTAAGTTTGGTTGGTCGCCTTGCTGGCTCTCAGGCCTCGCCAATGAGCCAGCGTCAGGAGCTTGAGCCTTAGCAGCTGACAGCGGAAAAGAGAGCAAAAGGCAAACTAGGCCAGAATGTAGAAATCGCATCGGTACCTCAAGGTTCACATTTTCTATTACTCCACTTAAGCGGCAAAGTTTCACACGGTCAAGACATTTAATCTTCGTAGCGAATCAACTAAAATCTAGGCACACCAATGGCAATTTGGCTAAATTCCGAACTGAAAAACGACCGCATGGGCAAGTTGCTGGCTCAAAGCAGATTATATTAATAGAACGAGATCGCAAGCAAAAGCACAACCTTAGCTCGTACTGATTCTAGTACTCGCTATTGGCTACAGCGACAAATAACTTGGGGCATTATATTTCGAAAAATTGGAATATTGCTGAGATTTTCGTCGGTGCTTTCGCCCGACATTGAAATTGCCATAAACAAGTTTAACTAAGTTAGAAGAGAAAAATAACGGCTAAATATTTTTGGCATTCTCAAGCGCTAGGTCGTGACTCAGATCATCAGAACGTCCTTCTGCTGCCAACAGAAGCAAATAGGTGTTGCGGAAAGAGTCTCTGGTCGGCTGGGCCAAAGGCACGTCACGAGCTATCTTCACAGCTTCGCCCAGCCATTTTTCGGCGGCAGAAAAAGTAGCCTGTCGAGCAGAACCTGAAGACATGACCTCAGCTTTCGTCTTAAAAGCTCTGGCTAGGCTCAAACAACAGTTTGCGGCACCGTCAAAGTCTTTCTCTTGAAGAAAAACATCTTTCGCCTTCATATAACAAATTTCGGCCCGCTCAATCTGGGCCCCATTGCTGTAGAAATCACCGCAAGAAGCTAGTGCTTGCGCATGGACGATGGCCTCATCGCCAGGCATCGCCTGCGATAACGCTTGTAAAACTAAAGGCTCGGCCTTGGCATACTGACAAGCATCAATGTATGATTGCACGAGGTCTTTGGTAATTTTCTGCTTGGCCGGCTTGTCTTTCGAATTTTGCATGGCAGCCAATTTGCGCTCAAGGCGCATAATTTTAATTTGATCGGTTTTGTCGACCCGATCAGGAGCGCTCAAAAAGGCGTCATAGAGACCACGCCCGAGAGCGACAAAAACAGTTAAAATAGCTAACCACTGACCAACACGTTGATTCAGAATGTTCATTTTTCTTTGATAGGAACGATAGAAGTATCACTATCATAACAACCAGAGCGAGTATTTCTCTTTGCCTAGCGAAAATAGTAAAGGGCATATGTTTGACCTGATTGTGCAAGGCGCGCTACAGGTGCTTTGTTGCCTACCATTTTTCTACCTCTACTTAAACTGGTCAAGCCTGCAATCAGCTTTTCTGCCAGCCTCAACGGCAGTTGTGCCGGCCATGCTAGAAGCGGTTCCAGGGCAAATTCAATTGGCCCAGTCTTTCGCCATAGTGGCAGCTCTACTCTGCACAATCTATTTTTCAATATACGGAAGTGACAAGAAAAGTCGCCAGCATCTGCTCTCGGCTGTACTTGTTGGCTTAATTGCACAAGGGCTTGTACTCACTCGTTGTTTGCAGTTTCCTCTGGCGATTGACGACCCCTTCATCGATTTTCGCTATGTCAACAATTGGCTGAGTTTTCGCGGCTTTGACTACAACTATGCATCGCAATTTGCTCGAGTTCAGGGTTTCTCATCGCCACTGCATCTATTTTTACTATACTTAGCAAGCCTGCTCTTTCACTTTGCTGAAGTAGCAAAAGTCTCAACCGCTCTCAACCTGATTTTGCAACTAGTCAACTTATTGCTTGTATACAAGGTGGCAGCGAGATTCAAGTTTAGGGCGCTCGCCTGGTTTGCAGCTTGGCTCTATGCTTTTGGCAGTAGCAGTATGCTAGCTGGAATCGACAATAAAGAGTCGGCACTGGTTCAACTCTTGCTCTTAATCTCAATAGAATTATCTTCGCACCATAAATGGTGCCCCACTATTTCAGCTCTACTGAGCTTGACGCGACCAGAAGGAATAGTTTGGTTCGCTCGTGAATTTATTTGCGATATTATCGAGCAGGGAAAAGCCAGTTTCAAGATCTGGCTGCCAGCCATACTAACTCTAGTTATTTGGTATGGTTTCACCTTAAGTTATTACGGCTCGGCCATACCTCATGGCGCCCTTGGTCGTTCGACTATGTTTCACAGTTACACCCACCTCACAGCGCATTCTTGCCCTTTCATTTTGACCACACTGGGTGTGGATGTCTTCCACCATCTTTTCCTTTTTCCAATTGGAAGCGGTGAGACTCAAGCACAAATACTAACGGTTGAGAACCTGCTCAAAGGTGCAGCAGCCTTTCTTTTGCTCTTATACTTCGCTCGCAAAGAAGAGTGGTTAGCCGGCTACGCCTACAACTGCGTTCTATTGCTATTGTTCTTCGCTATATTTGATCCATGGATGTTTTCTTGGTACTACAGCTGGTTCAGTCTAATAGCTGTATTTCTAATTCCACTCTTGCTTCAACTTGCTTGGTCAATGGCTCAAAGCCCCAACAAGATTCTTACTAGAGCAGCTGGTGTTGGGCTTCTCGGAATGGTTGCCGTGGTTCAGGTTGTTGACCTGAACATGACCAACTGGTTGGCTGACAAAAGCAGTAAAAAATCAATTTCTGAGTATGTAGCAGCACAAGTACACAATACCTTTTTCGTGGTTAATCCAGCCATGCAGAGGCTAGCTCTCTACAAACAAGCTGCCGATTATCTACGCCTCAAGAAGTCATCGAAAGAAACCACTAAAGAAAACACAAGGGCAAGCAACGCCCAGCCGCTTACACTCGCCACCTGGGAGCCCGGCATTCTTGGTTACTACTTGCCTGACAGTCAGATTATTGATCTTGGCGGCTTGGTGACAGACGAAACACTGACATATTATCCGGTGCCTTTGAACGAACGCTCAAGACGCGATGTTTGGGGCTCTATACCTGCAAAAGCTGTTACCGAACTGCAACCAGAAACGGTGATTTTCTTTGATAGTTTTGCTGACAATGGCTTGCTAAGAAACAGTCAGTTTCTCAAGACCTACAAACTCACTCAGTTCTGGCCACTCGAACTTTGGGGCGGCCAGGGATTGTTCTTATTTGAGAAGCAAAAAGCAGAATAGATCTAATCGTCGTCTTCTGGAGGCGGTCCAAACACTCGCTCTGGTCTTGGATTAGGACTAGGATTGGGCGAATCGGGTGAGGCATCGACAGTGTCCGACGAATCGGCTGTGCTAGAGCTAGCAGCACTAGAAGCAGAACCGATTGAGGCAATGTTGTTCTGACTGCCTGGCTCTGGGGCGAAAGATGACTGCGCTCCTGAATGAGATATGGTCTGCGAATCAGTCGGAGGATTAGCCTGGGCAGCTGCGGCGGCAGTGCTATCACTTTGACGTTCGGCTTCAGCGATGCGCTCGTTATTGCGACGCTCCGATGGTGTCATCTGAGTTAGAGCTGCTGGTGGCAGACCAGACTTATCGTCTTTATCGGTGACAGGCAAGCGCACAGTGAACGTAGAACCTTTGTTCAGTTCACTTTCTAATTCGATGGCACCACCGTGTGCTTTGATGATTGTCAAAGCAATTGCCAAACCAAGGCCTGTACCGCCACCATATAAACGGCTTCTGGTGCGTGATCTCTCTACTCTATAGAAGCGATCGAAGATGCGCTGTTGATCTGCAGGGGCAATACCGATACCAGTATCGATAACACGAATGATCGCCTGGTTGTTTGTAAAACGCAGAGTTACCGTGACTTTGCCACCAGCTTGAGTGGCTTTGATAGCGTTATTAGTCAAGTTGAGAAAGACTTGCTTCAGCCTATCAGAATCAGCAAAAACATAAATTGGTGTGGGCGGAATAATAAACTGAACTTCAATTTGCTCAGGGGCGATCACCATAACCGTATCTTCGACACTGGTGAGAACAAGCCTAAGATCAACCACTTCTTGCTGATTGATAATCGCTTGTCCAGCATCGGCACGAGCCAACTGGAGCAAATCTGAAACCAAGCGAATTAGCCTACCGGACTCATCTGAGATTGTCTGTAAGGCTTCCGCGAGTAGATTGGCATCGATGTTGCCACCGCGCCTCAAAAGCAGCTTTGTATAACCTTGAATTGAAGTCAAAGGTGTACGCAGTTCGTGGCTAGCATCAGCGACAAACTGGCATTGAATATTGAGAGACTCTTCTAAGCGATTGAGCAGCTTGTTGAATGACTTTCGAAGTTCGAGAGTTTCTAAAGGCTCGTGCGGATCTACTTCTAGTCGCTGGCGGATATCTTCAGAAACTAGTTTAGTGGTAGCTGTAAGAAGCTGAGTAATTGGCCGCAGTATCAAGTCTGAGAGAAACCAATTGACACCAAGCAATATGAGCAAGAGAGGCAGATAGAGAGGCACGTAGCGAAAATAGTCTTCAGCTGGTGCACCACTAGAGCTAAAGACAATCAAGTGGCAAATCACAATAGGCACCACTCCAGTCATTGTCATGACTAGAGACATTCGCGCCTTTATCGATTTAGACCACTCGCGCTCCATTATTTTGATACTTTTTCTTTGACGAACATCTTTTTGAATTCTGGCATTAGGTGCTTGTTAGTCACCATGCAAGAACCAGTATGTACAGAGTTGCCACCAGATAAATCGAAGAAACCACCACCGGCTTCTTCCACCAAAATTTTCATGCAGGCGATGTCCCATGGTTTAACACCAACTTCGAGCATCGCTTCTGACTTACCTTCAAACACCAAAGAGAAGCCGAGATAATCACCAAAGCCACGTTGCTTATCAGTCAAACGAACAGCTTCGGTTAACTCTGGCCACAAACCTTTGGCGAGAATTCGATCTGGGCCACCAAAATTGAACATGGCCTTTTCGACCGTATCGATATTTGAAACTTTAATCGGCAAATAGTTCTTGAAAGTGCCCTGCCCTTTAACTGCATAAAAAAGCTCATGCATGGCCGGAGCGACAATCATGCCCAATACGATCTCGCCATCAACTTCGAGAGCCAATAAAGTAGACCAAATGGGAATGCCGCGAGCGTAGTTGTAAGTACCATCGATTGGGTCAACAATCCAGATACGTCCATTACTCTCAGCGGCACCATCTGTGGGGCCTTCTTCTTCGCCCAAGATTGCATCACCTGGAAATTTCTCAGCGAGCGCTTCGCGAATATAGCGCTCAACTTCTTTGTCAGCCCTTGTCACAGGACTGCCATCGGATTTTTCCACTACTTCAATACCTTTATTGAAGTAGCTCATGGCAAGCTTATCTACCTCTTCGCTTATGGTCAGCGCAAAGGAAAGCTCATCAGCAAAAGGATGAGACAAAGGAAAGTCCTCAATTTGAAACTACAAAAGCAGAAACTAACTGACTACTACAAAGACGGAGGACGCAAAACGCAAAACATCTACGAGTTACGCCACCATAATTGATGACGAAACTCCCGGCAGCCGTAAAGCCGACGGGAGTTCCGAGTAGTTCAGTCAGGTCCAAGCTCGCGCAGGGAGGTTCGGTTAGAACATGTACTCGTAGATGGCTCTCGCCCCACGACCAACTCCTACGCCTATGTCACGGACATCAATGAATGTGCCCTTAACTAGACGCTCCCAAATGAAACCTTTCTGTCTTTCGGCATATGCTAAGCGCATGTCTTGCTCAGCATTCTTTTCCTCAACAGCTTTCATGCGAGCTTCCAAACTGTCGACACGGGCCTTCAGTTGGTTCAACTCACCACGAAATTCTTCCAACAAAGCAGCGAATTTTTCCAAATCGGCTTTGTCAGCTTTTTTAGCTAGACGCTCTTGTATGCACTGCTCATATTTATAGAGCGCGGCAGCCAGTTCAAAACGTGTGGTCGATTTTTGACCACGGTATGTTCTGTCTGGGTAACCTACCAGTACATGACAGTCGCTATTAACGAGTTCCTTGAGTGCATTATACGCCCACTCATTTCCAACTACGTCTGTCAATTCACTGACATTAGTAGCACCTTGAGCATTTGCGACATTTGCATTGATCAAGGTGCTCGCACTTACAGCAACGAGTGCAGTAAGAATGGTTGCAAACCCCTTTTTCATAATAGTAATCACTCCTTCAGCAATGACCTGACTCTAACGTACGCCATCATAACCTACATATTCCAGCCGTTAGTAGTAGTGAAACCCATAAAACCATTTCGCTTAACTTAGAACCTGCGAAAAGCCGCCGGTGGTGCATAAAGGGGGATTCTTAAAAAACGCTAATATTTTACAAATTAGTCGCCCAAAATATATCAGACGCAAATCCGCAAATGCCCACACGACCAGGCTTCATGGCAACCCCTAGTCAAGAATTGCAACCTCCTGAAATAATCATGCTTTATCGGTCATTTGCAACTGCAATTCTTTCTATAATTTGCAGTTGTGATTGTCGTCACTGCAAGCCCCCGAAACGGCTATAAATGGGGCGTTATTCAAACTTCACACGTTAATATGACAATGGCTTGCAAACAGCAGTGCAAGAGCACACCATATATAGTGCAGTAAAAAGATCGATATATCAGTCAAGAAAACCACAAGAAAAACCCTTAATAAGGAAGTTATGGAATTCAGAATCGCCCATCTTTACGCCCACTTTCTAAACATATACGGCGATCGCGGCAACATCATTACGCTCTCGCAAAGAGCTCAATGGCGCGGCATAGAAGTCAAGGTAGACGCGATAGATATCGGTCAGGAAGCCGATCCTGATTATTACGACTTTTATTTCATTGGCGGCGGCCAAGACAAGCAACAAATAGTAATAGCTGAAGATCTAGTTAAACGCGCCGATGCTCTCAAGACCGCTGTTGGCGGTGGAGCAGTGGTCTTAACCGTCTGCGGTGGCTATCAATTACTCGGACATTATTATCGTCCACACGAAGGTCCAGAACTCAAAGGCATATCTTTATTAGACGCCTATACGGTTGCTGGCAATAGAAGAATGATTGGAAACGTTGTTATCAAGCGGGATGACGGCTCCACTCTGGTGGGCTTTGAAAACCACAGCGGAAAAACCTATCTTGGAAAAGATGTGCAACCTCTAGGGAAAATCGTTGTCGGCAATGGTAATAATGGTGAAGACAAAAATGAGGGCGCTTGCCAGGGCACCGTATACGGTACCTACTTACACGGCTCACTTTTGCCGAAAAATCCGGCATTCGCCGACTTACTGCTCAATCAAGCACTAACTCGCCGCTACGGTACCGTTCAACTGACAACGCTTGACGATAGTCTTGAGGCCGCAGCCCACAAGCGTGCCCTGGTTCTTCCAGCATAAATCGCAATTCGTATACATAAGGAATGCAATACAGTCCGTGAAAACACTTTCAATATTAATACCGGTCTTCAATGAAGAAAAAACTCTTGTGACCGTGCTAGACATGGTTTCGAAGGCCGACACCGCCGGACTGACAAAAGAGATAATACTGGTTGATGATGGCTCAACGGATGGCACTCACGAGATTTTGGCCAATCTTGATACCAGTAAGTACAATGCTCGCATTTATTATCACGAAAAAAACCAGGGCAAAGGTGCGGCCTTAAGAACCGCCCAGGGGCACGCTGAAGGCGACGTCATCTTGATTCAAGACGCTGACCTTGAATATGACCCCAGAGAATACGCTGAGCTGCTCAGACCAATCTTAGAAGGCCGTGCTGACGTTGTTTACGGCTCACGCTTATGCGGCGGCAAAGTTACACGTGCTTTCAAAATTTGGCACTTATTCGGCAATAAATTCTTGAGCCTAATCACAAACATTCTATATAACGCCACTTTGACCGATATGGAAACTTGCTACAAAGTCTTCAGAGCCGATATTTTCAAAAAGGTGCAAATTCGCTGCGATCGTTTTGATTTTGAGCCAGAAATTACGGCGAAAGTTCTCAAACAAGGCGTCAGATTGTACGAACTACCGATTTCGTACTATGGTCGCGACTATTCTGAAGGTAAAAAAATCACCTGGAAAGACGGTATTTGGGCTGTTATGGCCCTAGTAAGATTTCGCTTTTCTGACTAATAGCGACAGCAGCGTTTTACAAATCGATTACATTTGCATAGCTTAAATCTGCACCTGTATTGGGTTTGCAGAGCTCAGGCCACTTGTAAAGCGGAAAAATGCAAGCTATCATCGTGTTAACAGGCTGCTTTGAAATTGCGGCGTGCCATTTTTCTTTTAGACAGGCAGTGACAATGGAAAAGCGTCAACCAATACTGAGCCATTTACTATTCAAAACCATTACCCTGAAAGCATTTGCAGTTTTTGCAGCGTTTGCAGCAATATCGAGTGGCTTGCCTGGCGATTGCCAGCAGAGCTATAAGGTGGGCGGCGCCCGCGTAATTCAAGGCTCGAACCTGACTAGACCGTCAGATACCTACATTACTAGAGGCACGATGAGCCCGTCAGCCCAGGTGCCAATATATGGTTCAGCGCCAGCCCAGCCGCAGTCTCGCTACCCGCAGGGCTATTTGACCCCAGCTCAAGCGGCCAATAATCAGCAGCAAGGCAGTCAACAAATGGGCGGTCTACCCAATGCCCGCATGGGTGCAACCGTCGGCATGCCCGGCGATTACATGCGCTCTGACCTTAACCCCAACTTTAGCTTGCGCAAACAAGAAGTTCTCCATAACGGCTATGTTACTATTCCGACCCAAGTTCAAGCCCGGCACAGCAGCAAACCAGCAGTAGCCACATACGGCAGCAGCGGTTCGATGCAACAAAGCACAAGCCCAAGGCAAGGCAGTTCGGCAACGAGCACATATGGCAGGGCAAGCGGCAGCAGTTCATATAAAGGTTATTAGCTCTTAGCTCAGGTGCTAGAATTTTGGGCACTCAGAGGCGATAGCAAATGACTGAATTGAAAAGAGTAGTGGTAATTGGCGGCGCCGGAGCCATGGGCCAGGTGATTGTCAAAGACTTGCTCGAAAACGAGCAAATCGAAGTTGTTATTGCCGACTACGATCGCGACAAAGCCGATCAATTTGCCGAGTCGCTGCACTCAGAGCGCGTCAGGGGTGATTTTACCGACATCACCAACCGACCAATCATGGTCAAGATTTTAACCAAAGCAGATTGCGTTATTAATTCAACGCCTTATTATCACAACGTCAATGTTATGGAAGCAGCCCTTGAAGCGGGCACCAACTACATCGACTTAGGTGGACTCTTTCACGTCACTAAAGAACAACTGAAGTTGCATGAGCGCTTCAAAGAAAAGAATTTAACAGCGATAGTCGGTATGGGTGCCGCTCCTGGCATGACCAATATCATGGCCGAAGCCGGTCAGAAAGATTTAGATACCGTTGAATCGATTGATATTTTGGTGGGCTCAGTCGACAACGTGAAAGTCGATCATCCTTTTATGCCACCATATTCAATTGAAACTTTAATAGACGAATATACGCTCAACCCGATGGTGTTCGAAGACGGTGACTATAAAGCTGAGGCACCACTTTCAGGGGCATTGATGGTTGACTTTCCCCAACCGGTTGGCAAGCAAGAAGCAATCTATACCTTGCATTCTGAAGTCTTGACCATTCCTATGACTTACAAAGATAAAGGCATTAAACGTGTTACTTTCCGCCTTGGTCTACCGTTAGAATTCCACGAAAAAATCAAATTTTTGATGGCTCTCGGCTTTGGCGAGAAAAAGCAGATTGCCACCAAAGAAGGTGACTTTACTCCTCGCAAACTCTTAGCCGAAATGATTGGCAAGTTTCCCGTTCCGCAAAATGAGCCAGACGACTGCGAAGTAATTCGCGTTGACGTCAAGGGCAGCAAAGGCGGCAAGCCAATCTTGGTGCGCATGGAAACCATAGTGGTATCAGACAAAAAATGGAAAGTATCATGCGGCGCTCTCGACACCGGAGTGCCACCATCTATTGCCGCCCAAATGATTATTGCTGGTCAAGTCGAGAAGAAAGGCGTGCTAGCACCAGAAGTGGCTCTAGACCCAGACAAATTCTTTGCCGAACTTGAGAAGCGCAATATTACAATTAAACGGCTTGAGCCACAGCTTGCAGGGCTTCAATAGTAGCTTTGAGAGACTCGCTATCGTTGACGCTCAAGATTTTTACTGAGCGGTCAATCTTCTTCACCAAGCCAGCAAGTACTTTGCCTGGTCCGATTTCGACGATTGTATCGACCCCTTGAGCAACTAAAAATTCAACAGTAGCAGTCCAGCGAACGGGGCTCTCCATCTGTTTTGCCAACTTTGCTTTTAGTTCGCTCGCTTGCTTTGATTCTTGAGCATCGAAGTTTTGCACGACACCACAGATAGCATCACTGAATTTGCAATTTTCTAAAGTCTGCGAAAATTCTTTGGCGGCACTAGACATAAGAGGTGAGTGGAAGGCGCCCCCAACTGGTAGTGGAATTGCCTTGCCAGAGCGCTCTTTAACAAGAGCACCGGCGCGAGCTACCGCTTCAGGGTCTCCTGAAATAACAAGTTGATCTTTAGTGTTGAAGTTTGCCACCACTACTACTTGGTCACCTTCGCTCGAAGTTGTAGAGGCCTCTGCGCAAAGTGCTTCGAGAGCCTCAGGCGCCATACCGAGAACGGCTGTCATAGCACCTTTAGGGCAGTTTTCCATAAGAGAAGAGCGCTTATCAACTAACTTGACAGCATCTTCTAAGGTGAGCACTTGGGCCACCACTAAAGCTGTAATTTCACCCAGTGAATGTCCAGCAACAAAATCTGGTTTAGGGCCGCCAAGCTTTTCATAACAAGCCCAAGCAGCTAAAGATGTAGCAAGAATGGTCGGCTGAGTATTGATCGTGCGCTTCAACTCAGCTTCGGGCCCTTCAAATGAAAGAGTGCTAAGGGCGCGACCGGCCACTTTATCTATTTGCTCGTAAGTATCTTTGGCTTCGCTGAAATTGTTGAATAAATCCAATCCCATACCAACGCTCTGAGATCCCTGCCCGGGAAACACACAAGCAAGCTTAGCCATGGCAAATATTCCTCATTAGTTTCGCTTCTTTTATAAGATGGTGACTGTCGGCTCGGCCGTATCAGTCTTGACCGGTTTTAGGTTGGTTTGAAAAAAACTTTGTTCGATTCTCGAAACAACGTCAGCTTTGACCATATCGCAAGCAACGCGAATAGCGTTCTTGACAGCAGTGTGACGGGAGCCGCCATGGGCAATAACGCAAACGCCTTTTAAGCCAATCAAAAATGCTCCGCCAAACTCATCAGGGTCGACCCGTTTTTTCAGGGCCTGAAAAGCTGGTTTAGCGATAGCGCCACCCAACTTGCCCCGGGGCGAGCTCAACAACTCTTGTTTGAGCATATGGTTGATCATCTTGGCAATGCCTTCAGCGGTCTTGAGTGAAACGTTGCCGGTAAAACCATCGGTGACAACGACGTCGACTTTACCCATAGGGTAGTCGCGCCCTTCGACAAAACCAATAAAGTTGATATCTTCGCGCGCTTTCAGCAGCTTATAAGCGTCTTGCACCAGCTGGGTGCCTTTAGTTTCTTCGGCGCCAATATTGAGAACGCCTACTCTGGGGCGCTTGACGTTGTGCAAGCCAGAATAAAGAATAGAGCCCATCAAGCCGAATTGCATCAACATATGGGCATCGCAGTCGGTATTGGCGCCAGCGTCAACAACGATGCAGCGATTAGGATGAATGGTTGGCATTTCGCAGGCAATGGCGCATCGCGAAATGTTTGGCAAGCGACCGATGTTGAAAGTGGCAGCTACGGCCGCAGCTCCAGTGGAGCCACAGGCAACCACAGCATCGGCATGGCCATCTTTGACCTGTTTCATAGCTAAGACAATAGACGAATCTTTCTTACGAAGAATCGCCTTGCTTGGTTTTTCGTCCATAGCCACGACTTCAGAGGCAGCCACTAACGATATGTTTAGACCAGCAATCTCATGGCGCTTAAGCTCAGCTTCAATGACCGGTAAAAGACCGACCAATTGGACCGAAATGCCATACTCACGGGCAGCCAGAACGGCGCCGTGAACTACTTCACGAGGAGCATAGTCACCGCCCATCGCGTCTATGGCCACTCGAATCATGCCAGACTCCAGATTTGACTCGTTGTCAAACTAATCACACCAATGAATAACTAAGTCTAACGACCCATGTTTATTGCAATAACTTTGGTACTTCAAAGTCGAGTGAACAACTAAACGACAGCGTCTCTTAGTCTTGCTGGTCTACCGCGGTAATAACCACACGATCCGCAAGCTGTATGGCTGCGTTTCGGGGCGCCGCAATTGGCACAAGTGCCGATAGTCTGTGCAGAAGCCTTCCAGTGCGCTCTGCGCTGGTGTTGTTTCTGGTGGGATGTTTTCTTCTTCGGAACAGCCATTGCTGTATCGATCCTCCATATTCCGGACTAATTATTATCTACTAAAAAGCCTCTATTCCTGGTTAGGAAAGAGAGTCTTTAGGTTCTTCCAGCGAGGGTCGATTGGTTTTTGGTCTTGACTCTCTTCAGAGTCAGAACCCGAAACGCTACTACCACGAGCATTTTCCGGTTTTGGAGGACCGGGACACTCATCGCCGCAACGACTAAATACTGGAGAAGCTAACGTTACAGCTTGATACACAACGTCACTGATGTCAATGAAACCATCCTCAGGAATCGAATCATAAAAATCATCTTTAAGTAATTCTTTGTCTCTCGGCGCTCCCATTTCGAATTCGGCCATGGCACCAAGACGCGGCACGAAGTACTCATCGAGGTCGACGCTAAGAGCGTAGAAGTAGGGGGCCAGGCAAGTTTGGCACTGCAGCTTTAGTAAACTTTTGACGTTACCAGTAAGCTTGACGCCGCCAGCGGCCAAGCTCAAAACCAAATCGCCGACAACAGGCTTGACGGCCTGGTCGACTGGCAATACTTCGTTGAATTCAATATTTAAACGACGTTGAGGCTCTTCCTTCAAATCGTCGACGGAGATTCTAGTCATTGTTTATAGATTATGCTTGAGGAAAATGAATTATAGTACATCGCCAAAACTCTTAATTAAGGCCTCATCGGTCTGGACAGCCACAGGGCAAGCGCTTGCCAATGGCGCTGTCTTGGTAGAGGCCGGCAAAATCGCCGCTGTCCTCAGTCGTTCGCAAGCCGAAAGCTTGCTTGCAACACAAGAGCCGCCCGAGGTAGTCAACCTACACAACTGCCTGCTTACTCCAGGCCTGTTCAATCTTCACACCCACCTTGATTATTCGCAAGCTCCACCTATACCCGAGAACATCTCTTTGTTTACATGGATGGGCCAACTTGTGGCTAGCACAAGACCATGGTCGCCTGATGATTTTGCCCGCTCGGCTTTGGCTGGCGCCAAACTTGCCGCTCTAAGCGGAACTACTTATCTAGTAGATAGTTCTTACAGCGGTCAGGCCGCCGAAGCAATTGCCCAAACCGGTCTTAAAGGGCTGATTGGCTTAGAGCTGTTTGGCTTAGACAGCAGCGCTGCCGAGCGCATATTTGAATTTTGGCAGCAACGTTATCAAACCTTAATCAGCACCGCCAGTAGTGCACTACAAACAGCAATCGAGCGCCAGCAAGTGGCCATCACTGTTGCTCCTCATGCTCCTTACACAGTCGCCCCCGCACTCTGGGCCAAAGCCCAAGAATGGGCAGCGCAGCAAGGCCACATGCTGACGGCCCATCTAGATGAATCACAAGAAGAGCACGACTGGATAGTCCACCACTGCCAGGCTTTAGATGACTATTTAGCAAAAGTAGTACCCCCTAATCAAAGCAAACCATTTTCGACCTTATTAAATGAATTGACTTGGAGGGGAAACAACCTCACGCCCACCAAAAATCTTGAGCACTTCGGCCTCCTCGATCAAAACCTTATTGCCGCCCACTGCGTGCAGCTGACACTTGATGACATGCGGGTTTTCGCCGCCAGCGGGGCGCGCGCGGCCTTATGCCGACGCAGTAATGCCAGGCTTTTAACGGGCTCGGTGGCAGTGCAGCCCTTCAAAGAGGTCAAAATCAAAATTGGCCTAGGGAGCGACAGCCTGGCCTCAAATAGCGATTTGAGTATGCTCAAAGAAGCTAGATCTTGGCTTTCTCAATTGACAGCCGTAGAGGCTCTTAGCTTGATTACAATTGGAGCGGCAGAGGCTGTTAATATGGCCGAAAAAACGGGTTCAATTGCAGTAGGAAAAGCAGCTGACTTGGCAGCGTTCTCACTCGAAAGCGATTTTTGGCTCGAAGATCACGATCAAGAAGCCACTGCTCGCAAACTTTTAGAGTGCGCACCAGAAGTTAGTGAACTAATGGTAGATGGCAAATTTATTGTCCGCCAAGGCAAACTATTAGCCGATCCCTAGTGCTAGAGAAGAGATTAATCTATACTGATTTGACTGATTTAACCGATTTTTGATTTCGCTGATTTTCACTTTGTAATTTCCAGATAAAAGGTCTATTTCAAATGGCAGGACGCACGGACCACATATGCAGCGGAAGAACTTGTATGTTCTGCCGTGTGCTGGACAATCCACAAAGAGCAAAGCTGGCAGGCACCAGAGCCTTCATGGATAATCAGGTAATTGAGCGTGTTAAAGAACTTGAGCAGCGCTCACTCTTGACTGCTGGTCAAACCAATCTTTCTAGTGCCAATGGCGAAGAAATCGAGAAGCTTGCTCTGCTTGACACCCTTACAGAGCTTTATAATTCGCGCACATTTACCAAAGAAGTGAAAGACGAATTGAAGCGGGCTAAGCGTTATAAGCGCCCAGTCTCACTTTGCATGGTAGCCGTTGACGGCTTCAGAGAAATTCAACGTTCATACGGCGCCCTCACTTCAGACGCTGTTTTAAAAGTAATCGGTGGCGTTCTCCGTGGCGCTGTGCGCGACGTTGACATCCCAGCCCGTTATAGCTCCGAAGAATTTGCCATTATCTTGCCAGAGACGAATGCCTCTGGTGCAGCCATTGTGGCCGAACGCATCCGCACCCGTGTGGCCAGCCATGGCATTACTCACAACTGGCACAATCTTAAAGTGACAACCAGTGTAGGTTTGGCAGCATTCCCCACTCACGCCCGCGAGCATGATGAGCTACTCGCCCGCACGATTCAGGCTTTAGAGCTAGCCGTAGAGCGCGGCGGCGACCAAGTAATTACGGCTTAGCTGATATTTAGTTAGGCCCGCAGCCACAATATAAGAAGAAATTTCAGCGTATGTGGGCTTCAATGCTTCATGCCGAGGCTGAATACAAGGCTTTCAAGAGCAGATTTACGCTAGAATTTGACCTTTCGTAGGTCAATATTTAGGCTGTAAGTTTTAAATCATGAGCATATTCGGGCAAAAGAGCGGTTCCTATAAAGGAAGCTCCAAAGATTTCTTCCGTGACTGGAAACCCTTCGCGGTAATTGCCGTCTTGGCTTGGTCACTGTTATCACTCTTTCAAATCGTGCCAGAAGGCAATATTTCTGAGTGGCAGAGACTGGCCAACCTAACCGGCAACGACCTCCAAGTCGAGGTTCTGAAACGGGTAGAGAAGCTCCCAGGCTGGGACAAAATGAACAACTACCAGCGTGAAGACGCCGTTAAAACAGAATATGACAATGCCGGCATGGGCAACAATATTCAGGTACTGGCAAACTATAAGGGCTACGCGCTCTTCACCAACCTCAAGCTTGGTCTTGACTTGCGTGGTGGTAGCCAGCTTCTCCTCAAAGCTATCCCAGCACCACCGGAGGTGCCAGAAATCACCCCAGTAGTAATGGACGGTGTACTCACTGTTATTAACAACCGCATTAACAGCCTCGGTGTCTCAGAAACATTAGTACAACGCGCTGGCAAAGACCGACTTATTGTCGAACTGCCTGGTATCAAAGACCCGCAGCAAGCCAAAGATAGAATCGGCACCACCGCAATGCTTGAGTTCAAAGAACTCGACTTCACTTCAGAAGGTATCCCTATGTGGAAAGAAGTGGGACTGACAGGAGCTGACTTCAAAAGAGCACAGGGCACCCCGACACCAGGCGGCACCTGGCAAGTAGATTTTGAATTTAAAGACAAAGGTGCCAAGAAATTTGGCGAGCTAACCTCAAGATTGGTCGGAAAATGTATTGGAATTTTCCTTGACGGCCAACCAACAGATAGAGGTGCTGACGGCCGGCCTGTGCCAATCGAAAGATACCAGGGCGTGCGAGTGAACGGACCTATTATGGGCGGACGCGGCCAAATCTATGGCAGCTTCTCCAAAGAACAAGCAGTAGATTTGTCACTAAAGCTTAACGCCGGTGCTTTACCTGTGCCTATTGAAATTTTAGAAGAGCGCACAGTAGGAGCCACTCTCGGCCAAGACTCAATTCACAAGAGTATGGTCGCCGGTGCCGTTGGTATCGCTGCGGTTATGGTCTTCATGGTGCTTATCTATGGCCTCCCTGGCTTAATCGCCGACCTCGCTCTAGTGTTGTACACATTGGCTACCCTAGCTATTTTCAAGGCTATCCCAGTAACACTAACATTGGCTGGTATTGCCGGATTTATTCTCTCAATTGGTATGGCAGTTGATGCCAACATCCTAATTTTTGAAAGAACAAAAGAAGAATTGAATGCCGGAAAAAATCTTTGGGTGGCTGTGGAAAACGGCTTCACTAGGGCAATGTCGTCAATCTTCGACAGTAACGTCAACAGCTTGATTGCTTGTAGTGTGCTGATGCTCTTTGGCACATCGCTGGTCAAAGGCTTCGCCGTTACCCTGGCAATCGGTGTGGCGGTTTCGATGTTCACTGCTATCACTGCCACACGCACCATGTTGCACTTGATTCCATCAAGCCTCGGTTTGTTTGGCCACAAGACCGAAAAGAAATCAAACAAAGTTTTGACCAAGGAGGCCGTATGACAGAGTCGAAGCCCAAACCAAGAGTAGACATTGTCAAATATCGCAATCTCTGGTTCATCATTTCATTGATTTTGACAGTTCCAGGAATTATCGGTATCGCCGCCTGCTGTGCTAAGTTTGGTGCCCCACTTAAGCCGGGCATCGACTTTACCGGTGGTTCAATTCTGCAATATCAATTTGAAAGACCAACCACTCTAGAAGCTGTTCACAAAGTTCTAGAAGAATCTGGCCTGACTGGCTCGCAAGTGCAACAAACTTACATTGCCGGTAAAGAAGCTGTGGTGATGCGCACTAAAGCTATTGATAGCGAAGCCCAGAAGACTCAGCTAGACGCCAAATTAACCGAAGCACTCGGACCATTTAAGGCTATTTCAGTAGACAAAGTAACAGCGACGATTGGCCCCGAACTACTAGCAAACGGCCTACTCGCGCTGTTCGTTACCTTTGGCGGCATGGTTGCCTATATCAGCTATCGCTTCAAATTTGACTACGCCATTTGTGCCATTGCCGCTCTGGTGCACGACGTTCTTGTACTCTGCGGCATTTTCGCCTTGCTCGGTTTAGCCTTTGGCACAGAGGTAGACAGCTTGTTTATCTCGGCCATTCTTACTGTAATTGGTTTCTCTGTACACGACACTATTGTGGTCTTTGACAGAGTGCGCGAAAACGCCAAATTTGTTGGCAGCAAAGGAATAGACCCTGTCACTAAATTGGAATACAAGAAAACCTTTGGTGACGTCGCTAACGATAGCGTCAATCAGACTCTTGCCCGTTCACTGTATACATCGCTGACCGTAGTGATTACTTTGTTCTCGCTCTATTTGCTCGGCGGCAGCACCACCAAAGACTTTGTTCTCGCCATGTTAATTGGCATCATATCTGGGACCTATTCATCCATCTTCAATGCCAGTTGTTTATTGGTATGGTGGCGTGAGAGAAAACAACAAAAGCGCCAACCGGCAGCCAGCTGAGGAGCTAACAAGCTAAGAAAATAATGACACATCAAGAACCTTTATCTGAAGAGCAAAAATGGGAGCTTCTTACGCGCCCAGAGAAACTAGGCGAACTGCTTCTAAAGCGTGGCAAAATTTCGCTGAGCCAATTAGAAGAGCTGATTATAGAGCAGAATAAATCAGGTGAACCGCTAGGCAAGCTGATTCTTGCTCGTGGTTTTATGACAGGCCAAGAACTGCTGCAAGCCCTAGATATGCAACATAAAACAGATCAAGTGATCATTAAAGCGCTGACTGAAATGTACCAACACCATTCGAATGCAGAGTCTGGTGCAGAAGCTAACACTGAAGAGTCTGAAGCTAAATAAGTCTAGGCTTTGCCGTACCAGCGCAGATCAACTTCATAGGTGACTACCAAGCCACCGCCAAGATTGGCATCAAGAAAGGGCATAAAGGCCTCTATCTTTTCACTTGAATCGATAAACTCAACAACAATTGGCAGATCAGTTGAAATATCGAGAATTTTATTGCTGTGCACGGTGCGGTGCGCTCCATAGCCCTCCAGGCCCCGCCAAACGGTAGCGCCAGCTATGCCGACTTTCTTGGCTTCTTGCACCAAAAATTCGTAAAGCGGACGATTGCCATGCTTATCGCTTTCACCAATGTAGATCTTGAGCAAAATGCCTTTGCCAATTTTGCTGATAGTCATCTCAATTCTCCATTTTAATTACAAAAGTCGAGCAAGAACCGCTCCTAGCCAGACAAAGAATAAACCGAGTACCACTTGAAGCACGGCGTTCAAGGCCGCATATAAAAATTCGCCACTTTTAATTAGCTGCAAAGTCTCATAGCCAAAACTAGAAAAAGTCGTGTATCCGCCAAGTATGCCAATCAAAAAGAAAGCGCGAAATTCAGGCATCATCAGATTTTTGCTCTCTGCCAGTTGAGCCAGAAAGCCAATCACCAAACAGCCAGTAATATTGACAACAAAAGTACCAAGGGGAAAGACCCAGCCATTGCAGGCCTTCTGCACAGCAGTCGAGAGCATAAAGCGCATTAAGCCGCCCAGCCCCGCACCAATGAAAACAAGCAAATGAGTCATCTTGTTAGTTTAGAGGAGCTGAGGTAAAAATCAAGAACTGCTCACAATTTAATCTATTTACTGCGACGCTCGTGCCCGCTCTAAAGCTGGCAGCTGAAAAGCTAGAACAATAGTTGCAAACAATGCTAAAGCAGCACAGGTGCCGAAGGCAACTAAAGAACCAAATTGCTGATAAAGCGCGCCCGTGAGTAGACTAGCCGGCAAGAGGGCAAGACCCACGGCAAGATTAACTATGCCAAAAGCGGTTCCGCGCAAATGGGCTGGTGTTAAATGTGATACCAGGGCAGAGAGTACGCCTTGAGAAAAACCAAGATAAAGACCATAGACAAGACAAAGAAGCAACATCAAAGTTGGCTCTGTAACAAGGCCAAAGCCCAAGTAAGTTAGCGCATAGAGTAGAAATGCCGTCGCAAGAATTTTGGCTGGACCAACCTTGTCGGCCAGAATACCAGCAGGATAAGCAGTCAATGCATAACTAAGATTGATAGCCACCAACACCAGTGGGCAAGAGATAATGCTCATACCGCAGTCTTTAGCCTTTAAGAGCAGGAATGCATCAGAAGAGTTGGCCAAGCTAAATAGAAAGACCGTAACCACCAAAGCAAAAAACTGCGGTGGCATCTCTTTTTGCAGCACCCCGATTAACTTAAAGCTAAAGAGCTTGTCGGCGCTTACAACGCTCTTGCGCTCTGGTTCTTTGACGCCAAAGTATAAAAGTAAAACTACCGCGAAGGCCGGCACCAAAGCAACAGCAAAAGCTAATTGATAATTACTTTGAAAGAAGTACATCAACGCAAGAGCAGCAATAGGGCCAACGATGGCACCGATCGTATCGAGAGTCTGGCGCAAGCCATAAGCGCGTCCACGGTTTTCAGCAGAAGTAATGTCGGCCACAAGAGCATCTCTAGGGGCGCCACGAATACCCTTACCAACCCGATCAGCCAGGCGAGCAGCGAGCACAATTGCCACAGAATTAGCCACAAGATAAAGCGGTTTGACCAGGGCAGAAAGGCCGTATCCTATTAGTAGAAGCTCTTTGCGACGGCCGATGCGATCGCTCCAAGCCCCCGAGAAAATTTTTAGTAAAGATGCCAGAGTTTCAGCCAAGCCTTCAATGAAGCCAATATCGATAAAGCTAGCATGCAGTACCGCTGACATATAGTTGGGCAAAATAGCATGAATTAATTCGGTGGAGACATCGGTGAGCAAGCTGGCGAAGCCCAAAATCCAGACTGTCAGCGGCACTTTTTTGCTATCGTCAACCTTAGACATATTGTTCTATCGCTTTATTGAGACCGTCGATCTTGATAGCTCTAATTTTGTCTATCGCTATTCTGCCAGCCTTACTATTTGAACGCGACAGAGCCCAAGCAGTGTGTTCAAGTAGCATCTCATCGCTCTCTCGTTCTGCATAACCACAAAGAGCACCGATAATTTTCTCACTAAAATCGTGACCTGAGGCTAGTTGATTACCCATCACAACAAGGGCATTGCGCGCTAGGCCACGCCTTTTAGGACGTCGTACTGGAGAAAGTTCGAAGCGTTGTGAAAATTCGTGATCGTCAATTTGTAAAAGTTCAGGCAAATTTAAATAGTGCCCAACGCCACTTTCTGGCGCAAATTCGGGCCACGGCGCGGGGCGCGATTTACTGTTATACGGACAAACTTCTTGGCAGACATCGCAGCCATAAACCCAGTCGCCAAGCTTACTTCGCAGAGGCAAAGCGATACCACCTTTATTCTCGATCGTTAGATAAGAGATGCACAAATTGGCATCAACCATGGTTGCCTCGGCACCAGTCTTAATGGCATCGGTAGGGCAAGCAGAAATGCAGCGTACGCAGTTACCACAAGTACCACTGTACTCTTCGTCAGCTTCTAGCTCAAAATCGACGAACAATTCGGCAATGAAGTTATAAGAACCAGAAAGTTTAGGGCCAATCACCAACGAGTTTTTACCGACGAAGCCAAGACCATGTCGGCGAGCCAAAGCTTGTTCATAAAGAGCGGCATCGTCAGTGACCGGACGCCGAGCTACCGGGCGGCCTAGTTCTTTTTCAAGCAAAGCATTGAAGTCGCGCAGTTTGCTTCTTATTACAGGATGATAATCTCGCCCCACGGCATAGCGGGCCACACGCCCCCAGCTACCATCGGGGCAGGCAGGAGGTTGGCTAAAATAGCTCACAGAGACAATAATGACACTCTGAGCGGCAGGAAAAGTGAGAGCAGGTGTCACTCGCCTTTCAGGATCACGCTTCAGATAGGCCATATCGGCAGCAAAGCCCTGCTCAAGCCAATGCTCATAATGCAGACGCTCTTGTGCCATTGGGCTAAGCGAAGCGATCTGTACTTGGTCAAAGCCAAGCTGGTAGCCAATCGCTTTTACATTTTCTTTTAAATTAGACATCTTAATTCAGATTCTAGATCAGACAATTTAACAATGCTCTGCAATTGACAATACCGCTCTGGTGAGAAGTTTATACTAAAGCACTGAAGTTCTTAAGGTGCGCCCGTGGCAGAAAAAACTCTTACTATCGAAGATTTTGAATACGACCTCGACCCTTCTCTAATTGCTCAAAAACCACTTGAGCAAAAAGCAGATGCTCGCCTTCTTGTGGTCGACCGACTTAGCGGAAATCTTCAACATAAACACTTCTACGACCTTCCCAGCCTGCTAAAAGCAGGCGACCTGATAATAGTCAACGATACGAAAGTTTTGCCTTCAAGACTGATTGCCAAACGCAAATCAGGTGGAACGGTGAAGTTACTTTTGCTGAAACCTCAGACATACAATATCGCCATTTGGGAAGCAATGGTGACGCCAATCAAGCGTCTCAAGCCAGGGCAAGAACTAGAAGTTGAAGACGAAAACGGCAAAATTACGACAATCACAGTGAAAGATATCGTGCTTGGACCAGACGGTTTCAAGCGCCTCTTGATAGATTTAGGGGCTAAAGAAAACGTCTACAACTTGCTTAGCAGCGTTGGTTTTGCCCCACTGCCACCATACATTACCCGCGACTACCGCGCCGATCAAAGTGAAAATGGCCACCGCAAAGAAGACTTGTTTCAGTATCAAACAGTCTTTGCCCAAAGCCCAGGTGCAGTAGCTGCACCCACAGCTGGTCTACATTTCACACCGCCAGTGATTGAAGCTCTCAAAGTTGCTGGCATCGAAATTGCTACAGTGACTCTGCACGTTGGCGCCGGAACATTCAAGCCAATTGAAGCAGAAATTGAAGATCATACCATCGAAGAAGAGCTATACACAGTTTCAGAAGCCACAACCCAAGCCATTAACAAAGCCAAACGCGAAGGGCGGCGCGTGATCGCGGTTGGCACCACAAGCTTGCGCACACTAGAGACAGCTGGTGCTAGCGGCACCATGAAAGCAGCAGACAACCAAAGTACTGCTTTATACATCAAACCAGGACACAAGTTTGCCATAGCCGATGCCATGATTACTAACTTTCACCTGAGCCGCTCTAGCCTACTGGTGCTGGTTTCAGCGGTAGCAGGCCGAGACTTGATCATGAAAGCCTATCAAGAAGCAATCGCCGAGCGCTATAGGTTTTATAGCTACGGCGACGCCATGTTGATTTTGTAAAAGCCTAATTGGCGATGATGTCTTGAACAGAGTTGACCACGGCTTCGAGCTTCGCAGCAGAAAGAGCACCAATCTTTTTGATGAAACGCACATGTGAAACACTACGCACCTGAAAAGCAAGAGTGTAACTAGTGGGACTTTGACAAATCGCCCAGTATGATTAAAGCGTTTTAAAGGCTGACAGCCGGTTAGACCCAGAAAATACAATTTAGCCCAAAGTGCTACCACATATGGTGGCATTTTAGGAT
>JBBRMD010000081.1:0-25368 GCA_038231015.1 Candidatus Obscuribacterales bacterium
AGGGCATGATCGCGGTGCGAAAAAAGAACTCGCACTTTGGGCGGCTTGAGCCCAGTTGCTTCAGCACTTTGCTTAATTTCATCAGTGACACGGGCATAGCGAGACATGTAGTGCACAAATGTCTCAGCATCAAAATCAGCGTCAACTAAGAAAATTTGATCGAAAGTATGTTTGCCTCTCAACACCGGAGCTGAACGTATCGCTAAACGATTGCCCATACTATGAGCGAGCAAGTTGAATTTGAGACCAGAAGCCTTAATGGCAGTTAGTTGATCAACCAATTGATCAAAATGCTCTTGGCTCCATTCGTTATTGCCAGCGTCAACGTCATACTGACCTGGTCTACCTTTAGATGGCCAGTCATAGACAATCACAGGTTTCTCTAGGCTGTAAGCCAACTGAGCGGCCGATTGAGCAGCTTGTGCAAAGGTAGTGTTGAAACCATGGACGATCACAAAAAATTCGCTACTGCCCGTGTCGGCAGCCACGTCCTTAATCGCTTGGCCAAAGTCACTATATGAGTTACTTGTTCCAGAGCCAGCCAAAACTTTTGTTTGAATGCGCGGCGAAGATTTGCTTGCTGGCAGCCAGCCAAGCTTCTTTTGACTATCGGTTAACGGCTTACCATTAGTATTTTCAAGAGAATACTGAGCAGTACCGCAATTGACGTGGTAGATACTATTGCCGTCTTCAACCTTGCGTTGAGAAGCATAGCCTTTGGCAGAAGCAGCTCTGTCGGTCATATAGAGCACCGGGATGGTGACGTATGAGCATTTATCTGACGTTTTGCTATCGTCTTCTGCCATAGCCGGAGTTATAGCCAGCAGCAAGAAGACCAACAGAGCGGAGGCAAATTTCATAGAATTCTCGTAGACGAAGAAGTCATGAGTATAACATCGGCCACACGAGCAATAATGGATAAATTCTCACCTTCAAGCGTTTCGGCAAGTGCGGCAAAGAGACTTTTAGCGACTTGAGCGCAATGTGTAAAAGACCGCCAGGCAGAACATCACAAGCACAAGGGCCATGCCAGCCTTGGTGAGAATCCACAAGATTTCCATGATTGGAGCCGGTGTAAAAATGCCTAATACGCAGAGAACCAAGGGCGCCACAATAAATGAGCCCGGTCCTCCGAGAAGACATACAGTCCATATCCATTTTTTCAACAAAAATTCGTCAGGTATCTCGCTCAAGTCGCTCAACTTCTCAGGGTCACCCTGAAGCTTTAGAGCTTCTTGACGGCGAATAAAAACAAGCAATTTACCTTTATATTGAGAAAAGTCTGGCAAGGCGCTCACCACTTAGATAATTTCAATCATATATTAACCGGACAAGAGAAATGAATTTGCCATTGCCTAGAGCGATTGTCAAGCACCAAATCACTGTTTTTTAGGGTTTTACAATGTTGTTGAGGTGGAACATACAGAGCAGGACATCTAAGAGTGAGATGCATAAATCAGGCGGTAATTCGCCGCGTCAACTTGCAGGCATAAAAAATGGTCACACCATCAAGAGTACTAAAAGCATATTACGCCACCACATTTCTCGTGGGGATAGCTTTGACCATTCCAGTGGCTTACTATGTCACCACCGATGATGTCGGTTATCGTGGTGCGGCCCTGGTGCTACTTAGTGTCAATGTCTTATTTGTAATGCTACTACCGTTGGTGCTTGATTGGGCCGAGAGCAGATATTACAAAGCTCGTTTTATAGCCATGGAAGAAGTAGCAAAAGACAATCCGGAACTGGCTTTGATACTCTCATCACAGTGCGAGAAGTTGGCTTTACCAGGCCTCCGCTTAGCGGTAGTCGACGATTCTGTTGATGAAATTTTCAGTTATGGCCTTTGGCGCAACAATCCCCGCCTAATAGTTTCAACCCAAGCCTTCAACGCTCAAGCCCATAAGACCCTTGCTCCGAGCATCGAGGCTGAGCTTACACGTTTTGCTAGCCAGGACAACACTCTAATATTTTTGATGTTTGCGGGCTTTGAAGTGATGATTCAAAATGTCGTTGTCTATTTATTGCAAAGTCATATCATTCATTTTTAAGCGAATCTCTTAAAAACTAATTGATCACTTCAGCTTGAAAAACCTCGATGCGGCTATTGCGCTTCCAGGCAAATTTATCAAGCCCAGCCTTGATTGAGAGCTGTGCCATTGTTTCTTCAATAGTCCAACTATATTCAGTTGCTACTTTAGGCAGAAAGACAGATTGTCTCTGACCGAGGTGCAAGATTATGCCGTCAACTCCCAATCTGACTTGACTAGCAGAATCAACTTGCTGAGGACGACTAAGCACACTAATTTCTATATCAAGGCCATCTACTTCATCTAAAGACACAGGGGCGAAGCGTGGGTCTTTCGAGCAAGCAGCCACAGTATTAGCTATAACTGCCTGATAAAGCGGTTGCAAAGGCAAGATGCAGCCTATGCAGCCGCGCAATCTTTGTTCTTCCTGAACTTGACGGCGATAGAGAGTAATAAAAACACCATGGGCCGATCGCAGCTTCTCACTTAAGGTGCGGGGCGAAATTTGTAAGTCGGCCAGTTCAGGCTGACGCCCTGTGCGCACAAAATATTCAAGTGTGGCACGCGCGATTTTAACCAGAGTGGCTTTATCTTTTTCTGAAAGCAAAACTTCAATAGCCTCTCGATTATTAGCGGCCAACTGCTGCCAACCATATTGAGAACTAAAAGCGATCGCCATGTAAGAGACCGAATTGTCACCAGCATCTGATAAATCGAGAGTGATTTGCTCTCTCGAAGTTCGATAATCAAGCAAAGTTCCAAGGCAATTCGTTGGTAATAGTGCCAAAAGCGCAGCAATCGAGTAGACACCACAGATAGTGTCGGCAGTGCGCCGATAAAAGGACAAAAATCCTTCTAAGTCAGGCTTTTGCAAATAACTAAAGGCTTCCATGTCAAGCTCTTTTAAGAGCTCAGTCATCTCGGCAGCGAAAGGCGTATAGCCATATCTTGGTCCTAAGTGGGTAAAATCAGAACTCACAACAATGAGATCACCGTCGCATAAATGACTTGAGATTTTGTCAGCCAAAACTCGCATCTCTAATGGCTGATCGGTGCGCCCAAAGAGTACTGGCACAATTTTGACATCGCCGAGAATGCGACGAATAAAAGCAAGCTGAAGTTCTAAAGAATGTTCGTTGAGATGGGTGTCTGCGCGCTCTTCGTATAAATCTGCTTGCTTAAGCTGGCGCACCACATCGAGGTCGACAGTCAAATCACCAAAGGGGGTGGCAAAACTCTTACACGGTGACAATGCCGCACCGAAAAAGCCTTGATAATGACTGGGCCCAAGTAAAAAGACACGCTTCACCCCAGACTGAGCGGCCGCCAAGTAGCCCACAGCAGCCGTGGCACCCGAATAAAGATAACCGGCATGGGGTGCCACAATAGCTAAAACAGATTCTTGTTTTTCGGCAAACGCTTCTACCTTAGTTCTGGCGTCTTCAACAAATTTGTCAATTTGAGCCGCCAAGCGCGCAGGGTCGGCGTCATACCAACTACCAGAAAACTTCAAAGGACGTTTTGTTTGTTTTGCCGAACCAAATGAAAACATCGCACTACTTACTATTGATTGGGTCGAGCCTGACACTGCCACCAGAGCCAGAGTCACCATGCGGATCTGATTTAGAATTAAAAGTTAGAGTAATTGTCGCTTTTGTCATGCCAGTAGGCAGAGCGTCAAGTGGTTTAACTTTATCAAAAGCAGCTTGTGCACTGCTTTCGGCCTCTGCCGATTTGGGGGAGCTTGCTATCTGGCTACTCTCAACATTACCATCGGCCAGCACCACTGCAGTCAAAGTAACGTGATTGGTGCCATCTGGATAATTCCAATTACCAGAACTCAAAATACGATTCCAGAGACGAGCACTATAGGCTTGTCCGGCTCCCGAATCAGATGCTGGTTTTACTAGCTTCTTAGCAGTCGAATGAGTCGCCGAACTAGTAGCCGAATTAGTCGCCGACTTAATAGCAGGAGCAGCTTCAACTGACAAAAACGGCGAAAAGATGTTGATGACAACGCCAGTAAGCAAACAAAATTCTAGCTTTTTCATTAGTCTTTTTCCTTGAATATTCCAAACGAAGAAGTATAGCCATGTAAGAATGTCGAGTCTCCAACTGGTCCTATTTCACCATTACAAAAGAAACCACCAAGAGGTATTTCACCTAGAAAATCACGAAAAGAATCGCTGTCATGATTGACTCGACCATATAACTGCTGGCCTCTACCTAAACAAGAAAAAAGCAAAGCACCGCTAGCTTTAGCGCCAGCTTTATCAACGTAGCGCTTGAGCATCGCTCTTAGGTCTTCGCGCGAAGTAGCAGCATCACGAATATGAAATTGTACAGTTCGCTCAGAACGTAATACTTCTCCGACGAGAAGAGCACCACTCATTGGTTCAATACCAACAATATTGCGTACAAGAAAATCACCGTCCACAAATTTATCTTGAAATTCATTCATAGCTACACCCAAGAAAATCGCATCTTTAGCCAATTGTTCTTTATCAGGAAGTCGTTCGATGGCATCTCGCAAAACATTCACGACCGGTTTGCCGTCTAATTCATAGAGCAGATTGCGGTCACATTTAGTCACTCGGCTCGGCTTACCAATAGCGCGACAACCTTGAGCAACTACCGAGTCAACTTGAATATTTCCTGACAGGCCGACCCCGACTACTCCCGAGCGATAGACCTTATCGTCACAGATTAGGCGATTCTCGCCAGCTTTATGACCACCAGAAGCAAGGCCGCCTAGCTTGACCAAGCGGGGATAGGCATAATCTAAACCTTGAATAAAAGAATCGACTTTGAAACTAAATGGGTCGCAAAGCATGACAAAAGCAGGTTGCTTACTGTTTTCAACCTGCATCAATTTTTGCCAACTATCAGGAGCATCATCAGGATCGGGCAAAGAATCATTAGTAATATGAAAAGTATTGATGGTCACCCCGGGCAAGATAGCGGCCGTCAGAGAAATGGCAGACTGCTGCTCTACTTCTAGGCCGCCGCCGATTATCCCGGCAGCGCTACAGCCGATAAAGGCAGCCGGTAACAAGCGAGCTTTCAAGGCCGCAGATATTTCGTCAAAATATTTTTTAAAGTCTGGAGAGATAAAGGCCAACAGTAAATCAGGCTTGCCTTCTAATTGACTTTCAAGTTCTGCGGCTAGTTTCTCTACCGCTGCTGCCCAATTGAGCTCAGCGGAATGAGTAGGCTTGGCCTCCATGCATTCAAGTACCGAAGCCCACTTCATCTAGCTCTCCAAAAAAACCAAGTAATACATGTTTATTACCCACACATAAAGGTGAATTTACTGGGTAAGGCACAACTATGTAGCTTAATACATTGGTAGAGAAAAGGCAGGGGTAGAGAAAAGGCAGGAGAAAAGGTGGAAGGCAAAGGCGAAAGTAATCAACAGACTCAACCTGACATTAAACCTGAGATTAAAAGCGATAAGGGGCCCTGGTGGAAGGTGATGTGCCTGACTGGGGTTGACTACTTTTCAACACTCGGTTATCAGCCAGGCATCGCCTATATTGCCGCTGGTCTTTTGTCACCGCTCGCCACAGCCATATTAGTTCTACTCACCCTTTTTGGCGCCTTGCCCGTTTATTACAAAGTGGCGGCTTTCTCGCCGAACGGTCAGGGCAGCTTGGCTATGCTCGAAGAGCTTCTATCGAGCTGGCGCGGCAAAACCTTGGTGCTAGTTTTGCTAGGCTTTGCCGCGACCGACTTTATTATTACTATTACTCTATCGGCAGCTGACGCTGCCGCTCACATTACTGCTAATCCGCTATTGAGCAAAGTCTTACCCCTAGGCCAGATGGGGCTGACAATCATATTAATTTTGCTACTTGGGGCCATCTTTATCAAAGGTTTTGGCGAGGCAATTGGTTTATCAGTTGTTTTGGTTTCGGTCTACTTATTGCTCAGCCTTGCCACTATTGTTGCAGCCGGCATCGAACTAAGCCATAGCCTTGACCATTTTACAAAGTGGAGCGAGCAACTAGTAGTCGACTATCACTCAATCTGGAACATGCTTGGTCTTTCAATGGTGCTCTTTCCTAAGCTAGCGCTCGGACTATCAGGCTTTGAGACTGGCGTGGCGGTGATGCCCTTAGTCAAAGGTAGCGCCGCTGACAATGCTACTGTCGAGCAAGACCTTGCCTGCCGCATCGCCAATACAAAAAAACTTTTACTGACCTCAGCGCTGATCATGAGTGTATTTCTTATAGCTAGTTCGTTTGCCACCACCTTGCTCATTCCCCCAGCCGAATTTCAAGAAGGTGGTGGCGCCAATGGCCGTGCTCTTTCTTATCTCTGCCACCAACTCTTAGGGCCGGTTGTAGCAACAATCTATGACCTCAGTAGCATCTCGATATTATGGTTCGCCGGCGCCTCAGCGATGGCCGGTTTGCTTAATTTGGTTCCACGTTACTTGCCTCGCTATGGCATGGCTCCGGATTGGGCCAGTGCTAAAAATCCTCTGGTAATTTTCCTCACCGCCGTTGCTCTTGCTGTCACTATTATTTTCAATGCTAATGTTGACGCTCAAGCTGGTGCTTACGCCACAGGGGTTTTGGTACTAATCACCTCAGCCGCTCTAGCGGTCACTCTCAAGACCTGGGCCACTAATAAATTTGCCCGCTTTGGCTATGGTCTGATTACCCTAATTTTCTTCTATACAACGATTTTAAATATCAAAGAAAGACCAGATGGATTGCACATCGCCGCTTTCTTTATTTCGGCGATATTGCTTACCTCTATAATTTCGCGAGCTGTCCGCTCAACTGAATTGCGCATTAGACATGTGGTTTTCGATGATGCAGCGAAACAATTTATAAAAGATGACCCCGATAAAGAAATTCGTTTGGTAGCCCACAGGCCCGGCGGCGACCTTGAGAAAGCTGAGCAGGATGCCATGGCAACTCACAATTTGCACAATGAATATCTGATTTTCGTTGAAGTGACTGTCAGCGATGCTTCACAATTTAAATTGCGTCAAGTAGTAGTCAGAGGCGAACAAATCGGCCGTTTTCGGGTCTTCAAGTGCACCAGCCCGGCCATTCCTAATGCCATAGCGGCGCTGCTTCTACACATTCGCGACGCTACCCAGAGACAAGCTCATATTTATATGGGCTGGACAGAAGGAAATCCGATACTATACGTTATTCGTTTTATATTCTTAGGTGATGGTGAAACAGCTGCGGTAACCCGAGAAATTTTGCGTGAGGCAGAACCAGATTTGAAGAAACGCCCAAGAGTGCATGTGGGCTAACAAAAAAGTAGAGGAAGAATGGCCATCGTTGAAAAAGAAGATGAAGCACTGATAGGCTCGGTGATTGAGAATCGTTTTGTTCTTGATCGTGTTCTTGGCCGTGGTGGCATCAGCACTGTTTATCTGGGTCGTCACAACCGCGTAGACTTATCAGTGGCAGTAAAAATATTGCACACTCATTTTTCTGACACTGATGAAAGCATTGAACGGTTTAAGCGAGAGGCTATTATTATCAACGCCCTCAATCATCCCAATATTGTCCATATGATTTCATACGGAATTTTGCAAGATGAGCCGCCTGAAGGCAAAGAAGCAAGCAGCGAAAACGCTCGGCCTTACTTAGTTTTAGAACATCTCAAAGGCCACGGCCTTGATCACCTTTTAGAGTCTCACACCAGCCTCTCACAAGAGCAATCAATAGAAATAGTGAGTGCTGTCGTAGATGGCCTATCTTTTGCTCATGACCTCGGCATCGTTCACCGCGACATCAAGCCTAGCAACGTTATGCTAGTAGACCAACTCTCAGAATCTGATGCTCACTACACAGACAACGTTCATTCAAATGTAAAACTGCTCGATTTTGGCATTGCCAAATGTCAATCTGCTCTCGATACAACATCGCAGAAGCTCACCCAACCAGGTTTTATATTTGGCAGCCCGCTATACATGAGCCCAGAGCAGTGTAAAGGCATCGACCTAGATTTTCGCTCAGACATATACTCACTTGGTTGTATGTTCTACGAAATGCTCTCAGGGCGCCCGCCACTGCGTGGGAGCAATGCCATGCACACATTTGCCATGCACCTTTATGAAATGCCGCTGCCTTTTAAGCATTTGCCAGACCCTGTAAAAATCAACTCTAAGCTTGAGAAAATCATCTTCAAGTGTTTGACAAAAAATCCAGCCGAACGCTTCGCCTCATGCAAAGATCTGAAAAAAGCGCTCACTAGTTTATAGAATTATTCAACTCTGCTCAGGCGCTGTCATGCGCATGGGGTCGAGTAAATTTGTCAATTCTTCGGCGGTCAGCTTAGTTTTCACACTGGCAATTTCACGCACGGTTTTGCCGCTCGTATAAGCTTCATGAGCAATGGCCGCAGCCATATCATAACCAACGGCAGGCACAAGTGCGGTGCAGAGAGCAAGACCACGTTCAACCAGTTTAGGACCGTTATCTGTGGCACTGAGGCCATCGATGCACTTAAGGGTAAAGTTTGAGACCGCCGCCGCCAATAATTCGATTGACTGAATTAAATTGTAAGCAGCCACTGGCATCATGACGTTCAATTCAAAATTACCTGAAGCACCACAAATTGCAATGGTGCCGTCATTGCCAATCACTTGGGCAGCAACCATGATCAGCGACTCAGCAATAACCGGATTGACTTTAGCAGGCATAATTGACGAACCTGGTTGAACTTCTGGCAAGGCAATTTCGGCAAAGCCAGCCCGCGGACCGCAACCCAACCAGCGAATATCGTTTGCTAACTTAATCAGACTAACTGCAATAGTCTTGAGCACTCCAGAAGTTTCAACAATTTCGTCAAGGGTTCCCTGAGCTTGAAAATGGTTACTCGTCTCACTAACAACAAAGCCCAATCGCTTTGAAATACGCTTCAATACTTTCTCGGCAAATTCTTGTCTAGTATTAATGCCAGTACCAACAGCGGTGCCACCTAAAGCCACTTCAGATAAACGAAGTTGAGCATAGTCTAGGCGCAAAAGAGCACGCTCAATTTGGCCGGCATAGCCTTCAAACTCTTGCCCTAGGCGAATCGGCGTGGCATCTTGTAAATGAGTTCTACCGGTCTTAATCACCGGCATAAACTGAGCGGCTTTAAGACGCAGACTTTTCTCAAGTTGCACTAAGGCCGGTTTCAACTTCTCAGTAATCTCAATTGAGGCAGCAATGTGTATCGCAGTAGGAATGGCATCGTTGGAAGACATACCGTTGTTAACATGATCGTTTGGATGTACCAGATTGCGATCGCCGCGCTTTCCACCAAGTATTTCGATGGCTCGATTGGCAATTACTTCATTGGCATTCATATTAGTAGAAGTGCCAGAACCGGTCTGGAAAATATCGACGACGAAATCAGCGTCAAGCTTTCCCACTACTACTTCTTCGCAAGCAGCAATAATGGCGTCAGAAATGCGGCCATCAACATCACCATATTCTTTATTGACCTCAGCGGCACTGAGCTTTATTAAGCCTAGAGCACGGATGAAGCAACGCTGAAACCGCAAGTCAGAAATAGGGAAATTGAGCACGGCCCGTTGCGTACTGGCGCCATAATAGGCCTCAGCGGGTACATCCATAGCCCCCATCGAATCGCGCTCAACTCTGGTAGTAGACATACTGTTCAATGATTTCCCTAAAAAGCCTTTAGCGATTGCCATTATAGAGAACTGCAAGGCCGAAAGGCTAGAATTAGTATAGAAACCACCAATGATTGAACGAATCGCTAGGCTTCAAGAAATGAGCGAAGCAGAACGATAATATAGAGCTACGAAAGAAGCCGCTTTAAAACCTTGCCGGTTGAGTTTTTGGGAATGATATCGACAAATTCGATTAGACGCGGCACCTTGTAGTCGGCCATGTGTTTGGCACAGAATGCTTTGATTTGCTCATCGCTTATTTGGCCAGGCTCTTCTAATACAACGAAAGCTTTGACCCGCTCGCCCATATATTGGTCTGGCACACCAATAACGGCAGTATCGCGCACTTCTGGCATGCGTAATATCGCTGCTTCTACTTCGCGTGGATAAATATTCATGCCGCCACGAATGATTAGCTCTTTGCTGCGGCCTACGACAAAAACATATCCCTGCTCATCTTTGTAGCCGAGATCACCGGTATGAAGCCAACCATCTTTAATTGTATCTGCTGTGGCAGCATCATTATTGAGGTAGCCCTTCATAATGTTGGCACCACGAATACAAAGTTCGCCCACAGTGGTTGAGTCTGCTGGGAGGAACTGACCATCACTGCCAAAGACAGCAACTTCTAGACCAGGCATAGCTGGTCCAACTGAACCATACTTGCGCAAACTGGCCGGGTTAAAGGTGGCAATAACCGAACATTCCGTCAAGGCCCAGCCTTCAACAACTGGCACGGCAAGCTGCTCTTCGAGCTTCTTCATCAATTCAACGGGCATCGATGAGCCCCCGCAAAGACCCAAGCGTAGCGAAGTAAGTGCTCGCGGATTACGCTCTAATTCAAGTGAGAGAAATTGAAACATAGTTGGTACTGCAGGCAATACTGTTATTTGCTCAGCCTCTATTAGATTTGCCAACGCTACAGCGTCAAAATTTTCGAGCAAGAACATGGTGGCACCCTGCTTAATAGTACCAAGCAAGACGACAATTAAGCCGTACAGATGACACAATGGCAGCACAGCAGCCAATCTGTCACTCGTACACACATCAAGGCGTTGGGGATAAGTATTTACTGCCGTGAATAAATTTAAAAATGAAAGCATCGCCCCCTTGGGCTTACCGGTGGTGCCAGAGGTATAAACAACCAAGGCCAGTTCTTCACTAGCATCAATTGCTGCCAAACTGCTATCAACAGGCGAAAGCTCAGTTGTATCTAGATGATGCAACCAACTTTTCATGCCATCTTCGAATGAATCTTCAGTGATATTGATCACGGCAAAATCAGTAAGAGGTAAGGTGCTTTCTAGCGATTCGGCACAGAGCAAGAAAAGTTTTTTGAGAGGCAATTGACTAAGAGTGTTCTGCAAGTCTTGGCTAGCAGGAGAACTAGTAGCTAAATAACGACTATGAGAAATCAAAGCGACTGACTGCGAATCAGCCAAGACATGACCAATTTCTTCGGCTTTGAGCAAAGGGTTAATCGGTACAACAGTTGCACCAAGAGCACTTATGGCAAAGAAAGCAGCAAGAAACTCAGAATGGTTAGGAAAATAGAGTCCAACCTTGTCACCGCGGCCGATACCATGTTCAGTCAATACTTGGGCCAAATAAAGAGTGCGCCCTAGAGCCTGCCTGTACGAATGGTCGACCAAACCGTGCTGCAATACTTTCTTGTCTGGAAAATTTGCAGCAGCTTCAAGCAAAAGATCGAATAGACCACCAGCTACGATGGGCAGCTGCCTGAACAATTGTCGATCTTGGGCTGTCTTTTCACACTCTTGCACTAGAATCTGCTTTTGCTCTTGAAGTTGAGATATATCGGCCATCTATATAGTTTAGGCCATGGCTGCCGCCAGCGTGCCCGAGGCTAATAAGTCATTTTTAATCTAGCAATGCTTAGAGTTCGTGAATCAATGAAAAGTCGATTGACACAATATCTTGGCCTTCGTTGACAACCACCACCATATTTGATTCGCGCAGTGCAGCTGAGGCGCTCAGCCAAAGTTGCCGGCCCTTGTCTTTGGCACTCAAAAGAGCAAGTGGAGGCATTCCAGAAGTAGATGCGGGGAAGCTTTTCAAGAGCGCGCCGTTTCTAGCTCGCTCAACTGAAATTTTTGTGCGACTAGGTAATTTCGCCTGCTTCTTATTCGGTGCTGAAGAAATATAAGCAGTGAGATTCTTGGGATAGTTCAAAAGTGAGGCAGAATCAATCTTTTGACGACTAAGTAAAAGGCCAACATTTTCTATGCCCGGGTTTTCATCGAACTGCAAAGCACTTTCAGTTGGAACTATGCAATCTTGACCGCGCTTGACCAAATTGTTGGTGCCAGTTGCCGCCAAGGGAAAGAGAACTGATTTAGTACCCAAGGTACCTTTACGCATGACAATATAGATATAAGCATCAGAGTTAGCAAAGGCATGAAAACGAATCTGATCGCCGCTGCGAAACTTGGTCTTGTTGTTGGTTTTGAATACCCGCCCCGCGCGGTTTAGCTCGATAAAGTAGGCCACACCAAGGTTTTGCTTGCGCTGAGGATTAACTAGTTGCCGCAAATACGCACTTCGAGCAGATAGATAAGGCCTGCGACTGCGAGTTGTTTTAGTAGTTTCAATCGCTTTAGGCTGCTCTTTTGCAGTGCTTGCCGTAGCGACAGTACAAGTAAAAATCGAAAATATTGGCGCTGCCGCGACCAGTATGCATAAGAGCTTGCTGAACCTGAGCATGACCGACCTATTTTAGGATTTTATTGATATTGCTGGAGATACTACCTTCGCTGCTAGAGCCAATTGAATAGCTAACTACTTCACCTTCAGGATTAAGGAAGACAACAGTAGGAATTGGGCTAACTTCGTATTGGTCCATCAGAGGTTGAGAATTAGGATCATCTACATCAACCCGCATAAAAGTGACTTTCTCGCCATAGGTAGTCTTCACCTTAGCGAGGGCAGTATCAAGTTGTTTGCAAGGCTGACACCAATTGGCATAAAAATCGATAACTGTAGGTAAGGCGGCACCACCCATACCTCTTGTGCGACCCAATCCGAGCATAGAAGCGATCATTCTAGTTTGCGGACCAGTCTTAGGCTTAATCATCTGGCTAGGCATAGCCATCAAAGCTAAATTGGCACGTTGAGCGCTAGCAGAACCACGCCCCAAGCGAACGGCTGCACGAAAATGCTCGCGGGCTTTGAGAGTATCTTTGCTCTTCAAATACGCTTGACCTAAGAGAAAATGAGCTTCGGCATTGTTAGGCTCGCTAACAACCTTGGCTTCAAGAGTTGGAATGGATGCCGAATTGGTTTTAGTGGCATTACTAACTGCAGTTTTAGATTGGGTCTTAACTAGGGTCTTAACTGGGCTTTTAACTGGCGCTAAATTTCGACTAGCTGCAGGTAGTGCCATTGCTGCATCGATGCAAGATGAGCTACTTAAACCAGCGACGACAAGTGCGAGAAAAATACTCAGCTGCGAATTTACTTTTTGGTCTTGCGAAAAAATCATGCCCTACCTACTTTATTTGGTTATTGCTAGCAGCAGTACTGATGTGTTTGTCGATCCAACTAGCAACTTTGAGGATCACCTCATCGTTAAACTGATTCTCTTCAAAAATTAGGTGCTCACCGTGAGGAATTAACACAATCTCACGGTCGGGGGTGGAAAGCTTATTATAAAGCTCAACTGTACCTTCGGGCCTGACCAACTTGTCTTCGCAACCTTGAACAATCAGCACAGGTTTGGCCGTTATTAACTTAGCGCTTTTATGATTCTGGTTCATAAAGGTCTGAAATTGCATCAGCTCTTTTGGCGAAATATTCATCCGAGCTACAGGGTCTTTGCTCCAGGCCTCCCGCAGCTCAGGTTTTTGCGTAGCCTGCTCAATCACTGACTCACCCACATTGAAGGGCTTATCTTTGTTCTTGAGATATTTGATAGCGACCTTCCAACTGCTGCGCCCTTGCTTGAAGCGATCACCAGCCGGTACAGACGAAATCAAACCATCAATCAGCTCAGGATACATAGCGGTAACACGCAGAGCTATTGCCCCACCCATCGACTCACCCAAAAGGAAGATCGGTTTATCTGGGTTAGCTCGCCGAATAGCAATGAGGCTACGTCGAACGTCGCTGAGACAACCGTCGAAATCGCAAGTCTTTTGGCCAGTAGACGACATAAAGTCGCCGAAACCGCGCATATCAATGGCATAAGTGGCAATGCCCAGTGCCTGCATGCGTTTGCCAAAAGCTTCGTAAGTGTCTTTGTGTAGCCCTAAACCATGGATACAAAGCAAAACGGCTCGGGTCGGCACATCTGGATCGCTCCAGGCGATACAAGGTGCATTGGCACGTTTTATCCCCTTAGCCTTATCGGCTGCAGCATACTCAGCTTTCCGCGAAGGTAAGACGCCGGAGTCTACAGCTGCAGCGCTGACTGTAGCCATAGAAAAAGCAGATAGCGCTGCCAACACATTAGTGAATAGGCTCATGGAAAGTGATTTTCGCATAAAATCAAGAGCAAAAATGCAGAAAGAGAGCCCATGTGAATTTTATGGTAGCTAGCAAAATAGATATATCGCTCGCTCGAAGTTTAAAAGAAAGTCAACTAAGAGTCTCTTAATACCGTAAATGACTAAAAATAGAAGACACTTAACAGTGGAAACCCTTAGCCTGCCTTTTTCTTACTAGTATCGTCGCCGGATAGACAGGCGGCATACAAGAGATATATTTCAAAACTAGCAACAGAGAAAGATCCTGACTTCAGCCTTAGATCACCCTTCTATAAAAGAGAATCAGTCAGCTCTTCGTCTGGCAGCGCTTGAACGTGACCACCTAAAACATAGCCACGATTTCAGAGCACTAGTTTTAATCGCTAGTTTTGTTTTTGCCTCTACCTTGGCTGACCGGGTAATTGCTATCAACCTTGGCGCCACCACCGTTTTTCTTGGCCCTGGTGGCGAGAACCTCGGGCTGGGCGCGGCCTTCATTTTCTTACCGTTAGTTGTTTTTGCCCTACCAATGAGCTTGGCTTCATCCTCATTCTTCGCTAAGCACCGCTTGTTCTGGCTCAATTTTACAATTTCTCTACGCGCCTTGATTCCGTTAACATCTGGTCTGGCCGTAGCCACCGATTTCTTTGCCGGCTCGCAAGCGGCAGTCGGAGTTACTTTATCGGCGATTTTCTTGCTCGGACAACTAACATTAGCGGCCACCTTGGTGCAGTTAAGGGCTTCAGCAACAAGACCGCTACCCTATCTTAGTTTGATCATTGCCGGTTTTTTCAGCGGCCAATGGGCAGCCTTCTACGCTGCACCACAAATAGTGTCAATCTCTATTTCGAACAGCGACATCAGCATTGCACTGGTCTTGCTCTACATCATTGCTATTGCTTCTTGCTATTTCGGCTTCAGGAGCTTAGCTCAGTTCAGAGAAAAAGAAAATTTGGCAAGAAATGCCATTGCCATAGTAGAAAATCATGTTCAAGCAGAGCCCGCCGATATGCGGCCCTGGCAGCTCGCTAGATTTTTAGGAGCGACAGTAGCTCTCTACTTGCCTCTGTTTGCACCAATGTTTGTCAGTCTTCTTTTCTCTATTCAGTGTAACCAAGCTGGCAGTTTCATGATCAGCACTCTCAGCGCTTCACTAAGTCTAGCCTGCGCCGGTGGTGCCGTGCTTTCGATATTTATTAGCCGTCTTGCTCGTAAGCGCGTAATATTGCAAGTAGTAACCGTGGCATCACTAGCGCTCTATTTGCTTGGTGCTTGGTCGCATACTTGGTTCGTTTGCTACGCCACACTAACGGCGATGGCAACGATCGCCGGCCTTATTTTGCCTGACTGGTATCATCATTTACTTACGCACTTATCGCAAAAGCAACTACCGCACTTTCTGGCAGCAAAAGATACAGTTCTGGTGCTCGTATACGCTCTCAGTAGCATCCCGATAGAGCAAACCTTAGCGGTTGTTTCTGGCCTCTATTTTCTCAAAGAATTGAATGTTCTAGGTGCCGGACTGACAGCCGTTGCCATTTTGCTAGCACCGTTAGTTCTAAAATTTAGTAATTCCAATTTATCGAATAGATGAACAAAAGCAATGTCATATTCATATTGGTGCGGCCAAATTTTCTAGGCAACATTGGCTCAACAGCCCGAGTGATGAAAAACTTTGGTTTTTCGCAGCTGCGTTTGGTTAATCCACCGCGTAATTATCTTGATGCCGAAGCACGCAAAATGGCAGTAGATGCCTTCGACGTCCTCAAGCGAGCTAAAGTTGAAACTTCACTTTCAGATGCCTTGAGCGACATTAATATGGCCTTTTCTACTTCGGCCTGCCAACATCGCACCGAAGAACCAGTACCCTTAGGCCATCTGGTAGAGAAAATAAATGCTGAAGACCTCAGTAGTGAGAACAGAATAGCCTTTGTTTTTGGTGACGAACGTGATGGCCTAACACGAGAAGAAATTGCGCGCTGCCACGAGCTAACAATGGTACCAACAGAACCTACCTTTGCTAGCCTCAACCTTGCCCAAGCACTAGGGATAGTGGCATACGAACTCAGTCGCGAAAGTGCTCTTAGAAATAGCCAAATTATCAATGTTGGAATATTGCCCAATGGAGCAGAAGAAGACGAGTTGATGCAGTTAACCAGTGAATTAATGGAGAGAGCTAACTTCTCTCGCCGCTACAACCGTGAACTCGTTACCATGCAAATTCGCAGCGCCCTGCAAAAGATGCGTCCAAATAAAAGAGAATTCGACCTCCTGCGAGGCTTTCTACTTCGCCTAAACGACAAATTGAGACAAAGTAGTACTAAGCCTAAGCCTGAGCTTGAGCCAGCCAAAGGCAACGATGTCGAGAATATATAACCTAGCATTAGCAGACGAGCTACTTGCAACCCAAAGAAATTTTGGCCCAACTAAGCCTGTAATATGAGTTATTATCTTATGCGTAATTACTAAGGAAGTAGGAAATTGATGCGTCTTCGCAATGACCAGGCTCGCCAGACAATCCACGCTCAACCCCTCAACAGTGCGTTTGTGCCATTAGCTTGCCTCCTAACCGTCTTCAGCCTACCACTTGGCTTGACCGGCTGCTCAGAGCCATCTACATCACCATCCGGCACGAGCACTGGCAAGAGCGCCAAGCTTGACCCAGCTCTGCAGTCTCAACGTAGCGAAGAGATGTTTGTCGATGCCTCTGAAGAGAAGCGCTTTGTCACTGACGCCGCTGACACGAAAGTAGCTTTTCCTGAAGCCGAGTTTGTCAAAGGTCGCAAGCTAATAGATCAGCTCAACGTGGCCGAAGCCGAAAAAGTTTTGATGAGCAAACTAGATGAAGCCATCAAATCTGCCTCTGGTGAGACCAAGCTTGGTCAGTATTGTGCTCGCATCAGCACAGCCCTTCACATGGAAGGCAAAGACAAAGAAGCTCTCAAATACGCCATCTTGGCTGGACACATTTTCTACAAGCAACCGATCGAGAAAAGACCTTTGCCCCGTTGGTTCTTCAACGTGCACTTGCACCAAGGCCTAGGTTACAAGAAGTTACGTATGTTCCCAGAAGCTGAGAAACAGCTTCGTAAGGCAATCAATTTTGCATCGAGCGCCCCCGCTGGGCAAGTAGATTGGAATTGGCACCGCTTGTGCCTTATCGAACTGATTGATACGCTAGAGCATGAGAGAAAGTCTAGCGAAGTGAAAGTCGTCAAAGGTGAATTGAAGGCTCTCGAAGATAGTCATCGCTAGTTTAGACTCAGTGTAGACATTGACTAACAAGCAACTTAAACCAGTTCGTAAACAGTCGATTCTAAACGAGCTACTTAGCCGCGAAGAGTGGGCACGCATAAGAAAGCCAGTTATCTCGGCCTTTCTCATTTTGCATTGCACTCTCAACTACTGCTATTTATTCAATAATCATCCTTATATAAACAACGTCAATCACTTTTTCTTTGGCTACTATACATTTATGGGTCTAGAACAGGCCTGGAATGTGTTTTCACCCGGACCAAGGCCAACCAACCCTCACCTGACAGCAATCATCACCTACCAAGATGGCAGCAGTAAGCTCTGGTCTTATCCACGGATGGAAAGGCTAGATTTTTTCACTAAAATACCAAAAGAGCGCTACCGCAAATTTTTTGATGACAATGCAGCCTGGAATATCACGGTACTCTGGCCTGATATCGCCAGCTACGTAGCTCGCATAAACTATTTAGACAAAGAAAATCCGCCTATACTTGTGACCTTAACTCGCTTTTCATCAACGATCTTACCGATGGAAGATGGACTGGGCAAACCAAACTTGCCGCAATCAGAAACGCAAGTTTTGGGTGTCTTTGCGATAACAGAAAAAGATCTCGCCGGGGTAAAGCTCAAATGAGTATCTTTACCATCATGCAAGCATGGGACAAATTTTGGTTCTCAGAAGTTTCACCGCTTTCGGTGGCAGTCTACCGAGTTTTATTGGGCTTTATCACTATAAATTTTGTTCTACTGCTAATTCCAGACCTCTTTGTCTGGTTTGGCTCGCAGGGCATGTGTTCTAATCAAGCAGTAGCAGATTGGGTCAACGGTCATGCTGTATTTCTCAATTTGTTTTCCTTCTTCCCTGACAATGACCAGTTTCTTGTGGTCTTTCACTGCTTCTTCTTTTTAGCAGCGGTCGCTCTAATGCTAGGTTTTCATACCAGATGGGCAGCAATAGCTAGCTATCTATGCTTGGTCAGCTACTATCACCGTGATCCCTTTATTTTTAACTCCGGCGATACTTACTTACGCGTCAGTACTTTTTGGCTGATTTTCTCGGCTTCGGGTAGCGCTCTAGCACTTAGTGGTAGAAAGCAAAGAAGCAATCGAGAAGGCAATTTCAATAACTACAAAAAAGTTAGTATCTGGCCCCTTAGGCTTTTGCAAATTCAGCTAGCCACCGTCTATTGGCATACATTTTTCTGCAAGATAGTCGGTGGACCATGGATAGATGGAACTGCTGTCTTCACGGCTTCGCGCATTGAAGACTTGCACAGACTGCCACTTCCGTATGTTTTCGATCATGCTTGGACGGTTAATTTTCTCACTTGGTCGACCCTTGCAATTGAAGGGGCACTGTTCACCTTGATCTGGATCAAAGAAACGCGTTATTTCGTGATTGCCTTCGCCGTAATTTTTCACCTAACCATTGAATGGCACATGAATATTCCGTTGTTCGAATGGCTCATGATCATTAGCTATGTTCTATTTATTGAGCCTGAGCACTTGGCCTTTGCTCTTACCTGGCTAAGAAAAAAAGTGACTCGAAGCAAAAGCTTAGAGAACGTCAGCAGTTAGCTCAGTCAAATTTTCTTGACACAATTGAGCTAGATATCTATATTTGGCGCCCTCTGGCTCATTAAAATGTTGGCGGCTTTCGTGCAAACATTTTTGGTAGAGAGCTTCAGCTAATGCAAAATGTTTTTTGCGATCACTTTCTTCTTTCGATGAATTAGCCCAGATATACTGAAGAACTGCTTGCTCATTGAGAAGCATTACTTTCATATATTGCACTTGTCGATTAGGCTTGGCTTGAGCTAGAAGTTTGGCCGTTTTTTCGTAGCGTTCGCTGGCAAATTCGTAAAGATTCGAATCGCGACAAATACTGGCATAAAGTTTGTTGAGAGTCACTCGATCAGCCAAAACATCTTGCAAATCAGCCCCCGATTTATTGTTTGTTAAATGGGCATCGGCATCATCAAGACAGTAGCGAGCATCATTGTAATGACTTGGCCCAGACTGCATGAGCACTTTGGCCAAACCAATGCGCGCTTCAACAATATCGTGATCAGGTGCACCCATTTCTTCTAAAATGCGTATTTTCTCGCGACTGAGCCTCTCTTCTTTTCGAATGGTCTCATCAAGAACTACTTTTCCGGCCCAGCTGGACCTCCAAGAATATATGTAAAGCATGGCAAAGCACCATGAAACCAAAGTGATCGATATTAGCCAATAGAAGACAGTGACACGGCGAAACTTCAGATTCAAAATTAGTCCTACAAATTACAAGTAATGCTACCGACGCTAACCGATATTAATAGATATACAAATGTACGAATGAGCTACTCACGAACTCTACTTTAACGCTCCATTGCTGATTTACCCAAAATTACGAGCCTCTGCCATGCTTTTGCGAAAGTGCTAAAATCGCAACCGTTAAGTTTAGTGGAGAAAATCAATGGTTCTGTCAAAGGCTGTGTCTATTACAGCGCTAGGTCTGAGTACAAGCCTAGCCTTAACAGCTGTGTTCTCACTTTGCAGCACACGAGCCGCTCTTGCAGCAGATGAGAAAACGCCGACAGCACAAGTGAATGCCACAGCCGACACAGAGGTCGAACAGGATGCAGAGGATACCGCTCAACCAGCGGTCAAAGCAGTCAACGCGAAGATTTTGCCACTAATCGTAGAAGCTTATAACGAGTTGAGCCGCGGCGAGGCTGCCAAGGCAATCAAAACCCTTAACAAGGCACTAACTATTGATAGAGACTCAATTACAGCGCGCCGCTATCTGGCCTTTGCTCTCGTGCAAAACGCATCTTATGTTCAGGGTTTGTCTCAGATGCAAAAATTGAGCAAAATTACTCCGATGAATGCCTTTGATTGGTATGTCTTCGGCGAAGCTTACGCTGGAGCGAATGGCCCAGACCACGCTCTACGCTGCTACCAGCAAGCTCTATCTATCTCACCGGCTTACCACGCTGCTCGTGGAGGGGCTGTAAAAATATTGGTCAAACAAAGGCATTTTGTTCAGGCCATGGAGCAAGTCGATAAAGGCACAGCCTTAGCAGAAAACAAAGTTGTAAAGAAATACTACGCGACTCTTCGTCAAGGCGTGCTCGACGCAGAACTCTATCAAAAAGACTCTGCTCGTCTTGGCTCAAACCAAGGTGTGAGCCAAGAGCAAATGGAGGAGCAGGCAAGCAAGCCTGTCTTGATAAATCCAAGTATGACCGAAGGAGATAACTAACTTTCCGGGCAGCCATATTAGCACTTGACATTTATCTAAAAAAGCCAATTTGCGAGGTTCTTGGACAGTTGACAGGCCTTTTTTTCACGTGCTAAGTTAGAGGTAAGGTTAACATAGGTTAACTTGGCTTAACCTGCCCTGAGCTTCCTCAGGGGTGATTTAGGTCTTACTACGGGCAAATAGAAAAGATATAGGTAGGTATAGAACTTCTCGGCGAATCTGAGCATCAGCTAACGGACGGTAGATACATATGGCCAAGTTTGTGACCAAAAGAAGAAAAAGTACTGGAGCGATGGCAGCTGAGTATGTCGCTACGATGTATGTTTTGTTCCTGTTTATTTTCTTTCCAGTACTAAATCTGGGAACCTGCGGGATGAGAGCCTTCTTCCTTTGGTTCGCCTGCAACCAAGCGACCATGCTGGCAGCCAAGGCTAAAACATTCAACACTCTGGTCTACGTTCCTGAACCTTCAGGCACACCGTATCCAGGGGCGTACGCTACAGCCCGCGCCCGAGCTGCGCAGATCCGCAGCATGTTCCCAGGAGTAGATTGGACTACCAATCCTACTAATCCTGAAGTGCGCATTATCAGAGCAGTGATTCCCGGGTCGAGCGCACCAGCGGTCGCTGATGTAATCGGGCCGAACACACTCGGGTTAGGTAACATTCCTGACGTCGACCAATATGTATGTACTCTGAGAGTCACCATCAATGGTCAAGTGACACCACTTATTCCTGTTCCTTGGTTCAATATCCAAGGCTTATCCAGCCCCATGTTCCTCAGAGTGAGCTCAGAGGCCCAGTTTGAAAATCCACCCGGACTGCAGTTCTAGAAAGCAAAACAGATAAATCATAGAGGTTGTAATCAAAATGAACGAACGTAGGATAAGAAATCAAAAGGGGGCGGCGGTAACCGGGCTTGTCATCGCACTCTTTATGTTTATCATGTTGGCCGGGTTCTTTGCTTTCGACTCAAGTCGTCTGCAGATGGCTCAACGAGAGTTGACTGCCACCTGTGACGCAGCCTCTCTTGCCGGCACGGCCATGCTCACATCGCTCGATATCGCTAATGACGACGCTACGGCATCGAAACTAGGGATAGCCCAGTCTCAAGCATGTGCTTATGCTCGTAACATGTTCCAGAACGGCAACATGTTGGGACAATCTCTTGGTTCAGCTAGTGTGGTCAGCCCTTACAGCGCTGTATCAACCATCGGCAACCCTGGTGATTGCAATGTAATGATATCTCTTGCCGACCCACAACAGCAGTTCGTCGGTGTTTCCCCGTCTTATCCAGACAGACTGAACGGCCGAGCAATCATGTGCTACGCCGGTTACACCTACAACCCAGTTTTCTTGGGTGGCATTGGTGTTGGCAAAGTACTACTTCAAGCCGCTTCTGGCGGAGGCCTTCCTCAGGTAGACGCCGTTCTTGTTTTCGACTATTCCGGTTCGATGGATGATGCTACCAACGTCACCTTCGTAAGAAGAACTTGGGATTCGACAATCAACAGCCCAGCCGGTACTACAGCCGGTCAAACAGACTGGAGTAATCCAACTGTTGCAGGTATCGCGGGTGACGGCAGCAGTGGAGCCCCTGCGGGACCTCACGGGATGGTTCATTATATAGAAGTGCCACCACCTGCTTCTTCGCACCGCCTCTCTGACTACTTGGTTCACGACTACACAGCTTCACCGAACGGAGTGCAACTCAACGTTCTGCCTCCGCAGAGCTTGCCTGTTTCAGACAACGTTTATTCTAATGCTCCTAATAAGTACATCTTCGACCGCAACCTCCGCGTTAACACCATTCCTTACGGTGTGCCAACGACAGGCACACCTGCTGCCAAATTCGCCAAAGAATACGGTACTCCTCCAGGCAATTGCACACTCGCCTATCCCTACGGCTACGGCAAGTTCTACAATGAAGCCTCTTTGATTGACTTCACCGCAGGGGTCAATGTTAATGCAGCGTATAACACCAACTTGAATGTTCCGGGCTCACCAGTCCTGAATGAACACGCAAGGGGCACAGCCGGATTTAAGTATTATCCGGCCTACGTATACTCAGGAACTGACGACCACATTTACACCGACTTGGTAGTTAACATCGCCAACCCCGGTTCATGGCCATACACTCAACCACTGAACGGCCCTCAGAATTTCGTTAATTTCAGTTTCACTTTCCCCACTCAAGAACCAGACAGTGACATTCGCGGCCAGACATATAACTTCGAGAACATCGGTGTTTTGGTTGAAGCAGCTCGAGGCAATCTGGACACAGTCTCTGGCACCAATTACTTCAACGACGCATTGCTTGACAGAGGTTCTGTTTATACAACAACCAGTGGTTCCACCGTCAGCAAACAATCGACTGGTATGAGCTCAGGACACCGGGCAGCTTTCTACCAGAAAGCCTACCACCGTTTGGCTATGCTCTACTCGCAACCGATCGCAACTGCTATCGACGGCGCCTATGGTGGTTTCTTCCAGAAGATCAATACACTGACTGACTGCCGCTTCGGCCTAGTTGGATTCTCCAACTCAGCCAACTCACTTGCAAACAGCTCAGGGCCCAACTTCACATCACAGGGTTCAGCCCACTTAAACACTCCTGACGCACCGAACAGCTATTTCGTCAGTACCGACTACGGTTCGAGGACTATCGGCACGAGGTACGCCGGCAACAACTACTCGGGTCCGCAATATCAACAATCGATAGGAGGGGGAGCAGGAACTGGATTTAGGCAACCGCGCAGGGCTCTGGCTAAACCAGAATCACAGAACACTTCTTACACAGGAATTGTCGGTGGCCTGCAGAGCACAACTATCAACAGCTACTGTGCTCCATGGTCAGCCATTGCATCTAACACCATCGCCAATGGTTTAGAGAACGGTACTCCTCTCAGTGATACAGCCACAGCAGAAGCCTTGACCACAGCTCGCGCCATGTTCCATAACGGTTCGAGCTACGACATCGCTACACTCTCTAACAACCGCCCAGCTGCTAAGCATGCCATCGTCTTCTTTACAGACGGTGTGCCAAACTCAGCAGACGCCGGCCCAACTTTGACACAAGCGCAAGGTTGCAAGGGCGAGGGTATCGCTGTGTTCACCATCGGACTAGACGTCACCAACAATCCAGTTCTTCAAGGGTCACAAGTTACCTTCTTGGGTAACCTGCCATCCGGCCTAGCTGGTGCTTCTGGTAACGGCGGTAAGTTCTTCCCTTGTGCTAGTGCAAGTACTGTCAGAGATTCGTTCTCAGCAGTTGCTCGCCGCCTAACTCAAGGTCAGAGATAGACTGCTCGAGAGAGTGAATAGCTAGTAACTTTCACAATTTCGTAAATTCAAAAAGAGAAAACCGGTCTGATTTCAGGCCGGTTTTCTCTTTTTCGTTTCACCCTCACTTCACGCAGACTCGATACATTAGTAAATGTATACGTGTAACCATCCTTTTCAGGAGGCGGTTCGGTGGTTAATAAACCAAAATCGGTACCTTCAAGTCGTAAGTTGCTCCGAGAGCGGCTTAAAGGTATCACTGCGATCGAGCTAGCTGCCGTAGTTTCAATTTTAATTGTCATCTGCGCAATGGCTCTCAATATTACCGTCTTAGTTTTCGCGGCTGACATGTGCGACAGAGCATGTAAAGACTGCGCGAGAGCTGCCGGTCAACAAGGTACTGTAGGTCAAGCGGTTGCTGCCATGCAGGCAGCGCTTGGTACTCACCCCTATGACGGCACGGTGATCCAATCTCTCAATGCAGAATTGATCACATATGAAGACTATGGCGCTGGTAATGGCGCCGGTCAGACAAGTACTACAGGCACCAACGGCCCTATCGGTACTACTTCGACAAACAGTAGCACCACAGCTGGCGTGATTCCAGCTCCGGGTTCTGGTGGAGCAGGTTCATCACCTGGTCCATTTGCCAGCGTTAGAACAACTCTAATTGCTCGCATACCAGCACCTATGGTGTTTTTTAGTCTCGACATGGGTAGTGAAGCTGCCGCCCAACAAGGCGTAGCAAACGGTCTAATTCGTTTCCAGAGTTTGTATACCTATCCGATTACAAACACAGCCGGTCCTGTTTCCATTGGTAATACCAGTGGTCCAGCGGGCCCTGGTGGTCCTTCTGGCCCTGCTGGTCCGACTACAACAAGTCCGTCCACTACGACTTCACCAACTGCTTCATCCACTACAACTTCACCAACTACTGGCCCTACCTCGAGCACTGGCAACTTGCCTGGTGCAACCAATGCTGGACCGACAGGTCCGATTGGTCCTGGTGGTCCTTTGGGTCCTTTAGGTCCTAACGGCCCTGGTGGTCCTCAAGGTCCTGGCGGTCCTGCTGGTCCTGGTGGCCCTTCTGGCCCTGGTGGCCCTCTCGGCCCTGGTGGCCCTTCTGGCCCTGGTGGTGTAGGTGGTCCTGGTGGTCCTTCTGGCCCTGGCGGTCCTGCTGGCCCTGGTGGTCCTGCTGGTCCTGGTGGTCCTTCTGGTCCTGGTGGTCCTTCTGGTCCTGGTGGTCCTTCTGGTCCTGGTGGTCCTTCTGGGCCAGCTGGTCCTGGTGGTCCTGCTGGTCCTGGTGGTCCTGCTGGTCCTGGTGGCCCTTCGGGCCCTGGTGGCCCTTCCGGCCCTGGTGGTCCTTCCGGTCCTGGTGGTCCTAAGGGACCTGCTGGTCCTGGTGGTCCTGCTG
>JBBRMD010000082.1:0-25210 GCA_038231015.1 Candidatus Obscuribacterales bacterium
GTGGATTCAACCGCGGACCAAGGCCAGAAGGCGGCAGATCTGAAGGTGGATTCAACCGCGGACCAAGGCCAGAAGGCGGCAGATCTGAAGGTGGATTCAACCGCGGACCAAGACAAGAAGGCGGCAGATCTGAAGGTGGATTCAATCGCGGACCAAGACCAGAGGGTGGCGGCGGCTTCAACCGCGGACCAAGACCCGAGGGTGGCAGATCTGAAGGTGGATTCAACCGCGGACCAAGACCTGAAGGCGGTGGCGGCTACAACCGCGGACCGAGACCAGAAGGCGCTGGCAGACCAGAGGGCGGCAGATCTGAAGGTGGTTACAACCGCGGACCAAGACCAGAAGGTGGCAGATCTGAAGGTGGATTCAATCGCGGACCAAGACCAGAAGGTGGCAGATCTGAAGGTGGATTCAATCGCGGACCAAGACCAGAAGGAGGCGGCGGCTTCAACCGCGGACCAAGACCTGAAGGCGGTGGCGGCTTCAATCGCGGACCAAGACCAGAAGGTGGCAGATCTGAAGGTGGATTCAACCGCGGACCAAGACCTGAGGGTGGTGGTGGCTTCAACCGCGGACCAAGACCAGAAGGTGGTGGCGGCTACGATCGACGTCCACGAACCGATGATGGTGGGCGCGGTGAGATGTCACCAGAGCGCAAAGCAGCCAGCATCGCTCGCAAAGTAAATGATTACTTCGATGAAGCTCCAGTCGAGCGCACTCAGACAGTTCGTTACGGCGGCCATGAAGAGTCGGGTCCATCAGAAGTTGATCAAGAAGCAGTTGATGAGGAATTCATCTATGGTCGCAATGCTGTAGTTGCGTTCCTTATAGAAGGAAAAGTTGCGGTCAACAAAATCTATATGGCAAGTGGTTTGGAATCAGACCGCCGCATCGACAAGATCAAAGAATTAGCCAAAGAAAATTCAATCGTTATTGCAACAGTTGAAAAGCGTAAGCTCTCTGATTTGATTGGTGATCGCGACAAGCACCAAGGAGTAGTTGCTCAAATTGCTGCTAGCGAATATCTTGACATATCAGAATTTCTTGATCAGTTCGATGCTGAGAAAGCTGCTCTAGAGGCCGAAGGCAAGAGTCTTGACGGATACACCGTAGCCATTCTTGATGGCATCGAAGATCCACACAACATTGGTGCCATTGTTAGATCTGCTGACGCCGCTGGTGTCAAAGCAGTTATCCTTCCGCAAAGGCGTTCTGCTGGTCTTACTCGCACTGTTGCAAGAGTAAGTGCTGGAGCCCTTGCCAGTATGCGTATGGTGCGCATCACTAATCTCGTATCTACTCTTGAAAAGTTGAAAGATCGTGGATTCTGGATTGCTGGTTTAGCAGTTGAAGGCGCTCAGGGCATTTATGAAAGTGATCTTAAGCGACCATTGGCTTTGGTGATTGGTGGCGAAGGTGACGGCATAAGCCGCTTAGTCTCTGAACACTGCGACTTCTTGGTGAAAATTCCAATGCATGGTTCGGTGCAATCTTTAAACGCATCGGTTGCTGCTGGAGTGATCTTCTACGAGGTTGTCAGACAAAACTTGGCTTCTAAAGTAGAAGTTAAGGCGCCAAGTGAAGCAACTAGCGCAGTTTCTGCGCCTACAGAGTAATACGGCCAGCCGTAATATTAAGTTCGTGTATCGCTATTGGTCCTAGGTCAGGCAATAGTTTGACACTTAAAAAATACTCTGTAAGAATTTACTTTGCCTATTTCGATAGGTAAGCGCAATTATTTTGTTGGCATTCATATCTGAAGAGATAGGCCGCAAGTAATTGTCGATTTTGCTGGTGTAGCTCAACGGTAGAGCAACGGTTTTGTAAACCGTCGGTTGCGGGTTCGATTCCCATCACCAGCTTATGGGTGGATGTCCGAGTGGTTAAAGGAGACAGGCTGTAAACTTGTTAGCGAAAGCTTACGCTGGTTCGAATCCAGCTCCACCCAAACTTTTGTCCTAAGCACGCAAGTGCAAACAGGCAGAGTAGGAAACCGAAGCAACCTCTTTACAGGTAGTTGCTTCAAAACAAAAAGCGATCAAAATTTTCCAAGACTAAAGAAAATTTTGAGGAATCCCGAGAATCGAGAATCACCGTAGATAATAAAGTCCTCGTAGATTTACGTGCCCACGTAGCTTAGCGGTAGAGCACCCCCTTGGTAAGGGGGAGGTCACGAGTTCGATTCTCGTCGTGGGCTCCATTTAAACCGAACCTGTAAATACATCCAGGTTCAAGTCCAAAAGGCCCTGCATATCAGAATCAATTGATAGTCAGTATCCGTAAGAAGCAGTAATTTGTAAGGAGAGTAGATAGGATGGCCCGTCAAAAGTTTGAACGAAACAAACCAAACGTGAACGTTGGAACGATCGGGCACGTTGATCATGGCAAAACATCGTTAACCGCAGCTATTACAATGACTTTGGCCAAAACCGGCCAAGCCAAAGCTAAAAAATACGATGAGATCGATGCTGCTCCCGAAGAAAAAGCTCGTGGTATTACCATTAATACCGCTCACGTAGAATACGAAACTAATGCACGTCACTACAGTCACGTTGACTGCCCAGGACACGCTGACTACATCAAGAACATGATCACTGGTGCTGCCCAAATGGACGGCGCTATCCTCGTGATTTCAGCTAACGATGGTCCTATGCCACAAACTCGCGAGCATATCTTGCTTGCCCGCCAAGTTGGCGTTCCACACATCGTTGTCTTCTTGAACAAGTGCGACATGGTCGACGATCCAGAATTGATCGAACTAGTTGAAATGGAAGCACGCGAGTTGCTTTCGAAATACAACTTCGACGGCGACAATATTCCGATAATCCGTGGTTCCGCTCTCAAGACTCTTGAAGGCGATATGAAGTACGAGCAAGCTATTCTCGACTTGATGAAAGCTGTTGACGAACATATCCCAACTCCAGAAAGAGATTTGGACAAACCATTCTTGCTCGCAGTTGAAGACGTTTTCTCAATCACTGGCCGCGGTACTGTTGCCACCGGTCGTATTGAACGTGGACAAGTTAAAGTCGGCGAAGAAGTAGAAATCGTTGGTCTTCAAGATACACGTAAGACAACCGTAACCGGCGTTGAAATGTATCAGAAGACTCTTGACTCTGGTATGGCTGGAGACAACGTTGGTATCCTCCTCAGAGGTATCGACAAGACCATGATCGAACGTGGTCAAGTTATCGCCAAACCAGGCAGCATCAAGCCACACACCAAGTTCAAGGCTGAGGTTTACATCCTCTCCAAAGAAGAAGGCGGACGTCACACTCCATTCTTCAAAGGCTACAGACCACAGTTCTACATCCGTACAACTGACGTGACCGGCTCCATCGAATTGCCAGAAGGCGTTGAAATGGTTATGCCTGGTGACAACGTTGCCATGGACGTTGAATTGATTCAACCAGTAGCTGTTGAGCAAGGTATGAGATTCGCTATCCGCGAAGGCGGCCGTACCGTCGGCGCCGGCGTAGTTGCTTCAATCATCGCCTAGTCAAATCTAGAAACAAATCTAGATTCCGATCTAGATTTGAATCAAATTGAAAGAGGACTGCTGAAAAGCGGTCCTCTTTTTTGTTCGAATTGACCGGCACCATATGTAGTGCTACTGAATATTTCTCATCATGTACGTTTCGGCGTTAGCAGTTTCATCGCTGCTATCTGCTGTGGCCGAGGTGCAGGCATTAACCCGCTCAAACAAAGCGGCAGCTTGCATGCGGCGGCCAGTGCGTAACTCTAACCATGCGATATTTCTTAGAGTGTCCACGAAGACCGAGTCAGGCAACTTGGCTTTTTCAAAAAGAGAAACCGCGGTGGTTAAGTCTTGGATAGCCTCTTGGTCATGACCAGCACGAGCTTTCATTCTGCCCTCAAGAGTATAGGCCAGACCTTGCAGCTCTAGCGATTGGTGACTGCCCTTAATTTGCAGCAGTAATTTGTCGTTAACTACTTTGGCCTGGGCCAAGTTTCCGCTGTGATAGAGAACTACAGCTAGCTGCCATTGATATTGCAAATTTTTGCCGTTGGCTGCTAGCAATTTCTCAAGCATAGCTTTCGTTTCTGCCGGTGATGACTCGCTGAGATTTTTGAGAATTGTATTTTCAGCTGAGTAGTTTCTGGCAGCATGTGCTTTTTGACATGCGGCATAGAGGTTTTTAAGCATTTCTGCTTTTGACCAATGGCCAAGATTTTTCAATGGTGCTGGAGCAATTGCATTGGCACGATGAATTGACCTAGCTGCCACAGGAGGTGGCGTATTGGCGTGCTTGGTTTTTCCGCGCATGCCTGCCAGCATCGTGCCGGCCATGTTTACTGCGGCCATAATTATGACGATGGAGATTACTGCAGCAATGGCCATACCTATATGGCGCAGCGGTTTGCTCAGATCGGCATCGGCACCTTTGCGGGCAAGTTTTTGATTAGCGGCGGCACTCCTTTGAGTCTGCACCAAATGCGATGTGCCTGTAGATCTTTGAGCTGTAGCCGAATTTTGCAATCCGTTGGATTTGATGTCTCGGTTTTCTGCTGCGGCGACTAACTTGTCTTGTGCCGTGCCTGCGGGAATTCGTTTACCGGATTTGTCGAAGCGATAAGTCATGTTGGTGGCAATTTGTCTGAAGGATTAATGGGTTGCCAAGAGATACTCTTATCTTTCCCCCTCCAAAACCCCCTAAACACCCCAATAGTTAAGACATTGTGGAGACTGCCAGCTTGTTCAAAAGTAGGCGCGAACTGATGTTGCGGTTGTTAACAGTGTTTTGAATCAATTTCAAACTATTTTTTTACCCTACTAGACAGCTGAAACCATCACAGGCGTAGAGCTTAGAAACTTACGGATAGCAGAGACAATCAAAAAAGGCCGCTTTGACCCCAAACCTGAAATAAATTTACTCTGGCGCCATGGGGTGAACTCTGTACAATGTGTGGTTCGTTCGCTGGAACGGTCATCCCGTGCCGTCCGCAATTATAAGAGGCAGTTAATGCGTCTGGTTGCTCGGGCCGGGGAGATTAGACTGGTGCCCTATCGGATATGTTTTCGACTCATCCGATATAGCTGAAGTCTTGATAGCGACGTCATCGCTAAACGCGATTACTTATGTTGAACGCATCCTGGTTATTCACTAGGAGCACTAGGGAGAAAGTAGGCAATATGGCAAGCGCCAAAAAAACAAAAACCGATGCCGCATCGTCAAAAGTGCAAAGAATCCGCATTCGTCTTAAGTCTTACGATCATAGATTGCTCGATAAGTCTTCTGACCAAATCGTAGATACTGCTAAGCGCACCGGTGCGACCGTTTGCGGCCCAGTGCCGTTGCCAACCAAGAAGCGTGTTTATTGCGTGTTGCGTTCACCGCACGTCGACAAAAAATCACGTGAGCACTTCGAGATCAGAGTGCACAAGAGATTGATTGATATCAATGATCCAACACCAACCACTGCCGATGCGCTTATGCGTCTTGATTTGCCAGCTGGTGTTGATATCGAAGTCAAGCTCTAAGACCTGTACTTAGCAAGTTGATTTGATGCTGAATTGAATGATTCTGAAGAAGGACGTAAAGCCATGACATTAGGCATAATGGGAAGAAAAGTTGGAATGACTCAGGTGTTCGATGAGAACGGCCTGGCTGTTCCTGTCACTGTAGTTAAATTGGGCGAAAATATCGTCACTGAAACCAAAACCAAAGAAAAGCATGGCTATGTAGCTGTGCAAGTTGGTGGTTTCGCTATCAAAGAAAAGAAGCTCAATAAGCCTGACATGGGCGCTTTCAAAAAGAAAGAAATTCAAGCATTGAAGCCTTTGAAAGAGTATCGCGTCGATGACGTTTCCTCTTATAAGGTTGGCGAAGCTCTTAAAGTTGAGACTCTGCTCACTGCTGGAATGAAAGTTGATGTCCGCGGTAGATCGATTGGTAAGGGCTTCCAAGGCTGTATCAAGCGTTATAACCACGGTCGCGGTCCAATGAGCCACGGTTCTAAATTCCACCGCTCAATGGGTTCTATCGGCGCTGGCACCACTCCAGGTCGCGTCGTTCGTGGTCTCCATATGCCTGGTCACATGGGCGACGACAATGTTTGTGCTCGCCGCCTGACTGTGGTGAGAGTTGATACCGAGAAAGGTCTAGTCCTCGTCAGAGGTTCTGTACCTGGTGTTGACGGTGGTATGGTTGTGATTTCTGCATCCATAACCAAGTGGAATTAGTTTCTGAACTTAAGAGAGAGAAAGTAAAATGACATCCGCGCAAGTAGTTGATCTCAAAGGCAAGAAGCTGAGTGAAGTAGCACTCAGTGACTCAGTCTTTGGCATTAAGCCGAACATGGGCGTAATTCACAATGCCCTGGTCAGACAGCTCGCCAATGCCAGACAAGGTAGTGCTAACACCAAAACCAGAGCAGAAGTTCGTGGTGGCGGTCGTAAGCCTTGGCGTCAAAAGGGTACTGGCCGCGCTAGAGCTGGTTCTATCCGTTCACCTTTGTGGGCTGGTGGTGGCGTTCCGTTCGGTCCTAAGCCGCGCGACTATTCCATCACTATGAACAAGAAGATGAGAGTGCTTGCACTTAAATCTGCTCTTGCTGCCAGTGTTGAGAAGTTGGTAGTCGTTCAAGACTTCGACAATCTCAAAGAAGCCAAAACCAAATTGTTCAGCCAAGTATTGAAAGATCTTGGGCATGAAGGCAAAAAAGTACTGGTCGTTCTCGACTACGCTTGTGATGCCTGCGCTCGTGTTGAGCGTGCTGCTCGCAACATCGACAATCTCAAAGTAATTGCCATGAGCAATTTGAATGTCAAAGATTTGCTCCACTTCGAAGTGATCCTCACTAATGCTAGAACCCTGGAAGCAATCAACAACCGTTTCGAAGCTTCAAGCAAAGAAAAGAGCGAAGGCGACGTTTCTTCAACAAAGAAAACGACTGCTAAGAAAGCTGTGAAAGTAGAAGCTAAAGCTGCTCCTGCTGCCAAAGCCGACAAAGCGCCAGCTAAGGATGCTGCCGAAGCTCCTAAGAAAGCCGCTGCTCCTAAGAAAGCTGCTGCTGCTCCAGAAGCTGCCAAAAAAGAAGTAGAAGCTGAAGCTAAAAAGCCTGCTCGCGCTAAAAAAGAGAAGAGCGAAGAGTAATTAGAATATCTAAGGACCAAGTGAGATGAACAAACGTCATTCGCAAATCATCATCAGACCAATGATTACTGAGAAGTCTGCTAAGCAGATGGAACTCGGTCAATACACTTTCGAAGTGATGAAAGACGCTAACAAAGTTGAAATTGCTCAAGCTATTGAGCAGATGCTTAAGGAACTCTATCCGAAGAGCAAGAGCGAAGTTGTCTCTGTTAATACAAGCGCTATCCGCGGTCGCTTCAGAAGAAGCAAGCGTCATGGTCGCGCTCCAAAAGACAGTAAGAAAGCTATTGTCACCATGTCTGGTGATCCGCTCGAGTTGTTCACTGCCTAATTTTTGAATTAAGCACTCAACTCACAGTTATGGGAATTATTTAGGAACAGTAAGATGCCTACCCGCAAAGTGAATCCAACCTCCGCAGGCCGCAGGAATATGTCGTTAGCCGATTATTCGGATGTAACGACAATGACTCCTCTTAAGAGCTTGCTGCGCCCCCTGAAAAAACATGGTGGCCGCAATAACCAAGGTCGTTTGACAGTTAGACATAAAGGCGGCGGCCACAAACAGGCCTACCGCGTTATCGACTTCAAACGCAACAAGCATGACGTCCCAGGCGTTATCGCAACTATTGAATACGATCCAAACCGCAACTGCCGTATCTGTCTGGTGCACTATGCCGACGGAGAGAAGCGCTATATCTTGGCGCCGAACGGTATCAAGGTTGGTGAGAAAGTTATGTCCGGGCCAGCTGCTGAGATCAAGAACGGCAACGCTCTTCCTCTTCGTGCTATCCCTCTAGGTACTATGGTTCACAACGTTGAATTGACTCTCGGTAGAGGCGGCCAAATGGGTCGTGCTGCTGGAGCTCAAATTCAAGTTCTGGCCAAAGAAGGCAGATATGCCACCTTGCGTTTGCCATCTGGTGAAATGCGTATGGTGCATCTCGAGTGCATGGCTACCATCGGTCAGTTGGGTAATACCGACGACAAAAACTTGCGTCTGGGTAAAGCCGGCCGCACTCGTTGGTTAGGTATCAAGCCTACCAACCGTGGTGTCACCATGAACGCAATCGACCACCCACACGGTGGTGGTGAAGGTAAATCGCCAATCGGCGGTAAGCCACAAACACCATGGGGCAAACCAGCTATGGGTTACAAAACTCGTCGCGGTAAGTCTTATACATCAGACAAATTCATCGTTAAGCGCAGAACTAAGTAATTTTGGAGGTTTAAGTGTCTCGATCACTTAAAAAGGGACCATTCGTTCATCCAGCACTCGTCAAAAAAGTTGATGAGATGAATAAGAAAGGCGACAAACGCGTTATCAAATCCTGGTCACGTGCTTCGATGATTGTGCCCGAAATGATTGGCCACACAATCGCTATATACAACGGCCGCAAACATGTTCCTGTCTACGTGACTGAACAAATGATTGGCCACCGTCTCGGTGAGTTCGCTCCCACCAGACTGTTCAAAGGACACGCCGGCGGAGACAAAACTGGCAAAAGAGGCTAACCATCAGTTAGTACGAGCCATTAGTTAGACCGGAATAGTTAGAAGGATCGCAAAAGTGGAAAGCAAAGTTTGCGCAAAATGGATCAGGATGTCACCGCGGAAGGTGCGCCGTGTAGTCAATGAGATTCGCGGTAAAGAAGTTGGCGAAGCTAGAGTTATGCTCAAGTTCATGCCTTACACAGCCGCTCGCGTTGTCGAGAAACTGCTTTATTCAGCCGTTTCAAACCTCACCCATGCCGAAAAGCAAGCCGTCTCTGAGACGGAAGCTGACAAATTCAAAGTAGTAGAAGCATTCTGCGACCAGGGACCAACTCTGGAACGCTTCCAGCCAAGAGCAAGAGGCCGGGCCTATCCCATCCTTAAGCGCTCCAGCCACATCACGCTGAAACTTTCGGATATTTAGAGTTTAAGAGTCAAATTGCGAGTCAAAAGACTCGAGTTAGAGTAAGTGAGGACTAAGAAGTTGGGTCAGAAAGTAAATCCTGTTGGTTTTCGCGTCGGTATTCACCGGGGCTGGGCTTCTAACTGGTTCGTTCAGAAGAAAGACGTTGCCCCTCTTATCGAAGAGGATGCTCGCCTTAGAGCCTACCTAAAGAAAGAACTCTCTGGCGCCGGTTGCTCCAAAGTAGAAATTTCTAGAAAAGCAGACCAAGTAACAATCGATATCTACACAGCCAGACCTGGTGTGGTAGTAGGCAAGGGCGGTCAAGGTATCGAAAACCTCAGCCTCAAGCTACGTGCTTTGCTTAACCGCACTGGTCTCGACATCAAGATCAACATTCTTGAAGTCAATCGTGTTGACCTCGAAGCTAAACTTGTTGCCGAGTCAATCGCTCAGCAATTAGAAAAGCGTGTTGCTTTCCGTCGTGCCATGAAGCAAGCAATGCAACGTTGTATGCGTGCTGGCGCTATCGGCGTCAAAATCATGGTCGCTGGTCGTTTGGGCGGTGCTGAAATCGCTCGTACAGAATGGGCCAAAGAAGGTCGTATTCCACTACAAACTTTGCGTGCCGATATCGACTACGCCACTGCCGAAGGAAATACCATGATGGGTATCATCGGCATCAAGGTGTGGATCTTCCGCGGTGAGTTAGAGCCAGGACAATGGTCACCTCCAAACATCAAGACGCAACAAGAACGTTCACAAGAAGGCGGAGCTCGCAAAAATAACCAAGATGCGAGAGATCCAGTCAAGTCTGGTCGTAGACCCAGGAAGGCAGGTCAATAACCCATGTTAATGCCCAAGAGAACAAAATACAGAAAGATGCAACGTGGTCGCATGTGCGGTCATGAAACTCGTGGAGTTGAAGTCCAATTTGGTGACTACGGCTTGCAAGTTTTAGAGCCATGCTGGATTACTTCACGTCAAATCGAAGCTGCTCGTAAAGCCATGGTGCGTAGTGTACGCCGCGGCGGAAAAATGTGGATTCGCGTTTTCCCCGATAAGCCGATCACTAAGAAAGCGGCCGAGACCAGAATGGGCTCCGGTAAAGGTAACCCAGAGTTCTGGGTAGCTGTTGTAAAAACCGGACGCGTAATGTTTGAAATGTCCGGAGTGGCCCAGAAAGATGCGCACCACGCGCTTCAATTGGCCGCCCAGAAGTTACCTGTTAAATGCCGTGTAATTGAAAGGCATGCCGGAGGAGCCGCGAAATGAGAGTGCGAGAAATGAGAGAGCTTTCCCCTGAGGAGCTGAATGCACGAATTGATGAGACTCGTAAGACAATCGTCGACCTGCGTTTTCAGTTGGCTCTAAGAAAGTTGGAGAGTCCAGCAAAATTGCGTTTAGAAAGAAAGAAACTAGCGCAACTGCTGACAGTGGCTACTGAAAAAGTCATTTTTGTCACTGCTTAAGAGCTAAGACTGAATAAGAGGCTTAGGCTAATTAAGAAGCTGGACTAAGTTAAAGAGCGAGACTAAGGGGTCGAGAAATGCCAAAGAAGGTATTAGTCGGGAAGGTTGTATCCAACAAAATGGATAAGACAGTTGTAGTAGCTGTTGAAAGCCGTTCACCGCACCACAAATATGAGAAGCAAATTGCCGAGACGCGCAAGTTCAAAGCTCACGATGCTGAAAACAAGTGTCAAATGGGCGACGTGGTACGCATTGAAGAATGCCGTCCATTGTCCAAAGACAAAAGATTCACCGTAGTTGAAGTGACTGGCCATGCCATCTCTAATAAAGCTAGCGAGGTATCTGCCTCATGATTCAGCAAGAAACAAGATTGACCTGTGCCGATAACACCGGAGCAAGAGAACTTCTCTGCATTCGTGTCCTGGGCGGATCAAACAAAACATTTGCAACTGTTGGTGATGTGATCGTGGCTACGGTCAAAGATGCACTACCTAACATGCCAGTGAAGAAGTCTGAAGTAGTTCGTGCCGTTATAGTGCGTGTCAAACAGAACGTTAGCCGTCCAGACGGTTCAACCATCCGCTTTGACGATAACGCCGCTGTGATTGTTCAAAAAGACGGCAACCCAAAAGGTACACGCGTCTTTGGACCAATCGCTCGTGAATTGCGCGATAAGAACTTCACCAAGATCATCTCATTGGCTCCGGAGGTTCTCTAAAAATGGCTTACACAGCTAAAAAAGAAATGTCGGTGCGCTACACCAACGCTCCCATTAAGACCAAAGTCAAAATGGGCAACAAGCAAGTTATCTCGCGCGCTCTCGTTAAACCAAGTGCCACCAACCTGGTGCCTTCGGTTCACGTCAAACGCGGCGATCTAGTTATGGTTATCTCTGGCTGCAGAACACGCACCAAAGCTAATGGCCAAAAACTAGAAGGCGACAGAGGCAAGATTGGCAAAGTACTTAAGGTCTTCCCTAAGCTCGGCAAAATTCTTGTTGAAGGCGTAAACGTAGTTACTCGTCACGTCAAAGCTAAAAATGCTTATGGCAAGAGCGGCATCATCAAGCAAGAAGCTCCTTTGTTCGCTTGCAAAGTAATGCTTTACTCCAACGAGAAGAAAAAACCTGTCAGAGCTGAGTTCCGCAAAGAGCTAGGCGTCTAAACGAGACCTATATAAGAAGCAGAGACGACAAAGACCGTCTCAAGAAGCAACTAATCAAAAGTAAGGTAGAAGGCAATGTTCGATATCAAAGAAAATTACCAAACCCAGGTAAGAGATAGTCTTAAAAAGCAATTCGGCTACGAAAATGACTTGCAGGTTCCCCGCATTGTCAAAGTTGTAATCAACATGGGTTTGGGCGAAGCCACCAGCAACGCTAAAGCAATTGAAAATGGCGTCAAAGAATTGGGCATTATTGCCGGCCAAAAGCCAGTGACAAATCGTGCCAAGAAATCCATCGCTACTTTCAAATTGAGAAAGGGTATGCCAGTTGGTGCCTCAGTCACTCTTCGCGGAGAGCGCATGTGGAACTTCTTGGCTAAGCTCATTCACATCTCACTGCCAAGAATCCGCGATTTCCGCGGTCTATCTGGCAAATCGTTTGATGGTCGCGGCAATTTCTCCGTTGGTATCAAGGAGCAATTGATTTTCCCTGAAATCAATTACGAATCAATTGACGCAGTGCGCGGCATGGATATTTCCATCGTCACAACTGCTCCAACAGATCAAGAAGCGTATGCACTGCTAGCCGCCATGGGCATGCCCTTCAAGAAGCAAAACGTCAGTCAATAGTTAGATTTTAAAGAAGAGTCGTAAGGAGAGGAAAGCACAACGTGGCTAAAACATCCATGGTTGATAAGGAGCATAAGCGCCAGGTATTGGTCGCCAAAGGCAAATACCCTAAGGTGCGCTTGCACAATCGCTGTCGCATATGCGGGCGGCCCAGAGCGGTTTATCGCGACTTTGGCTTGTGCCGCTGTTGCTTGAGAAAAATGGCTCACGAAGGTTTGATTCCTGGACTCACGAAGTCTAGCTGGTAGGAGATAGCAAATGCCGGTCACAGATCCAATTTCGGACATGTTCACACGTATTAGAAACGCCATCCGCGTTCAGGCTCCGGCCGTTGAGATGCCCGCCTCTAAGGCGAAGGTAGCTATTGCCGAGCTGTTGCGTAATGAAGGATTCATTTCTTCATTCGAAACAAGAGCCCTAGGCTCTCCTGAACAACGCATGCGCATTGTTCTCAAATACGGCAGTAAGGGCGAGCACGTAATTCAAGGTTTGAAGCGCGTGTCGAAGCCTGGTCTACGGGTTTATCGCCCATCCAAAAAAGTGCCCAGAGTTTATAACGGTATGGGCGTTGCAATCGTTAGCACCAGTCGCGGGCTAATGACAGATCGCCAAGCTCGTAAGAGCAACCTCGGTGGCGAAGTGGTCGCCGAAGTCTGGTAGTCATTTGACTAACCAGAGTAATCATTAGGTAGGAGTTAAGAGCAATGTCTCGTATCGGTAAAGCACCAATCCCAGTGCCATCTGGCGTGACGGTTCAGATTGATGATCACAAAGTGGTCGTCAAAGGACCTAAAGGACAACTAGAACGTACTTTTGTCCCTGAGATGTCTTTCAAGCATGAAGATGGCAAAATCACAGTGACCCGTAATTCTGAAAACAGAACTACACGTAGCTTGCATGGTTTGAGCCGCACTCTTTTGGCCAACATGGTCAAAGGCGTCAATGATGGTTTCGACCGCACCCTTGAAATCGTCGGCGTTGGTTATCGCGCCGCTATGGATGGCACCAAGTTGGTAATGCAACTGGGCTATTCGCACCCTGTCGAAATTCAACCACCAGCTGGCGTCACAATCGCTGTTGGCAAAGGTAACGTCATTACCGTTAGTGGCATCGACAAACAAGCTGTTGGTGATATCGCGTCCTTTATTCGTGAGAAACGCCCACCTGAAGTTTACAAAGGTAAGGGCATCAAATATGCCGGTGAAGTTATCCGCCGTAAAGCTGGTAAGGCTGCTGGTAAGAAGAAGTAATTTATAGAGGACCGGGTTAATGATTAAGAAGCTAGACAGAAAGCTCAATCGCATCAAAGTTCACTACCGCATCCGTCGTCGGTTGTCTGGTAGTACTGAGCGTCCAAGACTTTGCGTATATCGTTCGAATAAGCATATTTATGCTCAAATCATCGACGATACCACTGCCAAAACACTTGTAATGGCCAGCACTCTTGATGCTGAATTGAAAGACGCCAAAACTTGGAATGTCGAATCAGCTAAGACGGTTGGTGCATTAGTTGCCAAACGCGCTAAAGCAAAAGGCATTGATTCAGTTGTATTCGATCGTGGTGGCTACATCTACCATGGCCGTGTCGCCGCAGTGGCAGAAGCCGCTCGCGAAGCTGGTCTTGAGTTCTAGAGTTTAAAAACAGTTTTTACGTATTCAGATTTAAAAGTCAGATTTAAAAGATAGTAGAGGGTACTTCTAGATGGACAGAGAAGATAAGGTTGCCGGAGTCGAGGATGCAGTTGCTCCAGTAGCAGCTCCCGATGGCGCTCGTCGCGGCCGTCGCGGACCTGGTGGTGGTGGCCGCGATGGTGGCCCTAGTCGTCGTCCTGATGACAATAAGCGTGAACGTGTTGAATCTGAATGGGAAGAAAAAATCATTCAAGTTCGCCGCGTAACCAAGGTAGTTAAGGGTGGTAAAAAGCTCTCCTTCCGCGCAGTGGTTGCTGTCGGTAACGGTAAAGGTCAAGTCGGCATCGGTGTCGGTAAGGCATCTGAAGTTGTATCGGCCATTCAAAAAGGCGTTGTTGATGCAAGAAAATCTCTTGTTTCAGTTCCACTAGTTGGCACCACAATTCCTCACACAATTACAGGCAAGACTGGCGCTAGCCGCATCTTGTTAAAACCGGCTGCTAAAGGTACTGGCGTAATTGCTGGTGGTGCTGCACGCGCCATTCTTGAACTTGCTGGTGTGGGCGATGTGCTTTCTAAATCATTAGGATCACGTTCACCACTTAACGTAGCTCGCGCTACAGTGGCTGGTCTCAAAGGTCTAAGAACTTACGAAGATGCTGCTCGTCTTAGAGGCGTAAGCATTCGTCAGTTGTTCTCGTAATAGAGAACTGCTAAAAACAGTTCTTTTCAGTTCGTACAAGTCTAAAGTTCAATTGAGGGTGATATGTTACGGATAACTTTAACGAAGGGTCTCGTCGGTAAGAGAGACGACCAGAAGAAAGTCGTTCGCGCGCTTGGACTACGTAAGTTCAACAGCAGTGTATTGCATGCTGACAGCCCAACTATTCGTGGCATGGTGAACAAAGTTCATCACTTAGTCACTGTGGTTGAAGAGAAAGATGCAGTTGCTCCTGCAAAAAGCGCCAAAAAAGCTAAGTAATTAAGTCAGCCGAGTCGTCAAATCAAACAATCAAACAATAGATTGGCGGCGTGAGGCAAAGGAGAAAAAATGGAAATTGATGAAGTAAGACCAGATGTAGGTTCACGTAAGAAGAGAAAAAGAGTAGGTCGCGGTCGCGCTTCCGGACACGGTAAAACTTCTACTCGTGGTCACAACGGTCAAGGTCAAAGATCTGGTGAAGCCAGACGCTTCGGTTTTGAAGGCGGTCAAACACCGTTATTCAGAAGACTACCTAAAATCCATAATTTCGATTCAGTGCCAGGACGCGATTGGGTGATCATCAACGTCGATGCTCTCAACGTTTTGCCAGCTAATACCGAAGCTACTCCAGAAGCACTGGTTGCTCACGGTGTTATCCGCAAGCACAATGATAGTTTGAGAGTACTTGGCAATGGTGATTTGAAAGTGGCCGTAAAGGTTAGCGCTCATCACTTCTCCCAAGGTGCTATCGACAAGATTCAGGCTGCCGGCGGTTCGTATGAAGTAATTCAACCAGCACCGCCAACCCGTAATCCAAAAAATCGCTAGTTTTGAACTAGTTGAAAATTGCGACGCTCCAGTAGTTTTATCTGCTGGAGCGTTCTAATATTTTGCTATTTTTTGTGCAGTAGCAAAGCTTTATTGGCAATTGAGCCTACAATTAAGTGTTGAAGAGTTGAAGATCAGATATTGCAAAGCTCAAGCTTGCAAAGAGAATAGGGGAACAGAATGTCAGAGAGTGTGAGCAAACGTGGTGCAAAGATTGGGGGTCCAGAAGACTGGCTCGCTCTGCTTGGTGCGCCCGGCCTAAAAGAAAGAATCATTTTCACTCTGACTATGATTTTCCTTTATCGCTTAGGCGTCCATGTGCCAATTCCTGGTGTTGACCCTGGTGCTTTTACCAAACACCCTGAGTTAGCCCAGAACTTGCTTGGCATGATCGACTTGTTCACAGGCGGTGCCTTGAACAAGCTTTCGGTCTTCTCGATGGGAATCGGACCGTTTATCACTTCATCGATTGTCATGCAGTTGATGACTGTGGTTATTCCTAAATTAGAGAATTTGCAAAAAGAACAAGGTGAGCAGGGTCGTCGTCAGCTTGCGCAAATATCGCGTGTTGCCACCGTTTTTCTCGCGATATTCCAATCGTTTATGTTGGCTCAACTGTTGTCGCGAATTCCTGGTGTAGTGCTTAATCCTGGTCCACTTTTCTTGATCAATACTACGATTATCCTGACATCTTGCGCTGTTTTCATCATGTGGATGGGTGAGCTCATTACAGATCGTGGTGTCGGCAACGGGGCCTCCCTTTTGATCTTCCTGGGTATCGCCGCTCGGATGCCGGTCATGATCAAAAATACCTATGAGTCTGTCCAAACTGGACAAGCGCCAGTTTGGGGCGTTACTGCTTTAGTGATTTTCTTCTTGCTTGTTGTTGCCTTCATCGTGCGCCTGCAGCAAGGTGTGCGCAAAGTTATGGTGATGGGCTCAAGACGCAATGTTGGCCGCCAAATTTTCGCTGCTCCTGAAGACTATATGTATTTACCAGTTAACCCGTCTGGGGTTATGGCCATCATCTTTGCTTCATCACTATTGATGTTCCCTTCAACAATCATGCAGTTCTTAGCGCAGCAGAAGACCGATCCTGGACAGGTAGTTTATAACGTCATCAAAGATATACCTGGCATTGGTGCGGCTTTCGTCAGTCTTTGCCAACAAACCTGGGCGAAAGATACTTGGGGCTTCCTCGCTCAAGAGGGCGCTAACGCCTTCTCGTACTACCGCTGGGAGCACTCGCTCGTTTACTTTGTTTTGATTCTTTTCTTTGCTTTCTTCTATTCATCTATCATTTTGCCAGTGCGCGATATGTCTGAGAACTTGAGAAGAAGTGGCCGCGCTATTCAAGGCGTGCGTCCAGGTCGCCCTACCGCTGACTTCTTAGAGAAGACTCTTAATCGTCTAACTTTCATTGGTGCTGCATCAGTAGCCGTTATTGCTATTGCTCCGATTCACATTGAGCAATGGACCCAGGTGACTACATTGCAGGGCCTAGGCAGTACTTCACTGATTATTCTGGTTGGTGTCGCCATCGATACCCAACGGCAGATTCTTACCCACGCTTTGTCATCTAAGTACCAAGCGCGTGGCCTATTCAAATCTCAAGACAAGAAGGATATCTAAATGCGCATTTTGTTTTTAGGCGCTCCTGGGGCAGGCAAAGGTACGCAGTGCAAAAAGCTTTCAACTAAGTTTTCTTTGCTGCATTTGTCATCTGGAGACCTTTTGCGTGAGGCTGTTAAAAACAGCACCAAGGCTGGGCTGGCCGCCAAAGAGTACATGGATAAAGGGCAATTGGTGCCTGACCAAGTTTTAATTGACCTCTTCCGTGAGAAGCTCAGTCAACCAGAAAGTGCTAAGGGCTTTATTCTTGATGGCTTCCCGCGTAACCGCGCTCAGGCTGAAAGTCTTGATGTCTTGCTTGCTGAGCTAAAAGCTTCCCTCGATATCGTCATTGATTTGCAGACCAGCGATTCTATTTTAGAAGAGCGCATCACCGGTCGTCGCGTATGCCCTAATAAAGCTTGTAACGCTGTCTACCACGTCAAGTTCTCGCCAGCCAAAAAAGATGGCATCTGCGATCTTTGTGGCACTGAACTTTCGCACCGTTCTGATGACAAGCCAGAACTGGTCAAACAACGTCTTACTGTTTATCACGAGCTTACTGCTCCACTTATTGATTATTATGGAAGTAAAGGGTTGGTGTCAGCTATTCACGGAGAAGGCGAGCAAGAGGCAATCTTCGCTGACATTTTGAAAGCACTGCAGTTAAAGGTATCTATTTAAGACAATGATTTTAACCAAAGAAGAAGATATCGAGCTCATTCGCGAGGCTGGCCGCCTTGCTGGGGCCGTTCTTGAAATGATTTCAAGAGCAGCGGCACCAGGCATGACCACCTATGAGTTAGATCAGATGGCTGAGAAAGCCATTGTTGATGCTGGTCATATTCCTACATTTAAAGGCTATCGTGGCTTTCCTGCTACGGTCTGTGCTTCTGTCAACGAAGAAGTGGTGCACGGTATTCCTAATAAGAAGAAAGTGCTCAAAGATGGCGATATTTTAAGCCTCGACATCGGAGTATCGGTGCGAAGAATGGTTGATGGCAAACCGTTTAACTACATCGGCGATACTGCAATCACTGTGCCTATTGGAACTGTAACGAAAGCAGTACAAAAGCTTTTAGATGATACTCAGCGTTCACTTTACGAAGCGATCAAAGTGGCAAAAGCCGGTGCTACTCTCGATCAAATTGGTGGTGCCGTTGAAGATGTTGGTAAAGAAGGTGCTTACGGTATTGTGCGCGATTACGGCGGACACGGCATTGGGCCTGATTACCATGAAGACCCCTTTATCTTCAACTATCGCACTGGTAGCAAGACTAAGCTTAAACCTGGTATGGTTATAGCGATTGAACCGATGTTCAATCAGGGCGGCGACAAGGTTCGCACCAAACCAGATGGCTGGACTGTTGTAACACAAGATTACAGACCATCGGCCCATTTTGAGCATTCTTTGCTCATCACTGATGGTGACGCTGAAATACTTACTAAGCGTCCCAACGAGGTAGTTGGATGACTAAACAGGGCGTAATAGAATTCGAGGGTACCATCCGGGAATCCTTGCCCAATGCCATGTTTCGGGTAGAGCTGGATAATGGACATAAAGTTCTGGCTCACATTTCTGGCAAGATTCGGAAGAACTTTATCAAGATCCTTCCTGGTGATCGCGTTCGTGTAGAGCTCACACCGTATGACCTCACGCGCGGAAGAATCACATACCGAATCAAAGATTGATTGATTTGTAGTGATTTGCGGTACAATGAGACGTTTGTCTGAAGGACACTTGTTTTGCATGTAAATGCGGGCAGGTAACGTCTTCGGTGAAGTAAGCTTAGCGTCGTTTCATACGTATTAAGTGAAGAAGATACACAACAAGTAAATAAGGGATGCGGTAAAAACCGCTCAGAGAGCTGAATTATGAAAGTTAGAGCATCAGTAAAGAAGATTTGTGAGAAGTGCAAAGTGATACGCCGTAAAGGTCGCGTCGCTGTGATTTGTGAAAATCCGAAGCACAAACAACGCCAAGGTTAAGAAGTGACAAGTTAACTCTTGTTAGGATATTAGACGCATATACGCGCTACTTTGATACCTGACGAGGGCTTGCCCTTTTTGATCGCAAGATTCTGTTTTATGTATCTGTTTTGAGTATCTGTTTTGAGAGTTTGTAGAGGTTAAGGACAAATGGCCCGTATTGCCGGTGTAGACCTGCCGAGAAACAAGAGAGCGCCAATCGCGCTGACTTATATCCACGGCATTGGCAGAACAACTGCCGCCAAAATCTGTAAGAAAGTAGGCATTCCCGATTCTAAGCGCGTACAAGACATGACTGAAGAAGAGGTCGGTCGCGTTCGTGAAGAAATTGAGAAGAGCGGAAATTACCAGGTCGAGGGCGATCTCAGACGGGTAGAGGGTCTTAACGTCAAGCGTTTGATTGAAATCAATTGCTTCCGTGGCCAAAGACACAGAAGAGGCTTGCCAACTCGTGGTCAGCGCACCAAGACCAATGCTAGAACACGTCGCGGCCGTAAGCGCGTCACCGTCGCCGGCAAAAAGGCAGCTCCAGGTAAATAGACCCGGGTAAAGCTAATCAATAAGTAGTAAGAGCATTAACTAAAGGATAGAAGCAGGAAAGCTATGGCTAAGTCACCGAAGGCTAGAACAAAGAAAAAAGAACGTCGTTATGTACTTCAAGGCGTCGTTCACATTTCGAGTACCTTCAATAACACCATCGTCACCGCTACTGACCCACAAGGTCAGGTGATCGCTTGGGGTTCTGCTGGTACAGCGGGCTTTAAGGGCGCTAAGAAGGGCACTCCCTTTGCCGCTCAGCAAGCTGCTGAATCTGTGGCAAAGCGTTCCATGGACCAAGGCATGAGACAAGTTGAAGTGTTGGTCAAAGGGCCTGGAGCCGGTCGCGAAACTGCTATTCGCGCTTTGCAAAGTTCTGGTCTAGAAATCACTTTGATCAAAGACGTCACACCAATTCCCCACAATGGTTGCCGCCCACCGAAGCGTAGAAGAGTCTAGTCTTAGACTTTGATTTTTTCGTTTTTCGCTGAGTCATTACTGCTACCAGAAGCCCTCATAGTTGAGTACTATTCAAATAAATGAACACATCAATCGATACAAGAAGCTTCGCCGACAGCCACTTTCGTCACGGAGATAATATGGAACCTTTAAGAATCAAGTGCCTTGAGAACAAGACCGGAGCTGACGGCTCTATATACGGTAAGTTCGTCATTGAACCATTGGAAAAAGGTTATGGCACCACCCTTGGTAACGCCATAAGAAGAGTATTGCTCTCGTCTCTCGATGGCTCTGCTGTTACCGCAGTGAGAATTGAAGGCATCACCCACGAATTCACCACCGTTCCTGGTGTTGTTGAAGACGTTATTGACGTTATGCTCAACTTGAAAGGCTTGGTCGTTAAGACTTTCAGCAACGAACCACAATATTTGCATCTAGATATTGATAGATCTGGTGCTGTCACCGGCCGCGATATCATGTGCCCAGCCGACGCTACTATCATCAACCCCGATTGGCAGCTTTGCACATTGGCTGAAGGTGGTCGTATTCGCGCTGAAATCACTGTTGAGCGCGGCAGAGGCTATGTACCTGCTGATTCACACAGCCACTACAAACAAGCTATCGACGTTCTTCCTATCGATGCTGTTTTCATGCCAATTCGCAAAGTAAGCTACAACGTTGAGCCTACCCGCGTTGGCGAATCAACTGATTTTGACAAACTAACTGTTGAACTTTGGTCCAACGGTTCAATGGATGCTACCGAAGCAATTTCTCAAGCTGCTCGTCAGATCATTGAGCACTTGTTGCCGATAGCCGAACTGTCTGGTAAGCCAATGGTGCCAGCAGCTACTCAGCCTCAACAGCAAGACGGCAAACATAGCTCCATCTCTATTGAAGAGCTTGAGCTTTCAGTGAGAGCCTACAACTGCTTGAAGAGAGCCAACATTAATTCACTCGGCGAACTCCTCAAATTGTCTTACGATGATCTGATGAATATCAAAAACTTCGGTAAGAAGTCTGCTGATGAAGTGATAGAGCGCCTTCGCCAATTCGGCCTTACCTTGGCCGATACACCGAAAGACAAATAAGTAAAAGCCCGTTTAAAGTAGAAGTTTAGAGAGATTAGAAGGAACTGTTATGCGTCACAGAGTACCCGGCCACCAACTAGGCCGCCCAGCCGACCAAAGAAAAGCGGTATTGCGCGCACTAGCTACCGAGCTACTTCGTCACGATGAGATCGAAACTACTCTTGCTAAGGCAAAAGCAGTTCGCTCCCACGCTGAGAAGATCATCACCAAGGGTAAGCACGGTCAGGTAGGCGATTACAAAGCTCTTCACGAGAAAGCTAAGAACGGCGATAAAGACGCTGCTAAAGAAGTAGCTCGTGTTGTGCACTTGCGTCGTCAAGTTGCTTCTTACCTTTACGATAAAGAAGTAGTGAGAAAGGTATTCGATAATATCGCTCCTCGCTATAAAGATCGTCAAGGCGGCTACACACGCATCATCAAGATTGGACCTCGCCGCGGAGACAACTCCGAAATGGCGATCATCCAACTGGTCTAGACATAGATTCTGTAGGCATCATCTAAATGCCACGCATCGCCCTCCTGCTTGAGTATTCCGGGAAGAATTTCCACGGCTCTCAATTCCAGGGGGGCGTTCGCACTGTGCAGCATGAATTAGAAAAAGCTGTCAGCGTGCTAGCTAAGGGTGACGTGCGGCTGCACATGAGTGGCCGCACCGATACTGGTGTCAATGCCGGCGGCCAGGTGGCTCACTTTGACTTTCCAGACCTGCCAGCTGGCCTAGCTATCGATCTTCATCAAATGGCATGGAGCTTAAACGGAATTCTGCCAAGAGATATTTCGGTGGTCGATCTGCAAGTGGTGCCCGAAACGTTTCACGCTCGTTACAGTGCGACAAAAAGACAGTATGTTTATCGAATCTTGAACCGTTCGCAACGATCTGCCTTGTTAAAAGATACTCACTTACATGTGCGCCAGCCTCTGAGTCTCAAACCCATGCAGGACGGGGCTTCTCGGCTTTTGGGTCAACACGATTTTAGTGCTTTTCGCTCCTCAACTACCTCAAATGCCAACCCATCTTGCCTGATTTACCGTGCTGAATTGTTGAATTTACGTGAAGGAGAGCTAGAGTTCTGGATAGCGGCTGATCACTTCGTGTACAATATGGTCCGCATTATTGTCGGGACGCTACTAGAAATAGGGCTCGGCAAAAGGGACGCGGAGAGTGTTTCTCAGGCTCTTGAGAAAAGAGATCGAGAGCTCGCCGGCCCTAACGCTCCCCCTTGGGGTTTAACGTTGGATTCGGTCCATTACCCCGAAGCCTTCAGGCTGTGGGAGCAAAAGTTCCAGGAGATTTTAAAGTGAAGACTTATTGCCCGAAACCAGAAGAAGTAACCAGAGAATGGTTGGTAGTCGATGCCGAAGGTAAAACTTTGGGTCGTGTTGCCGTTGAAGTTGCCAATGTACTCAGAGGCAAGCACAAACCTGAATACACACCGCACGTTGATTGTGGCGACTTTGTCGTTGTAGTGAACGCCGAGAAGATTCAAGTCTCCGGTAAAAAAGAAGTTCAGAAGATGTACAGACACCACTCTGGTTTCCCAGGTGGATTCAAGGAAGAAACTCTTGCTCACTTGAGAGCAAGAAGACCAATCGCTATCCTTGAGAAAGCTATTCGCGGCATGATGCCCCACAACCGTTTGGGCGATCGCCAGTTCACCAAGTTGAAAGTCTATGCCGGTGGCGAGCATCCACACATTGCTCAAAAGCCTACAGACATGAAACTTCCTGAACACGTTCACGCTAGCTAATTAGCGACCAAGACAATATTCAAAACATTTGAAGATATAGGATAAAGAGTTCCACATGACTAGCGTAATTCAGTACATCGGCACAGGACGTAGAAAGTGCGCCACAGCCAGAGTTCGTTTGCTCCCTGGTACCGGTACGGTCACTATCAATGGCCGCACTATGGAAGACTACATTGGTGGTCGTCCCGGTCTAGCTAAAGAAATTTATGCCGGTTTTGAAGCGGCAGATGCCATGGGCAGATTTGATGTCATGGTTTTGGTCCGCGGTGGTGGTATCGCTGGTCAAGTTGGTGCTATCCGTCATGGTATTGCTCGCGCCTTAGCTGAAGCAGCTCCACAAAATCGTCCGACTCTTCGTGCTGAAGGTCTGCTTACCCGCGACCCACGTATCAAAGAGCGTAAGAAAGCTGGTCGTAAGAGAGCTCGTAAACGCTTCCAGTTCTCCAAACGTTAATTTGCTGGCAGCTATTTCAAGTTGCCGAAAAAACATCAAAAAGGCCAGGTTCAACCTGGCCTTTTTTTTATTGTTGGCAAATCTTTGGACTATTTGCTGTTTACTGCTGGGCTTCTTCGGCTTCTTCTACTTCTTCTACTTTTTCTATTTCACCGTTGAGCTGAGCTGCCGGGCTGACCATTTCGGTGTCTTTACCGCCGACTATGCCTTGCGCTCTAAACTTATTTTGAAAACGGAAGAGGGCGATAAAGGCCGACAGTGCGATGGCTGCAGTCAATGCAATAAAACCCCAGCCGGCTGGTTCTTGATAGTTGTAAAGCAAGAAGGCGCCGGCCGAAAAACTGACGCAAGAGAGAAAGAGAGAAAGGGGAATGTAGAGCGCACTAATCGATTGCCAAACTTCAGCTTTTTCAGCTGCTAACTCGGCAGCTTGACGCTGTTTCTTGGCGGCAAGCTCTTCGCTTGTAAGTACTTTTTTGGGCTCGTCCACTTTACGCTCGTCTACTAGCTCACCGGTACTCATAATGCTCCTCGATAGGCCTCTCAATAGAGAGCTTGGCTATATCTTAGCATCAGGTCTCCCTGGCTTTCCTTATTGGTTCTTCAGGCTTCTTTTGCTTCGTTTTTGAGAGCCAATAACCATTAAAAGAACTTGCTTGGGATGATACACTGGAGACGATGTCAAAGTTTCCAATCAAGTCTAAAAGCAAAACCGATATAGAAAAATTTTGCCCGCAGTGCCGTCAACCGGTAAATAAGCGGATAGATTTTTGTCTTGATTGTGGTGACTTCATTGAGCCCCTAGGTAAAAGTGGCAGACAGCGCGCCATCACAGCATTAGATAGTCCGCCGCAGGCTCGGCGAGTACTGCGTGGTTCTCCGCTTAAAACTCCTGTACTTCTACTTGCTGCTGGTCTTGCTACTATTTTGTTAGCTCTATTTGGCCTCACAGTCTACGAGTGCTGCAACAGTTTTGATGCTAGTCACAAAGATTTGGTGCGCTTAGCCGAGAGCTATATGGCCAAAGGTGACGAAGCCAATGCCATTAGCGTTTTGGAGCGCAGTCTTTTAGAAGAGAAGCGTCCCAAGCAAGAGCAGCGGCAAGTCTTGTTAGATCGTGCTCTCTTTGCTCAAGCTTCTAAAATGGTTACTCAGGGTAAGTATCGCGATGCGGTCACTTATTATTCGCGCATTTCACCTGGTTTTGAGCAGCACGATGAGGTGCTCAAACTTATTGCTGAATATTCAGATAAGGCTTTGCCTGTTATCTTTGGTGCGAGTGTCAGCGAGTCTTCTGACAAAGGTCAGGATGTTAGCCCGGTTGGAATTCTAATGCACCAAGCAAATAGTGCTAGTAATACAAATATTACTAGTAGTGCCAAGAGCGCTAGTATGAGCCGCCTAGAGAAAGCTGTTATGACAGTGGTGCCTTCTTCTTCTAATATTACAAAAGCAGATAAGGTTTCGCTAGAGCGCAGCCAAGCTCCAAGTTTAGCAAAAACGGTGTCGTCCAACTCGCCCACTTCTGTAGCAGCTCCAGCCCCAGCCAGTGCTGTTAACGGCATGGCTCGTTACAACGAACTCTTGGCCGACTATTTCGCACATCATAGTGGCAGCGCTAGTGAGCCGCCCTCCTATGAAGAATGGGTAAAATCGGGAACCAAAGATTTTTAGATGAGCAAGAAGCACCCACCGTTAGCGACTGCTAGTGCCACCTCTGAAAATACTAACGGTCAACATTTGGCAGGATTCAAAGCAATCATTGTTTGCTGCATAGTTTTGTTTTTGCTTTGTCTGGCCGCTCACGCAGCATCAGTATGGAATGGTTTTACTCTTGGTGATTACTTTCAGATCCAGCCTTTGCGCGCCATTGAGCCGAAAAA
>JBBRMD010000083.1:0-23950 GCA_038231015.1 Candidatus Obscuribacterales bacterium
ATGTAAGAACATGGCGTTTTAAATCTAACGCCGGTTCCGGTTGTAAGAAAAAGAGGTTTTAAATATAACGTCGAATCAGGCGTGTGAAAAAATTCATCCTAATGGAGTCTCAGAGCCAAGTTTAGAAATAAAAGCTTAAAATCCAATAGTAACTTCAGATTTTCGAGAAGCGCAGAGCGATTCTAACAAACGGTAGCGTTAGAAATATGGTTTTGTAATCTAACACCGCCCACGGTGCACCTAATTAGCAAGTGAACTAAAATTTCGGCAGTTTCAATTGAACTCTTTCGCCTTTCTACACGTTTCTAGTATTAGCCCCTATCAACGAGGTGAAATTATGGGTTGTCACCGAAATATTATTGCCTTTATCGAACGCCTACCGCCAGGTAGCTGGTTTGCCACACGTCAATTACTCGAATTAGGTTCTCGTGAAGCTGTTGATCAGTCGCTTTACCGCTTGGTCAAATGCGGCTTTCTCTTGCGTATTGCTTGGGGCGTATTTACTCTGAATGACGAAATAGAGAAAGCCTTTGAACCTCCTGCTATTGCGGCGTTTAAGGCAAAGAACTTCAAGAAAAAAATTGCCGAACACGGCTTAGAAATTGCCAGAAAACTTGGCTTGGTAAATTATTCAAGCGAACATCCCACTTTTTGCGTTCATGGTGTGAGTAGTTCGTTTCAGTCTATCGAACAGAAAATTTGTTTGCGCAATTTTTCCGCTCGTAAAATTGCCTTGGGTGATTCGGCAGTAGGCCAAGCTATTCGAGCACTGTGGTTTCTTGGCAAAGATCGCTGTGATAGCCCAGCTGTTCTGAGTGCTATGACAATGCTTAATGACTGCGAAGTAGCAGAGTTTACTTCTTCCGCTCACCAAATGCCTGGTTGGCTAACCAAAATAGTTCGTTTCACAAATGGCTGGCAGCCAGCCGTTATTCCTTAAGAAAATCGAACTGATAGGGCTGCTCTGGTGACGCTGCTTCTTCTTCTTCGGCTCCCTCAGGCTTCCTTGGGTGAATGGCCTCAAGTGTGTACATCAAGTAGCTGGCGAGGGAGAGTACCCGAGCTGTCTGAGCAACACCAAATGGAGCATTTCCTGGCACTCCTTTGTAGCGTTCGAAGAAACCTGAGAGAATGTCGGCAATTCCGAGCGTTTCTTGAGCTGTCGACTCAAGACTTGCCAGCGGTCCGGTTTCTTGGTCAAATGCTTGTCTAACTAGTTCAACACCTGTGGCATTGATATTCCCTGAAACCATAAGGCTAACTGTGTCTTCGATTTCTTTTACAGCAAGCATCACGGCTTGTCCGTATTGCCCAAGTTCAAATGCCTTCCAGGCGGCATGGTAAATGCGAGGATGAGCCAAAGCCGCTAAGTACTCTCCGCATGGTGGTTCTGGAATAACTGCAACCATTTTGCGGAAGCCATTTAAGCGATCTAGTCTGCCCATAACAATTGCTGGAAATTCGTCAAGGTCACGTTCAAATTCGTCGAGTTTCAAACTTGGTTGAATGTAGACATTTGAAGCGAAGTAAAGTGAGACGCTTTCAGAAGAAAAATATTCTTTTAGAGCATTAGAAGTGTGGACTACCCAATCCCAGTTCTGCCGTTTGAGCTGCTCCATCATTGCCGCCGACTCTGCCTTCCTTTGTAGTAGGCTGCGCCCATTGATTATCATTTGTTCAATGGCTTGCTCTACTCTCTCTTTGGGGACAGCCAGAGTCAGTCCTAATGCCGGTACCGGAGGAAGCTGGTTCATATTGGCCTCACTATGTCTATAAGGATGAATATTGGGAGCTAGATCTCTATTTTAGACTAAGGCCTGATCTGTATCTATCGCTTGGTTTATACTTAATTTGAGTGATATTTAGATGTGCTACTGCATCTGGTGGCGGTATGGCAAGGTCTCTTGAGAGTTTTTCTTGATCGTCTAATTAATGGTTTGATTTGTTTGGCTCTTGTGGCGGCTTTTACTGCAGTGCCAGCTTTGGGCGTGGCTAGACCATTGCCGCGTGGCTTCTTAACCACGGGCCAGTATGTTTTCTATTTTATTATTTGCTTGACGGCTTTTGCCGCCGGTTCTCTCGGTCAACAAGCGAGTATCAAACGGTGGTTGAAACCAGTCGGCTTGAGCGAATGGAATGAGCGTATTGGCTTTTTTACCTACGGTGGACTTTATCTGACTAGTGCCTTGCTCTGTATGCGCATGAAGCTTGCTCTTTTCGGCTCTTATGACCAGGTAAATTTGCTCGTATATATTGGTTGGATATTGACAGTTCTAGGTGGCTATTTGTTCGTCACCGGAATTGCAGCGCCGCAAAAAATCGCCAAAATTGCCTATCCTCATTACCTCGGTGTCATATTTCTCGCTTCTGGATTGGCGTTTTCTCACCTGACATGGTTTCCCCTTCTCGCTTTACCAGGAATTTTGGTTTTCATGAGGTGGCGTATCGTGAAAATGGAGAACTCCCAAGATGTACAGCCAGTAAGCCTTCCGGCTGGAGTCTGGCGCGTTATCCCATTTTTCTACTGAGAGAAATGCTGATGGTTAGTGATTGTTAACCTCTACATTAAATGTCAAGCATTGCTTCCTCTTGAGAAGCACTCATAATGGCATTAAGGACAAGCGGAACAAATGCTCTCTCCCGATGCTTGCTCAACGGGAATGGATGCAGTGTTCAAGCGCTTGAAAGCGATTGAAGCGTATATGTATTGCGCCGCAATTCCCCTAATTGGCGTTAAGGAGAGCATAAAATGAACGAGACTACCCTCTCAAATGATGAAAGACGATGCCTGCAGATGTGGTTCAGGCAGGCGATTGCCAAGCTTGAGCTTGAAGAAGTCACTGATGTAATGCTGAAAGAGTACCCTGTTGAAGTCGGAACCGATTCTCCAGTAGCTCACAGACCAACCACCGTATCGCGTAGACGGGTTTCACGCTCGAGATTGACGTCTCACTTGAAAGAGCTAATCGTCTAAATCAGCCGGCAATTCTCCCCCCAATTATTTGGCCTGGCGTTAGAAAAGCTATTAAACAGGAAGGCGTTGCCTTCCTGTTTTGGTTTTTTTTGGATTAATTTGAAAAGAATTGACTCAGTCATTGAACTTTAGAAGGCGGTTGGACGTTGTTAATAGAGGGAATTACTTAGAATTAGAGAGAGCAGTTAAGCCTGTCAGGAGAATGATGAGCCCGCGCCCATACGTACCACTGCATTTACATACCGAATATAGTCTGCTCGATGGTGCCACCATGATCAAAGATCTGGTGAAGAAGGCCAAAGCAGAAAATATGCCGGCTGTGGCCATTACCGATCATGGTGTCATGTACGGTGCAGTGGAGCTCACAAAAAAGTGCCAAGAAGTTGGTGGTCTAAAACCAATCATTGGCTGTGAAGCTTACATTATTGATGGTGACATCAAAGACAAGTCAGCTAAGCAACCTCTCTATCACCTAACAATGTTGGCCCGCAACAAAGAGGGCTACAAAAACTTAGTTCGTCTCAACTCGCGTGCTCACTTGCAAGGTTTCTATTACAAGCCGCGTATCAACAAGCAGATGCTAGCCGAGCGCAGCGAAGGCCTGATTATTCTCTCTGGTTGCTTGGGCGCTGAACTCTGTCAGCACCTGCTCAAAGACGACTACAAGAAAGCCTTAGAAGTAGCTGACTGGTACAAGCAGGCCTTTGGCGAAAATTATTACATCGAAATTCAAGATCACGGCATGCCAGAAGACCGCAAGGTCAACCGCTCCTTGGTGCAAATCGCCCGTGAATTGAAGATTAAGCTCTCGTGTACTAACGATAGCCACTTTACCAATAAGCAAGACGCTAAAGCCCATGATTGTTTGCTCTGTATTCAGATGGGCAAGAACGTCACCGATTCCAACCGCATGAAATTTACTGGTTGGGAGTACATCAAGAACGGCGATGAGATGGCCTATCTCTTCCGCGATCACCTTGATACCGAGATTATTGAAGAGTCTATTCTCAGTACTCTTGAAATTGCCGATAAAGTTGAAATGGTAAAACTGGCTAGTGAGCCGCGCTTACCAAACTTTGACGTGCCTCCCGGTCATACTGCCGAGAGCTACCTTAATCGCAAAGTGTTCGATGGCTTGAGAGAACGCTTCCCTGTCTGGACGCAAGAAGTAGAAGACCGCGCCTTCCGCGAACTGAAAGTAATTGAAGACATGAACTTCGCTTCTTACTTCTTAATTGTGGCTGACTTCATGGATTATGCTCGAAGTAACGATATTCCAGTTGGCCCGGGTCGGGGCTCTGCTGCTGGCTCTATTGTTGCTTATTCTCTCGGTATCACTAATATTGATCCCTTACGTTATAACCTGCTCTTTGAGCGCTTCTTGAACCCAGAGCGTAAGAGCATGCCCGATATTGATACAGACTTTTGTATCGAACGTCGGGGCGAAGTAATTAAATACTGTGCTGAAAAGTATGGCGAAGATCACGTTGCCCAAATCATCACGTTCAACCGCATGACCTCTAAGGCCGTTATCAAAGACGTTGCCCGAGTTCTTGAATTTCCTTTTGGTGAATCGAATAAGTTAGCGAAAATGGTCCCCGTCGTGCGGGGCAAACCTACTCCTCTCGACGAAATGGTCGAAGAACATCCCGAATTTAAGAAGGTCTACCAGACTGACGATAATGCTAAGCAGGTAATTGACCTAGCCCGCAAGCTTGAAGGTTGCAACAAAACCTTTGGTATGCACGCTGCTGGTGTAGTTATTTCTGATGTGCCGATGGAAGAAATGATTCCGTTGCAGCGCAATAATGATGGCACCATCATTGCTCAATACTACATGGAAGATGCTGCCTATGTAGGTTTGGTCAAGATGGACTTCCTTGGCCTGCGCAACTTGACCATGATTCACAAGGCTTGCAAGCGTATTAAAGAAGTGCGCGGCATTGAAATCATTCCCGATCTTATCCCTCTCGATGACGAAAAGACCTACCAGACTATTTCTAACGGTGATCTAGCGGGCGTGTTCCAGCTAGAAACTTCAGCTGGTATGAAACAAGTGGCGCGCGATATGCGGCCCTCTAACATGGAAGACATTTCGGCGTTGATTGCCCTTTATCGACCAGGTCCACTCGACTCAGGCATGATCGATAAGTTCATCGATTGTAAGCACGGCAAAACTAAGATTACTTATCAAACTCCCCTTTTGGAGAGCATACTTAAGCCAACCTATGGTCAGATCGTTTACCAAGAACAGATCATGCAAATTGCTCAGGTGCTTGGTGGCTATAGCCTTGGTCAAGCTGACCTTCTGCGACGGGCGATGGGTAAAAAGCTGCCAGCTGAGATGGAAAAGCAGCGCGAATTATTTTGTGCCGGTTGTGCCAAAAACTCAGTCAGCCTCGAGATCTCGAATAACCTTTTCGACATCATGGTGCAGTTTGCAGAGTACTGCTTCAACAAGTCGCACAGCGCAGCTTATGGTGTAGTCACCTACCAGACTGCCTACCTGAAGACCCACTATCCAGTTGAATATATGGCTGCAGTGCTCTCTTCTGTGTCAGGCGATACTGAAAAAGTTCAGAACTATATCGCTGAATGCCAAGCCATGGGTATTCCAATCTTACCGCCAGACATGAACATATCTGGCTCTGACTTCACTTCAGATGGTGGCAGCATTCGCTTTGGCCTTTCTGCTACCAAGGGGCTGGGTGACGCTGCTGTGCAAGCCATTGTGCAAGAGCGCGAACGTGGTGGCATTTTTTCCACTATGCAAGACTTCCTCGACCGCCTTGACCTTCGATTGGTCAATAAAAAGTCGTTAGAATCGTTGATCAAATCTGGTGCTTGTGTCGGTTTGGGTATGAGCCGGAAACAAGCGCTCACCAATTTAGACTCGCTTGTTGATGCTGCTAACCGCAGACAGAACCAGAAGAACACCGGGCAAATCAGTTTATTTAGCTTTGGAGAGTCGCAAGGCATCAATCTTGAAACTCCTCTGATTGGCGATCCGTCTGAATTTGCTGAAGGTGAGCTGCAGACGATGGAGCATGAATTGCTCGGCTTCTACGTCACCAGCCATCCACTCAAACGCATTGCGAATCGCCTCAAGTACGTGACGACTCATTCAGTCAAAGAAATGAAAGAGTGTCCCGATGGCACCACTGTCATACTTGGTGGGTTAGCGAATTCAATAGAGAAGAAGCTCACTAAGCAAAACAAGCTGCTTTGCATTATTCATCTCGAAGACCTTACGGGTAAGGCCGAAATAGTTCTTTATAGTGAAGCGCTAGAAAAAGTTTCTTCTGACGTTCTGGTGCCTCAGTCTCTGCTCTTGATCAAAGGCAAGGTTAAGAAGAACGATGAAAGTACTTCGGTGATGGGCTCAAGCATCCGCCGCATCGGAGATGCTGCGATGGTTGACGTTATCTTTAGCGCAAATCAGTCGTTTGCTGACCTGCATCGTCTGAAAGATTTGCTTATTCTTCACAAAGGTGAAGACCCAGTTTTACTGCACTTCCCGCAAGGCAAGCGCTCCTCAGCTATTCTGGTCGGCGCGCAGTTCTGGGTCGACGCGAGCTCGAGTTTGCCTGCTGCAATTGAAACTAATTTTGCCGAGTCGGTCAAAGTCAGAGTCAACAAGATTCATATTTAGGTAGTTTCACTCAAGCTCAAAACTTGATGACAGGCCGTTTTTGCCAAAGTCTAAAGCAAAGTAAAGCGCTTCTTTGCAGGTTAGAGCAAATTTGTTTACACCAGGAACATTTACTGTAGAATACGTCTTTCGATCTACTTCTGTACGGAGGTTGATGCACCACACAACGCCCAACTCCCAGGCCTATCCAAGTTCGGACTAGTCTTTATCTGGTGTAGATAAGCGTTTCGTGTACCCCGCCAGGGAAACGAATATAAAGCAAAAGCCAAGGCTCGCGCTTTTTGAAACTTTCCTGGATCTTTCGGATACCAATTTCAATGCGTTTCAGTTTTTCGCTGAACGCCCAAGGGGGAAGAAACATGTTTGGACCACATTTGATCCTAGAAGCTTATGGTTGCCCAAAAGAACTTTTGGCAGACATGACACTAATGAGTCAAACTCTCGATGCTTATCCAGCAAAGCTAGATATGACTAAGATTATGCCGCCTTACGTCTTCACCTATCATGGTGCTGTTGAAGACGACTGGGGAGTTAGTGGAGTCGTACTCATTGCCGAGTCGCATATCTCCATCCACTCTTTCCCAGAGAAAGGTTTCGCTACTCTCGACATTTTCTCTTGTCGTGATTTCAACGTAGATGATGCAATAGAATATTTCTGCCAAATCTTCAAGCCAGAAAGCTTTGATAAAGAGCTCTTGATGAGAGGCCGTGAATTCCCACGCAGCATGCCGAAAGCACAGACAATTGTCGAAGCTGAAAGAGTAAGACTGAGCGCTGTCTAAGTCTCGCACTTAACCTCGGTCAACGAAACAGTTCTCTTTGCCTAGTTCAGGCTTAACTAAAACGGTTGGTTTCTTCCAAGAAACCAACCGTTTTGATTAGCAACTAAGAACTAGATCAGATTTGAAACCGTCGCTCTTTTGGTACATAGTCTGTAGCGTTGGAGGTGTCCATGGTCGACCTACTAATACCAGAGCAAAGACAGGTGCGCTTTCCAGCCGAGCGTTCGTTGGGCGAGCTCTATTTAGTTTCGCCAGAGGGCCGCTCGGTGTTCTTCGGTGAGGCCACCGGATTGGTCACTGTTCCGGCGGGCAAATTTCTATCTCTCTACTACAGCTTTGACCCTACCTACGGCCTGCGGCCACTACTCGAGCTTCCTGCAGATGCTCTGCTAAGTATTTCTTTTCTCGGTTCAGACATAACCGACGACGAACTTCTGGCGATTGGTCGCTTAGTCGAGATTCGCGAGATCGACATCAGCTGCACTGCCATCGGTGATACTGGTGTAGCTTGCCTAGCTACTCTCGTTAAGCTGACTAAGCTCAATCTCTCTTCGACTAAAGTGACCGATCAGGGTTTAGCGGTGCTTTCGCATTTCAAGCATTTAGAGGAACTGGTATTAGACGATACGCATATTGGCGATGGTGGTTTGTCTTATGCCGCTAAGCTGCCAAAGCTCAAGACCCTCAGTCTCTCTTTCACGCGTGTAACAAATAAAGGGCTGGCCAAGCTCAAGCAAGTCGCTCACCTCGAAAGGTTGCGCCTTAATTGCACGCGCATTAGTGATGACGGCCTTACCCATGTAGCTCGCATGCAGAGCCTCAAAGAGCTTTGGGTGCGCAGTACAGATGTCACTTACCCTGGCTTGGTTGAGCTAACTAAATGGCTCAGCGACTGCGAGATTATTCGCTAGTTAAAGCTAAACGGCTAGCCATTTCTAGCTAGCCGTTTATAGATTGTTGCGCTCGATTATTGCGCTGTGAAAGCCGACCTAACTTAGAGAGTTGGTTCTGCCTTCTTACCGGCGATGCCTTTCTTGCCAAACGGATTTAGCTTAGAGAAGGTATTCGTCATTTTCGCTGACATGCTAGCTATGCCGCCTTTGTTTCCCTTAGCTTCGGCATTGATAGCGCTTTCAGAGAGCAACTCATCTGAGTCGCCCATCGGCGTAACTTTTGCAGGGCTAGATGCAGCTGCTACTTTGCTTTGTTTAAGCAATTCGTTTTGAGCGCTCTGATTACTTGCTACAGTGCTCTTCTTAGGGCCAGCTAGGTTAGGCTGTCCGCCAGTAGCCACTGTTGTTGAAGTTGCTAGAGCACCGGCGTTGCTATTCTGTTTGTCTTTCTTTTGGAAAGGATTAGGCATTTTAGGCATTCCGCCAGCAAGCTTGCCAGTGCCGCCTTTGAGTTTTTCGCCAGTAGCTTTAAAGCCACTGCCAACCATTGAAGCGCCTTTAGCCAAGACACTGCCTGATGCTTTAGCACCGCTGGCGATGCCGCTTCCAACTTTTTTACTGCCATTGACCATACCACTGGTGGTGGCCTTCAGAGTCTTGGTGACCATGTTGCCATCACTCTCGCTTTCGCCGACCTTAGCAACCTTAGCGCTTGCTGTTGTTGTCTTAGCAGCTGCGGCTGGTTCGCTTTCATCGCCAACAAGAGTTTCTTTAACTGGCTTGCTAGCTACAACTCTTGGAGCTTTCTCTTTAGTCTTAGCCACTTTCACTTCAGCATCTTTCTCTGAAGCTTTGCTTTTGCCTTTACCAATTACTGGCATAGATGGAATGCTTGGTAGACCAATCTTAGGGAATTTGCCAAAAAACTTACCGCCACTGGCGCCTGATTCTGCTACTGAAGAATTTTGCTTCATTGCTTTACCATTGCCGCCACCGGGTGCTGTGACATAAGTGGTATTGCTAGAAAGATCTTCTACCTTAGTAGAACTGGTTGGTTGATCCTTATGGATTGGAGGCAAACCTTTCTTAGCTCTGGCCTTATTGTTCTTATCTTCCAATTCTTTGGCTGTCGGTGCCTGAATGGTTGCATAAGGGTCGAGAGATGATGAGGGGCCTGCTTTGGCTGGATTCGTTGTAGCCGAATAGGTGCTTGCTATCAAAAGACAGACCAGGCTCACGGGTATATACCGTTTAGAAGCTGTCATCAGTGCCATTCTCCCTGTTTCGCGGAAATCCAATCTAACTTGATGGTAACTGAGAAGTTATAGCACATCTCTGACGGTAGTAAGGGGGTCCTTAAGGGCCGCTAATTGGCCACGGAGGGCAAATTACAAGGGGATAGCCGAAGATTAAAATACCTACAGTTTGAAGTTCAATTGTTTATAATTTCGCTTCGAAGGTATTATTGAATAAGTGTTCTTATCGTTTACTAGGCCTTTTCAGCATTCTTAGGAGTCTGCATGCAAGACTTTCAAACTCAACCAGTCGTCTTCATATTTATTGTTCTGGGCATGAGTACCCTAACATTCCTCTTCCTTGGCGCTAAGAAAGCGTTTTTTGAACCATATACTGGTCCAGACGAGCAGTAGACTCGAATTAGTGTCGAACTAGTCTCGAACTAGGTAAGCTTGAAAGCTGATTAGGCGTGGCTCATTTTTCTGTATTTCGTTTTACTATCTCAACTGAGCAGGGCGCTTCAGTGAGGACCGCTTGAGAAACACTGCCAAGAAACAGTTTCTCGATGCCTTGGCGGCCGTGTGAACCCATCACAATCATGTCTGAATGCCATTCACGCGCGCATTCGACAATTCTCTCTTTAACATTGCCTTCTAAAACTTCAGAGGCCACCGGCTCAGAGATGCCTGTAAATTGCCCACCAGCGTCATTGGCGTTCAAGCAAGCAAGCAATCTAGCCGCAGTTTCGTCGACCAGAGCCTTCGCCTCATCAAGCCTTTCTTGTTGCGCTTCGATAGCCAAAGGCACATAGCCTGAATGCCAGCCAGCTAACTCTGGGTGGAAGGGCTCCAAAACGGTTATGACCTTAAAAATAGTATCGCTCGGCCACGTGCGAGTGACCATTGAGTCGATTGCTAGTTTTGAGCATGGTGAACCATCTACAGCCAGTAATATCTTCATTCACTTTCTCTGTTTCGCGATTTCGCTCGCGTGTCGCTAATTAGGCCGCCTAATCCAATGATAGCAACCAAAACCACAAGGCGATTGCCCAGACGTGGAAGTCCGCCTAATTCAGGTATCGCCGAAATGGCTGTGAGCAAAGCGACCGTGGCAATCAAGGCCAACCAGCGACAGAAAGTTTTGCTTTTTGTGCCGTTAGTGAGGTGACCAAAACGCTTGCCGATTTGATTGCTCACTATGTTGGCGAAGATGTTTATACCAAGGCCCATGCCAACAATATAGCTAAGTTGTACCAGGGCGATGCACCCTAGAGCCATCGGCACAAGCGCTTCTGTTTGAAAGGCTTGGCGCGCTACTGAAAGTAAGACGGTGGTGTATATAAATGCGCTGGCGAGACAAATCAAGAATTTTTTACGACAACGATCTAGCGCTCCTGCCACCATGTTAGGTGCAAATACTTTGGCTAGTACCGCTGCTAGCATGGTAATGAAAAACAGGCGTCCAAGCGGCCAACGTTGGTTGATGGCGTCGCGGAAGAAGAGGAAAGGGCGACGTAAACTATTGTCTAAAACTATTGGATTGTCATCACCAGGTCGAGCCATCCAGCGAACCTTTCGCAATAAACGACTTTGCTCTGACCAATCTGCTTTTGGTTCTAGCGATTCTGCTTTCTGCTCTGATACTTCTATTTCATCCTTTGGTACTACTAACTCATGCTTTGGTACTGATAATTCTTGCTTTGCTGCCGCCTCTTGCCCGCTTGGCTGATCGGCAGAAGCCGGCGCGCTAAGTGCCGCGAAGCAGAACACTAAAGCCGCAAGCAGTATTGTTCGGTGGATCTGTTTTTGCCAAACACTAAGAATCATGCGGGCATTCCTATATTCCTAAGCGCTCGGCTTTCACCGGGGCCTTGTTCTACCAAAGGTTTGAGGGCGGCAAAGAGTAGCAGAGCTAGAGACCACGAACCGATATTCCAGAGCGATTCATCAAGCTGCAAGCCATAAGCTGAAGTGGCAGCAAAAGCAGCAAAGGATATTAGCACTAGATAAATCTCGCGGGACGATTTGCCTGGCGTCAATACTTCTGCTGCCGCTGGAGTGCTAGCTTGTATTTGGCTATCGCTAGCGTAAGCCGGTTCGTCCATAACTAGTTGCATGATGCTGGCCGTAAGCAAATCTGCTTGTGGCACTTCTTGTATTGGCAGAACAGCGGCGGCGTCAATCAACATGCGATTGGCTGTTTGGTAGTCTCGACAGTCAGCGCATTGGTTGAGATGTTCTTGACACTCACGGCTTAGAGTGAATGGCAAAGAAGGCTCTAAGCCGGTTTTGAAATTTTCGTCTTTCTTATCATTTTCGTAAGTCTTGTCTGATGGAGCTTTCCCGCGCAGGCCAGCATCAACGATTTGATCGATTAGTTCTTCAAGTCGTTCTTTTGTCTGATTACAATCCAGTGACATTGTCGGCCCTCCCTGATTTCCCCATAATTATTTTACGCAGTCTGTCTTTTGCCCTAAACAAAAGTGTGCGCACGGTGTTTTCGTTTTCTTCCATCGATTTGCTAATTTCGTCATAGCTAAATTCGAATTGGTATCGCAATACAAAAGCTTGTCGGTATCTCAATGGCAGTAGCATGAGAGCTTGATTGAGCTTTTCGACAAACATAATATGTTCAGCATCAACGCTTGCGTCTTTATTTGTTGATGGTTCTAAATATGGTTCATCAGAAAGAATTTGATCTAGTGAAATTGTTGACTTCGATTGCCGCAGATGATCGAGAGCATTGTTGGTGGCAATTTTTATCAACCACGGTTTTACTGTTTTGTAGTGTCTCTGATCAAACTGTTTAAGGTTGCGATAGGCCTTCAAGAATGCATCTTGAGTGAGGTCGCGCGCCAACTCACTGTCTTGCACCATGCCATTGAGCAGGTTGTAAACCAAACCCTGGTGCCTTTTGACCAGTACTTCAAAAGCACGACTGTCGCCAGCCAGGGTTTTGTTGACGCAAGCAATGTCATCGTTGTCTAGTGAATAGGAGCTATCAGCTGTCATGCACTAAAGAGTCTCTCCCGAGCGATTGGAAAATCTCTTTCCAAATAATTTGCAGGTATCGTGCAACTTCTCTTTCTGCTCACCAGTGAGAAGCGCTCTTACTTTGAGGAAAGATTCGAGGCGATCGTCCATCAACTCTTCATGCATTACTCTAAGTTCTTTTGCCTTCGCTCGAAGTGTTGAGTCAGAGCTGGCCGAATTATCGAGGGTGGCAGCAGAGGATAGAAAGTCTTTCATGCCAGCTTTTAGCGCCTCACGTTTGGCCTGATTGCTTTTTACTTTGCCGTTGATCAGCTCTGAAATGTCGTTCTTCTGGCTATCGCTGGCATCTATGCGATTGAAAAAACGCTTTAGTACATGTTTGACGACAGCCTGTTGAAATTCAGGATCAGCGCCACTTATCTGCCCCTGAGCAATTACTAATCCCTCTTCAGCAGCGCCAGACTTCTCTGCCCATGCGGCTAGATTGGTTCCCGCCCCAAGCATTACCGCCCCTGCCACAAGCGACAATGCTGTGTATTTGTGATTGAGCCAGTTCTTCATGAATAACCTCCTAGTAAGTAAATCGTGCTGTGTTCTTGCACTATCCATTACGGGAGTACCGTGAAAAAGTTTCAATTTCGCATTACTTTAAATGAGTTTGGCCAATTCGCTTAATGGCAGAACTGCTTCAAAGTCTACTTGGCCGAGCTTAGTCTGCGGCAATACTAGTTTGATAGTGTCTCCGGTGCGCTTTTTGTCGACAGTCATCAGGTGCACTAGTTTGTCTTTAGCCAGACCTTTCGGAATTTCGTACGGCAATTCGGCCCTAATGAGAATCTCTTTGATTCGCTCTAAAGCATCTTTGCCAATCTTCTTTTGAGAAACCGCATATTTGGCCATTTGTGCCATGCCGATGGCAATGGCTTCGCCATGAGATAGCTCGCTGCTGCTGTCTGCCGTGATCGTCTCTAAAGCATGGCCCAAGGTATGGCCTAGATTAAGAGAGCGGCGGATAGTGGCCTCATGAGGGTCACGGGCAACCACGAACAACTTCATCTTGATGCAGCTTGTAATCAAGCCAGAAAGCACCGGGTCGTCGTGTTCAACGACATTGCGCAGCATATCTTCGATGATGTCTATTAGGGGTCTGGGGCCTTTTTCGTAGTCTGTCGCTTTAGCTGCGGTGTCTTCAATCAAGGCATATTTGAGAATCTCGGCTAGGCCAGAGGTTAGTTGGCGCCGCGGTAGTGTTTCCAAAACTTCTTGATCGGCTAGAACTGCCTTAGGGAAGAAGAAGGTGCCGGCCAGGTTTTTACCAGAAGGTAGATTAATGGCATTTTTGCCGCCGATAGCGGCGTCTACTTGCGCGAGCAGAGAGGTTGGCACGAGCACGAGGTTGAGGCCGCGCATATATGTAGAACAAGCAAAGCCAGCCAAGTCAGAGACGGCGCCGCCGCCCAAGGCCACTATGGTGTCTTGACGGTCGAAGCCGCGAGCCTCTAAGTGCTCCCATATACGCAAAAGCCATTCGCTTGTCTTGCAATTTTCGCCATCTGGAACTTCTAGAGTTGTCACCTGGAAGTCGTCTGACGGCAGTGTATCGAGAACGTCGCGCAACCAATGAACGGCTGTAGACGGTTGGCACAGCAACAGCACACGCCTGCCTGCACCGATTTGAGCCAATATAGAAGAAAGTTTGTGTCTTGCGCCCGCTCCGACTGCTACTCGAGTTTTGACTTCGAGAGTTGTATTCCAGTTCATCGTGATTACTGGCCCACGATGCTTAGACTTATGACGCATCTTCGCTTCTTTCCCTTTTAGTGCTTCTAAGAGTTGAGATTTTTACATTGGTCGCGGTATTGCTTCATTGATGCTGAGAGCTCACGCATGCTGTCGCTGGCAAACTTGTCAATAACAGAATTTGCTAGGGTCAAGCATACCATTGCCTTCGCTACAACTGAAGCAGCTGGTACGGCACAGACGTCAGAACGCTCGTAGTGAGCTTGGCATGCCGTAAATTCGGGGTAAGTGACCGAAGCTAGACCGGCCTTTAGTGTCGGAATCGGCTTCATGTAGGCGCGCACTATTAGACGCTCGCCGTTGGTCATGCCCCCTTCAATTCCCCCAGCATGGTTGCTTTCGCGCCTTACGGGCAAAATCGAAGTGGCGCTGCTGCTATCTGTTGGATATATTGGGTCGTGTACCTGGCTGCCAGGCATTTGGGCGCCACTGATGCCATCGCCGATTTCTATGGCCTTGATTGCCTGGATACTCATGAGAGCTTGAGCCAATTGCCCGTCTAGCCTTCTGTCCCATTGACTGAAACTACCTAATCCGACCGGTAAGTGATCAGCCAGCACTTCTACTTGGCCGCCCAAACTGTCCCCTGACATCAGGGCCGCTTTGATTGCTTCCTTCATCTTTTCAGCTACGTTCGCGTCAGCGCAAAAGACCTCAGATTCTCTGGCACGTTGCTCAAGTTCTGCCAGCGATAAGCCTGCTACTGCTTGGCCTTTGAGGGGAGAGGCCACCGAGCCGACGGCAATAACGTGGCTAACAACATCAATGCCAAGTGCTGCTAGTAAGATATTAGCGAAGGCACCAGCTGCCACTCGAGCAGCCGTTTCGCGGGCACTAGCTCGTTCTAAGACGTCACGAACATCTTGGTGGGCATATTTGAGAGTGCCGGCATAATCGGCATGGCCAGGGCGAAAACGTACAATCTTTTTGGCATCGAGTGCGGCTAAAACGGCAGGATCATTCATGTCTGGCTTAGTGCTAGACATGATATGCGTCCAGTTAGCGCTGTCGCGATTTTCGATCATGAGGGTAAGAGGCGCACCAGTCGTAATACCATGACGAAGGCCGCCAAGTATTTCGACACGGTCTGATTCTATGCGCTGTCGACCGCTACGGCCATATCCACTCTGCCGAGCACTTAGTTCGCTGTTAACTTTGTCTAAATCGACCGGCAGACCAGCGGGCATGCCCTCAAGAATCGAAACGATGGCTTTACCGTGAGATTCTCCGCCGGTAATTAAACGCAGAGCTGGCATGAAAGGAATTCCTGTAAGTTAAGTGAAATTGGTGCGATACTAACACTTTGTATGTTTCTAGATCACATTTAATAGGTTTCCTTTGTGTCGGACAAACTCTTTCTCAGTGGTAGTTTAGAGCCTCCTGGCGATAAATCGATTACACACCGTGCTTTGATACTATCTTCCTTTATCAAGGGGGAAATGCTTGTAGAAGGGGCTTTGCTCTCTCAAGATTGTCTATCAACTATCCGCGCAGTGCGCACACTCGGTCTAAAAATCAAGATATCTGGAGCGGGTCCGTCAAAGCGCACTAATTTGCTTATACGAGGTGGTGGAATTGATTCTATCGCTCTTGGCAAAAAGCCTTTCTTGGTAGAAGCTGCTAATTCTGGAACAACCATGCGGGTTCTCGCCGGAATGTTGGCTGGCCGTGCTGGCGTTTTTAAGTTCGACGGCGATGCTTCATTGCGAAAGCGTGACATGACTAGGATTTTAGAGCCCTTGGCTGCTATGGGCGCGCCGGTGCAATATCACGAGGCCCCAGGTAAGGCCCCGTTTACCATCACGGGCGGCGGTTTGACAGGCGGTGACTTTGCCTTAGATGTCAATTCTGCTCAAGTTTCTACGGCCCTAATTTTGGCTGGTCTGAGCGCTCAAGGAAAAACCACCGTCAGCACTCGTGATTTGATTCGCGATCACACGACCCGCATGATGACTCATCTGCGGATACCGTTTAGTAGCGAGAATGACGGTTTAAAAATCGTTGTTGAAAGTCTTCAAGGCGACCTACGCGCCCGCGATCTGCAAGTACCGGCCGATATTTCTTCTGCAGCTTTCTTTATCGTGGCGACATTACTCTTATCTGGTTCGCAGATCGAACTGCTTGGAGTTGGCATAAATCCAGGCCGTACTCTTGTACTTGATGTTCTCAAGGCGATGGGGGCTGACATTGAACTAATCAATGAGCGCAGCTATGGCCTAGAGCCTGTGGCTGATTTGAAGATTAGTTATTCAGGCCAGTTAAAAGGCACCACAATTGAGGCCCATCAAATTGCCTCTGGCGTAGATGAACTGCCGATTATTGCTTTAGCAATGGCTTTTGCCGAGGGCACTTCAGTGGTGCGCGGAGCTGGGGAGCTGGCACAAAAAGAATCAGACAGGCTGCGTTTGATTTGCCAGAATCTAACTCTACTTGGTGCCAATGTCGAGCAGACTGACGATGGTTTCACTATCCACGGAAGCGGACCGATTAAGTATCCTATGAATATTACCGGCCAATGGCAATGCGACGGCGATCATCGCTTAGCAATGACTGGTCACATCGCCGCGCTCGTGACCGGCAGCGACTTGACCATTGAAAGCCCTGAATCTGTTGATGTTTCATATCCGGGCTTTATGATTGATCTGCGCGAGTTGACTTGCGAGAACTAATTTTACTTATTAAGTAGTTGATGTCTTTGCTTGGCACAAAAGTTATTAGCGTGCAGATAAAGGCCCATTCAAATACTGGTAGGTTGATCATGTAGTCAATGCCTAGGTGCAAGCCGAGCAGACCTGCTAATACCCAGTAACGGGTGTCTTTGAACCAAATTAAAGTCCAGCCGGCAAATTCGATTATTAGAGTGAAGTAGTTAAGTGCTTTCAGTAAAAGAAAGTTGTTAGTAATTAGTGGCGCTGGAAATCTCAGCATGTCATCAAGTCTAGTGGCGTAATAAACTGCACTTCCGTCAAGCCATTGTGGGCCAGCCAATTTGCATCCAAAAGTTTGCCAATAAACCAAGGCCAGCTGCACTTGAATCATACGTTGAGCCCACGGTGCCTTCGCTGTTGCCTGGGGAATTGGCTCTAATCCACGTTGGCGATTGATAAAATTCTTCAGCCAAACATCGAGAGAATATTTGTCTCCACAGTTGGAAAAAGCTAGCCACGGGCCGACAGCTCTGAGAAAGCCGTCTCCTCCATTAATATTGAATGGATCTTGATGGTGCAATGAAACCAGGGAGAGCCAAACGAAGAGTGTGCTATACCGTGTACCAAAGCCGATTGTCATGAAGAATGCCGCGACAATCAAAGTGATATGAAAGGCGGAGATGGCGCTATCAGTTTGTGGCAGCAGTAATAGAAGGTCAAAGCGCGGCTCGTTTAGCCAAAAATGTTTGATCACCGAGGGTAGTGGCACAATGGCATTAGGGCCGTACCAATCTACAAAGTTAGAGCCTAGGTGAACTACCACTATTTGCAGCACCAAAAGACCATAGAGAATTCTAAAAATAGAAATGGCTGTGCTTTCTTCTGGTTCGAACCAAAATTGACGCCAAAGCTTTACTAGTGCAGAAATTGTCATGGTAGATCTTCTGCCTTATATTTATAGAAAAATACGGTGCTCATCTTAGTATGCTGCGGTAAAGCCGCGACAGGGACAATTTGTCCTTCAACGGGCTTCGGTATTTCAATCCAGTAAAGATTGAGAGCTAGTGAGCTTGGTTTGTTATTTGCTAGGAAGTGTTTTTTACCGATATAGCGTGCAAAATCTGGCCAAAACTCTTTGTAGTCGGGCCATGGCAAAGAGTCTATCGACCACTTTCTAAATTTCTCTAAGCGAAAGCGTTCGCCGTAGCTGAGGCGATTCATGCGTGGCATTTCAACAATCATGCGCTCGCCGTTGCTATAAGTTAAAACAGCTTCTGAGTGAAAATTGATTTCTCTTATTGTCGGTGAAAATAACTTCCAGTTTTGCTCTAAACCCCAGAACAACCAAAATTGCTTCACTGGCTCTAATATCCGCGTTTTTAGCGGCGCCTCTGGGCAGAGCCAAGTAATTGTGAAAAAGATGTAGGTTGCTAATGCAACTGACAAAACTATTTCTTTAGACTTGCTCATCAGCCTTCTGTTTCTGGCTTAATCGGTGAATTATCGATTGGCTTTTCTGGCTTGTTCTGCTCGTTATTGAGTGATCGGTAGAGATTTTCTAAATTCTTGCGATCTGCGCTCGAGCCAGATTGAGTTAACGAAGTGACGCATAATGCGATGGCCTTTTTGCTCTGACCAGAGGCTGCGAGCATTTGTGCTAGCTCATAAGAATAGTTGGTCGAGTTCGGATTTTCGGTTCTTAGATTTTCTAATATTTTGATAGCGCCTTCAAATTGAGAAGATGCGGCAAGCTCTTTGGCGTATGTGAGTTTGTCTTGAGGATTCATTTGGTTGCTTTTGGCTAGACCGTTAAAGACGGCAATAGCTTCGCCGTGATTGTGCGCTCTGGCTAAGCTGTGAGCTAAATAGCGCCGCATTTCGGCGTCATTTGGCTCTCTCTCTACTAGCTCTCTAAAATACAGAGAAGCAACGCTGTTATTTCCTTCTTGATATTGAGAGTAGCCGTCTTTAAGCAACTTGTCGTTGCTCAGCTTTTTCAGATCGACATCAAATGATTTTGGCAATACGATTGAAACTTTAGAGTTTCTGCCGATCATTTGAGCGCATAGTGTCAGACCTTGATTTGCTTTTTTATCCTTACTGCCAAGATCTATAGCTTTCTTAAGGTCTTTACTGGCGCTGACCCATTGCTCTCTCTTAAGGTAGAGCTTGCCCCGTTCGCTCAAGGCATTAGCGTTGTTTGGGTCGAGATTGATTGCCTGCGAATAATGATTGATTGCTGAAATAGTATCGCCGAGCAGCCCTTCAATCTGGCCTTGATAAAGAAATGCTTTGGCAGTTGGCGCACTAAGCTTAGTGGCACTCTCGGTCGCTGCCTTTGCTAGCTTCGCTTGTTTCAAGTGGCTGTAGCAAATAGCTTGTTTAAATAGCGATTCGGGATCTGCTTTGATTTTAATGGCGCTTGTCAGGTCATCGAGCGCCGCTTGAAAGTTCTCGGCTTCAAGGTTTAGATCAGCTCGCTCAGAAAGTTTTTCGAAGGAAGAGCGGAAGTTGGGAAACTGGCTGAGGCGATCATAAAAGTGTAGAGCCAGTGCTTGCTGTTTTAATGCTTTGCTTGCTCTGGCTGCGGCATACTGAGCTGCTTCGCTCGCTGGTTCAAGATTGGCCGCCGTCACAGCATCAGCGCTAGCTAACTCTTTTTTATTTAGTTCATTGAGCAAGTCAGATCTGTAAGTAAACCAACGAGCTGTAGTCGAGTCGTTCTTGATTGCTCGGTTGAAATCTTTAAGCGCTCCTTGTTTGTCACCGAGACACTGTTTGCAAAAGCCTATCTGCATCAAGACTTCGTTGTTGTCAGGCTCCATGTTGTGCAAATCAGTATAGGTTTTTAGCGCTTTGGCGTATTGTCTGTCTGCGGTGAGGCACAAGGCTGAACCTAGTTGTAGACCGTAATTGGTGGGCTCAAGTTGTAGGGCCTTCTCGTAATCGGCAAGAGCCTTTTTATATTGGCCAACTCTTGAGTAGGCATTGGCTCTATTACCGAATTGGTAAGCAGTTACTTGGTCAGGTGCTGCATCAATAATCTTTGTCAGGTCTGCTATTGCTATTTTAGGTTGATTTAGCTTTAGAGACAGACTGGCACGCTGGTCTAAGGCTTGTAGATCGTTCGGAGCGAGAGCGAGTGCATTATTGAAAGATTCAAAGGCCTGCTTCAATCGTAGTTGCTTCGCCAGTGCTCGGCCTCGTGCCAAGTAGGCTTTGGCTGAAAAAGGATTGCATCTGACAGCCAAGGTAGCACTGTTGAGAGCTTCTTGATAATTTGCTTGGCCAATTAACTTGTTTGCCTCTTCAGTTTTACTAACTGAATAGGCTCTTAGTAAATCGAATGCAGAAGCCAAAGTTATCAGACAAACTGCCATCCAAACATATTGAATAGCATTCCTCGTAATGAAGTTTGAAATCACTTCATATTGTTTGAGTGGCAAAGATTCGAGTGGTGCACTTTTTCGCGGTGTTTCTTTGAGGCCTAGAAGTGGTGACGAGCGATCTACTGACTTGTTACTTGTCATGTTTTCAAAAGGCTCTGCTGGCGAGGCTATGCTGCTTTTGAAAAAGTTATTGGGCGGTGCTTCGGCTGATAAGGATAAGGGGCTCGCAGAAGCCAGGGGGCTGAAAAATTCGCATGCTTCTAAGTCAAGATTGTCGGCCACTACTATGGCTGTTAGGTCAGATATTGTCGGTGTGGTTCTCTTCTTTCTTAATGGCTCTTGGCCATCAACATTTGAAGAGTCAGTTGGTATGTCTGACATGATTTCACAAGGCCTTTTGGGGATTGCTTGGCTGGTAATATCTATTCTAGTGAATCTTCGCTCAATAGCGTGAAATTAAGGTGAATTGCCCGTGAATTCAGCGTGAAAAGTCGTCTAGGCAACGAATTTGCCAGTTTTTTTTGTAAGCGTGAAGTGCTTGTGAAGTGGCAATTGACATTTTATCAGCGCTTAAGTAGCCTTAGCGTTATGCACCACTTTTGGTAGCTGCAACCGAGATACTATACTTATGATTGCTATGTCATTTGCGACAAAGAGACGGCACTCAAGATCGGCTTTTGGCTCATCAATAGCCGAAATGCCAGTAGCTTTGTGGGCCATATTTATTGGCTTACTTTTTCCTCTGGCGATTTTAACGAGCATGGGGTACCGTGCTTCAATTGTCTATTTCGCCACCGACGCTGCTTGTCGGAAAGCTTCTAAAGCACCTAGCTTCACCGAGGCACAAACGCGTGCTACCACAACCCTTACTACTGATTTGGCCTCATTTTCGGGCATCTCAAATGTGGTTCCGACTTTGACAATAAAAATAAAGTCACTCGGCTCGACCACTGAGTCGACATCGACAACCGTACTTCCTCCAGGCTCAGTCAATACTTCGCAGAACATCTATTTTGTCATTCTTGGTGTTGACGCCGATATCGATCCGATAGTGCATTTTAATAACGGCTTTATGGGCATGTCTGTACCTGGTCTGACTGGTCCCTATACGCTCCACATGGCTGCTCAAGCTTATGTTGAGAATCCTAATGGTTTAACTGAGTGACAGAGGTGTTGAAATGAAAAAAAAACGCTCCAAGCGTGGCATGTCAACGGTGGTACTAATACTGGTGCTTGCCTTCTTCGTCATTTTGCCGCTTGGTTTACTTGGTTTCGAATTCGCTCGATACACTTTATTATCGGCTCAGTTGCAATCGGTGACAGATTCAGCCACACTGGCTGGAACTGCCGCTCTGGCTAGCTCTCCTCCAGGTTTTACCTATACCGATCTGCACAATCTAGCGATGGATGTTGCTGTGCAAACTTTTGAACAAAATAGTGTGTTGCAAACACCATTCAGTTCTACCAATGTTGTTGCTAACAAAAATACCGGAACACCTTTGGGAACCCCGCCTTTACATACTGCTCACCTAAACATCACGCTTCTCAATCAGGCCGGTACCGCTGTCGCTACTGGCAGTAATGATGCTGTGACGATGAGAGTACAAGCCATTTTTAGTGATGCGCCCATTTTTGCTTCTAGTCTGCTGAAAATTGATGCACTAGAAACAGCATCGGCAATTTCTGATGGCGGATTGCCTCAGCTCGATCTGATTTTGTGTTTTGATGTCTCTGGCTCTATGGACGATCAGACTAAAGTTGCTCTAGTAAAGCGTTATTGGAACCCTGGTATTGACTCTGTCGACTACCAGATTTTGAGTTCGAATAAATCTATTTACGACACTTTTGGCCCTCCCAGCACAGGCACTGGTCTCAATGCCCTGCCACCGCAGAATTTGTTTAAGGGTTCTTATCCAGGTTCTACTGGCAATGCCACTCCTTATGCCTTTTCTGAAGGAATTTATCAGGCTGCTAATCCGGCCGCTGGCCTGCGCGGCAATCAGAGTGTCTATGCTGCAGGTAGCATCCCTGGTCTGCCATTGGCGACGAAGTATCCAGCCGGAGCACTAGTGGCAGAACAAGGCTGGCCACCAGGCAATTTCAATCCGACAAACAGACTTGATCCTTCTGGCAATTTGGTCAATCCAAATGCACAAGCAACTTGTTATACAGATCTTGTGGTCAAAGTTCCCAGCGTTGGTCCGTATGATTTCAGCAAGATCGAAACTTGTGTTGAGGCTTCACGGGGTAACATGGAAAGCGATGCAATTTGTTTGCAAAGCCACGGTCACCTGACGATTAATCCAGTTTTGCCACCGAGACAACCGGGCTATTACAATGCCTACTGGAGCCAAGTCGAGAAGACTGCTGACCCCATTGCTGCAGCTAGAGCCGCCGCTGATAATTTCTTCTATACAATGAACATTGCAAGCAATGCTCACTTTGGGGTTTGTACTTTCTCTGATGCGGCTGGCACAAGTCCGACATCCTCATGGCCTGACACAACCAGCAAATGTGATCCGTCTTGGGTGCACTCTGGAACAGCTAATTTCCCGATTCCGCTGATTAGTTTAAATAAGACTCAATCTAATTACACAGAAGTCAACGAAGCAGTAGACGGTACAACTACAACTCTGCCCCTGAGACCGACAGGAAAGACTTGTATTTCACTTTCTCTACACGAAGCGATTACCGAGCTAACCGACACCAGTAAGTTTCGTCCCAAAGCCAAGAAGGCCATTGTTTTGTTTACCGATGGTGTTCCGAACTTGCCTGGTGGAGATGCAGCCGCCAAGGCTGCTGCCTTTACTGAAGCTGATTTGGCTAAGAGCAAAAGTATTCCGATCTACACTATCGGGCTATCGCAAAACGCCGCTATTAAGCCGCTAGAAGATGCTGTTTTGGGAGATAGTGCCGCTCAGCCAGGAATTGCCTATCGTTCAGGAAACAACGCCATTTATGTTTCAGTCACCAACTCGGCTGATCTAAATAACGCCTTTCAAACAATTGCTCGCAGTCTTGTAGTGCTTCAATAGGTTCTAAACTTAATGCTAAAAATCAAATACCGAGCATCAACAAGAAAGCGTGCTATGTCGGCAAGTATGTCGATTGAGATTGCAATCACAGCTCTTCTGCTTGTCGTCTTTACAGTGCTCGGCTTTGACATGTTGATCGTTGTCTGCGGCTATTCTGTGCTTGATTCGGCTGCTCGCGATGCCGCTAGAGCGGCAGCTTCTACCAATACCGCTGCCTCTGGCCTGAATGCTGCCAAGCAAGCCGCTGCTGCTCACCGTACAGATGGCTTCTTTGTTACCCAGCCGTCAGTGACTACAACTGCACCAAACGATTTTATTTATTTCACTCCTCCGACAGGTTCGCCTTATGTTGCCGTTACCACTCGCTGTAATGTGCGCTTGCCTGTGCCCATCGGTTTCTTTGGTACGGCATTAAGTGATGGTTATATACCGTACGCGCGCACCTACACATATCCAATTTTGGGTGTCCCTTTTGTTCCAAATCCAGCTTCTGCTGCGGCGCCACCGCCAGTAGTGGCTCCACCACCGCCGCCGCCTGCACCTCCACC